>NZ_PJBP01000181.1 GCF_002836415.1 Psychromonas sp. MB-3u-54 | reverse complement strand
GTGTATTGATAAGCTTTGTATCTTCACCTTTTTGGCGCAGCGTTAACTGCGACCAATTAAGCGAAATCTCAATCCCTTTACTTGTAATAACTTTAAAATTATCACTAGAAATGACATGTCCATATCGCTCTGATTTATTTGAAAATGAATCATTGAAAAGAGAGGTTAACTCTAAACCTACCGGAATTTCTTTTGATTGAAATGAAATAGGATCTAGATGCTGAAAACCGTTATCTGTTTTAACAAGTAAATGATAACCAAGTATTGTCTTTAATAGCCTAACCTCTGTCCATTCTTTAGATTTTGGGATGGTAAATGACTTTTCTAAGGGGTAAGTTTTTACTGCTAACTGATCATATGCAGCCTCATAACCTGGTTTAATAAAAAATATTATCCCTGTAAAAGTCCAACCGATGATAGGTAAAACTAGAAGTAACCCAATAATTCTATGTATTCGTTTACTCTTCACTATAATAATTTAACACCTGAAATTTGATAAAGATTACCCAATACGCCTAACGAGGCTGAAATGAGTCATTAGGGTCATGGAGTCATTAGGGTCAGATCTTTCATTTTGCACAGTCAAATACTCGCGATGAGGCTATAATCAAAGCTTATCAATCAGGTGGTTACACAATGAAAGAGATTGGCGGCCATTTTAAAATACATTATTCATCAGTAACTCGTATTGTAGCGGCGAGTAAAAAAAAATAATGCAAAATGAAAGATCTGAACCCACAGCCGGTCACAATCATAACTGGTATTGAATTTTAGCCACACTTGTTGCGGTTTTCTAGGTAAAGATGGTTGTATATGTGAGAAAAAAAGAGGAACTTAAAGAGATATATAATAAAACCCAGAACAGCATATTAATAGAGGTAAATATATCTTGAAAAACAATAAAACCATGAACATTTTTGGCAGTGCATTGCTTATTTTTGGTTATTTTATAGTTGTTCTTATTTTGGGTGTTTATTTTCTCTCAGAAGATAAGAATGAAGTCGAGAACATCACAGCGCAGCACATCATTTATCAATCGATAGGCGAGTTAGGTGGCTTTTCAAATGGTGAAAGCGCAATGGCAAAGACAATAAATGTGGTTAGCGACAATATAGATAACCCTGATATTGAAGCAATTGTTAACTGCTACACAAATACCAGTGCCACTGTTTTTCGTGATTACTTAAGAGCTGTCAATTTTTCTATGGGGCAGTTTTGTAAGGTACAAAAAAATTTAGAAGCAACATCGGCAACTAATCAAAATAACAGCGATAGGTGTACAGAGCCTAAATCAATTATTATGAGCGTAGATGAACTTGAAAAGTTAGGCCGTAAATATACGGGAGATTTCGCAACAGATTTAGCCCGCTGTAAAATTTAAATGACACTAAGTAGTCATTAGAAGAGTAATTAGGGTCAGATCTTTCATTTTGCACAGTCAAATACTCGCAATGAGGCTATCATCAAATTTTGTCAATCAGGTGGTTACACAATGAAAGAGATTGGCGACTATTTTAAAATACATTATTCATCAGTAACTCGTATTGTAGCGGCGAGTAAAACAAGATAATGCAAAATGAAAGATCTGACCCCATCCCTACTGACAATTGGCTTAAAATTACCACCGAATTTGGTCATTTATTTAAAGGGGTGGTAGGGGCCTTACCGGCATTAACCGAATACTGTGAACATTTAGACCGAAAGCGACGCCACGGTGCAGCAAACTGCCAACTCTGGCTGTGCGCTTAAAGCTTAATTCTTCAACCACCTGTAAGTCATTTCCCGCTTGATTAATATCAAGCTTCTGCTATGGGTTTAAAACGACCATATTCCTCATGTTTCACAATCTAAGGCCGCATAAATTGAAAAAATTTCAATTTATGCGTTTGAATAACTATAAAAGACTACTGCAATGAATGCTGAAAGAACCTATGTTATTGGTTAGAGCAATGGGTGGCATTGTTGTTTCTCATTTGCTTATTTGTAAGCCTTCGCTTGTGAGCTTTTAGTGTCCCTTCATCGTTGGTATTCCGCCCTTGACGGCGTGTTACTTTTCTTTCAACAGCAAAAGAAAAGTAACCAAAAGAATGCCGTTCCGAGACGTTTTTTTATCTTACTAAATAAATTCCTTTTTAACGCACCAGTCCGGACAGCACATCCATGTGCAGAGCCGAACTTAGTGGAAACATCCATGTTTCCACTTGCTAAAGGAATTGATTGAGCAAGAAAAACGTACGGAAATTGCTTAGCCGCATTGGTTTGGTTTATTTACATAAGTCATTAGGGTCAAGTCATTAGAGTCATTAGTCTGACCCCACAGCCATTCCTGTGTCTAAGTTCATTTTACAAAATCGATCAACTAAATTTCTCGGGCATCTCATGAGAGGCAGTGCAAAATGAAAGATCTGACACCATCCCTGTAAAACAAGATAATGCAAAATGAAAGATCTGACCCCACCGCCGCTTAATGAAATAGGTTGGCGGCTATTTTAAAATACATTATTCATCAGTAACTCGTATTGTAGCGGCGAGTAAAAAAAGATAATGCAAAATGAAAGATCTGACCCCACAGCCCCTGACCCCACAGCCCCTGTGACCCCACAGCCCCTGAAGGAAATTTGCACACTTGCTTGACTGGAACTACTAATGAGTGACCCCATCCCTGCGCGCGTTGCTCACACGAACGATCCTTATTAGTTATAGCGTAACTTATTTATGAAAACGCGAAAATAACTGACCGAAATCTTGAGGCTCTACTTCATCAATATTACTACCATACCGCACAAAATATTTACCACCATATATTGAAGGTTTATCGTCAGACTCTATTTTTAAAATAATAACGTCTTTATCAAAATACCTTACAGTAGAAATATTTCTAGATAGATTATCCTTATCTCTATCACTGATTGGTTCTGATTTTATTAGTTGAACTAATTTGGTGAAATATTTATCCAAATCCCCGTGATATTTATCCGCTTCTTCTTTAACCCCAGTTATATAAAAGGAAGAATAGGAAATGTATTCACTTTGATATAAATATTTGAATTGTTCCGCTGTTTCTTTTGTATCCGCCACACCTAGTAGGCAATATCCTGAAGAATCAGGAAACGTATTCGCCATTGCTGTCAATGTTTTAATTACTTTGGAGAATGCTTTTTGATTAAACTTATTGCTTCTATTGTTTAAAGGATGTAATCCAACTTTAAAATCATAAAGAGTTTGCTCCGTCGAAGATTGCATTAATATATTCTCAAAACGAGTAACCCATTGAGATCTTGCCGGATCATTTTCCTGAGCTTTAATAAAGCAGCTTTGAATTACACCATATAATGCATCAGATTGTGTTTGTTTTTCTTTGGCAGACCAATTACCGCCTCCAGCGGCAAGAGATATGATTTTATCACCCGCTTTATCTAATAGTTTTATTAATTTAACTTTATCAGATATTTGCATGCATTCTTCGATAAGTAGTTTATAAAAAGCATAAAAAACTATTTGAAAATAACGGGAAATTTTTGGTTGCTGACTTTTAAAAAGTAGTGAGTTAAAAGTATTGCTAGACTTTTCAATTAATTTAATTAGTTCATCAAATACATACTGAATATTATTAATAATATTTTCTTCATTAACTTTCTGAATTTGCAATTCAATTGAGGATGAAAGTGAAGATTCTTGTGTGTTTAATGTTGTAAAACCATATAATTGATTCAATATATCTGAGCTTGAACGAAGGCCTTTATCCATAGAAACCCATGCTACGATGTCTGCAAGAGTTTCTTCATCTTGAGACTGCCTTAATGCTTCTTTCGTTATAATATTGTGTTTTACCCAAAATATGTTTTCAACGGATATACCGTAATCTAAATTCCTATTGGTAATACTGATATTTTTCATTGCATTGAGATCTAAAATATCTGAAGCACTAGAGTCACCACGAATATTACACGATAGTTTTCTAACAATTGAAGCAAATTTACTTATAGCCCCAGATTGCCTTAACTCTTGTTTAGATAAATGTCGACCGCCTGAATTTAATCTACGAAAAACTTCATCAATATGACTGTCTCCAGATTCAAGAAAAACAGAAAGTGGGACTTGATATCTAACAATTTCGGCACATATTAATCGATCTAATGGCGTATCCTTTTGAACTACAATTCCATCATCCTTTAATATTTTAGTATCAGCCATTGTTTCTAAATTGAAATATTTACCATTTAAGTCGAATTCTTGATCAATAAATGACATTATCGCATTCATCCGTTGCATTCCGTCAATTATCTCAAGTTTACGACCCTTATCTGTCATTACCTCTGCAAGTAGTATCAAAGGGACTGGATAACCACTAACAATAGAGTCAATGAATGACCTTTTTTCTTCAACAGTCCAAACTAATTTTCTTTGATATCTTCGGTTTACAAGAAATGTTCCTTTTAAATATGAACCATAGAGGCTTTGTATACTTTCCCCTTTGATCGATAACTCTGTTGCTTCTTTCATTTTATGTCCTAATTCGTATAAATGATGTAAATAGAGCAGCGCTATAACAGCTTTATAAGCATCACTATGCACGAAAGGCCGTGATACCTATCTCACAATAAATAATCACAACAATATCTATTTAACCTCAATAGATCAATGTTTTAAGTAACAATTTAGTAAATTTTCACTTTGGGATAGGTGTTAACGTGCCACCTATTCAATTTCAAAAATAGAGCCTAACCTACTAATTTATAAGCTAAATGTAGTAACCATTAAATATAATCGGCAGGGTGATACCTATCACTGGAAAAATCTTTAAAATGGCACCCTACAAATCAACGGAGTCATCCATTAATAATACCAAAAGAAATTAAATTGTGATCTGAAGTTAATTAATGGAATGGGTAGAGTGCATTCTATGCTCCGCAGGCAGTGGCAATCGGTGCGCGGAGCGCACCCTACGGGCTGGTCTTTCTCTGTGTAGCGCGCAGCGCCTCGGTGTTCTCTGTGGTAGTCCCTTTAAAGTGCTGTTCAGGCTTAAAAGCAACAGGCCGAGCCTAAAGGCCCGGTTCCGAGAGCTGCTGCACACTTTACCCTTTGAAGGCCTTGATCATAAATTTAATACGTTTGGTATAAGTTCCGGTCATGCTGGTATGTAAGCTTCTCTGGGTGTTTTTAACGAAGTATCAATAATGCGGAATTTGTGGATCAGATATTTATATAATGTGCACTAAAAGCGGGATAGGCCACAGCTTCGAGTGTCGAGTTTAGAGCTTCGAGCTTCGAGCTTCGAGCTTCGAGTTTCGAGTGTCGAGTGTCGAGCTTCGAGTGTCGAGCTTCGAGCTTCGAGCTTCGAGCTTCGAGCTTCGAGCTTCGAGCTTCGAGCTTCGAGTGTCGAACCCGCAGCCCGCAGCCCGCAGCTCGCAGCTCGCCTTCTCGCCTTCTCGCCTTCTCGCCTTCTCGCAGCCCGTAGCCCTCAGCCGATCGCCGACAGCCGACAGCCGCAGCCTTCAGCTCTCCGCCAGTGACTCTTTCAATCTTTCCATCCCCTGCTCGATACTGACGATCGGGTGATAACCGAGATCTTTTTTAGCGGCACTGATATTAAAATAATGGCTGGTTGACAGCTGACGCGCGACAAAACGCGTCATAGGGGGCTCTTTCTTGATGTTCAAATGAAAATAAACCCATTCCAGTGTGGCACCAATAATATAAGCAAGCGGTGCCGGAATACGTGCGTCAATCGGTTTTAAACCTTGGCAGGCAAGAATTTTATTAAGCATTTCTGTCATCAATATCGGTTGATCATTACTGACAAAATACGCTTTCCCTGCACAATTTGGGTTTGCTGTACTGAGATTAACAGCCGCTAGAAGATGTGCGTAAACCGCGTTATCAATATAGATAGTATCGACCAGCTTATCTGTTTTACCCACCAGTTTAAGCCGTCCCGTTTTGGCGCGTTGTAATACGCGGGGCACAAGGTGCGGATCTCCCGGTCCCCAAATAAGGTGGGGGCGAAGGGCAACGGTTTTAAGGGCTGCTGAATTTGCGCCTAGGATGGTGGCTTCTGCAATCGCTTTGGATAAAGCATAAAAGTTTAAAAAATTATCTGCATAGGGCGCAGATTCGTCGATTTGGTTTTCATCTTTCCCCGCAAAGGTCACACTGGGTGTGCTGGTATAAATCAAGCGCTTCATTTTAAGGTCTTGGCAGACATTGATAATATTTTCTGTCCCTTTGATATTGGCACTAAAATAAGACTCCATACTGCCCCAGATACCCGCTTTTGAGGCGACATGGAAGACCAAATCAGCGCCTTGCATGGCGTTAAAAAGAGCTTGTTTGTCAGCTATATCTCCCTTAATCATAGTCACCCCCATTTGTTCAAGCTCGGGGTAATCGCCACGGGCAAAGCCAACCACATTAATATCAGCAGAGCGTAAAAAGCGGCATAAGGCTTTACCTAAAAAACCACCTGCACCGGTGACAAATACCTTTTTAACCTGCATAGATAAACGGCTTAATACCAGTTGTTGTTTTTCATTCAAGTGACTGAATGTTGGAATGTTATTGACTGGCATAAGGCTTCTGCTTAATCTTTTAGTTGTTTTTCTGCCCAAATGGCTAATTTTTCACGGTATATTTTTGCGTTATGGCGAATATCCATGGGGAAGTTTTTATGAATTAAAAACAGTGTGATACCCATGGTTTGATTATTCTTATTGGCTATTTTATGCAACTCCGCAAATAACGTTTCAGCTTTTTGTGCGGATCTATTGTGCAACTCAACGCATAATAAAGGGGTTGTTTTTCCGCCTATTTTGACAGCAACCAGTGCGCTGCGTTTAATGGCCGAATGAGTATTAAAAATACGCTCACAGGGAATGGAATAATAACTTTTTTCAATTGAATCAACACGATGTGATTTTCGGCCACACATCCATAATTGCCCATCGGAATCGAGATAACCTAAATCACCCATACGGTGGCGGGGTCTTTTCGTATCTTCTATTTTAGCGGCCAGCGTCGCATTTTCTCGTTGATAATAACACTGGCTTACTTGCGGGCCTTGAACCACAATCTCACCGATTTCATAGGGTGGTAAGCTAAGATCATCCTGCCATGTTGTGATGGTTTTTTCGGTGATCTTAATAATAGCAACCGTCATACCATCAACGGGGTAACCAACACAAATTCCGCCGCCTGTATCTGTGATGTTGGTTGTTTTAAGTAAGGCTGAGCTGGCTATTTTACTGACCGGTAAGGCTTCGGTTGCACCATAGGAAGTGAGAATCTCTACCCCTGAATTAAGTAACGTTGTGAAGCGTTTAATGGAAGACAATGTTGCCGGTGCGCCAGCTGAGATAACCCGCTGCAGACTTTGCAGTTTAACAGCGTGGGACTCACCGGCACGGCCTAATAACTCTATTAACGCCGGATTGGCGAAAAGGTTAGTACAGTGATATTTGTTAATGGCAGCAAAAATAGTATCGGGATTGGCGGTGATCGGTTTACTGGCATCCATTGCCGGTATTATGGATGCCATACCCAGTGCCGGACCAAAAAGTGAAAACAAGGGAAAAGTCGCTAAGTCACGCTCTCCATGTGCAATTTTGTAGTCATTTTTCAAAACGCTGATTTGCGCTTCAAACATTCGGTGGCTATAAACAACCCCTTTAGGTGAGCCCGTACTGCCGCTGGTAAATAAAATGGCCGCCATCTTATCCTGCGTAAGTTTAACCATCGGGTAGGGGGTTTGTACGCTGCAATGATTAATTATTTTATTTAGGCTAGCGCCTCCCCAAAGACTTGCACCCCCAACGGTAATATTGTACTTGATGGCGCCTTTGCCCCAACCTAATAGTCGCCGGGCAATGTGGGCCTTGGGGATACCGATAAAGGCGTCCGGTTGCACTTCTGCGATACACTGTTTGAGATTTTTAATGCCCATTCCAGGATCTATTACTACCGGCACTATTCCTGCTTTGAACAGGGCAAAGGTTAACTCAAAAAAGTCGACACTTGGTTTGACCATTAAGACCGCTTTATCGCCGCTTTTCAAGCCAAATTGATTGAGTGCATGCGCTATTCGATCACTGCGTTTATTCAGGGTAGAAAAATCTATCTCCTGATAAGTGAGCTTACTGAATTGCTTTTTTTGAACCGCAACTGCCAGTGAGTCAGGGAAAGCCGTTGCCGCATCGATTAAATGACGGCAAAAGTTGCAGGTTTGATGATCGGACATAAGTTAAGGGTTTTCTGCTATAAAGGCTTCAATAAGCGGGATCACCTGTTCGCTGGCATCCTCTAAAATATAATGACCGCAATCGTCAAACTGATGAACCACAGCATGGGGCATTTTTTCTTTCCAGATATTCAGGAAATGTTTATCGAACACAAAATCTTTCATTCCCCAACAGATGATGGTGGGTATTGTCTGAAAGTGAACCAGGCTGTCACTGATATCCGAGACTAACTGATAATTTTTATGATGCGGTAAAAGCGGAATGTCCTGGACGAATCTGAGCGTTGAAATGCGATTTTTCCATGAATTAAAGGGCGCTACATAAGCTTGTCGAACAGCTTTTTCCATGGGTTTACGTTTTACTCCCACATAGGATGCTATCCCCGAAAATGCATTTAATCCGCGTATTAAAACGGTGCCTAGTAAGGTATTACGACCAATCAACAATGGAACAGGAAACGATTTAGTGCTGGGCAGATGAAAAGCCGCGGTATTTAAAATAACTAAACGTTTAATACGTTCCGGATGTCGAGCTGCGTAACCCATGCCTATCATGCCGCCCCAATCATGAACGACTAAGGTGATATTTTCACTGATATTAAGCGCATCCAATAATGCTTCTAAATCATCGATGCGATTTTTAAGTGTGTACTGGTAATCTTTATCCGTTGGTTTATCGGATAATCCGCAACCAATATGATCAGGGACAATACATTGATAATTGCGGCTTAATGATTTGACTAAGTTGCGGTAATAAAAAGACCAACTCGGGTTACCGTGTACCATCACAACAGGCTCACCTGAACCTTCATTTAGATAATGATATTGCTGACCATTACGATTCAAATAATTGCGTTTAAAAGGAAATAAAGTATCTAAATTCATATTACCACTCAAGTCCTAGCATCATGCAGTTCAGTCCACTGCCTATGCCTAAAAAGCTCACTTTATCGCCTTTAACCAGAAACCCCTGGTCATGTGCTATCGCGGCGGTGACGGGGAGCGACACCGTGCCCATGTTGCCCAGTTTTTGGAAAGTTGGAAACTCTTTGTGAGCGGGTATGTTCAATGCGGCTAACACCTTTTTCTGATTTGCTGAGCCGACCTGATGACAAATGACTTTATCTACCTGTTCAACGGACCAGTCGCGCTGCTGCAAAAAGTGTTGCCAGGTCTGCAAAGCCAGTGCGACACCTTCTTTAAGCAGCGGAACAGCACTGGTACGCATATATTCACGGTGCAGGTTTAAACCCACTGGTTGTGAACCCCATTTACATAAGTCATGGTGCTCAGAGGCCGAAAGATGGCTTGCTCCGAGTAATCTATGCTGACGGGTATTTTTAAGCGGCAGTGAACCATCGGTTAATAAAACGGCAACAGCACCGGAGCCACCGGTTAAGGTTGCTAAAGATTGCGAGTAATTTTGAATGGTTTTATTTTCAAGCATATTTGCAATCGTAATATCAACGATGTGCCGGGCTGATTCACAGGAGACAACTAATCCTGCTTTGATTTGCCCAAGCTCAATACGATTGGCAATATCTAATATGCCGGATAAAACCCCTAAACAAGCATTACTGATATCATAGATTGCTGTACTGTTATTCACACCAAGTGCTGCAGCAATACGGCAAGCCGTTGCCGGTTCGTGCTGATCCCGACAGACGCCCGTATAAACAACCGCCCCCAGATCATTAATATCGACGGCGGTTTCTGCAATTGCTTTGCGTGCAGCCGCTATCGCACCATCGGATAAAATATGATCAGTTGGCCACCAGCGCCGTTCTTGAATACCGGTTAAAGCCGCAAGTTGTCCCGTGGGTATACGCAGCTTTTGATATAAGGGCGCAAGGCGCGATTCTAATTCAACGCTTGAAATGACGTGGGGAGCCAATTCGTAAGATAAACTATTGATAAAAACGTTAGAGTATTTCATTAAACTGCTTTATTTTTCATAAATTTCAACATAAAAAGGGCAACATTGACCAATCTAGCCATACTGTCAAATCGAGCGCGTAGATTACCGTAAATTTTTAAAACTTACAAAGTTCTATAAAAAGTGATCAGCACTTTTTAGGTTTTTTGCTGTGAGAGCAATAAAAACGCGCAAAATACAGGCAAATTAATAACGCAACGGCTTGCCTTTCTTCAGGTAGTTTATCCATTGCCTGTTAATCTGCATCGCATTTAAGATTTCGCGAGCAAAGGGCAAGGGTTCTTTATTTATCTGACTGGCTAACATTTCAGCTAGCAGAGGCGCCGAGCAAAAACCCCTTGAGCCTAATCCGGTCAACAGATATAGATTAGGATGGCAAGGTGCATTGAGCGGGGTAATCTCTTTGTTGGTGGCATTTTTATAATGTATTTTAGTGGCCTGATAATCGGGTATGGCGCCCACATAGGGAAAATGGTCTCGTGTGGTACAGCGAATCCCCACATGCGCATCCCGGTGATTTATCTCTATCTGCTCAGTCCATGTCTGGTCGGGGATACATTTTTCTAATTTATCTTTGTTATCGACTTGTTCCTGTTGAGAGAAATCCTGATTAAGATCATGGCGTTTAAAGGTTGCCCCCATACAATGCTGGTGATTATTCGCCGGGGTTAAATATCCTTCGTGACAAAGTGTTATTCGTAACGGGTTAATTTCATTGTTGGTCGGGATATGGGTGACTTGACCGCGGGCAGCAGACAGTGGAATTGCTTCGCACTGTTTAAAATCAAGGGTGTTATTGGCGGTTGTCAGCACCAGCAGAGAATGTGTCACACTGTGCTGCGCAAAATGACAATCCCAACTGTTGACCTGTTGTGCTGTATTTAGTGACGGGCTTTGGTTAAAAGTTAATAATTCTTGATTGAGCTGTACGTTTAAGTCGCCTTCACTTTTTGCCTGCCGGACGATAGCCTCAACCAGTTGCTTGGGACTTAACCAGCCCCCTAGGGGGTAATGCAGGGATTTTTGCGCAATGGCTAGCCGTGAAATATTATCTGTTTCAGCTTCGGTTAATTGTTCAACTAATTCCTCGGGTAAACCGGCTTGTAAAATTTTATCCAATTTTTTGGCGGAAGTTGAATCGTAGTAGAGCTGCAGTACGCCTGAAAATTCATAGTCAACCGGCTGAGTTTGATTTATTTGTTCAATATAATTTCTGCTGTATAAAAATGCATTGGCAAAAAACTGACTTAGCGCGTCGTGTTGCTTATTAAGAAGAGGGTATAAAGCGGCCTGCTGATTACCCGATGCGCCAAAGGCCAAACTAGATTCTTTGCAGTATAAGGTGACTTTATATCCGCGCCTTATCAGCGCTAATGATAAACAAGCACTGGCAATACCGCCGCCTATAACGGCAACATCGGTTATTTTTTGTGCCTGATTGTCGGATTTTGCAGGGCGGTAATATTGTCCATGCTGTTTAAGTTTGTTTGCAGCTATTGCTTCGCTTCCTATCTGACCGACTAACATCTCTCTTTTTTTGCCGTATCCTTTCTGTTTTCCGACTTCAAAACCGGCTTTAATTAATCCTTTACGGACAAAGCTTGCCGCCGTAAAGGTCGCGATAGTTGCATCTTTTTTACAGGATTGAGCGATTAATTGCAGCAGATTATCACTCCACATTTCCGGGTTTTTACTGGGCGTGAAACCGTCCAGATACCAGCAGTCAAAAAGTCCGGCATCATAGACGTGTAAGGACGGTAGTGTATCTGCTATATCGCCAAACCATAAATCGAGGGTGATATTAAACTCATTTAATAATAAACGATGGCAGCCCGTGAGTGCAATTGGGTACTGCGCGAGTAGCGGGGTAATAAAGGCGGTTAATTGCGGCCATTGCTGTAATGCAATGATTAAATCCGGCTTGCTTAATGGGTATTTTTCAAAACTGCTAAAATGTAACTTTTTTAGGGGACTGTTCGGATTTGATGTTATAAATTCAGCAAATTTCTGACAGGTCAGCAGAAAATTCAAGCCGCTACCGAAGCCTGTTTCGGCTATTGAAAAGTGCTGAGTTGAATAATCTAACCAGCGTTTTCCGAGGTTATTTCCTTCAAAAAAGACATAATTTGCTTCATCAATTCCCTGCTCTGTGTTGAAATAAACGTCGTCGAATAGACTCGAAAAAGGCTCTAACTGATCAGACCAGTTTATTTGAGCATGCTTAATTAACTTGTATTTAGCGTCAGACAATATATATTTCCCACTTAATGCGATAATTTAGTTTAATTTATTAGAGTTTAATTGATCTATTACACTCCTTAGATCCATCATATAATTAGTCCCTCTAGCAATAAAGGCTTAAAAATGAAAAGAGCAGTAATTACAGGTATTGGTATTGTTTCTAGTATTGGTAACAACAAAGAAGAAGTTTTAGCGTCACTTAAAAGCGGTAAATCAGGCATCAGCTTCTCGGAGCAATTCGCTGAGATGAAAATGCGCAGTCAGGTTTGGGGTGATTTGAAAATTGAGCCTAAAGATCATATTGACCGCAAAATCATGCGTTTTATGGGCGATGCTGCCGCTTATGCTTATCTTTCTATGGAACAAGCTATTGCCGATGCGCAGTTAACCGATGATTTAGTCTCTAATGAACGTACTGGTTTAGTGGCCGGATCCGGCGGTGGTTCTTCTAAAAACCAGGTTGAAGCCTGCAAACTGATGGTCGAAAAAGGTGTGCGCCGTGTAGGTCCTTATATGGTTCCTCGTACGATGGCGAGCACCACATCTGCCTGTCTCGCAACCCCGTTCAAAATTAAAGGTATTAACTATTCAATGAGCAGCGCTTGTGCGACCAGCTCTCACTGTATTGGTAATGCACTGGAACAAATTCAACTAGGTAAACAGGATATTGTGTTTGCTGGTGGTGGTGAAGAATTAGACTGGACTATGGCCTGCGAATTTGATGCTATGGGTGCACTGTCAAGCAAATTTAATGATACTCCTTCTAGCGCATCGCGAACTTATGATGCAAAGCGTGATGGTTTTGTTATCTCCGGCGGTGGCGGTATGGTTGTGGTTGAAGAGCTTGAGCATGCTTTAGCACGTGGCGCAAAAATTTATGCGGAAATCGTAGGCTACGGCGCAACATCCGACGGCTATGATATGGTTGCACCATCAGGTGAAGGTGCTGTTCGCTGTATGCGTCAAGCACTTGCAACTGTCGATGGTGAGGTTGATTACTTAAATACACACGGTACTTCTACTCCTGTTGGCGATACCAAAGAATTAGAAGCTATTAATACTGTATTTCCTGATAAAGCGCCAAAAATCAGTGCAACTAAATCTCAAACGGGTCATTCACTTGGCGCCGCGGGTGTTCATGAAACAATCTACAGTTTGCTGATGATGGAAAACGACTTTATCTCACCTTCTATTAATATTGATGAAATAGATGAAAAAGCGGTCAATCTACCGATCGTGGCCAATAAGGCTGTTGATGCAAAACTAAACATTGTTATGTCCAATAGTTTTGGTTTTGGTGGCACCAATGCAACGTTAGTCTTTAAACGTTTTTCTAAGTAGTTTAATACTGATAAAAAAATAAAAAGGAGCTTTTAGCTCCTTTTTTTGTCGCAATTTATTCTGCTATCTTTTTAGGAAAAACATGAATATTTATATTGATGAAAATATCCCTTACGCGCGGGATTTTTTTACTGGACAGGGCAATCTGCATTTTTTTTCGGGTCGTAAAGTCAGTGCAGAACAACTCATTGATGCTGATGTTTTACTGGTTCGTTCGATTACTGAGGTTAATGAAAACTTACTCAGATTAAATAAAAAACTTAAATTTGTTGGCACTGCGACTATTGGCACAGATCATATCGATCAGACTTACCTCAAAAACAGAGGGATTGTTTTTAGCAGTTCGCCGGGCTGCAACAAAATTTCTGTTGCGGAATATATTTTAAGCAGTTTACTGGCTCTGGCAGAGCAGCAGCAATTTATTTTAAGCGATAAAAGTATCGCTATAGTGGGTGCCGGCAATACCGGCAGTGCGGTTTATCAACGCTTAAATGCATTAGGAATGAACTGTAAACTTTACGATCCTCCTTTGCAGCTGGCGGGTGATAAACGCCAATTTTGTACCTTTAAGCAGGTACTTGAGGCCGATATCATCAGTTTACATGTGCCTAAAGTAGTACAGGGGCAATTTCCAACCGTGCATATGTTTGATAGCAAGGTCTTAAGTCAGCTTAGCACCGGACAAATATTATTAAATGCTGCACGTGGTGATCTTATTGATAATCAGGCTTTATTAGCACTTGCCGAGCAAGGGTTAACGCCGACCTTAGTGCTTGACGTCTGGGAAAATGAGCCGCATATTAATCAACAATTATTACCCTATGTGGCAATTGCAACGCCGCATATTGCAGGATACAGCCTCGATGGTCGCGTACGTGGTACTGAAATGTTATATCAGGCACTGTGCGATGTTTTGCAGCTAAAGGAAAAATATACCACGGCGGATTTTGTGCACCGTGCAGCTATCAATAGCGTCTCGATTTCCAAAAAAATTGATCAGCCACTGCTCAAATCATTAATGCACCTGATATTTGATGTGCGCCGGGATGATGCCCTGTTCAGAGAAATGATTGAAGATGTTGATGGTTTTGATACTATGCGCAAAACATATCAGGAACGCCGGGAACTATCGACTTTAACCGTTGAGTCAAGCGTTGAACAAAACACATTATTACAGTTGTTAGGTTTTTCTACCAACGTACAAAATGAGATAAAGGAAATACATGAAATCTGAATATAATATCGCACTGGTTGGTGAATTAAACGGCAGTATCGAAACAACCTTGGAAGTCTTAGCTCAACGTGACTTTCCCGTTGCAAAAGTATTTCCTTTGGTCAATGCTAGCGATATATTCAAAACCAACAGTAGCTCGCCATCCGATGAAGATTCTGAAGAAAATGAAAATGAAAACGAATTTGAATCTAATGTTAATTCTGTGAGGTTTGCAGGAAAATCACTTGACGTGCTTGATATTGAGACCTTTGATTGGCAACAGGTTGATATTGCATTTTTCTTGACTGATATTGAAACCACCAAAAAATGGGCGACTATCGCCAGTGAACATTGTGTTGTTATTGATAACAGTGGCACCTTTTTAGAAGATGAAAATGTACCTTTGCTGCAAGCTGATGTTAATGAAGAAAATTTAGCCCGTTACACGGAAAAAAATATAATATCGATCCCGAGCAGCGAATCTGCACAGTTAAGCCTTGCGGTTAAACAGATTCACCAGGAGGTTGGTTTAGTGCGCATTAATGTGTGCAGTTACCATTCTGTTTCGGTCGCAGGTAAACTCGGTGTGACCACACTTGCCGGTGAAACGGCGCGTTTATTAAATGCTAAAACCGTTGAAAGTTCTACTTTTCCACAACAGACGGCCTTTAATGTCTTCCCTCAGGTGGGCGAATTAAATGAGGAAGGTGTCAGCTTTGATGAATTACGACTCGTTAATGAGGTACGTTCATTATTGAATGATCCTGCGATTATCGTCTCATCAACTCAAGTTGTCGTGCCCATGTTTTACGGTTGTGCCCAAGCCGTTCATTTACAGACGCATTACCCCGTTGATTTAGAAGAAGTGTCCAATTCTATACACCATACTGAAGGCCTAACCTTATCCGATTCTGTGTGTGATTATCCAAATATGATTGATAATGTAGTGGGTAATGCTGATGTGAAAATCGGCCGTTTACGCAAAGATGTGTGTGATGCAGCGGGTATAAACCTTTGGGTGTGTGCGGATAATGTCTATTTTGGTGTGGCGACTAATGCCATTAAAGTGGCTGAAAAGCTGATCCAAACATATATTTAAACGGTTCTTATTATTTAAGTAGGCTAGATCTCAATTCTAGCCTTACTCTGCTTTTTTTTCACAACAGTTGGTTCTGCTAGTTTATTATTGATTTTCACATATAAACCGTTATTTTACTTTTATCAAGGTAATAAAAATGAAGCGCTTGCTATTAATTTTTACCTGTTGCTCTCCCTTAGTCTTATTTCCTGCTGTCAGTGTTGCACTTGATTCAAGCATCAGCACAGCACAAGAAATTCCGTCTTATAAAAAATACGGCCCAATTCGTTATGATGAGTCCCTTTGGTCAGTATCAAAAAAGTTGCGCCCCAATAGTTCCGTCAGTATTCAACAGACCCTGCTTGCCATTTACAAATTAAACCCTGATGCTTTTGTTGCAGCCGATATCAATAATGTCATTGAAAATGCGATGATTAATGTGCCAACTTACACCTTTATAAAAAAACAAAGTCATCAACAGGCAATTAACTTAATCAACAAATCTTCGAATAAGCGTAAAACAGCAACGAGCGCAGTCGCCATCGCCAAAAGCGAAAATGAGCCTCCCTCTCTTTCGGAACAAGCAGCAGTAAAGGTTGTCGATGCGGGGGATCTATCATTAACTGCTTCGTTAATCGATAACCAATATTTTCCGGATCCAAACTTATTGGTCGGTGTCGATTCCGCAAACGAACATGGAAATAACCAGAAAAATAATTCAACAGGTGATAATGTTAAAAAGGCACTTTCAGAACAATCTGAACGTCAGTCATTAATAACAATGCAGCTGCTAAAAACGGAATTAAAAATCGCTAACGAGCAATTAGCCGATGCACTACAAATCAATGGGGAATTTAAATCAAGACTGCAGCAGTTAATTGATCAAATAGATCTTCTGCAGCATAAAATTGAGGGTGAAAGCGCAGCGCAGCTCACTCTTTTAAAACTGCTTGATCAGTCTAACCTTGAGCCCAATTCAGCCGAACAGCCTGTTATTAAGATAGCGGCTGTAAACGATCAAAAAGGGTCATGGGTAAAAGGAGCCTTAAGCAATGTATTGCTTGTTGCGGGCGGTGCATTATTGCTAATAGCGTTGATTTTTTCACTGATATTTCATCGCAGAACAAAACGCTTATTGGACGAAAAGATAAAGCAGATAAGTAAAGCTGACGCATTTTTTGTTAGTTCAGAAGTGGATAGGAGTGATCTGCAAAAGTAGATAAACGCGATAAATCACTCGGATGACCGTATAGGCAGGCTGAAAGATTAGTCAATCTATTAGTTCGGCTGCGCAGGTTATTGGAAGATAGATGATAATATAATTTCCAAGAGAATATTATTGGACTTAAATAGAAACAGTCATCTGGAAAAGAGTCGAAAAATGGATAAATGACTCACTTTCTTTTAACAATGTTTAAATCCTTTGAGTATTACGCCGCTATTGGCACTTCTTTCCCATCACAGCTGCATACAATAAACTGCAATGCGCGGTTTTAATCTGCTCGTTGCGCATAATATTTAAGAGACCCTTTTATGAGACCAGTTATCCTTGACCTTCAAGGTTATGAATTAGATTCGGAAGAAAAAGAAATTTTAGCTCACCCGTTAGTCGCCGGTATTATACTGTTTACGCGTAATTATCATGATATTGAACAGTTAAAAGCCTTAGTAAAAGACATTCGCCGGCACGCTAAGAATGAACTTCTTATTGCAGTTGACCATGAGGGAGGGCGAGTACAGCGATTTAGGAATGATTTTACTCGATTACCTTCAGCGGGTTCCTTAATTGAAAACAATGACCTGAAAACGGCCTGTGAGCTCGCCTTTAGTAGTGCCTGGATAATGGCCAGTGAATTGATCGCCTGTGATATTGATTTCAGTTTTGCGCCTGTTATAGATATAAACGGTATTTCGAATGTTATCCAGAAAAGAGCCTTCTCATCCTCTATAACAGAAACAGTCACGCTTGCTGAGGCGTATATTAATGGCATGAAATCTGCTGGTATGGTCTCAACGGGTAAACATTTTCCCGGCCATGGCAGTGTTAAAGCTGATTCCCATATTGCTTTGCCGGTTGACTCGCGTAGCGAACTTGAAATATTCACTAAAGATATTAAGCCTTTTGAAAATCTTATTAAAAAAGGGTGCTTGGATGCAGTCATGCCATCACATGTTGTTTATTCAGAATGTGACCTGCAACCTGCAGGTTTTTCATCCTATTGGCTGAAGGATGTGTTGAGAACACGATTAGGATTTAAAGGCGTCGTTATCAGTGATGATTTATCGATGCACGGAGCCAGTTTTGTCGGTAATCATTTAAGCCGCGCAGAAAGTGCAATACAAGCAGGGTGTGATTTAATCTTAGCTTGTAATGATCGAAGTGCTGCGGTTTCTATTCTTGATAATCTTAAGGTAAAACAGACAGCGCAATACCATGCTATAAATCAATTACGCAGTACTAAAAATAAATTTACTTTACCCTTAAATAAAAACCCGAATTGGATAAAAAACAAACAAATGCTAATGCAGCTCGAGGAGCAGTGCTAATTAGTGAAGTGCAATGCTTGCACTCTAGGTTAATTCCAATAAACTTGTTGAATAATTAAAATAAGAAATCTGGGGTAATAACATGATTATTTACATACACGGTTTTGATGCCACGAGCCCGGGAAACCATGAAAAGGTGATGCAATTAAAGTTTATTGATGATGATGTGCGTTTTGTCCATTACAGCACAATTTATCCTAAACATGATATGAGCCATATCTTAAAAGAAGTACATAAACATATTCAAAACAGTGAGGATAAATCACCTTTAATTTGTGGTGTTGGACTTGGCGGATTTTGGTGTGAACGCATTGGTTTTTTGTGTGGTATTAAACAAGTTATTTTCAATCCAAACCTGCACCCCGAAGATAACATGGTTGGCAAAATAGAGTGGCCGGAAGAATATTTAGATATTGATACTAAATGTGTCAGTGACTTTCGTGCTAAAAACAAAAATAATTGTTTATGTATTCTCTCCCGAACAGATGAAGTTATTGATTCAAAAGAAAGTGATTATGAGCTTACGGAATATTATCCAGTTATATTTGATGAGAAGCAGGGTCATAAATTCCAAGATATATCGCATCATTTGCAAACGATTAAGCAATTTAAAGAGCAATAGCGCCCCACAAAATGGTAATGTTAATTGCCATTTTTTCTTTTCATGTTTTTTAGCATCCTCCCTATTTACTTTCTCCTCCCTCTTTACTTTCTTATTAATCCAGCGATAATCACCTCCAATATTTGATCTGGATCACTAAAATCTAGGCTCTGCATTTTATTACATTAACACACTCCTATTGACAACCATGATCAGCCTCTTTTTGTTGTGGCTAACGGGGCTAATTTAAACCCCTTTTCATCAAGATGATGGTTATTGAGGAGTGTTTTAATGTAATCGAATTTAATCATTTTTAACAAAAACTTGGAGTACATTATGGATAAGATCGTGATTGTTGGGGGAGGGGCCGGAGGCCTTGAACTGGCAACGGAGCTGGGTGATAAGCTTGGACGAAAAAAAAAGGCGCATATTACGCTGGTTGATAAAAACAGAACACATTTATGGAAACCTTTATTGCATGAAGTCGCAGCCGGATCTCTTGATGACGGAATTGATGCATTAAGTTATCGTGCACATGCAAAGAATCATCATTTTAGTTTCCAACTTGGTGCGCTGTCTGATATCGATCGGGAAAATAAACACATCCAGCTAGATGAATTGTTAGATAATGACGGTATAAAGATTTTACCTGAATGTACCGTTAGTTATGACATTTTAGTGTTTGCCCTGGGCAGTGTGAGTAATGATTTTAATACTAAAGGGGTGCGCGAGCATTGCATCTTTCTTGATAGCCCGAAACAGGCTAAAAAATTCCATCACCGTATGCTCAATAAATATTTACAACTTGGTGTGCATCAAACGAACAAAGTAAATGTCGCTATTGTGGGGGCCGGGGCAACGGGTGTTGAATTGTCGGCTGAGCTTTATAACGCGTTAGAACAAGTGACTAGCTATGGTTTTGAAGATATTAAAAGCACGGATCTCAACGTGAGTCTGGTTGAAGCGGGCGGTAAAATTTTACCTGCCTTGCCCGAAAGAATATCCAGTTCAGCACACCAGGAACTTTTAAAACTGGGTGTTTCTGTGCGTACCAATACCCTAGTTACCGAGGCCACTGCAGCAGGGTTGATGACTAAAGAAGGTGAATTAATCGAAGCTGATTTAATGGTTTGGGCTGCCGGTATCAAAGCGCCTGATTTTATGAAGGAGATAGCAGGGTTAGAAACGAACAGAATTAATCAACTGGTTGTCAAGCCTACATTGCAGACTACTTTAGATGATAATATTTATGCAATAGGCGACTGTGCCAGCTGCGCCTTGCCCAATGGTGGTTTTGTTCCTCCTCGTGCCCAATCAGCCCATCAGATGGCGTCTTTAGTGGCTAAAAATATCAGAGCGACACTTGATAATAAGGCATTATCTTCCTATAAATATACGGATTATGGTTCATTAGTTTCATTAAGTAATTACAGCACTGTGGGGAGTTTAATGGGTAATTTAACCAAAGGCTCGATGAAGGTTGAAGGGACTGTTGCTCGTTTAGTGTATATTTCACTGTATCGTATGCACCAAGTTGCGCTTCATGGCTATGTTCGTACGGGATTAATTACCTTAGTTGAAAGGATTAATAAAATATTACGCCCGCGTTTAAAATTACACTAAAAACGTCACTGAATATCATAAAAAACGGGGATTAAATTACCCGTTTTTTTATGATACGTGCTGATTTCTGCATCTTCCTGCCATTTAGCTATGATGGGTGGGTCTAAAGCAGTCTTTCAGCTGTTTACTGCGCAGACAGTATAAAAGTATCCAGATTGCAAAGACAAGCTGTACAGAGGCGGCAACTGAATATTGAAAATGTTGTTCTGACAAATAATACAACTGCAGTGCTAAGTCGCTCACTATCGCGAATAATAATAGTGGATAACTGTTCCGCCATAATATTGATAAGCATCGATCTTTGTTATGATGCCTGCCGCACAAAAAAAATAATAACAGGGCGATGCAACCCGCGCCTAATCCTAAATAGAAATGAATTTTGTTGGGATAAAACAAGCGTAATAACGGATTATCAGCATCGCGTAAAAGCACTGAAATAATCAATACTGCCCAAGTTCGAGCCAGAAAAAGTAAGACCAGATAGAAAAACCTTGGCGGTTTTAAATCGCCGGAATGGCTGTAACAGCCCAAGGGGTAAAGCCTAATTTTCACTTAACATGGCTCATATTGCCTTCCTGCGTTAAACATCACCCTAACGGTGCGAATCAGCAGTTGTTGATTAAAAAAGAAGAGACGCCTGAAAATTCAAAAGTCTCTTAATACTATGTCTTTTATTCAGCCGAAATACACATAGGGCAGTAAGCGTAACGTCCCTGCGGATCATTAAAGCGCGTTAATATTGCGGTTTGAGATTGTATTGCATTCAGGCTCTGGTATAAAAGCGCATTGATATGCAGGCCCTGGGGCATTATTTTAACTGCACCGAGCAATAATTCATTGATCAGATGCTGTTTGGTTGACAGTACGGGTTGAATAATTTTGACATCAAAATCCTGTAGACCCGCCAAACTGCCGGCTGTATTGATAGCATCCTGTAAATTTCCTAATTCATCTATCAAACCAAGCGATTTTGCATCTGTACCTGTCCATACGCGACCCTGTGCCACTTTATCTACCTCTGCCACTGTCATGCTGCGGCCCTGTGCAACAACCTCTAAAAATTGTTGATAGCCGCTTTCTATTCCTAATTGAATGATCTCAGCAAGTTCGGGATTGAGTGCGCGTGTTGGGTTAAAACTAGAAAGTTCAGTGGTTCCAATACCATCATTGAATATTCCAAAATTATTTAATGCCTTATCGGCGCTGGCATACATGCCAAATATGCCTATTGAGCCTGTTAAGGTAGTTGGGGTAGCGACAATATAATCCGCAGCGGATGCAATCCAGTAACCGCCGGATGCTGCCACACTCGCCATTGAGACGACGACTTTTTTACCTGCTTTTTTTAAGGCTAAAATGTGTTGACGAATTTTTTCCGATGCAAAGGCACTGCCCCCGGGGCTATCAATACGGATAACAACCGCTTTAATTTTATCATCATTGAGTGCGGTTTCTAATAATTTACTAAAACTGTCCCCCCCAATCGCGTTGGAAGGTTGTGTCCCGGCCAAAATTTCACCACTTGCATGAACAACGGCAATTTGATTTTTTGCCCCGGTGATTTCATACACTTCTGCGAGTGTCGGTAAATAATCCGCATAACTGACTAGATTCAGTTTATGACCGGATATTTGCGCCTGACTTTTTAACTCAGAAAGCACGTCATTACGGTTTTTAAGATAATCGACTAACCCGACTTGTAAAGCATAAAGTGCGGTATTGCCGGAAGCTTTTATGAGGGAAGACTTTAATTGCTTTAAAGAGGGAGATATTGATTGTACCGATATTTGGCTATTATCTTTACGCTGAGAAATAACGGTATCAATATAGTTTTTCCACAGTTGATCTAACCAGTTTTTATTGGCGAGTTTGCTGGCTTCTGACATTTTATTTTTTGTAAAAGGTTCAACAAAGGACTTGTAAGTACCTACCTTAAATATATGTGGTGTAATGAGTAATTTATCTAATGCCTCTTTAAAATAAAGACGGTATACGGAGTAACCCGGCAGTAAAACCATGCCCTGCGGGTTAAGATAAATTTTATCCGCGTAACTTGCTAACAAATACTGTGTCTGAGAGTAGTTGTCTGCTACGGCAGTAACGGATTTTCCCGTTGATTTGAAGTCATTTAATGCCTTGCCGATATCAGCAATATGATTAACAGCTGCGCCGCCTAATCCGTCAAGATCTAATAAAATGTCGCTTATTTTGGGATCCTGTTGTGCGTGATTGATGGTATTTAAAATCTGATCAATTTGATATTCGTTGTTTTGATTTTCATTGGATGAAATCATTTTTTTTGAGATTTCACCTGCAAAATCGGTCTGTGTTGCCTGCTCGACTATATTACCTGTAAAATTTAAGTGCAGGGTTGAGTTATCAGTCACTAGCAGAGGCGGTCGATCGAGATTAATAACAAAAATAATGGCTGCCAGGATTGCAAAAAAAAGTACGTTGATAATAAATAAGCGCATTATATTGATGGTTTTTGCAATGCTCTTAAAAAAAGAATAGATTAATTTCATTTTCAACCTGTAAATTTTAGGGGGGGGGAAGATAAAAATAAAGCACTGATATTGGCATATACAGTGCTTTAGTAGATTTTAGTAGGTTTTAGTAGATTTTAGTAGGTGTTAGTGAAATTAGAAACTGGTTGTATCAACAAATAGACCCACTTTCAGATCTTCTGCCGTATAAATGGCTTTCCCATCCACTTCAACAACACCGTCAGCAATACCCATAACAAGTTTGCGCATAATCAAACGTTTGAGGGTGATACGGTAAGTTACTTTTTTGGAGGTGGGTAAAATTTGTCCGGTAAATTTAACATTACCTACACCCAGTGCACGACCTTTTCCCGGACCGCCACTCCAACCGAGGAAGAAGCCGACTAATTGCCACATGGCATCAAGACCTAAACAACCGGGCATAACAGGGTCACCCGGGAAATGGCATTCAAAAAACCATAATGCTTCATCGATATCTAATTCTGCAATCAATTCGCCTTTACCAAATTCGCCGCCGGTCTCGGTAATAGAGATGATTCGATCCAGCATCAGCATTTTATCTACAGGCAGTTGGCAATTTCCTTTTCCAAATAACTCACCTTGACCACATTTTATTAATTCTTCTTTTGTATAAGAGTTTTTACCCAACTCTTTTTGGGATAGTATTTTAGTCATAATTCACTTATCTGTCATCATTGCAAGTGGTGAGGTATTTCATAAAAAAATAGAAATACCCTGGAAAATTTTGAGCACACTTTATACGACAGATAAATAACAATCAACTTTATTCATAAAGAGTTGTTATAAATCATAAAGCATACGCAAAATTAATTAACGAAATTTTGAAAAAACACGGCTTAATAAACTATGTTCAGACTCTTCATGTACTTCTTTTTGTAATAATTCAATCCGTTTGTTTATCAATGAAACAATCTCAGTAAAAGAGGCGTTTAATGCAAAGGGGAAGGCTTCCCTGCAGTGATTAATCCCAAATATATTGATTTTATTGTCCCTGACCAACTGCATACTTTGTGCATCTAAGGTTAAGTTAATGTGATTAGCTGCGGGTATTAATATGGTAATAGGATCATTTAATAAACCGTTCGAAAATAAACGTGTCACCGATTGTATTTTTTGATTAATTCCGCCTATCGCCAGGACGTTCCCGTGTTGATCTAATGCCCCTGTCACAAATAAATTTTGTTGTGCGGGGGTCTGCGCATAACATGATGTTACTGCTAATAAGATGGCCAATGCAGCGCTATCACCATCACTTTCCTGATAGGATTGTTCAAAAACAACATTGCAGGAAAGTGGGAAATTATGGACGTGAGTGAAAAGATGATTTAAATAACCTTGTACTATTAAGGTACTTTTAGCATGAATATTGCCCGCCATTTCGACTTTTCTTTCAACATCAATAACCTCACCGTCACCTATCATATCACTTGCAGATATTCTAAATATTTCACCAAATTCAGTTGGGTAACCCATTAATTCAACGACGGACAAACCATTTATTTGCCCCGTTTCTTTGCCTTTTAACTGTATTTTTAACTGTTTTTCGAGCAGGGCCTGGTCACTATAATTTTGTGCTAATGATTGAGCCTGAGATTGTAATTCAATGACTTTTTGTAAGTCAGCAGCTTCAAGCTGAGAGGCATCAGGGCTGAACACCTGCGCATAGCGCAGCATTTTTTCAATGACTTCAGGCGAAAAAAGCAGTCTTTTTTGGTGTTCGCACAAACTTGCAAGATGATGGAACAATAAAGACAAAGCATCCGCAGATAACGGGGTTAAATCATTTTTTTCTATCAGCTGCAGACAGAAATTTTGCAGACAGTTTATATTTTCATCCGTTGCATCTATTTGCGCCGACAATTCCGTAAACAATGAACCGACTTGATTATATTCCGGATCAATTTGAGATAATTCATCAAGTTGGTAACGATTGGCCACCAGTATTATTTTCGTGTCTACCTGCTCGGAAGGTTGCTCTGGCGGTTTTCCCTTAAATTTTTCACCGTTTACTGCTGATCTTGCAGGTAGGGTGCGTGTAATTAAAAATGATTTGATTAAAAACCACAAGGGTGGATTAATCAAAAGAGGACTGATATGTAAAACCAAACAGCCATGATTGTAATTGAAAATTTCACCTTGCTCAAAATTGATCGTTTTTTCTGACTCCTGAGTGAGTCGTCCAAATAACGTTTCCTGATTGTAATTAAGTAGCGCCAGAAGTGCATAATCGGGAGGACTACATTCAAAGATAACGCTGGTAGCCGCTTGCCAATATACTGAGTTAAATACCAGTAAAGGCTGTGGTAATTTTTCAAAATGCGTAATAATTTGAGAAACAACCGGATACATCGACAGCCAATTATTTTTATTGTTATTTTTCGTTGACAGTCGGGCGCTGAAATCGGGTGAGCATTGTTCCGCCGCAAGAGGCTTTAATAGATTAGCATAACCGCTGTCCGGCTGCGCTTCAGGGGGTGTTATTGGATTATTAATAGGCAAATTAGCAACTCTAAATTTGCCTATTATAAGTAGCGAAAGTCAATGTTGCAATGAGTAAGTTAAATACTCCTTGGCTGTTTTCCAGGAGCCTGACCGAGAACACATTAATTATTCCCGTTAGGCTCCTAGGTTTATAATTTGAACTGATTATATTTTTGCTTTTGATATTTTTTTTCACAAATATCACAACGTTTAGTGGTCACATCTTGTTGCAATTTTTCTATTGAAATTTCGGCTTCACAATCGGAACAAAAACCATATAAACCTAATTCAATATCATTTAACGAAGCATCAATACTTTTAATCTCATTTGTCTTATGCGCGAGAGAAGAGATATCAAGTTTTGACGTTAATTCAACTAATTGATAATTTGATAGTTTTTGTAATTGTGTAGCAGCCAGTTTATGCCCTGCATGACTTGAACTTAACAGAATATCTGAAACGTCATTACGTAATATATCAAGGGACGATAGAAGCTGTTTTTGGAATTTTTTTAATTGTGTCTCATCAATATGTGTCATCTATTATGTCCTGTTTACTAGTCATGTGCGCATATTAGAGGCAAGTTGCGGGTAAGTTTATGATTTGTGTCAATTTGTTTTCTGAATTTAGAATGAAATAATAGACATTTGATATAGATCACTTTTCTCGCCAACAACCGCTATTGTGCACGGTGTTTTAAATCTGTTAATTTCCACAGCACGGCGAATAACTAGTTAACTATATTTGATCTAACTCTGTTAGAATAAAATGGAATATCAAATCTAAAAAATCTTTCTATAACTAATGGCATTTATATGAAATTACAACAATTACGTTATATCGTCGAAGTGTTAAATAACAATCTAAATGTATCTGCAACCGCTGAGAACTTGTACACCTCGCAGCCGGGGATAAGTAAGCAAGTTCGCATGCTCGAAGATGAGTTGGGGATTCAAGTTTTTGAAAGAAGCGGAAAACATTTAACCAAGGTAACCCCTGCAGGGAAAGAGGTTATTCGTTATGCTTCGGAGATATTAGGTAAAGTTGAAAGCATCAAAGCCATTGCCTGCCAATATACTCAGCCGGATCAGGGAACCTTAAACATTGCCACGACCCATACTCAAGCCCGTTATGCTTTACCGGATGTTATTCAAGGTTTTATAAAACGCTATCCAAAAGTGTCCCTGCATATGCATCAGGGAACCCCGATGCAAATAAGGGAGTCAGTCGCCAAAGGGAAAACCGATTTTGCAATTGCAACTGAAGCTCTGCATCTCTATCAAGATTTGATTATGCTGCCTTGTTACCATTGGAATCGTTCGGTGATCGTGCCTAAAAATCACCCTCTGGCGAACATTAAAGAGATTAGTATTGCAGATATTGCCAAGTACCCGATTGTGACTTATGTTTTTGGTTTTACCGGACGCTCTGAGTTAGATGAAGCATTTAACTCTGCGGGATTTAAACCGAATGTTGTCTTTACTGCCACCGATGCTGATGTGATTAAAACCTATGTGCGTTTAGGCTTGGGTGTTGGGGTTGTTGCCAGTATGGCTATCAATGAAGATGATGACGATTTCTGCGTGATTGATGCCCGTCATATTTTCAAATCAAGCACCACCAGTATTGGTTTCAGAAAGGGCTCTTTTTTACGTGATTATATGTATGATTTTATGGTTCGATTTGCACCACATTTGAATCGCCCCCTAGTAGAAAAAGCGATCCAATTAAAATATAACGCTGAAGTTAGTGAATTATTTAAAGATATCGAACTGCCTGTACGCTGATCGAAGCTCGAAGGCTGTCAGCTGTCAGTCGTCAGCTGTCAGTCGTTAGCCGTCAGCTCGCCGCTCGAAGCTCGAAAGCTCGAAAGCTCGAAAGCTCGAAAGCTCGAAGCTCGAAAGCTCGAAGCTCGAAGCTCGAAGCTCGAAAGCTCGAAGCTCGAAGCTCGAAGCTCGAAGCTCGAAAGCTCGAAGCTCGAAGCTCGAAAGCTCGAAGCTCGAAAGCTCGAAAGCTCGAAGCTCGAAGCTCGAAGCTCGAAGCTCGAAGCTCGAAGCTCGAAAGCTCGAAAGCTCGAAGCTCGAAGCTCGAAGCTCGAAGCCGTCAGCCGTCAGCTGTCAGCCGATAGCCGTCAGCTCGAAGCTTTATTTGTTCAAAATTTCCAGACAGGGTAAAATTTTACTTACCTTGTCAAAACACTCCTGATATTCAGCATCAACATTTGAATCAGCGACTAAACCTCCTCCTGCCCAACAATAAATATGCCCCTGATAACAGAGTAAGGTTCTAATGGCAATATTGGTATCTGTTTGCCCATTGCCATTAACATAACCAATGCTACCGCAATACATTTGTCTGTTATGCGGCTCTAATTCGGCTATTATTTCCATCGCACGTATTTTAGGCGCACCGGTAATTGAGCCACCGGGAAAGCAGGCGCGTAATAAATCTTCGCTGCTATAAATACTGTCCAATTGACCAACCACTGTGCTCACTAAGTGGTGCACGGCTGGAAAACTTTCGATGTCAAACAGTTTAGGCACAGAGACACTGCCAGCCGTACACACCCGGCTAATATCGTTGCGCAAAAGATCCACAATCATTAAGTTTTCTGAACGATCTTTTTCAGAGTCTAATAATGTTTGTTTACTGATTTGATCCTTTAAAAAATCATTAAAACGCGGTGTTGTTCCTTTGATTGGTTTAGTTTCTACAATATTATTGTGCAATTTTATAAAGCGTTCAGGGGACAGTGAGATAATTGCTTGTTCAGGTAAACGCATAAAAGCGGCAAAAGGCGGGCGGTTCTCTGCCAGCAGAGCCTGATAAGCTTGATATTCGTCACCCTGGTAACTTGCTTGAAATCGTTGCGCCAGATTAACCTGATAGCAATCGCCCGAGAGTATGTATTCTTGTATTTTCGCAAACTTATGCGCATATTGTGATTTGCTCATATTTGCTTGCCAAGATGACGATAATTTAAAATTTTCGGTGTTTGTTTTTAAATTTTGCGCTTTTAACCAAGCAAATCTTTGCTGCCATAATGCCTGAAGGCTTGCGCTGCTCTGTTTCATTTTATGGACAACTAAATAATTTTGTTCATTTTCATTATCAATGAGTAACGCCCAGTCATAAAAACCCACCGCCATTTCAGGCAATTCAAGCGTGACCGGTTTATCTGCATTTTGAATATTCTCAAAATAATTCCCCAGTCCATAGGAATAATAACCTAATACGCCTCCGGTAAAGGGAAGATCCGTCTCTATTGTACTATTATGAAATAATTTTTGGCGCAGGTTTTGTTGTATCGCAAGCGGATCAGAAGAATCGCTGATAGTTTTGTTACCCTGTGTTATTGTGCTTACCCCTTGATATGTGACCATATTAGCAACGGGCTGTGCACTAATAATTGACCACCTGCTATCAACATGATCCTTGCCGGCTGATTCAAGTAAAACCGCCCAATCTAAGCCTGCTATCTGCGCTTTTATATTGGTAAGTTCGACAATGGTTAATGAAAGAGGCTGTATTAATATAGTGGAATTAGGATTAGTCATATTTTTTAGAATTCAGTCAACAGTTTTGTAACAAATGTTTTGGTGGATATGTATTTACAGATTAACATTCTCTGTCCCACATATCAGCCCTTTATACCCTTATTTATATTAACGGAGTTTTACATGACTATTATTAAGCAACAGGATTTTGTCAACAGCGTTGCGAATGCATTACAGTTTATCTCTTACTATCACCCTCTGGATTTTATACAAGCAATGCATAAGGCTTATCAGGCGGAGCAAAATCCCGCTGCAAAAGATGCAATTGCTCAGATTCTCATTAATTCTCGTATGTCGGCCGAAGGTAAACGCCCGATTTGTCAAGATACCGGTATTGTCACTGTTTTTGTCAAAATCGGTATGAAGGTTCAATTTGAAGGTGAACTGACAGTACAAGAGTTGGTCGATGCCGGTGTCCGCAAAGCTTATACCGATCCGAGTAATCCTCTGCGCGCTTCAATTGTTGCAGACCCCGCTGGTGCACGCAAAAATACCAAGGATAATACCCCCTCAGTTGTTCATGTAGAAATGGTCAAGGGCGATAAAGTTGAAGTCATGGTGGCGGCGAAGGGCGGCGGCTCGGAAAATAAATCAAAAATGGTGATGTTAAATCCGTCGGATTCAATTGCTGACTGGGTAGAAAAAACCGTGCCAAGCATGGGGGCTGGTTGGTGTCCGCCGGGTATGTTGGGGATCGGCATCGGTGGCACTGCAGAAAAAGCGGCGGTAATGGCGAAAGAGTCATTAATGGAAGCTGTGGATATCTTTGATTTACAAGAAAAAGCTAAAAATAATCCTGAACAGTTAAATTCAGATGAAAAACTTCGTTTAGAAATTATGCAGCGTGTTAATGCACTTGGTATTGGTGCACAGGGGTTAGGTGGTTTAACCACTGTGCTTGATATTAAAATTAAAAGTTGCCCGACACATGCGGCATCGTTGCCCGTGGTGATGATTCCCAATTGCGCCGCAACAAGACATGCGCATTTTAAACTTGATGGTAGCGGGGAAGCGGAGTTAGTCGCGCCGAAATTAAGTGATTGGCCTGAAATTACGCGAGAAGAAGGTGCAAATGTCCATCGTGTGAATGTTAATAACCTTACTAAAGCTGATATGGCTACCTGGAAAAGTGGCGATTCTCTTCTTCTGTCAGGAAAAATATTAACCGGACGAGATGCCGCTCACAAACGTATCCACTCTCTGCTAAGTTCCGGAAAGGGATTACCAGAAGGAGTTGATTTTAATGGGCGATTTATTTATTACGTTGGCCCTGTTGATGCAGTTCGAGACGAAGTTGTTGGTCCTGCCGGCCCTACAACAGCCACAAGGATGGATAAATATACGGACTTTATGCTCGAAGAAACCGGGTTACTCGGTATGATCGGGAAATCTGAACGCGGCCAACAAACCGTTGACTCAATCGCCAAACATAAGTCTGTCTATTTAATGGCCGTTGGCGGTGCCGCTTATTTAGTGTCTAAGGCAATAAAAAAATCCCGAGTGGTCGCATTTGCTGATTTAGGAATGGAAGCAATTTATGAATTTGATGTCGAAGATATGCCTGTTACCGTGGCCGTTGACAGTAAAGGCAATAATGTACATGAGCAAGGGCCTGCCATCTGGAAAGTTAAAATAGAAGAAATTGCTAATAAATTAGCTTAATAATTACGTTTTTTATTGCTTGAAAAGGCAGTGATGGTATAACACGATATGGACAGATAACGTCAGTATACGTAAGGAATAATTATGTTTGAACAAGTGAGTACGGCGCCAGCAGATCCCATCTTAGGATTAACTGATGCATTTAAAAAAGATCCCCGCAGTGAAAAAATAAATTTAGGTGTTGGGATTTATAAAAATGAAAGCGGGCAAACCCCTATTTTGGCGACCGTGAAAGAAGCAGAAAAACGCCTGCTAGCGACAGAAACGACAAAAAGTTATTTGAGCATTGAGGGTATTGCCGCTTACGGCGATGCTGTTCAAAAACTGTTGTTTGGCCAAGATTCCGACGTGGTACTATCAAATCGGGCACGCACGGCACAGGCGCCAGGCGGCACCGGCGCACTGCGTACCGCAGCTGATTTTGCTGTCAAAAAACTGGGCATAAAAAAAATATGGGTAAGTAACCCAACCTGGGCAAATCATGGCAATGTGTTTAAAACCGCAGGCCTTAATGTGGTCAATTATGCCTATTATAACGCCGAAAATAATGACTTAGACTTCGATGCTATGGTGGATTCATTACAAAGCGTTGAAACGGGTGATTTAGTCCTTTTCCATGGTTGTTGCCATAATCCGACAGGCATCGATCCTACCTTGGAACAATGGGAAATTTTAGCTAAATTGATTGCTGATTCAGGTGCCACTCCATTTTTTGACTTTGCCTATCAGGGGTTTGCAAAAGGTGTTGAAGAAGATGCTCAGGGACTGCGTATTTTTGCTAAATACAATAAAGAACTGTTAGTTGCTAACTCCTTTTCTAAAAACTTCGGTTTATATAATGAACGCGTGGGTGGCATCACTTTGGTAGCAGAGGACAGCGAGATTGCGGAGTCTGCATTTAGTCAAATTAAATCAGGAATACGTTCAAATTACTCCAATCCTCCGGCTCATGGTGCTGCTATTGTGACCACTATTCTGACCGATCCCGATCTTTATCAGCAATGGGATAAAGAAGTTGCAGATATGCGCGATCGTATTAAAGAGATGCGTGAATTGTTTGTAAGCACATTGAAAGAGAAGGGTGTTACTAAAGATTACAGCTTTATTAGTCGTCAGAATGGTATGTTTTCTTTCTCCGGTTTGTCCGTTGAACAGGTCAATCGTTTAAAAGAAGAGTTTGCTATTTATATCGTAGGTTCAGGTCGTATTTCTGTCGCCGGTATGACCAAAGATAATATGCAACCTCTATGTGATGCACTGGTTAAAGTAATCTAACCTAAATTGGTCAATACTAAGATAAGGTTGCTCAGGCAGCCTTATCTTGTTTTTTTCCAACATATCCGGGTTTAAAAAATCATGAGTAGTCGAGTTATACAAAGTTTGTTGTTTCTTAATAATCTAAAAAAAATTCCGCTTGCGGTAGAGGACATTGATTGTCTCTTTACTACTAAATCATTTAACAGCGAATTGTTAAAACAGATAAGTACCGCTAAAAAACGTATTTATCTCGCGGCGCTTTATCTTGAAGATGATCAGGCGGGCGCAGACGTTTTATCTGCTTTATATCAAGCTAAAAAAAACAATCCTTCATTAGATATCGTTGTCTGTGTTGATTTCCATCGAGCACAACGAGGTTTAATAGGCGTCGATAAATCAGCGTCAACCAATGCAATCTGGTACCAGCAGGTGGCTAAAACAGAAGGGCTTGGTGTCAAAATTATTGGCATCCCCGTTAAACGTAAAGAACTGTTCGGTGTACAGCATTTAAAAGGTTTTATTTTTGACGATCAGGTGCTCTACAGCGGCGCAAGTTTAAATAATATCTATTTGCATCAACAGGATAAATACCGTCTGGATCGTTACTGGTTAATAAAAAATAATGTATTAGCCGACTCTCTGGTGCGGTTTTTACAAGATCAATTTTTAAGTACAAATGCGGTAACATCACTAAACACTGAGAGCATAGCGGATTTCCAGTCTCTCAAATTAGCGCATAAAACATTAACTCACGACTTGAAAACAGCGAGTTACCAGTATCAGGGGCAAGTGTCGCCGGATCAATTGACTGTTACCCCGCTATTCGGATTGGGCGCCCGCAAAAATCAGCTCAATAAAACGATTCGTCAAATATTTCAAAGTACCGAGCAGGAATTGATTGTATTTACACCCTATTTTAACTTGCCGGGTGCTATCGTACGAGATATCAATGCGCTATTAACACGTGGCGTGCAGCTGACTATTATAGTCGGAGATAAAACGGCGAATGACTTTTATATCCCAGCTGATAAACCTTTTAAAACTATCGGTACATTACCTTATCTCTATGAAAGTAATATTAAAAAGTTTGCCACCAAACATCAGCAGTCAATTGATAAAGGGTTATTGAAAATTCATCTTTGGCAAGATAAGGCCAATAGTTTTCATCTTAAAGGGCTCTATTCTGATAATCGTTTTGCAATGTTAACCGGGCATAATCTAAATCCGCGAGCATGGCGTTTAGATCTGGAAAATGCTCTTTTAATTGATGATCCTAAACAGGAGATTAAAGGGTTACTGGATAAAGAACTTTCCGGCATATTAGCAAATACCCGGAAAATTAAACACTTTAATGAAATTGAAGATATTGCCAATTATCCCGACAATGTTAAAAAAATTCTTATTCGCATGCGCAGGTTTAAAGCGGATAGATTAGTCAAAGGTCTGCTTTAGTCATCTTAGATAGAGAATAAATATTAAGTTGCTGCTGGCCAGGGTATTGCTTAAGCTCAACTTAATAGCTTGCCAAGCTCAACTTAACGAATAACAGTAGCGCAAAACGATTAAGTTTCTGCTGGCCAGGGTATTGCTTAAGCTCAACTTAACAGCTTGCCAAGCTCAACTTAACGAATAACAGTAGCGCAAACCGATTAAGTTGCTGCTGGCAAGGGTATTGTTTAAGTTCAACTTAACAGCTTGCCAAATTCAACTTAACGAATGACAGTAGTGCAAACCGATTAAGTTTCTGCTGGCAAGGGTATTGTTTAAGCTCAACTTAATAGCTTGCCAAGCTCAATTTAACGAATAACAGTAGGGCAAACCGATTATGTTGCTGCTCGCAAGGGTATTGTTTAAGCTCAACTTAACAGCTTGCCAAGCTCAACTTAACGAATAACAGTAGCGCAAACCGATTAAATTGAGTGGAATGGGTGATTATTAAGCAGTCGCAGTTAAATTGTCAAATAGCGGTTGTAATATCTGCCTCATCACGTATAATTCTGTTCATCAAGTCGTTACATAAACACTTGATAACAGTGACAATGGTAGGCTCCTTGGTTCCTCGCATTGAAAACTTGTTAACCTGGTCAGAGCCGGAAGGCAGCAGCCATAGCAAGCGATTCAAGTGCCGAGGGTTCGCTGGGGAGTCTACCACCAATCCCCCCCATACAATCATTCTTAGTGTTTCAAAGGTCTAATAATGACTCAATATCAATCTCGATTTGATACCTCTCTGAAAAAACAGCATTTCCTTCCAAAATATTGGGGAATATGGCTTTTGCTGGGTTTATTATTTCTCTTCAGTTACTTACCCATTAAATGGCGAGATCGTTTTGCCGCATTTATTGCTGATAAATTATATGATGCTAAATTTCTAAATAAACGTAAAAGAATTGCATTTATCAATTTGGGGTTGTGTTTTCCGGAATATAACGAAGCTGACAAAGATAAGCTGATGCGTGAAAACTTCCGCTCGGTGGCGCAAATCTTATTATCACTCGGTGAAATTGCTTTTCGCAGTCAGGCATTTTTAATTAAACGCATCAATTTTATTGGTGAGCATTATATTAAAGAAGCCGAAGCACAGGATAAAGCCATTATTTTTTTGGCACCGCATTGTTATGGTTTAGATTTTGCGGGAGCAGCCGCTGTTTCGGCAAGAGGTTATCCGTTATCCAGTATGTTTAAAGATTATAACAATCCTATTTTTGACTGGTTTGTAACAGGTTATCGAACGCGTTTTACCAAGCTTGCCGGAAAGGGGACTCTGTATCATCGTTCCGAAGGTTTAAAGCCTGCAATTAAAAGCTTACGCGACAAAGCGCATTTTTATTATTTACCCGATGAAGATCATGGTCGTGAGAACAGTGTTTTCACTGATTTTTATGCCACTAAAAAAGCCACTTTGCCGGTTATCGGGCGGCTGGCTAAATTGGGGCGTGCCGTGGTCATTCCGATTTATACCTCATACAACGCAAAAACCTCAAAAATAGATGTCATTTGTCATGCGCCGCTGGAAAATTTATTCGAGGGAGATCAACAGCAGCAGACCGAGTTGATGAATCGTGCCATTGAAAAAGTGATAGATGAAAACAGAGCGCAGTATATGTGGACACTTAAGCTCTTAAAGACCCGTCCTGAGAAAGGACATAATATCTACAAATAATATTTTGAGGGGGCGAAGCTTCCCCCTTTTTAATCTAAACCCTTAATCCTCGAATAATAATATAGCGTCTGACTATTTTACTGCGCATTGATTCGCTGCCCGGTAACGCTTTTACTCTCATCACTTAATAAATACAAATAGCTAGGCATAATGTCCGTCGCTGTTTTTAATAGAGAGCTGTCTTCCGCAGGGTAGGCACTGGCGCGCATTGTGGTGCGTGTGGCCCCCGGATTAATGGCGTTGAAACGTAATGAACTATGCTCATATTCATCGGCTAAAACCTGCATCATGCCTTCGCAGGCAAACTTAGACACGCTATAGACTCCCCAATATGCTCGGCCTTTATGACCAACACTTGATGTTGTGAAAATCACCGATGCCAGCGGAGCCAGATTGAGTACCGGAATTAACGCTTTGGTTAATAAAAATTGAGCCGTTACATTGGTTTGCATTACCTCGTCCCAGGTCGATTTTTCAATTTGATCGAAAGGGCCCAGTACACCCAACTGACTGGCGTTATGCACCAGTGCATCAAGTTTTCCGTATTCACGTTTTATGGTGTCCGCCAAGTCATTATAATGTTCCTCGGTCGCGCCATTTAAATCAACGGGCAAAATAGCCGCTTGTTGTCTACCCCGTGATTCTATTTGATCGTAAACCGCTTCTAATTTTTTGACTGTTTTTCCTAATAAGATGACTTTTGCACCCAGGTCTGCACAGTGTAAAGCGAGCGTCTTACCAATACCCGCGCCAGCACCTGTAATTAGAATAGTTTTTCCGCTTAAGGAGTCTGGTTGTGCTTTAAATTCATTCATATTATCTCGTATATTGTTAAATAAGCTACAATCTTAACTTTATTTTAATAAAAGACTCAATCTCTTTTGTGCCTGGCCGTGCTTTTTGTCATTATATGACAAATAAAATTAACAATAGGAATAAAATTTTGGAATATGTCATCGAATATGGTTTGTTTTTCGCAAAAATAGTGACTTTCGCTATTGCTATCATTGCAGTTGTTGCTGCTGTTATTGCGCTGGTAAGTAAACAAAAAAACAAGAAAGGGGAATTACAACTGATTGACCTTTCAGAGCAATTAAAAGACACAAAGAAAACAATTGAAGAAAAATTACTCACCCATCATCAATTAAAAGCGCGCCAGAAAGAAGATAAAAAAAATCAAAAAGAACAACACAAAGCCGCAAAAAAAGCAGCAAAATCGGGCCAGGATAAAAAAGGCTTAGCGCAACTTTATGTGATCGATTTTAAAGGCAGCATTGACGCTAAAGAAGTGACCTCTCTGCGTGAGGAAATAACCGCTATTTTAGGCGTGGCAACGGCGCAAGATGAAGTCTTTGTCCGTTTAGAAAGTGGCGGCGGTATGGTGCATGGTTACGGTCTTGCTGCCTCACAACTGCAACGTTTAAGAGATAATAATATTCCATTAACAATCTCGGTTGATAAAGTCGCTGCGAGTGGTGGTTATATGATGGCCTGTGTTGCGAATAAAATCATTGCCGCACCCTTTGCAATTTTAGGGTCAATCGGTGTTATTGCTCAGATCCCAAACTTTAATAAAGTATTAAAAAAGCACGACATAGAATTTGAGCAATTAACGGCGGGTGAATATAAACGCACATTAACTATGTTTGGAAAAAATGACGAGGCTGGACGTGATAAGTTTAAGCAGGAATTAGAGGAAACACATGATCTATTTAAACAATTTGTCACCCAACAGCGCAGTCAAATTGATATTGACAAAGTGGCGACAGGTGAACATTGGTACGGTCTGCAGGCGATAGAGCGCAATTTAGTTGACCATATATCTACCAGTGATGATTATTTGTTAAGCCAGCTGGACAGCCGTCATATCATTCAAATCAAGTACACTCAGCGTAAGAAATTTGCGGACAAACTTGGACACGCTGCTGCTATCGCTTTAGAAAATAGTCTGTTAAAAATATTTCAAACTCAGTCGAATAAATTATTTAAGTAATAGTGTTTTTTTTAAACGAATATAAAAGCGAACTCGAATAAAAGTAACTTATTTGTCCAAAACAGTGCGTTTTTGAAAATATAGGTTGCTATTCGATTAAAGTTTGGATTATATAAAAAGGGAATTCACTAGAAGAATATAAATTTAAGTTTCTTTTCCGCGATTATGACTATGTAGGTATGTAAGTATTATGAGTAAATTTCTTGTTATTGTGGAGTCTCCGGCAAAAGCAAAAACGATCAATAAATATCTGGGCAAAGATTTTATTGTAAAATCAAGCGTAGGTCATATTCGGGATCTCCCAACCAGCGGCAGTGCGAAGAAAAAAATAGAGGCTAAAGGAACTAAGTCTTTGGCGGGCATGACGGCTGCTAAAAAAGAAAAAGAAAAAGCAAAACGCACACAAAGTGCCTTGGTCGCGAGAATGGGCGTTGATCCTAACGATCATTGGAAAGCCAATTATGAAATTTTACCGGGCAAAGAAAAAGTTGTCGCAGAATTACAAAAATTGGCTGTCGATGCCCCTATTATCTATCTCGCGACGGATTTGGATAGAGAGGGTGAAGCAATTGCCTGGCATTTAAGAGAAGTGCTTGGTGGTGAACACCAGAAATATAAACGTGTTGTTTTTAATGAGATCACAGAAACGGCTATTCAGGATGCTTTTGAGCACCCAACTGAATTAAATATTGATGGTGTTAATGCGCAGCAAACCCGCCGTTTTTTAGACCGGGTGGTGGGTTTTATGGTTTCCCCGTTACTCTGGAAGAAAGTCGCCCGGGGATTATCCGCTGGCCGAGTGCAATCCGTTGCGGTGCGTTTGGTCGTTGAACGTGAACGTTTAATTAAAGTGTTTAACCCCGTTGAGTTCTGGGATTTACATGCAGATGTGCAGGATAAAACCAAATCTGATTTGCGCTTAGAAGTCTTTAAAGAAAAGGGCAAATATTTTAAGCCGGTAACTGAAACTGAAACGCTAAAAGCGGTCGATCATCTGAAATCCGCTGAATATAAAGTACTGTCGCGTGAAGATAAACCAACAAAAAGTAAACCGAGTGCTCCTTTTATCACCTCGACCCTGCAACAGGCTGCGAGTACCCGTTTAAGCTTTGGTGTTAAAAAGACCATGATGCTGGCGCAACGTCTTTATGAAGCCGGTTATATCACTTATATGCGTACCGACTCGACTAACCTCAGTAAAGACGCGGTGGCGAGTGCGCGAGACTTTATAGGTGATGAATTTGGCCAAAATTATTTACCGGCAGAACCGGTGGTTTACAGCAGTAAATCGGGTGCACAAGAAGCCCATGAAGCCATACGTCCGTCCGATGTCGGTCAATTAGCTGCCTTACTGGTGGGCGTCGACCGTGATGCGCAACGTTTGTATGAACTGATTTGGCGTCAGTTTTTAGCCTGTCAAATGCTGCCTGCTTTATATGATGCAACCACGCTTGTGGTACAGGCGGGTGATTATCAGTTACGCGCTAAGGGACGTACACTGCGCTTCGCAGGTTGGACAAAGGTGCAGCCTGTTGCTAAAACTCAGGTGGATGAAGTACAGTTTCCTGAGCTCGCCATTGGTGAGGTACTGCAATTAGTCGAGTTGGATCCTAAGCAACATTTCACTAAACCCCCGGCACGTTTTACCGAAGCGGCTTTAGTTAAAGAGCTTGAGAAACAAGGTATTGGCCGGCCATCGACCTATGCCAGTATTATTTCAACCATTCAGGATCGTGGTTATGTAAAAGTCGATAAGCGTCGTTTTTATGCGGTTAAAATGGGAGAGATTGTAAGCGATCGCCTGAGTGAAAATTTTGTTGAATTGATGAGTTATGATTTTACCGCGCAAATGGAACGCAATCTTGATGCCATTGCAGAAGGAAAAGCTAATTGGACTGAACAATTAGATGATTTTTATCAGGATCTCACCACTCTTTTAGAGAAAGCCGAACGAACACCTGAAGAAGGCGGTATGCGTCTTAATGAACCGGTTATTATCAAAGAAATACATTGTCCTACCTGTGATCGTGAAATGGGCATAAGAACGGCTTCAACGGGAGTCTTTTTAGGCTGTTCCGGATATGCTCTTCCGCCTAAAGAACGCTGTAAAACAACCATCAATTTAGTGGACGGTGAAGAGGTTACGGATCTTCTATCAAGCGAAGATTTAGAGACCGCTGCGTTAATGGCTAAACAACGTTGCCCTAAATGCGATATGGCCATGGACAGCTATCTGGTTGATGAGAAAAGAAAACTGCATGTTTGTGGTAATAACCCGCTCTGTGATGGTCATCTTGTTGAATATGGTGAATTCAAAATCAAAGGTTATGACGGTCCGGTTGTTGAATGTGACAAGTGCGGCAGTGATATGCAGTTAAAAGATGGCCGTTTTGGAAAATATATGGGCTGCACTAATGAAGAGTGTAAAAATACCCGTAAAATTTTACGCAGTGGTGAAGTGGCTCCCCCTAAAGAAGATCCTGTTGATCTGCCGGAATTAGAGTGTGAGCAAAGTGATGCGCATTTCATTCTCAGAGACGGTGCATCGGGTATTTTCTTAGCGGCAAATACTTTTCCTCGTTCTCGAGAAACGCGTGCGCCTAAAGTATCTGAACTGGCACGTTTCAAAGATCGCATTTCGCCAAAGTTTTATTATTTAGCCGAAGCGCCGCAAAAAGATCCTGAGGGTAATTTAGCGGTTGTCCGTTATAGTCGGAAAAACAAAGAACAGTATGTGATGACTGAAATAGAAAAGAAAGCGACCGGCTGGACCGCAAAGTACATTGATGGAAAATGGGTCGAAGAACAGACTAAAAAACGGGTTGTTAAAGCGAAGAAATAAGGGCACTTTGCGCTGCTCGTTTGCTTTATCAGATTAACTAAAACAGTGAATGATATTCACATTAACACCTGGGAGCTTTATTCAGTATTAAGCCTAATACTGGTCAAGCTCCTAGGGTCTTTACATTAATTCCCCGGCATTTTTGAGCCGTTTACTCAATAAAAGTGCGCTTAAATATCAGAAAATTTTCGAGTGAATATCTAGCTCAAAAATCATAAATTTTTAGAGATATTTTATGCTTTGTGAGCAAACCTTAAAAAACATATTTTTACCCCTCCCTTTTTTTGATTTTACTCAAATTAAATGATCTACGCTGTTTCATTGCCTGAAATATGATTTACCTTGTAATAAAAGTTGAATTGTAAAAAATTCAACGCTGTTATCCATACTTACCTATTAAGGAGTAGTATTTATGCCGCAGTACTCATTGTTAAGCGAGTTAGAACGTAAAGTCATCTTGTTTAATTATGAAAAAAGAGGCCAGAAGAACAGCTTGTTGCCCTTCGCCAGATTAAGTGATGATGATCGTTCTTTTATTTCCACTGAAGGTGATTATATTCTGTGGGAGTTGGGTAAAAGAAAATTATTAGTTGATGAAGTTATTTCGCATTCATGGATTATTATGTCAAAGCAAAATTCGCCATTGATTTTAAAATTCAACGACAATAACCATCTGCAGGCAGGCAATTTATTTGATGATAAAACGGTTGATGGTGTTTGGAATTTAGAGGGGGGAATTCTAAGCATTTGTTTTCGATATGAACAGCGCAGTTATTATATTGATATCATCGCTAATAATAAGCGTGCCATACATTCTGCTCTGCAAATTACCGATGAGCAAAGTGTTGAACTTTTAAAAGTAATTCCACTGTGCAATGCAAAATATGGAACATCATTAATTGATTGATTTTTCACCCTATTTTCTAAGCCGTTAATAAAATCAGCAGAAACTGCTGCAGGAAGCTGTATTTAAGCCCTGTTAAATACAATTCATTTTTAAAAGCACAAATACATAGTATATACTGTGCGATTTGAATTTTAGGATGAATGATTAATGCGAATTGCACTGGGAATTGAATATGATGGTGCTGCTTATTATGGTTGGCAGCGCCAAAAAGAGGTGATCTCGGTACAACAGGAACTAGAACAATCATTGTCAAAAATAGCGAATCATACGGTCAGAGTGCATTGTGCAGGGCGAACAGATTCAGGAGTGCACAGCACAGGTCAAGTGGTGCACTTTGAAACCGATGCTATTCGTAAAGATGTCGCTTGGACACTGGGTGTTAATGCTAACCTACCCAAGGATATTGCAGTACGCTGGGTTAAACAGGTAGATTCATCATTCCATGCCCGTTTTAGTGCAACTGCACGCCATTATCGTTATATTATTTATAATGGGGCATTTCGTCCGGGCATTTTAGGAACTGGATTGAGTCATTACCATATGGATTTGAATGTGCAAAAAATGCATTCAGCTGGACAGATGATCCTTGGCGAGCAAGATTTCACCTCTTTTCGTGCGTTACATTGTCAGGCAAGCAGCCCGGTTAGATGCATTGAATATTTAAACATTAGCCAGCGCAGCCAATTCATCATTATTGATATTAAAGCCAATGCTTTTTTACACCATATGGTCAGAAATATTGCCGGTAGCCTCATTGAGATAGGATGCGGTAAGCAACCGGTCGACTGGTTAAAGATGTTACTATCTTATAAAGACAGATCTAAAGCCGCGGCGACAGCAAAACCCGGCGGGTTATATTTAGTTGAAGTTGACTATCCCCCGCAGTATGATCTACCTCGTCCGCCCTGTGGCCCGTTATTTTTAGATCTATAATTAAGAGCAAAATATGCATAATCTTATTCCTCAAAATCGTCCTCAAACACTGCCGCAATGGTTGGCATATGTTGAAAAATTACACCCAAGCGTTATAGATTTGGGTTTGTCACGTATTGCCAAGGTCGCAAAAGATTTGCAGGTGATCAATTTTGATGCGCAGGTGATCACGGTTGCGGGAACAAATGGTAAGGGCACAACCTGTGCTTTTCTAGAAGAAATTTTGCTGCAAGCGGGTTTTAAAGTGGGGGTTTACAGTTCACCACATATCCAAAGATACACCGAGCGCTTACGTATTAATAAACAGGAATTACCCGAGCAAGCGCATTGTGACGCTTTTGCGGCAATAGAAACAGCCCGAAAAGAGACATCATTAAGTTATTTTGAGTATGCCACATTGGGTTGTTTGACTTTATTAAAACAAGCCCGCTGCGATTATATCTTATTGGAAGTAGGACTGGGGGGGCGCTTAGATGCAACCAATGTGGTTGAATCTGATATCAGTGTGGTAACCACAATAGATATAGACCATATTGATTGGTTAGGCAGCGACCGTGAAAAAATTGGTTTTGAAAAAGCAGGTGTTTTTCGTGCGCATAAACCGGTCATTTGTGGTGAATTTGATCCGCCACACTCTTTACAAGCTCATGCGCAAAATCTTAATTGCCAAATCAAATACGCCGATAAAGATTTTTCCTATCAAATAACGGGAAACAAATGGAATTGGTCGGGAGAGAATACGCTCAAGGATATTCGTTTACCGTTATTACCTGTTCAAAATGCGTCAACTGCATTGGCTGTTATTGAAGCGCTGCAAGTCAAAGTAAATCCTGCGCTGCTTAAAGATGCCATTGAAAATGCCAGCTTAGCCGGGCGCCTGCAAAAAATCAGCACAACCTCTGCTTGTGATCTGTATTTAGATGTTGCTCATAACCCGCAATCTGCAAGCTATCTTGCAAGTCAGTTACGACTGATAAAAGCGGGCAAACCGGGTAAATGTAAAGTACATGCTATTATTGGCATGTTGGCTGATAAAGACACTGCCGGTACTTTTGAGCAAATAAACGCGGAAATAGATTTTTGTAATCTTGTTTCTTTAGATTGTTATCGAGGTCTCAGTGCTGACGCTCTTTTAGAAAACTATCAAAAATCAAAAAATGCGCTAACGACCCCTATTTGTTTCGAAAATGTTAATAGAGCTTATGAAACAGTACGTAATAAAGTCGATTCATCTGATATAATTATCGTCTTTGGTTCCTTTCATACTGTTTCTGATTTTTTAAATTTTTCACAAGGATAACCTGTGGCTTCTCAGTTTAAAAATCGTTTAGTAGGGGTCACTATTTTAGTTGCCTCTGTTGTTATTTTTTTGCCAACTATTATTGATGGTGAAAAAACCTCTTATCAAGATGAGTTTATAGCAACACCGATCCAACCGGAGATTAAAAAACACACTCTCGCGGGCAGTGACACGCTGATTGTTGAAACAGAATCAAATTTAACAAGTAACAGAAATCAAGCAGCGATTGATGCAATCGAAGGGAAAGATAAAAAACAGGAAACGCCGCTCGCTAAAAATGCTGATTGGGAAATTGAAGAAGTTGCAAAATCCGTTACTCTTTCTGATAAACCGCAAAAAATGGCGGGGGAAAAACAGTTTCCTGAATCAGCATGGACAATTCAGTTAGGTGCCTTTGAAAGTGCAGAAAACATAAATACGTTATTAAAGCAGTTACAACTAGCTGGTTTTCAAGCTCATACTGTCCCTCGGAAGGTCACGGATGGGGTATTAACCCGCGTATTTGTCGGACCTGATGTTTCAGAGAAACGCCTAAAAGAACAATTGCCTCGTTTAAAAAAATTAACCCAATTAGAAGGTAAAATATTACCCTTTAAAGCAACAAATCCATAGATTATTTACAGTAATTACCGCGCTTCTCTGGTAAACTGCCGCCGTTTTCAATTTTATTTTTAAGGATCGCAATGAGTTGGTTTGATATCGCCATTCTGAGCATTATAGCAGCTTCATCTCTTATCAGTTTATTACGAGGTTTTACCAAAGAAGCCCTGTCCTTAGTAACTTGGTTCTGCGCTTTTTTCATTGCCAGTAATTTCTATCTTGAAGTGGCCGTCTATTTAACGGAATTTGAAGATCAATTAATTCGCAACGCTGTTGCGATCGCTATTTTATTTATCACGGTGTTATTACTGGGCGCCTTAATCAACTACATTATTAACCGCCTGGTTGCGGTCACTGGGTTGTCCGGGACGGACCGACTCCTTGGCATTATTTTTGGTGCTATCCGTGGTGTTTTAATTATCAGTGCGCTGCTGTTTTTTATGGATTCATTTACTAATTTAAACCAAAGCGATTGGTGGAAAGAATCAACTTTGGCACCTGAGTTTGGAATAATTATTGAGTGGTTCTTTCAACATATCGAAAATGCTTCTAGTTTTTTGAATAAAATTTCTGTTTAACTTAATAACAGGGGAGTTTAGTGATTTTTTTCGCTGAATAATATTAAGTAAATCAATTAAATGCAGATTCTGCATTTAATTTACGCTCATTTAAAATTTACAATCACTATCATTTATATAAAATAACCTGTTACTTGGTATGACTGATATAACTTATTTTTCTAATAATTAAGGCATTATTTATGTGTGGAATCGTTGGTATAGTTGGAGCAACTCCCGTTAATCAAAGTATCTATGATGCATTGACCGTACTACAACACCGTGGGCAGGATGCTGCTGGCATCGTCACTATTTCGAATGATAATTATAAACAGCGTAAAGCCAATGGTATGGTGAAAGATGTTTTTGATTCTAAACATATGCAGCGTTTAAAAGGTAATATTGGTATAGGCCATGTACGCTATCCAACTGCGGGTAGTTCCAGTGCCGCAGAAGCTCAACCGTTTTATGTAAACTCTCCCTGGGGAATTTCCCTTGCACATAACGGGAATTTAACCAACGCTCAAGATTTACGTGATTCATTAGTTACGTCCCGCCGTCATATCAATACAACGTCCGATTCTGAAGTGCTGTTAAATGTTTTTGCTGCAGAGCTTGATAAAGTTGAAAGTGATAAATTGTCACCAAAAGATGTGTTTGCAGCTGTCGGTGAGCTTCATAAAACAGTTAAAGGCGCGTACGCTGTTGTCTCATTGATCATTGGACACGGCATGGTTGCATTTCGCGACCCCTATGGTATCCGCCCGTTAGTATTAGGCTCTCGTAAGACAGAAGAGGGTGATTTAGAGTATATTGTGTCTTCAGAAAGTGTGGGTCTTGATACTATTGGTTTTGAAGTTATGCGTGATGTTGAACCCGGTGAAGCTGTTTATATCACCGAAGATCGACAGTTATTTACCCAACAATGTGCTGAAAACCCGCGCTTAACACCTTGTGTTTTCGAATATGTTTATTTAGCACGTCCCGATTCCACCTTAAGTGGTATTTCTGTTTATGAAGCGCGTTTAGAAATGGGCCGTAAATTGGGGGCAAAAATAAAACGCGAATGGGCTGATGTAGAAATTGATGTCGTGATACCTATCCCGGAAACATCTAACGATATTGCGCTGGAAATATCTTTGGAAATGGGATTGCCTTATCGTCAGGGGTTTGTAAAAAACCGTTATATTGGCAGAACATTTATTATGCCGGGGCAAACACAGCGCCGTAATGCCGTTCGTCGTAAATTAAATCCCATTACAGCCGAGTTTGAAGGTAAAGCTGTTTTATTAGTGGATGACTCGATAGTACGTGGTACTACCTCGGAACAGATTGTAGAAATGGTGCGAGATGCCGGGGCTAAAAAAGTGTATTTTGCTTCAGCCGCGCCACAGGTTTGTCATCCGAATGTCTACGGCATTGATATGCCCACAGCCGATGAGTTGATTGCTTATAACCGCACGGTAGAACAGATTAGCGATTGTATCGGGACTGACGCGCTTATTTACCAAGATTTAAAAGATCTTAAAGATGCGCTTCGTAAACAAAACCCTAATACAGATGATTTTGAGTGTTCAGTCTTTGATGGTGTCTATGTGACCGGTGACGTAGACAAAAACTATTTCGATTATGTTGAAAGTTTGCGCAATGAAGATGCGAAGATAATTCAAGAGCAGAAAGAAGAGATAGCAAGTTTAGAGATGTATAACGAATCTTAAATTTATTTTAATCCCTTTTTAAAACCACAAACTTGTTTGTGGTTTTTTTTTGCCCAGAAACTCGATCAGCAAAAAAAATAAGTCAATTTTTTTCTAAAATGTCATTTAGACTTATCCTCAGATTGTCACGGGTTAACACTTCCTCTTTTACTTTTATTTCTTAACTGTTTCTTTTATTTACCCTATTTTTAAAAAGGCTCATACTTTTCTATTGATCTTTTTTTTGCTTTGCTTTTGACTTAACTGGGTAAGTAAAACAGATTCATAAGATGCCTTGATTTTTGATTCCTCTGTATATATATTAGGTTTTACTAATATTAGCCTTTAACTCATTAACCATTCGAGAAAATATCATGATTAAAAAATCTCTTCTTGCAGTTGCTCTCGCTTCTATTTTAACCGCTTGTGGTGGCTCATCTGATAGTACTGATACAGGATCAACCACTTATACCGCTATCGATGGTTATTTAAGCGCCGCCGACGTTTACGTTCTTTCACCCGATGGCAGCACAGAAACGTTCATTGGTGAGACCGATGCCAATGGCCAAATACAGATCCTTAATGAATATGAAGATTATACTGTGATAGTGAGGGTCATTGCAGGCCAAACATCTGACAGTGATACTGCGGGATTTGTTACAAAAAGTTATGAAATGCGCGGCACAGAAGATTCTACGGTGGTGACTCCTTTTACAACCCTTGCTAGCATTAATGTGATGACATTAACAGATCTTGCCGCTGAACTGCAACTCGATGAAGCAGACGTAGGCGGGGATTATGTCAACACACCGGATGGTAAAGCACATTTAGTGGCGCGTACTCTGGCCGCGCTATTAGATGATGATAATGATGATGATGATGCTGATCATTTAAAAACCTTAGCAGGTAATTCGGTTACTTATATCAGGGATCACCACGAAGAAAATGGTGATGATCTGGACACAGTTGAACTGCATTATGATACAGACGATAATCTTTCCTCTGGAGTTCGTGTCTATAGCCATAGCGAATCGGATGATGATAGTAGCCATAGCGAAGATGATTAATTACAATTAATGCAGAATAGATAATAGTAAGCATATATTATTGTAAACAGAAAATTTTGCTGATTTTTTTATTAACTTCCAGATTGTAGACACGGAAGACGAAATGTAGTGAAACCAAAAAAAGGCCGCGATTAAGCAGCCTTTTTTATTTTAGTAAATACGCATTTGTGTCTCGGGATCAAAAAATACCACTTTTGACATGTCGAGCATCAATGGCATCAATTTATCTAACTGACATTCGGCAGTTGGGTGAATACGGCAAATTGTTCTTACTCCATTGATGCGCGCTGTAATCTGGGTATCGGGTCCGGTTGGCTCAATAATTTCAACGGCGCAATCAAGCATAGCACTATCAACTTTATCTTCTCCCTGCTGAGTGATTTGTTCCGGGCGAATACCAAGGATAACCTTTTTTCCTGCATAACTCTCCAGTCCCTGAATAGTTTGTTTAATCAGCATTTTATGCGACGCACCAGCACTTTCTAACTCTATCTGCATAACTCCATTCACTTTCTCAATCTGACAGGGAATAAAGTTCATTGAAGGGCTGCCCATAAAACCTGCAACAAACTGATTGCGTGGATTGTCATAGATTTCCTGTGGTGAGCCCATTTGTTGTATTTCACCGTCTTTCATTACCGCGATCACATCCCCTAAGGTCATGGCTTCAATCTGATCATGGGTGACGTATACGATGGTTGTTCCAACACGTTGATGCAACTCTTTGATTTCACTGCGCATCTCCACACGTAATTTAGCATCAAGATTTGATAAGGGTTCATCAAACAGAAAGATTGAAGGGTCACGGGCTAAAGCGCGTCCCATCGCGACACGCTGTCGTTGTCCGCCCGATAGCTGCTTTGGTTTACGATCCAGCAAGGGTTCAATCTGCAGTAATTTTGATACTTTATCAACAATGACTTGCTGCTCAGATTTTTCTGTCTTGCGTATTTCTAAACCAAAGGAAATATTTTGGCGAACCGTCATATTCGGGTAGAGCGCATAGGATTGAAATACCATCGCAATATCACGGTCTTTTGGATCTAAATGAGTGACATCCCGATCACCAATGAAAATGTTGCCGTTAGTGACTTCTTCTAAACCTGCAATCATATTGAGCAGGGTCGATTTTCCACAGCCGGAGGGACCCACTAAAATTAAAAATTGTCCGGGCTCTATCTCTATATCTATTCCCTTTAGCACATTCACTTTGCCGTAGGTTTTTTCAACATTTTGTATTTTTAAAGCATGCATAATTGTGTTCCTTATCCTTTAACAGCACCCGCTGTGAGACCTTTAACGAAATACTTACCGGCTACTACATAGACCAGCAGGGTGGGCAGTGCAGCAATAATTGCCGCGGCCATATCAACGTTATATTCTTTAATACCTGTACTGGTATTGACCAAATTATTCAGTGCAACCGTAATCGGCTGAGAATCACCCGAGGAGTAAACCACGCCAAACAGGAAGTCGTTCCAAATTTGTGTGAACTGCCAGATCACCGATACAACGATAATAGGTATTGATACGGGTATAATAATCCGCCAAAAAATCAGCCAAAAACCGGCACCGTCAATACGTGCAGCATTGACTAATTCATTGGGGATACTGATGTAATAATTACGGAAAAACAGGGTGGTAAATGCCAGACCATAAATAACGTGCACCATAATCAGGCCAGATGTGGTGCCTGACAAACCCAGGAAGCCAAGCGTGCGCGCCATCGGTAACAGGATCACTTGAAAGGGAATCATGGTACCGATCAACAGCATACCAAAAAACAGATCGCTGCCTTTGAACTTCCATTTAGTCAGTACATAACCATTTAAGGCGCCTAAGATGGTAGAAATTACCACAGCCGGTACCACGATCAGCACTGAGTTCCAGAAGTAACCTTTTAAACCTTCACAGCTTACGCCGGTACAGGCAGTTCCCCAGGCTTTACCCCAAGCATCAAAATTTAATGATTGCGGCAACGATAATAGGGTGCCTGTACGAATCTCATCTAAATCCTTGAGGGAGGTGATGAGCATAACAACCAGTGGCAATAAATATATCAGTGCTACAAAGCCCAGCAAGCTATAAATCAATACTCTATTAATGCTCATCTTTTTTCTTCCTTAGTTCCGAATACAGGTAAGGCACAATAATGGCTGCGACTGCCATTAACATCATCATAGAAGCTGCTGACCCAAGTCCGATTTGTCCGCGAGTGAAGGAATAAGTATACATAAAGGTAGCCGGCACGTCGGTTGCAAAACCGGGGCCACCACCTGTTAAGGCAACAATCAAATCAAAGCTTTTGATAGCAATGTGCGTCAGCACAATCAATGCACTGAAAAATACCGGACGCAGACCCGGAATAATTATTTTACGGTAGATAAGCGGCATTGAAGCACCATCAACTTTAGCGGCTTTGATAATATTATCATCTATTCCCCGTAAACCTGCGAGGCACAGTGCCATCACAAAACCAGAGGATTGCCAGACGCCCGCGATAACCACGGTATAAATAGCCATTTCGGTATTGACCAGCCAGTCAAAGGTGAAGGATTCAAAACCCATTTCGCGTACTAAGCGCTGCACACCCAGTTCAGGATTCAGGATCCATTTCCAGGCGGTACCGGTAACAATAAAGGAAAGTGCCATCGGGTATAAATAGATGGTGCGGATAGCACCTTCGGCTCGAATTTTCTGATCCAAAAAAATGGCCAGAAATAATCCCAGCAGTAAACAAATTACAATGAACAAACCACCAAACAACAGAAGGTTTTCAGCGGCGACCCACCAACGATCATTGGCGAATAGTTTTTCGTATTGAATGGTGCCGGCCCAATCATAGGTTGGCAGCAAGCGTGATGAGCTAAAGGATAACCACGCATTTAACAGCATAAAGCCGTAGATAAAAATAATAGCAATAACAAAAGTAGGTGCCACTACTAGTTTTGGTAAAAGGTTCCCAAGGGATTGACGCGGGGCGCTGGATTTTTTTTTCACTGGATTAATTCTCCTGTACAGCAGAAAGCAACAATCGAATCTCAGCTAAAATGCGCTGAGATCCAACCGGTCTAAAAGATCAGACCTTATTTAGTATTTCGCTGCTGCAACTGCTTTTACTAGTTTTGCTGCGGCTTCTTCTGCTGTTATTGAATCTGAGTTGTAGAACTCAGTAACAGTGTCGTAGATAGCACCTTGGGTTGAAGAGAAGGTTGACATGCCGTGCGCCATACTTGGCACTAAGGTATTTGCTTCCGCTGTTTTAACAAAATCTTTTGCCGACAGTTTTGCACAATCATCAAACTTATCCATGGACATATTCAAACGCGCAGGAATAGATCCTTTGTTAAGGTTAAAGACTTCCTGAAAAGGAACACTTAGGACAGTGCTGGCCAGATCATTTTGACCTTTACGTTGTTCTTTATCTTCCAGATTAAACATGACAAAACTGTCGATGTTAAAGGTAAAGTCATTCGCTGTGCCCGGTGCTGCGGTGCAGATATAGTCTTTACCCGGTACTTTACCAGCGGCAGTAAATTCACCTTTTGCCCAGTCTCCCATAAACTGCATACCCGCTTCACCATTGATAACCATGGCGGTGGCCAGATTCCAATCACGTCCTGGCGATCCTGGATCGGTATAGTTCTTGATTTTATGGAAAGTCTTAAGGGCATCAATCATGGTAGGGCTGTTTAAAGCTTCAGGGTCTAACACTACAAATGCCTGCTTATAAAACTCAGCACCCGCAGTACCTAATACCACAGATTCAAACATGGTTGCATCTTGCCAAGGTTGGCCACCATGAGCAACAGCCGTCATGCCCGCCGCTTTAATTTTATCAGCAGCAACAAAGAATTCTTTCCAGGTTGTTGGCACATTTGCGTCTGCTTTTTCGAAGACTTCCGGGTTTACCCACATCCAGTTTACACGGTGGACGTTAACCGGAACGGCAACATATTTACCGTCGTACTTCATAACATCTGCCACCACACTGGGTAGCAAGTCATCCCAGCCTTCGGCTTTAGCGACAGCGCTAAGATTAGCCAATACGCCTTCGTCACCCCATTCCTGAATGCTTGGCCCTTTGATTTGCGCGGCTGCTGGTGGGTTACCTGAAACGACCCGTGTTTTTAGTACTGTCATGGCACTTTCACCACCACCACCTGCCACGGCGAAGTCTTTCCAGTCATGCCCTTTTGCTTCCAACATTTTTTTCAGTTCGGCAACAGATTTAGCTTCACCGCCTGAAGTCCAATAATGCAGTACTTCTATTTCAGCTGCTTGCGCACCGGCTGTTAGGCCCAGTGCTAATGAAATACTTAAAAATAATTTTGAAATTTTCATGTGATATTCCCTTGACTAAAATTATCTGACAGCCGAACTGCTGATCAGATTGGAACTTACCAAAGAGCCCTTATTTAAAAATAAAAGCAAGGTGAGTTATAAAACCAAATCATAAACCAACTATGCCCAAATAGGTAAGGAGGGAAATCACATAAATAGATCAATCTTGTAACATTTTGTAACAAGACTGTAACACAATGTAACCAACTACTGGAAAGCCTTGAGGTCAATTTGATGCGCTTTTTCATTATGATGACCGTCAGTAAATTATCGTTTTTAGGTTGAATATTTTGGTCTGATTGATTGGGTACCTGTATATAATAGTTGCAATTGAGGTAGGTGTTTTTTTGTTAAGGTGTTGATTTTTAATGTTACATTAGGTTTTTAGGGGCAAGTGACACCTAGTTCATTTTCCTTGCCTTTAATTAAAATAGCGCGCAATAGTTGGTATGTTATATGTTGGTGCGGCACTTATTTTGACTGAAGTATCTGTACTATTAATTTTCTAAATTGCAGACAACAGAAGCATTGGTGAGTTGTGCTCTAAAGCGAATAGCGGCACCGGAGATGCAGGACTGCAATGGCAGAAATCATTCCGTCATCCTCTGTTTTCAATAATTTGTATGTTATAACCACCTGAAGGAAAAATTTTAATTTGCACATTAATGTGAATTTATACTAGGTTTTGTTGACTTTTTTAGTGCGATTTTTCAATCTAAACGTGTTCTGAGCAAGTTTACATCGTATTTTATGTAAACGACGTATAACGCCGTGCAGGACATTTTTAGATGAATCCGAAGGGCAGCATTTGTGCGCACGATCGTATGCATTCTCATCTGCTTATGTAGAATAACGACACACACAAGATCTACCTTGTATAGCACGCATAAATTATGTAAACGACGTATAACGCCGTGCAGGACATTTTTAGATGAATCCGAAGGGCAGCATTTGTGCGCACGATCGTATGCATTCTCATCTGCTTATGTAGAATAACGACACAACGCAAGATCTACCTTGTATAAGCACGCATAAATTGCTGTAAAAATGCACAGGAAAGGTCAATAGCCCCGATACTCTGTAAATAGAAGGAACCCAAATAATGATTCATAGTTCAATGACAGCTATCGTAACCACAGGCAGTGGCGGTTATGACAAGTTAGTCTGCAAACAAGTTCCAATGCCTGTTCTCTGCGCAGGAGAAGTACTGGTTAAAGTGTTGGCCGCCGGCGTTAATAACACCGAGATCAATACCAGACTGGGATGGTATTCTTCTTCAGTTCACGGCTCCACTAAGGATAGATCGATCTCAGAAGTCGAGCCTCCAAAGGTCGATGGCGGCTGGAATAAGCAAACGTCTTTTCCGTTTATTCAAGGGACAGATTGCTGTGGAGTAGTCGTGAATGTGGCAGACGATGTCGACACTGGCCTGATGGACAAACGGGTACTTATCCGCCCCTGCATTCGCGAACACGGTTTTGGCTCTTTGGATAATATCTGGATGGGATCTGATTTTGATGGTGCTTTTGCTGAATATGTGAAAATTCGAGCAACGGAAGTGTTCCCGGTGGTCTGTGACTGGAGCGATGCAGAACTTGGCACTATTCCTTGTGCCTATGGTACATCCGAGAATATGCTCAACAGAGCCAATTTGAGATCCGGTGAAACGGTTTTGGTCGCGGGTGCGTCAGGTGGTGTCGGCTGTGCTGCTGTACAGCTTGCAAAACGCAGGGGAGCGAAGGTTATCGCTATTGCGGGAGAGGAAAAACATGAGCGGGTAGCTTCGCTTGGCGCAGATATTCTGTTAGGCAGAACTGCTAATCTGCTCGCGGCGTTAGGGGAGCAATCTGTCGATCTTGTTGTTGATAATGTGGGGGGGAGTTGCTTTCCTGCCATGCTCAAACTATTAAAACGAGGCGGGCGGTTTGTCTCATCGGGCGCTATTGCAGGGCCTATTGTTGAACTTGATATGCGCGATATGTACCTGAAAGATATCACGCTGATAGGAACAACCGCTTGGGACGAAAAGGTTTTTCCTGATCTGGTACGATACATAGAGCAGGGCGAAATTCAGTCGGTGTTAGCAAAGACCTTTCCGTTATCTTCGATTGTTGAAGCCCAAAAAGAGTTTCTTGAGAAAAAGCACGTCGGTAAATTTGTACTGATACCCTAAGCAGATAAATAGGCAGGAAAATGACTTAGTCCGGTAACGAGTGCTTTCAGACTTAAATACGAACATTCATTTTTATGATGAAGTGTACATGTTGATTTTTTGTAACAAACTTAAAAAGACTACCACAGAGGTCACAGAGGCGCTGCACCAGAGTAAAGGCTAAAATAGTTATTGGTAGGGTGCATTCTATGCACCGTGAGCAGTGGCACAATTGGTGCTGAAGCGAACCCCATTAACTACCACAGTGGTCACAGAGGCGCTGCACAGAGTAAAGGCTAAAATAGTTATTGGTAGGGTGCATTCTATGCACCGTGAGCAGTGGCACAATTGGTGCTGAAGCGCACCCTACGAACTACCGCAGAGGCGCTGGACGCTACACAGAGTAAAGATGCCTGTATAAGTCCGCGTACACAATATAATTATCCAACCCTTTCTATTGAAGGGGATGATGAAATTAGGTCATGAATATATAATGCAAACTTAAGTCCGAAGACACTAGAGGTATCAAGCATCAGGGGCCGATCATTTGTATTTATTGGTATTGATATGGCGCTATGTTGATAGCATTTTATGCTTTGGTGGAACAATAGCATGCGCTAAAATTACGCGGGTAAATATTCCCCGCAGAAGCCCAATGAAAGCAGTCCTGGATTCTTGGAAGCAGCCACCATAATATAACCGAATAATAGGGCGTGTTGTGGTTAAGTCATTAATAAATTATTTTTGTTTATTTTTTAAACAATCATTGACTTTCATTTTGGATTCTATAAAGTGTGCCTCAGCAAGAAGAAAGCCTTTTTTTTACATTCTCCATTCCGTCGTTTTATTAATAATACCTCGCTCTGTAGTTTTTAAGTTCCAGTCTGTTTTTACGCTATTCAAGCCTATTGAAGGCAACTCTATATTAAAATTACAGGATATTATTATGTCTAATAAAGTACAAGGAACCGTTAAATGGTTCAACGAAGCGAAAGGTTTTGGATTTATCGAGCAAGCAACTGGACCAGATGTATTCGCTCACTTTAGTGCTATTGCAAGCGAAGGTTTCAAAACTTTAGCTGAAGGCCAAAAAGTAGAATTCACTGTAACGCAAGGTCAAAAAGGCCCGCAAGCAGAAAATATCGTAGCGCTTTAATTCGCGGTGATATTTTAGCTCCCATAGGGTGCTGATTTAATATAAAAAAAATGGTAAACCTTTGCGGGTTTGCCATTTTTTTTGCTTATTTTAAAGTGCTCTGGTCAGCGGAATAAAGCCTTAAAGCCTTAAAGCCTTAAAGCCTTAAAGCCTTAAAGCCTTAAAGCCCTAAAGCCCTAAAGCCCTAAAGCCCTAAAGCCCTAAAGCCCTAAAGCCCTAAAGCCCTAAAGCCCTAAAGCTTCCCTTTTGTATGACCATATTATAAAAGGTTAATTATGATTAATAGTGGTTGGTTAAATTAAAAGGTAGTATGTGGCTTGCTATTTCGCATATTAGCTAACAAAAGAGAAGATGCTTTTTTGTGCTGCACACACCCAATAGCTAAAAATTCTATCACTAAGCATGACAAAGTGATTCTCCCTGAAATATGCATATAAACAAAAGTATTAGCAAGATTGACTTGCAGAGCTACAAAACAATAGAACCGAGGAAAAATCATGAAAAAAGGCATACGTGCTTATAATTTATATCCAAAACTTGTTGGATCGATGAATATGTGGATCAAACATTTTGAGCGTATCCAAGCCATGAATTTTGACTGGATTTATATTAATCCGATCAATTATCCGGGGTTTTCCGGATCAGATTACTCGATAAAAAATTATTACCATTACCATCCACTTTACGTCACTGGAGAGATGGATTTTGAAAACCCGGAAGCGCACGTCGAAAAGGGCAACAAGCTTCTGAAAAATGTATGTAAAGAAGCCGATCAACGCGGAATGAAGATCATGATGGATTTGGTGATCAACCACAGCGCTTTTGATTCACATCTTATTGAAGATCATCCAGAGTGGTACGAACGTGATCCCGACGGTCAACTGAAACATCCCGGCGCTCAGGACGGTGATAGTTGGGTCGAGTGGAAAGATCTGGCTCAGATTAACAACGCCCATTCCAGCGACCGCGATAATCTCTGGCACTACTGGCTAACGATGATGCTGTTTTATTTGGATCTGGGTATTCGCGGATTCCGTTGCGATGCGGCCTATCATGTCCCGAACGAACTGTGGCACTTCCTTATTCCCCGCATCAAAGAAAAATATCCCGATGCGATATTTTTGGGGGAAACGCTGGGTTGTTCATCACAGCAGGCTGTTGATATTGCTGAGGCCGGTTTCGATTTTATTACCAACAGCTTTAAATGGTGGGATTTAAAAGAGCAGTGGTTTTTGGATCAAACTCAAGAATACAGTCGTTATGCCTCGTCGATCTCCTTTCCCGAAAATCATGACACAATCCGCAGCGCCGATGAATTCAGTGGCAATCAACATCAGGCGCTCCTGCGCTACGAATTAGGGGCTTACATCTGTTCCAGCATTTCCACTACGATCGGCTTTGAATACGGATTTCAGCGGCAAATTGACGTTGTCCAGATTAATCCTTCCTGGTGGGAACCTATTTGCTACGACATTTCCGATGATATTGCAAAAATCAATGACATCAAGGCGAGTTACGACGTTCTTCAGGAAGATAACGGGATCGAAATGCTTCAGTTGAACGACGGGCGCATCTTAGGTTTTACCAAAGAAAGCCGCAACGGGCAGGAAAAAATTATGATGCTGGCGAATCCCGACGGTCATAATGCTTACATGGTTCGTGAGTCGAACGTCTACGGCATCATGGGATCGGATAAGGTTCAAGATATTTCCCGCAGCCGCCGAATGAAAGATGTTCCGGCATTTCTGGAATACAACCTTCTTCCAGGAGAAGTAAAGCTGCTATATGTAAAACGATAGGCAGACCCGTTGAAGGTAAGTAATTTACAGTGGATAGTTGTTTGTTTTACAAACAATTATTCACTTTTATTGTCGATTCTATAGAGTGACCCTCAGTAACAAAGAAAGCTTTTTTATTTGCTCTACTGCGTTTTTTATTGATAACACTCTGCTCAGCAATTTTTAAGTTTCAGCCTGCGCAACAGGACAATTGTGCTACATCTTTATTAAATGTTTGCGCACATAGTTTTAAGCCTTCAACCAGGGTTAGATAGGGAAATAATTGCGCCGCTAATGCTTCAATAGTCATTCGATTATGGATAGCGAGCACCGCTGTTTGTACTATTTCTCCTCCATCATGAGCAAGTATTTGTGCTCCAATTAAAACCCTTGTATTGGCCTTTATCACTAACTTAATAAAGCCAGTGGTTTCAAAGTTCACCAATGCCCTGGGCACATTTTCCAGCGCAAGGGTGCGGCTTTCGGTTTTTATACCCAGATCCTTTGCTCGATTTTCAGAAAGACCAACGGTTGCCACTTGAGGATCGGTGAAGATAACAGCGGGCATGGTATTTAAGTCGAGAGAAACATCTCCACCTGTCATATTTGTTGCAGCACGTGTGCCCGCCGCCGCCGCCACATAAACAAACTGCGGCATAGAAGCGCAGTCACCTGCTGCATATATATGTGTTTGTGAGGTTTCCATTTTACCGTTAACCATAATCTCACCGCTGTTGTTTGTTTCAATGCCAACCTGAGATAAATGAAGAGATTGGGTATTGGCATGCCTCCCCGTCGCAATCAATAGCTTTTCTGCTTGTAAAGATTGATTATTGATACTCACCGTAAAAAGGTTGTCTTTATATTCTGCGGAATGAATTTTTTGATTCTCGAATACGCTCATCCCCTCATCCGTCAATGCAATGCGTAATCCGGCCCCTAACTCAGGATCTTCACGATATAGTAAGGTATGCCTTGCAATTAAGGTCACTTGTGTACCTAACCGTTGGTAGGCTTGTGCTAGTTCTAATGCCACGACTGAAGAGCCAATGACCAATAAACGTTCAGGCAGCCTTGTTGCAAATAAAGCTTCGGTGGAGGTCCAATAAGGCAGGTCTGCCAGGCCAGAAATCGGTGGAATATAAGGGGATGAACCTGTTGCGATTAAAAATCTATCAGCGTAAAGCGAATCGAACGAGCCATCTTGTTTTTTAATTTTCAGGCTATTGATACTGCTAAAACGGGCAAAGCCTTTAATAAGTCTTATATTGTCATTACTTCTTACAATATTCTCGTATTTCGCATCGCGTAACTCATCAACGCGATTTTGTAACTGTAAACTTAATAAAGCACGGTCAATAACAGGAGGATTATCTTTGATAGCGGGATAAGCATTTTTACGCTGCTGCTGAGCGAGTTGCGCTGCTTTTATCATAATCTTAGAAGGTATGCAGCCGACATTGACACAACACCCGCCGACGACTCCTGCTTCAATAATAGTGACTTCAGCGCCGGCTTCTGCCGCTTTAATTGCACAAGCAAAAGCCGCTGCACCACTGCCGATGATCGCAATCTGTTGTTTTTCAGAAGCCGTTTCAAGGGAATTGCAGCATTTTTTTTCTGCCATAATCAGAAGCCTTCCTTAATTTTTCAGCGTAGACGGGTAGCCTGCATTTTTAGTTGCCGCTGTTAATGCTGCTGCTGTTATTTTTTGATCATCAAAGGTGACTTTTGCCATCTTTCCAACGAAAGAAACATCGGCCGAAATTACCCCATCGACGCCTTTTAGCGCTTTTTCAACGGTAAACGGGCAAACAGGGCAAGTCATTGTCGGCACATTAAGGGATACTGTCTGCTCTGCTGCTAAGCTGATATTTGCCATCATTAACAGGCTTAATATTATAAATATTTTTTTCATTTTTAAATCCTAACTATAAATTTTTAACTATAAAACAAGCGGGAGCCAGTAAATACTGGTAACAAAAATAGCCGCTATCAGTGCAGCGAACCAAAATATAATCTGTTGGCGAAATCGATTTGCAGGAACAGCACAAGCAGTCCCTTTTTTACAATGACTAATAGGGCGGTAAATACGGTAGCCAGCGAGAGAAAAACCGATAATAACGGCAACGATAAAGAGAGGGCGATAAGGCTCAAGCAGTGTTAAGTTACTTACCCAAGCGCCACCGAGGCCAAGGGATAATAAGACAAAGGGGCCTGCACAACACAGACCAGAGCCAATTGCGGCTAAAAATCCAGACAATAATGGCATGGAAGCGTTGGTTTTTTGTTGTGCTGATACTTTGTTCATTTTTTAACTCTCCACTTGTATAATATATTAACTATACATGCCGTACCCAAGTACGGAGTCAATGGGGTTTGCTAAATGAAGGTTATTTTTTATTTAACGAAGAAGCGTTATTGAAAGAGTCTACAATCGGGCAGTGAGTTTTATTCTGAGTTATTTTACATTGTGTGACTAAATGCTGAAGTGATTTTTCAAGATGTTGCAGGTCATTTATTTTTTGTCGCGTTAGAGTCAGCTTTTCCATCGCTAAATGTTGTACTTTATCGCAGTTATTAGATTCAATATCAAGCAAGCTTTGTATTTCACTTAAGGTAAAGCCAACCTCCTGGGCACGTTTAACAAATCGAATACGGCAGAGCGCTTGGTCATCGTATTGCCGATAACCCGTTAATGGTTTTATCGGTTGTATCAATAAACCTTTGCGTTCATAAAAGCGAATGGTTTCAATATTTATATTCGCTAGCTGCGCTAACCTCCCAATGGTAAAGGACATACTTCCTCACTAAATTTATTGAATATATTATCGCTAGGGTATGTTATACCAAATCCATTGATTTTCTATTCATTTGTGCGGGTAAGAAACGTTGATTTTGCTCTCTGTTGCGGTGTTTTTCAATAGAGGGGGCGTGGGGATTTTTATGGCAGAGCAAATTAATTTTAAATGCGGCCCACTTTTTTCTAAGCGTGCCGCATGTGGATTACTCTTAGGACCTATCAATGCCTAAGATAAGGCTGATTTATTCAACCTTGATAGGCTGGGCAACATCTATTGTGGGAGCCGGTTTTTCTCGCGTAAACCACCAGCAAAGTAAAGAGGCAATAGTGACCATTACCACGCCTTGCCAAAATGTTGCCGTCAGTTCAATATCCAAAATCAATGCCGAGAAGAAAGTGGATAATAAAGGCGTGAAATACGACAAGGTTGCCAGCAGCATCATATTTCCGCCAATAATACCTATATTCCATAATGCATAGCCGCTGCCCATCGCAACGCCCGTTATTAATAAGTCAATCGCCGCGCCGGTTGTAAAAGCGATGGCAGGTTCATCACTCATAAAATAGGTGATCCACAAAGCCACCGCAGTGGCGATAAAGAACCAGGTAATTGCATTCTTGCCATTCGCCAGTCGCTTGGTAATATTGCAGTAAAACGCCCAAATAAAAGCACCACCGAGCGCCATAGAATAACTTAAAGGGTTGGTCGCTATATTGCCTGCTAATTGACTAATAGAAATCCCACCATCACCACTCACCGTCCAAGCCACCCCGAAAAACGACAGTGCTATTGCCGGATAAATTCTTTTATCAACCGGCTTATTACTGGTAAACACCGCAAGCAATACCACTAAAGATGGCCACAAATAATTAATGACGCCCATTTCGACCGCTTGAATGCGGTTATTAGCCATTCCTAACGCCAGCGATAAGCAAATTTCATAGCTGACAAACAGCGCCCCCCCGATCAGCAGGTATTTTAACGAGAAGACTTTAAAGCGGGGCGCACCAAGGACTATCAACAGAAACAAAGCACTCACGGAATAGATCATTGCAGCACCGCCAATAGGACCTAATTGCTCTGCCACATTGCGCACCAGCCCGACGGTTGTACTCCATATCAGAATGGCTAAGCACCCTGCAATCGTGTATTTATGTGTATTAGTCAAGATAATTCCTTTTATGTCCGTTTATTACAGTTGCTTGATAATGCAGGCTAACAAATACGGCTTGTGATATGAAGCAAAAAAAAGTGAAAGTATTATAAATCATAATGAGAGGAGGCAAATATCCCTAGTATCCCCACAGGGCTAAACATTTAACCATGAGTGCAAAGCATCGAATAAATACAACGTTAATTGATAATGCACATTATTTGCGAAAGGTCAGTTTAAAAATAAAAACGGGTATTTTTACAATTAAGAGCCTGACCGAGAATAGTCTGCTCCACAACAGAAAAATTTAACTCTGCTGTTTTTATGTACTATTCTTCGTTAAATAGCACTGACTAACTAAAATAGACTTTATCTCGTAATGATCATCGTTCTCGGTCAAGCTTTTCGTCTTTAAAATATATATCAAATAGTATTAATATTGAACTTCATGCCACTGCAATTTTTTAATCTTACTTTTTAAACTCAAAAGTCAGGGGCATATTTCAGGATAAATAACGGTAAAAACCACGTGTTTCCGTTGAAATATTTGTCAAATTAGTTAGGTGTGCTGGATATTTGACCATTAAAGTTATGTAGAATGTGTGAAATATCAATCCTTATCCATAAAATATAGAAATGCAGTTAAGGCTGGATTGGTTCTCTTGTGATCTATCGATATCGTTCAATTATTCTCATGTTGTTCTCATTATGGGGAGACTGCTCAGCAAAGTATCCGTTGCGCTTAAGTGTCTTCAAAAAACGGAGTTGAACGTTTTAGGCGTTGAATTCCGGCTTGAGGTTTGGGTCGTATGACTTCGCAGTCGTTGTTGTAATGGCGATGACTAATCTTGTTATTCTTGTTGTTGTGTATCGCTTAAATGGGGTCGCTATGCCTGATTCATTATTTGTAATGCTGAACCGTGTGCGTAATCAACGCGGTCCGCATGTTTTGAACCAAGACGAACCCCCAAAAATCTTGTCGAATATGGGGGGTAATACATGATAAAAGTTGCCCAGCCATCGCTTCCCAAAGGAGGAGGGGCTATCAGCGGTATTGGCGAGACTTTTCAGCCAGATGCGTTCACCGGCACAGCCAGTCTCTCTATCCCGATACCCACATCTTCCTGCCGAGGCTTTGAACCGCATCTGAGCATTGACTACAGTTCAGGTTCCGGCAACGGCATTTTTGGCATTGGTTTCAACCTTGCCATTCCCAATATTTCCCGCAAGACAGCAAAAGCGATACCTAGATACGACGATACAGACACCTTTCTCATCTCCAATGCGGATGATCTGCTGCTGGTTTCGGACAGTCCGAAAATACCCAAGGACAACGCAGTAGGGTACTCCGTCTTCACCTACCGTCCTCGGACGGAAGGGCTCTTTGCCAGGGTCGAACGTTGGGTGAAGAACGAGAATGACGATACCCATTGGCGTGTTACCACTAAGGATAACGTCACCAGCATTTACGGGGAGACCGGCTGTGCGCGTGTCACCGACGTCGATCCAGATAACAAAACAAAAACACGTATTTACCAATGGTTGCTTGAACGCAGCTTCGATGCCAAGGGCAATCAGATTGTTTATACCTATCAGGAAGACGGCGCCAATAAACACATTAGCAGCATTAAATATGGCAATTATTCGCCCGATACAAAGCCCCAATCCGAAGATGAATGGCATTTTAAAGTTCGCTTTTTTTATTCCAAGCCAGCAACGTTAGGCAGCCTGCACGAGGATAATGAAAGCGAATCAGATCGCCCACGTCCGGATCCGTTCTCCTCATACAAATCCGGCTTCAATATTCGCACCACCGTTCGCTGCACTCGAATTTCAATGCATCATCGTTTTGACTGCGAGAACGGCGGAAATTCCTTTGAAGTAAGCGCTACCGAATTCGACTATCTTGCCAGAGAGAACACGTCCGCGTTGACCTTCCTTAACGCTGTCAAGCAGGTGGGCTATTGTGATGGCACAGCCAAAGCCCAAGCAATGCCACCCTTGCAGTTTGACTGGTCAAAATCCGGTATGTGCGCGGATCCCAGCGCTGTCATTGTTAATGCTCTTGGGTTTAAGTCATTGAAATCAGAGGCAGGAACGAGCATCGTCGGTTTCCTCGAAAAGGGCGCACAGCAGATCGTCGATCTCTATGGTGAAGGGCTGCCAGGTATTTTGTATACGGATGCCGATAGCGTCCTCTACTCACGGCCCCTTGGTGATGGCCGCTATGCTGCGAGCAACGCTCCGCATGCGTTTCCCATCGAACGTAATCTGCAAGAAGGCGGGCTCGCTCTTATGGATTTGGAAGGTGATGGCAAGCTGGATTTGGTTGTTACCACGGTGTCCCGCTCGGGTTACTACGAGTCCATTCGTGGTGGTAACTGGAAGCCGTATCACAGCTTTGCCTCTACTCCGACAGAACTCCATCATCCTCAACGGCAGATGGTTGATGTCACCGGGGATGGACTGCCAGACCTGCTGCTTTTTGAGGGGGAGGCTGTTAAAGTCTACCCATCCAAGGGCAAGCTTGGTTATGACGGCCTGTATTGGCAGTCAACAGACTCGAGGCTGCCGGTCACCAGCCATTCATCAAAACACGAAGCGATTCATTTTGCTGATCCCTTTGGTGATGGTGGCAGTCACCTCATGCGTATTCGTAATGGCAGTGTGGAATGTTGGCCCAACCTCGGCTATGGACGTTTTGGACCGATGGTCGCGATCGCCAATGCGCCTCTGTTTGCCGCTGAGATGGATGCCTCCCGTCTTTTTCTGACCGATATCGACGGTTCTGGTACCACTGATTTGGTCTATGTGTACCCTGATCGCGTTGACATTTACCGCAACGAAAGTGGCAACCGCTTCAGCAAACCGATATCCGTTACGTTACCCCAGCCCTGGGATAAGATCAGTCAAATCAGTTTTGCTGATGTGCTTGGCAACGGCACAGCATGCCTGGTGTTCACCAGTGTGAATATCGACCTCAGTCTCAACCATCAGTATTACGACTTTACCGCAGGGACGAAGCCACATCTGTTGACTGAAGTTGACAACAATATGGGCGCGACAACCCTGATCCACTACAGCCCCTCAACCAAATTTTATCTAGCTGATGAACAGGCCGGCACGCCCTGGATCACCCGGCTGCCGTTTCCGGTGCAGGTTGTCGAAAAGATCGAAACCCTCGACCATATCGGCTGCACCAGACTGGTTGCCAGCTACAGCTACCACCATGGATTTTTTGATCCCGTCGAACGAGAGTTTCGCGGTTTTGGCAGGGTGGAGCGACAAGATGCCGAGAGCTTTGACCTTGCCTCGCAGCTTGAACCGGGCGAGGCTGCTTTAGCCGAGCCCAAAGACCGCAGTCATGATCTGCCACCGATCTTGACCAAGACCTGGTACCACACCGGTGCCTATGCTGAAGCTAAAATAATTTCGCAGCAATACGCAGGCGAATATTACAAGGGTGACGATCTAGCGTCTCCTTTGTCGGATTCTACCCTTGACCCCCAATTTAATGAATATTCAGAAAGGAGAATTGAAGCCTACCGCGCCCTGCATGGCCACGTCCTTCGTGAAGAAGTCTATGGTCTGGATCACCAGCAGAACCCCAGCCTCAAGAACCCCGAGCTAGATCAACATCCCTACACCATCACGGAATCAAATTTTTACGTCAAATTGCTCCAGGCTAAGGCGGATCAAAATGACGCGGTTTGCCTGGTTCATCCACGCGAGACAATTTCCTATCACTACGAACGCAACCCCGCAGATCCGCGGGTCAATCATGCGCTGACGCTGCAAGTTGATGAATATGGCAATGTGCTGAAAGAAAGCGCCATTAGTTATGGCCGTCGCAAGGATACATACGAGGCGCTGCTTTTACCTGTGGATCATAACAAACAGCGGCTTATTCATATGACCTGCACTGAAAATATGTTCACCCATGCAATCGTTGATCAAGCCGATGTCTATCTCGCGCCGTTGCCCGCTGAGTCATGCACCTATGAGTTGCGTAAAGCACAACAGGAAACGAGCACCAATAAAGCAACCGTTCTCTACAGTGTTAATGATATTTTGAGCTTCTTTACCCAAGCAGCTGATGGTAAATACGATGTCGATTATGAGGATCTCCATTTTGATAAGGCAAAGCGGATAACGGCAAAGGATACCGGCGAGGGGCAGAAGTATTTCCGTCGTCTAATCGAGCATGCTCGCATTTTGTACCGCAAAAATGACCTGACCGCTTTGCTGCCGCTCGGCATGCTTGAGTCACTGGCTTTACCGGGGGAGAGCTATCAGCTTGCTTATACTGATGAGCTGCTGGAACATGTTTTTAAACGCAAGCAGACCGATCATTCAGGTGATGCTTCATTGCTGCTGGGCAAGGGCGCGGCGCAGGGCGGTTACATCAGTAAGGACGGCAAGGGGTGGGTCCCTTCAGGAAGGATATTCTTTGATGTTGATGCTGATATCGATGAGCCTGCCAATAGTGCTGTTGACGAACTGGACAGCGCTCGCCGACATTTCTTTCTGCCGCGCAAGTTCGTCGATCCATTTGCTGCGACATCAAACGTCACTTACGATGACTACGATCTATTGATCACCGAGACCCGCGATGCGCTGGACAACGTCGTGAAATCCGACAACGACTACCGCGTGTTGCAGCCGCGGCTGATCACCGATCCCAATGGCAACCGGACCGCCGTTGCCATTGACGCGTTGGGCATGGTGGTCGCCACGGCAGTGATGGGCAAAGCGGACCAAAACGTCGGCGACTTACTGGAAGGCTTTGATGCCGATCCTGCGCTCTCTGATCTGCAAGCCTTTATCAAAGATCCGCAGACTAGTGTGCTTTCATTGTTGGGTAACGCAAGCACGCGCATCGTCTACGATCTGACGCGTTTCCAACGCACCGGTCAGCCGCCATTTGCTGCCACGCTGGCGCGCGAAACGCACATCAACGACCCGGCTGGCATCAAAATGGGTATCGATTGCAGGATCCAAACCACCTTCTCCTATTCCGATGGCTTCGGTCGTGAGATCCAGAAGAAAGTGCGGGCTGAAGCGGGTGATGCGCCGCAACGGATGGCGGACGTGCTTCTGCCGACTGACGATATCCACCCCGGCGATCTGGTTCGCCAGACGCTAGACAAGCCTGTGCACACATCGCAGCGTTGGGTGGGCACGGGTCGTACCGTATTCAACAACAAGGGTAAACCGGTTAAACAGTACGAGCCTTTCTTCAGCAGCACACACCTGTACGAACAGGAATCGAAGATGATCGATGCTGGCGTCACATCCATTGTTTTTTATGACCCTTTGGAACGCGTCGTCGCCACCCTGCATCCCAATCACAGTTTTGAAAAAGTTGTGTTCGATCCCTGGCGGCAGGAAAGCTGGGATGTGAATGATACGGTCATGCTGTCCGACCCCGGAACCGATCCCGATGTAGGTCAATACTTTCAATTACTTGCCACGGCTGATTATCTACCCGGTTGGTATGACCAGCGCAGTAACGGTCAACAAGGCACGGACGAACAGGCTGCTGCCAACAAAGCGGCCGTCCATGCTGCAACGCCTACCGTGACATATTCAGATACGCTGGGTCGGCCGATCTTGACGATTGCCGATAACGGCAAGGATGGCAAAGGGGAGGAGCAGAAATACGCCACGCGCGTGGTACACGACATCGAAGGCAATGAGCTTGAACTGATTGACGCCAATGGTCGCATCGCTATGCGCTACGACTACGACATGCTCGGCAACTGCATTCACGAGGCCAGCATGGATGCGGGCGAGCGGTGGATGCTCAACGATGTCGCCGGTAAGCCCCTGTATGCATGGGACAGCCGCGGCCATATTTTCCGCACCGAATATGATCCGTTGCGCCGACCGCTGCGATCATTTGTTACCGGCGCCGATCCTGCCAATCCGAAGCGTAAGTTGCTGACTGAGCGTCTGATCTATGGTGAGCAGCACCCTGAAGCCGTGCGATTCAATTTGCGTGGCCAGCTTTATCGCCATCTGGATCAGGCGGGGGTCGTCACCAGCGAGGGGCACGATTTCAAGGGCAATCTGCTGTGTGTCTCGCGACGGATAGCCAAAGACTACAAGCAGACCCTGGACTGGAGCGCGATCGAGAAAGTTATTCAATTTAATGCGAGCATTCCACTGGATCTCTTCGTAAGGGAAGGTGCTGTGACACGTCTGTTGGAAGATGACACCTACACTAGCCATACAAGCTACGATGCACTTAATCGTCCAACGAAATTGACTGCACCGGACAACAGCGTCATCCGTCACCATTACAACGCAGCCAACCTGCTGGAACGGGTGGAGGCGAATCTGCACAGCAGTAAGAACAAAGATAAACTTGTTTGGACATCTTTTATCAAAAATATCGATTACGACGCCAAGGGGCAGCGCAAGCGGATTGACTATGCTAACGGCGCCAGCACTGCTTACGTCTATGACCCGCTTACCTTTCGACTGATTAACCTCTACACGTGGAGAGGCGCAGTTTTCACCGACAGCGACAGCGACAACAAACCAGCCATCGAAGCGCTGGACAGACCGTCCCAGGCCAAGTCCTGTGCCCTGCAGAATCTGCACTACAGCTACGATCCGGCAGGAAACATCACTCATATTAGGGACGATGCGCAGCAGACGGTTTACTTCAAAAACAAGCGCGTCGAGCCGAACGGCAACTACACTTATGACGCCCTCTACCGGCTTATCGAAGCCACCGGTCGCGAGCATATAGGTCAAATCGGGGGATCGCCGATCCCCCATTCCAGCAACGATTCACCGCGTGCAGGCTTGCCGCAACCGGGCGATGGCAACGCCATGGGTGTCTATGCCGAGCACTATGAGTATGACGCAGAGGGCAACTTTCTGAAGATGCAGCATCGCGGCAGCGACTCGGCCCACCCTGGCTGGACACGCACCTACGACTGCGATGAAACAAGCCTGATCGAGGATGGCAGCAGCGGCACCTCGCGCAAGACCAGCAACCGCTTGAGTAGCACCACAGTCGGCAGCAACATCCGGTGTGAGGAACGCTTTGCCTACGATGCCCACGGCAACATCACCCGCATGCCGCACTTGGGCGGCGCGAATCCTGGCCCCAACATGCACTGGGATTATCGGGATCAACTGCGGCAGTCCGATCTTGGCGGTGGCCGCACGGTCTATTACGTCTACGATGCAAGTGGCCAGCGCGTTCGGCAAGTGACCGAATCCTACGCGGGCGCTGGAAAGACGCCTGTCAACAGGAAAGAGCGGCTATATCTCGGCGGATTCGAGATATATCGTACCTACAAGAACGCTGGCGAAACGGCAGAGCTGGAACGCGAGAGCCTGCACATAATGGACGACGAGCAGCGTATCGCGCTGGTGGAAACGCGGACAGAAGGCCGGGACAAGGCGGAAAAACCGCTCATCCGCTATCAGTTCGGCAATCATCTGGGCTCGGCCAGCCTGGAGCTGGACGAGAGTGCACAGATCATTTCCTACGAGGAGTACACACCCTTCGGCAGCACCTCCTATCAGGCAGTGCGCAGTCAGACCGACACGGCGAAGCGATATCGCTACTCCGGCAAGGAGCTGGATGACTCGACTGGGCTCTACTATTACGGTGCCAGATACTACGCCCCGTGGCTGGGCCGATGGATGAGCCCCGATCCGGCGGGGACAGTGGACGGCTTGAATCTGTATGCATTTGTGAGTGGGAATCCGATTCGATTCAATGATCACACAGGATTGGGTAAAGAGGACTTCCATAGATTGATCGAGCTGGAAGGCGATCGTTCCACAGAACAATTGGTAAGGGGAGGTCGCAAACGGTTTCCTGAGAAAGTTGCACTAGCGACACGCCACATCAGGAACATGACGAAGGAATTGGCTTTGGGAAAATCAGGAAGGGTTAAGAGGGAATTTCGCAATGCGGCAGTTGCCCTGACAGCAGGGGTGGCGGGAAAATTTATACCATATAGTGGCGCTGTCATAGGTCTTGCTGCCGATGCTAAACCCTCACTTCAGGATCAGGAAAAGAACGCCAACTTCAAGTCAATGACTAAACACCCGCTTCAGGAAGCGGCGAAGAACCCGGTAAAGCTTGCGCCCGGCTATGAATTTGGCCGCGCCCTTCTTCAGGGCGTGGCGTTGGCAAGCAAGAGTAAAAAGGAAATAAACGAAATGGCATTTTCTGAGATCGAACAGACTCACAGCGAGGTTGAGGATATCCTGGAAAATCTGGAAAGAGCAAAAAATAAATACGGCCCGGATGCGGAAATCCACATACGGAGAGGGCGGCTTAAGTTACAAAAGACCAGAAGAGTGAATCGGATCTGGGCCAAATGGGATGAGGCATGGAAAGGATATCTAAATGCAGCAGAGGAATTTAAAAAGGGAGAGGAGAGCAAGGGCAACACTTTACTCTTGGGGTCCCATGGCATCAGTAGCAGCAGCGCTGAGCCAGTACCTACCCTGCATCATCAATCAACAGGTAGTGGCCAGCGGTCGAGCAGATAGTTATCCAGTAGATAGGGAAGCTTAATTAGCCTCACTTGACTTACCAAACACCAAAAGCACATGCGGAGGTTTAGTCTCATGACAGATAAAAGCAATAAAACACCCCTGACGATCCACCAGAGGATCAATATCGACAACATCGCTTCGCAGCCATATCGGGCCAGCAATCAGGATGGCCTCCGTGATGAATTGATGAAAAACCCCACGTACAGAGAACTGTTTGTACAAGCCGAGGCGGCAGGGGCGGTCGATCATGACAGCTCCATCCTCAGTCCGGCCGCCTATTTCGTTGATCTCATGCGGCTGATTGAAAAAAGGATAACAAATGGGACGCTGAATGATCAGGATGACTGGGGAAAACTGGATGACCTAAAACTCAACAAGCGCCGACCAGACCTGTTGGAAATTGAGCTTGACGCTAAGAACACCACCACCGAGGTGCCCTATCTGGAAATCGTCAATGAAGTGATGAGGAAGAGGCTAGAGGCGGATTCCGGTCAAGCTGCTTTGCAGCAACTCGCCACTTCGATATACCCATTAAACCTTCCCTACAACGCGCCGCTGGAGCAGATCCGTCTATACTTGAAACACTTCAAGACCGATTTGGCAACGATATATGAGTTATTCGGGGCGGACGCCATCCATGTGGATTGTGAGCAGTTAGGCTTGTCGGTTAAAGAATACTCGTTCATCACAACGCCGCTTACAACTGACGAAGCGTTGAGCAAAGCCTACGGGCTAGCTCCGGGCAACTCTTGGCGTCTGACCCGCGCAGACCGCTTTCTGGCTCAGGCAGAGCTCACTACAGAGCAACTGGCTTATCTGCAAATCTACGTGAGTGGTCGGCTCTTTGCTCTGGGTCATGTCCTCGCTATCAGCGACGACAATGGCACGACATGGCAGCAAATCGGGGAAGGTCAATTTGAAGTGGTCTCTCAAATTCTGGCTCATGCCAACAGACTGTTCGTGTGCGACTATAACGGGGTTTTTGTCAGTGACGACAACGGCGCGAGCTGGCAGCAAACCGGTTTAGATCAGGTGGAGATAAAGGAACTGGTTTCCAGCGGTGGTTACCTGTTTGCCCGTACTGACGATGCCCTCTTCATTAGCGATGACTTCGGCATCTGCTGGAGGAAAATTTTCATCGAAAAAAATATGGAACCCAGAATTGTCGTCAGCAAGTCTAGGTTCGTTGTGTGGTCTGCAAGTCAGCTATTTGTCAGTGATGATCAGGGTATATCATGGCTGAGAACTGGCCAGGAAGAGTTTGATAGGTTGATTGCGATTGATGAAGTTGTGGCATTTTATGGTCATCTGATTGCCCGAACCGGAAAGGGCATCTTCATCAGCCATGATATAGGCACAACGTGGCTGCCAAAGCTCATGCTAGATAACCGGATTGTTCAACTCCTCATCGTCGGCGATCGTCTTATTGCCAATACCGCAGGCCTTGGCGATTATTCTAGTGGCAATACTGCAGGTCGCTTTATTAGTGATGATTATGGCACGACCTGGCAACAGAAGGGCGGGGATGAAAACGGCGGCAGAATACCTGCAAATATTCTCGTTAGCGCGAATCTTCTCTTCGCCTGTAACTATGGGATAGGCCTTTATGTCAGTGAAGACTTCGGAAGCAGTTGGAGGCAAACCGGTAAAGAGACTTTCAATCAACATTTTGTTAAGAGTGTAATAGCCCATGGCAGCCGTTTTTTTGCGTACACAAAATATGCGCTCTACGTCAGCGAAGACGGTGCCGCAACATGGCAGAAAATCTGGCAGCAAACAAGCAAAATCAAAGTTTTAATCTCCTGTGCTAACAGGCTCATTGCGCACACCGATTCAGGATTCTTCGTCAGTGATGATAACGGTACAGCATGGCAGAAAATCGACAAAACTCAGTTTGATGATTCCTGGCTTTGCTGGCAGGTGACTCTCGGGGGGGAACTGACTCTTCCGGTACTTGATTATCTGAATCGTTTTATTCGTCTGGCCAACTATTTGGGTTGGTCTTGCGAAGACCTGGATACCGCTCTTCAGTCAATCGCCGCGGGTCTGGGGGGGAAGGAAGATGCAGAAGATACATCACCCCCAAACCTAATCAACATAAAGTCGCTTTGTAAGCTAGCTCAGCTCAAAAAATTCAGCGACAAATATAAGCTGTCCGTTGATGTGGTTTGTAGCTTTGTGCACGACATGAACACTAACCCTGGATTCGCTGCACTGAACCACCCCGAACCAAAATCACTCTTCGATCGGGTCTTCAATACACCACCTTTCTACCAAGTCGAAGGGGCAGAGGGAGGCACGTATCACTCGAAAGGCGCCGGCTATCTCAAATCCAATACGGAAGGTCTGGTCTGGAATCCCAAGGTACAGGACCCAAAAAATCAGGGGATCCGTAGTAGTCTCCTCGCGGCATTGAATGTGGGTAACGATGATCTTCAGTCCATCGTCGAACACATATACAGCAAAAATTTATTCACAGAGCAGGCCAATACGGGTGGCATAGACGCCGCGCCAATCGCCCTTGATCTTCATACACTGACGCGGTTGTACCGCTTCAGTAAGATGGCTAAGGCCTTGGGAATGAGGGTTCAGGAGTACCTACTACTGCTCAAGTGCATCACCGGGGAAGGCCGATTGCGGCTCGCTACGCCGGAGGTTTCGAGCGTCGACAATCTGCGTACCGTTGAACACTGGGCCGACTGGCTGAAGGACGCGCAACTCAGCCCCTCTCAACTCGAATATCTGATGACTGGTGAGATGACCCACGAAGCCCGGCGCAGCGTCGATCCGGGTTGGAGCGAGGGCAGTCTCAAACAATTGACCAGCGGACTTCACGCCACGCTGAAACCTCGCCGTGTTGATAAACAGACTTTCGTGCTGGGCACGATCAGTTCCGAAAAATCGGCGGCTGCTGCTATCGCGTTGCGCGAAGCTGGCCTCATCGTAGGAGCCGGATGGGTTCAATGCCCGGTTGTCGAAGCAGGGGAAGAACCCGGAAAAATCACACAGATCAACCAGGCACAAGTCCGCGACGCGCTGGAATCATTTATAGTCCGCAAAAGTTTGAGGAAGGTGACCAGTGGTGAAGCAGCGCAAGGAAGCGTGACTGCCTTAGCGATCGCCGGCGATCAGCAGGTCATTTTCGCGGCCACTGCCCGTACCGTAACGAGCATCCCTGGCGGATCTGACAATTGGGTAGGGACGGTACTTGAAGATACCCCTGCTGATATCCGCGCACTCGCCGTGACGCCCGATTGTAAGACCCTGCTAGCTGCAACGCAGAAGCGACTCTACCGGTATTTAAGCCTTGAGATGCGCTGGGAAGACCTCAAAGTCGAAGGCTTCGATGGCGCTTATCTCACATCATTAGCAGTGACGGCCGACGGTAATACGCTTTGTGTCGGGACGGACATTCAAGGGCTCTATTGCAGTACCGATGGCGGTAATAAGTGGATTAAGGTAATAGTCCAACAATTGCAGCCATTGACCGATGAAAAGGTCACCGCCATTGCCGTCAGCCCAGATGACCAGTCGCTCTTTGCAGCGATTCAAGTAATACACGAGGGAGCTGTTAATCCTGTCGTAAGCAGCGATATTTTTCGGTCTGCCGATGGGGGCAAGACATGGAACGCAATGGATATTGCAGTTCACAAGGACGAAACCATCGACTCACTAATCATCAATTACCGGGGTGAGGTTCGCTTTGCAAGCAAGGCAAAGGGTGTGTTCACAGATACCCAGTGGTCCAGTCTATTATCTCAGGGCGCTGAATCGACCAACGTGACAGCAATGGTTGCGGACACCGATGGTGAGAGCGTCATCTTCACTGATAGCAACGGCGAATTATTCCGATGCTTTGGTACCGGGATAGCCAATCTCGAGGCACTCATCGATTCGCTCCGCAGCGACGAGGATGCTGTCAACGTAATTATCGAGACACTGAATCGTGAACTGGATTTTCAGGTGCAGTCGACGATCCAGCAGTTGGCTGCGACCTTCAATCAGGACTGGCACCTGGTAGCAACTGCGGTCGACTACCTGAATCACAAGGAACGCAGTGCAGCAAGGTTTTTAACTATTGAAGGGTTACAGGATGCCGCATTGCTTCTTTATCTGGCGAAGGCTCTCAAACTTACATCTGGCTGTTTAGATGCAGTACTGAAATTCCCGTCCCCTTTGGGATTAGATGAGAGAAATACAGAAAAGTCCTACCTCGATTCTTCTCATTCAAATATTCGCATAAATCTCGACAAGATTCGTTCGGTGCATGCCTTCGCCGGGCTAGTTGATACTTTCCAGCAGCAGGGCTCCAAGGGGAAGAAAACCGCTCCGCTTCTGACCGAACTCGCCCAGTGTTGGTCCTTCGATGAGTTGCCCGATGCTGATAAAAAGAAGTTGGAGACGCTCAGCGCTTGGCCAGCTAGCCAAATCAGTGCGCTGCATGGGCATCTCAGCGTAATATCAGCGAAGGACAGTGTGATTGGCCTATTATCGACGATGAAGCAAAGTTTCGACCTGGCAGCGAAGCTCGGTGTCGACGTGCAGATGCTGATCCAGCTCTGCACGTTGCATGCTGCCCAAACGAATTTCTCGCAAATCAGTACGGTGGCACACAGTCTTTTGGGTGTGGTGAAGTCCAAGTATTCAGATGATGACTGGGGAAAAACCTTTGGGCCCATCCGTGACCACCTGAACGAGCGAGAACGCGATGCCTTAGTCGGGTTACTGATGCACCAGTTGAGCCAGAATGAAACCGTCGCGAAGTATTTTTACGGGATGGATTCCCTCAAGGACCTTTCTGACTACCTGCTCATCGATGTCGAGATGAGTGGCGTGGCCAAAGTATCTAAGGTCAAGCAGGGGCTCAACACTCTGCAGCGCTATATCCAGCGTAGTCACATGGGGCTGGAAGCGGATGGGCAGGTCACCTGCCCGGTTGGAGATAAGGAATGGGCGTGGCGCTCCCACTACCGCTTGTGGGAAGCGAACCGCAAGGTCTTTCTCTATCCAGAAAACTATCTTGACCCTGGTCTGCGCAAGATCAAGACACCGCTTTTCAAGGAACTGGAAGATGAACTGCTGCAAGGCGAGATCACAGATGAGGCAGTGACGCAGGCCTATATTAACTACTTCGACAAGCTCGATGAGTTGGCCAACCTAAAGATTGTGGATACCTGCGCCGGCAGAGTAACCCATCCGGTTGCGACCAACGCTGAAGAGACGATTTTTGTCATTGGTAAAACCAAAAACAATCCTCCGGTCTACTACTACAGAAGCGCGGTATATGATGGAAAGGGTGAAATTGGCATGTGGCGGCCATGGCAAAAGATCGCGCTCTCCATTTCCGTCGACACCGTGACTTGTTTGTATGCGAATCATAGTCTCTACCTCTTTTGGGTGGAAACAAAGACGATCAGTGATCGAGAATTTATAACCGATAAAAAAATGACGACCACGACAGCGACTGTCAAATTTGCTTACCACAACGTGAGCGGTAAATGGCTTCCTCCGCAGGTGTTGTCAGCAAAAGTCAAACTGGAGGATATTCCTCACCGGTACTCAATTCCTGGAGGGGGTACGGTTAAAATATATCAGAAAAAAACTAAATTAGATTTAAGTAGTTTTAATACAGGAGCATCCACAGGATGGGGTAAGAATAGATATCTTGAGCAATACTGGCAGGACCGCGATTGGGAAAGTGTCGGTCAGGATTCCGGTCGCTCAAAAAGTGATCTGAATTGGGAGGCCGCATGGGCACTCGACGCGAAAGAAATACCCACTAATTGGTTGTCTCAAAAATCAAGTTCTGAATCTAAATGGCTGAAGCCGTATAGACACGAGGACGATGGTCGATATACTTTTCAGCGAAAGTTCGACGTTAGTACAATAGCCGTGGGTCATGACGTTTCCGATTTGAGTATTTCAATGAGGTTAGCAGTAAATGGGGGCGTTGATGATATTCGATGGAATGGCAAGAGCATCAAAAGCATTTTCTTGCCCACGAGAGGAGGCCCAACAGACCAGATAGCGGTAAATGAATTGGTGCTCGCAAAACTTAAAGTCATCGATCAGAAGGCCTTGAAGGAAGCGGGAACCTGCTTCCAAAAACAGAGCAACCTATTGGAGATTTTAGTTTCCAATGAAGATGATTTAGTAAGCCTTCGGGTTGAATTTGAAGGAGAAATTATCAAACCATGTAAGTTGTCGGCTGAAGGCACCATGGATACTCATAGGGAAAAGGTGTTGAAAGAACTTAGTGAAGATAGAACTGCTGCCTCTGTCTCTATAATTCGACAGTCGCTAGTACAGGGAGGAGTAACAAACTTATTCGAGCTTGACTCACAAAAGAAATTGAATTTCGATGGTCCCTGCTCCATATACTACCGAGAACTATTCTTCCATATCCCGTTTCTTATTGCGGACACGTTGAACCGCAATCAACACTTCGAAGATGCGCAGAAATGGTATCACTACATTTTTAATCCGATGCCCCAGAAGGGCCTCAATAAAAAGCCGGACGGTAAGGATGATCCCACGCCTTTTTGGCGATACCTGCCTTTTAAGCACCATACGCTTGAAAAACTGCAGGATATCGAGAAGAACAACCCAGGGGAATTCAAGATATATACGGACGATCCCTTTGACCCGCATGCGATCGCAGGGCTGCGGCTGGGTGCTTATGAGAAGGCGATTGTGATGAAGTACATCGACAATCTGCTGGACTGGGGAGACCAGCTTTTCGCACAGGACAGTTGGGAATCCATCGTCCAGGCGATGTTGCTCTACGTACTGGCCCAGGACTTGCTGGGCAAGAAACAAAAGCAGACGCGGCCGTCACATTCGCCGAAGCCGAGCAAACGCTATGATCAATTCGATACTGCCATCGATTTTACTGACCCCTTCCATGTTAAAGACACCGAGTATTTCCCGGTTTCGCCGAACACAAATTTTGCGGGCTATTGGGATCGGGCTGAAGATCGGCTGTTCAAGATCCGCCACTGCATGAACATCAAGGGCGTCGTGCGCCAGCTGTCTTTGTTTCAGCCGCCGATCGATCCGCGACAGCTCATTCGCGCCATGGCCGCAGGTCAGAATCTCACCAGTGTTGCCGGACAAATGTCGGCGTTGGTTCCGCACTATCGATTCACCACCATGATCCAGCAGGCAAAGAGCGTCACCAGTACGCTGATCCAACTCGGTTCGGCACTGCTGAGCGCACTGGAGAAAAAAGACGTCGAGCAACTGAGTCTGCTGCGATCCTCGCATGAGAAGGCGATTCTGAGTCTGACGACTCGCGTGAAGGAAAAGCAGATCGATGATGCCGGTAAAAATATTGACTCTCTCAACGCCAGTTTGGAAGGGGCTAATGATCGGAAGAAATACTATACTGATAAAGGACTTATCACGGAGGAAACATCTAGTCTGAACCTGATGATAGCCGCGCTTTCGTTTCAAACAGCTTTGCCAGTTCTAGAAGCCTTGACTATACCAGCGTGGCTAGCACCCAATGTCTTCGGACTAGCGGATGGTGGTAGCAACTGGGGTAGAGCAGCCCAGGTGGCACCCCGAGTCAGCGAGAGCACCGCAGTTATTTTAAATCAAGGATCTCAGTTGGCAGCGACCAAGGCGCAAAATTTTCGACGCAAGGAAGAATGGGGTCTGCAAGCGACGCTTGCCGGCAATGATGTCGAGCAGATTCAGGCGCAGATCGCTGGAGCGACTGTCAGGCAGGAGATCGCGCAGTTGGATCTGGATATGCACCAGAAGAGCATCGTGCAATCTGGCGAGATGGAAGACTTGCTGCGGACGAAGTTCACCAACCGAGATCTCTATCAGTGGATGGTCGGTCGCATCTCTTCCGTCTATTTTCAGACCTACAAGATCGCCTTTGAGCTGGCGCAGGCCGCCGAGAAGGCTTATCAGTATGAGCGCAACACGCGCGAGGCGATGATCACGTTCGGATACTGGGACAGCCTGAAGAAGGGCCTGCTCGCCGGGGAAGGGCTGATGCTGGGACTCAACCAGCTCGAAAAAGCCTACATGGAGGATAACGAGCGCACGCTGGAGATCGAAAAGACCATCTCGCTAAAACAGATGGATCCGCAAGCGTGGCTTAATTTGAGGAGTGGCGGAAAATGCATCTTCGATCTGACCGAAGCACTCTTTGATCGGGATTTCCCCGGCCACTATTGTCGTAAGATTGCGTCCATCGCTATCTCGATTCCGGCGATTGTCGGGCCTTATCAAAATGTGCAGGCAACGCTGACCCAGCAGAACAGCTATGTCGTTTTGACTGACAATATCGATACAATTAAATATCTGCTGCCGGATGATTCAACATCTAAGATTACACCTTCCGATGATCAGTTGCGTAGCGACCCGCGTGTCAAACAGCAGATCGCTCTGTCAAAGGGTATCAACGACAGTGGCATGTTCGAGCTGAATTTCCATGATCAACGCTATCTGCCGTTCGAAGGTACGGGCGCGGTTTCAGGGTGGGAGTTACGGATGCCCAAGGCCGCCAATAGCATCGACTTTAACAGTATTTCCGATGTGATCATTCATCTGCGCTATACGGCGCTGGACGGTGGGGCAAGCTTACGCCAGCAGGTTGTAGCGCTGCCCGCGATCAAGCAAGACGGGGGCTTTCGACTGATCAGCTTACGCCAGCAGTTCTCGGAAGAGTGGAAGGGTTTCATTTCGGGCAAAGATAAGCAGCTGTCATTTGCTATCAACGCACACATGTTTCCGCTCAACTTGGATGCCAAAACTATCAACCTGAGAGATTTGTCCGCACGTGTGCTGGTGAATGGGGAAGACGGATCAGGTGCGGTATTGTCTAAGGATGCAAACGTTAATGTCCAGAAGAACAAGGAGGAGGACATGAAGGGTGGGATGGCGAAGAAATCTGACCCGACGCTGGGCGAATATTATATTGCGACTAAAGCCGTCGGCAATCTGGATAATCTGGTCGATATCTGCGTGATCGTGCCCTATGAAGGGATGTTGAACTGGGATAGTGATTGACCCATGACAGACGGTCTGTAACTACCCAAGCCCACACTCATACAGGAGAGATGATCTGAATGCAGCGCGGCATTGTGATCAAACTATACCTGCACGCTTGTGAAAAAAGGGGCGGCTGATGAATTTTATAATTTGGTTTTGACGCTTCTCTCTTTTGAGGCTCGCTCCCTTGGAACTGGCAAATTTGAAGGCTAAAAATACAAACTAATGCACGATCAGTCTGCTAGAAAAACACTTTGACAGGGACTTTCCCAGGCATTACTGCCGTAAAATCAAGTCCATTTCGGTTAGCCTGCCTGCGGTCGTCGGTTCCTATCAGAACGTGCAGGCATCCTTCGGCAAGACCGTAGTCGCCTGCTGCCTACAAAAGACATGGATGGTGTCAGATGTTGCGCGACCCCAAGGCGCCTAAAAGCGATTCTGTTTATTCCGGTTTGCGCCCGCTACAACAGATCGCGATTTCAAAGGGTATCAACGACAGCGGCTTGTTCGAGTTGAATTTTCGCGACTGCCTTTTGAAGGGACGAGTGCTGTATCGGACTGGACGCTTGACATGCGCTCCACGGACACTGGGGCGCTTGCGTGTATCTCTGACGTCATCATTCATCTGCGCTATACAGCCAAAGACGGTGGAGAAGATTTCCGCTCAAAGGTTTATGACCTGATGCAGCTGAAGTCGTGAAAATCAAGATTGGGAAGCCCTGTTCCCGAGGAATATTAAGTCCGATCACTTGAGCTTAAAGAGATAACAATGAGTATCTGTCCAAAAGGAGCCAAGCAACTGAAACCCGCGGGCAAACCTCAAGCGACCACAGTGGATACAACGCATCGACAGGAATGGTCGATTGAGGTGCCGAAAGAGACAGACGATTCAATAGACGACATTCTCCTCCTTGTGCCTTTTACTGGGGAGCTGGATTGGGGTTCTTCCACTTAAAAACTTTATTACCAGGGAAACGAATATGAATTAGGCATTGGTAAATAAAGTTAACAATGTGTCAACGGGACACTTCACTGCTGTCATGTTTTTGCGAAAAACACACCTCAAACAGACTCAATAGACACTGCCGTTTGAAGGTGAAATTTTTTATATTAGCTTTTGTTAGTTGTTAAAACCATGACATAAGCGCCGCTGCATGCAAAAAAATGACTAACACAGTAAGTCTTAATCTCATGGAATAATAAGATGTTGTATATGCATCTTCTTTGTTATGGCACAGAAAATATTCAACGAAAAATAAACTAAAATAGCCAAGAGGTAATAAAACCAATGCGTAAAATATCGGTATAAACAGACAAATAAAAGCATATAAACACAAAATATTACTGATGATTTGAGTCGCTATATGTGGGGTAAGTGTGTCTTTTCGCCACAAAGTACCCGCCAGAAAACTCAGTATAATCGCACTGTAAAAAAGAAAAGCTTGTTGCGGATTAAAGGGGTAATTATTCGCCGCGCTGTCAGTAAAAATTTCGAATAACAACAGGCAAGCCACAAAGGGAATGAGTCCTAGATAGCCCAGCCATTGCCATGTTTTCATTTTAGCTTTTACCTTTAGTGTCAGTGGTAACATTTACTGAGCCATTTAATGAAATCTCAGTTGAGAAATTATCAGGTTTTGCATAACTCAAACGAGCCAGTCGCATGCTTTTATGATAACTGTCTAACCCGGATACAGTGACGGTTTCTAAGGCTTCTATATCGATATAGCCATCGTCTTTCAGCACACTCTCATCGCAAATAACATGGGTGATTTCCCCAATAATAAACTGCGTGTTATTACTTGATATGGGCAGAATTTCTTTCAATTTAACCGCATACTTCAAGCGGCTTTGTTTAACAAAGGGTGCCTTAATATTGCGAATATAAGTCTCTGATAAAGCTAAATGAGTAAATTCACTTTCCTCTTTTGGGTAGCGAGCAGAGCTTTGATGAGCTGCCTGATAAAATTGAGCTGATACTTGATTTATAGTGTAATGCCCTGTGCTGATAATGTTATCAAGGGTATGCCTTGATCCGTTATCCGGCCGCATAACAAAAGCGACCAATGCAGGAGAAGCGCCTAAGTGTACAACTGAGCTAAATATCGCAAGATTAGTTTGTCCGTTCGAATCCTGCGTGCCAATAAGGTTGACGCTCTTAAAACCGGATAAGCTGTTTATAAATTTAGCCCGATAACGGTTATCCATTTGAGATAACTGTTCACTATCATAATGTTTGTAATTGATGCTGTACTTCCTCAATATTTAAAACTAGATGCTCTTAATACGAAAGTGTTAGCTTAAAGGATCTCAATCAATAACAATTTGACCTTATTTGTTTATTGAATTTTTACCATGCTGTATTTTCTCATCGTCATTCTCGAGATATTTTAATCGAGAATCTCAGTGAATTGGTAAATCAAGCGATGCCGTATCTGTTCTTTGTAAACCTTCGCTGGTGGGTTTTATGGTAACTTTCATTGCTGGAGTTTATTCAAAACGTTGGTTGTCCTGCCTTTTGTCCCGTTCATAATTCGCTACGTATTGATTCAATAAAAAGGAAATGTGATATATTTACGACAACTATTTTTATATACAGTTGTAATTCATATGAAGAATTTTGCCACTTTTATTGCACACTTGATGCACAAGTTTTGCCTTATTAAAAAATTAACTTGTTGAAAATCATCAGTTAATTTTTCATGGTTTGCATTTATAGAGGTCTCTATAAATGCAAATGCGTCATTTTCCCAATTTAAAATATCAATTTACAATCATGCTTTGGATCTATCTAACTGTTTTATAACTCTGTTATCATATAATTCTTATAAAAAAATAAAGTTTTAAATGTGTATTAGTGAGAATGCAGACTAATACACTGTTATAGTCCTAGGAGTACCAATGTCAGTTATCGCTAATACACCTAAACCTCCATATTTTGCTGTAATTTTCACTTCTACGCGAACTGAAGGTGATAATGGTTACGGTGAAATGGCAAATAGGATGGTTGAGCTTGCAGAGCAACAACCTGGATTTTTAGGCGTAGAATCAGCAAGAGAAAATGTTGGCATCACTGTTTCTTACTGGGCAGATCTAGATTCAATTAGAAATTGGAAAGCTAACTCTGAGCACTTAGAAGCTCAAAAAACTGGTCGTAAGTCTTGGTACGATTCATTTAAAGTTCGTATATCAAAAGTAGAACGAGATTACGGCCTA
>NZ_PJBP01000036.1 GCF_002836415.1 Psychromonas sp. MB-3u-54 | reverse complement strand
GGTTAAACGACTTCCGGATATATTAACGCCTGCGCAAGTTGGGCTTATGATCAGTGAAACCAAACAGCAACGTTATCAAGTGTTTTTTCTTACTCTGTACAGCATGGGCTTACGTCTGAGTGAAGCGCTTAATCTTACGGTGCATGATATTGATAGTCAGCTTATGCAGGTACATGTTCGTGATGGCAAAGGCGGCAAAGACCGACTAATCCCAATACCGCAACGCACCCTCGCTGCACTGCGCTGCTATTGGAAAATACATCGCCATCCGCAATTACTCTTTCCCGGTCAAGGTAGAGGAGCTGATTCGCCAATGGATAAGGGTGGCGTACAAAAAGCAATGAAAAAAGTGTTAAGCACCTGCCGCATCAACAAACCGATCAGTCCGCATTCACTCAGACACTGCTTTGCAACTCACCTCTTAGAGCAAGGATTAGATCTGCGCTCTCTACAACTTTTACTCGGACATGCCAGCCTCAACACCACCGCACGCTATACCCA
>NZ_PJBP01000035.1 GCF_002836415.1 Psychromonas sp. MB-3u-54 | reverse complement strand
TGCTATCAGCACGATTCAAAAACTTTATGCGATAGAAAAGCGCACCAAGTTATTACCCGCCAAGGAACGCCAGAGAATAAGGAAAATCGAGTCCGCCCCTATTTTAGATAAATTTAAAATATGGCTGGATAAAACTTCACAAACGCTACTGCCCAAAAGTTATCTGGGTAAAGCTGTATCATACACGTTGAATTATTGGCAAGCGTTGACACGTTATGTTGAAAATGGTGAATTGGGCATTGATAATAATGTTACTGAGCGCGATATACGGCCCTTTACGACGGGTAGAAAAAACTGGATGTTTGCACAATCAGTCAAAGGGGCCCAAGCTAGTGCGGTACTTTACAGTATTGTGATGACCTGCCGAGCTAATGATATTAACCCTTATTTTTACTTCCAAAAGCTGTTCGAAGAATTGCCTAATCGTGTAGAAGGTGCCGATTTAAGCGATTTATTACCGTGGCATGCTCAGTTCAAGCCTTGATTTAGCTGAGTGCACTGCTTAACTGCGCGCTTAC
>NZ_PJBP01000034.1 GCF_002836415.1 Psychromonas sp. MB-3u-54 | reverse complement strand
CAAAAGCGCTGTATCAAAACCTGTTTACAGTGGTTGCCTCGATCATTAAGGATTTTGCCTATACCAAGCATCAGGGAGAAATTGGCTTTACCATGGTGCTGCATACACACAGCAGAAAACGAGATATACATCCGCATATTCATGTTGTGATACCGGCGGGTTATTATCTTAAAGCAAGGCAGCAATGGCATAAGGGAACGAAAGATTATCTGCATAATGAATTTGCATTGGCCAAGGTCTGGCGAGCAAGAATGCTTGAAGCGGTTAATCAACATGACACGCTACAATTACCTAAACGATACCCAAAAAAATGGATCGTGGATTGCCGTCATGTTGGTTATGGTGAGCACGCATTACAATATCTTTCTCGTTACCTATATCGCGGTGTCTTACCCGACAAAGATATCACGTGTATCACCACTGATAGCGTGACCTTTCAATACCGAGACAGTGAAACAAAACAGATAAAAAAACGCACACTGCCGACCTTGCAGTTTTTATGGTTGATACTGCAACACGTTCTGCCTAAAGGATTACAGCGGGTGCGCGATTATGGTTTCTTGCGGGGTAACGCGAAGAAGTTACGACGACGCATACAATTATTGCTCATCACCACTTATCACTGGATACCTCCCGTGAGTAAACCGAGCAA
>NZ_PJBP01000033.1 GCF_002836415.1 Psychromonas sp. MB-3u-54 | reverse complement strand
CATTTAGACCGAAAGCGACGCCACGGCGCAGCAAACTGCCAACGCTGGTTGTGTGCTTAAAGCTCAATTTTTCAACTACCTGTAAGTCATTTTCTGCTTGATTGATATCAAGCTTCTTCTACTGGTTTAAAACGGTCATATTCCTCATATTTCACAATCTAAAGCCGCATTTATTGGAAAAAAGTTCAATAAATGTGTTTGAATAACTATAAAAGACTACTGTAATGAATGCTGAAAAAGGCTATTTTATTTTTTATAAAAATGGGTGGCATGGTTCTTTTTGTCAAAAGCAGATGAATAGATTAAATGTGGCAACATCTTTTTTACAGCAAGCGAGATCATCTAGTGATATAGGAGTCAAAATTGCCAACTATTGTTCTTATTTCGAAGCTTTAATGAGTACCAATAGTGCAGAGCTAACACATCAATTAGCTGAAAGAGCCGCATTTTTACTCCGAAACCAACCTGAAGATAGATATGAGCACTTTAAACAAACTAAGAAAGCTTATGCCGTTCGGTCTAAAGTTGTCCACGGTGATGTGTTATCAAAAAATCAGTTACAGTCTATCGAAGAAGTTAGTAACCATTGTGACCAAGTTGCAAGAGAACTATTAATTAAAGCACTTTCCGATACCGATTTCCTTGCAGCTTTAGAAGCTAAAGATCATTCTATACTCGATAAATTCCTAATTGAGAAAGTGTTTGGTATAAATTAGCC
>NZ_PJBP01000032.1 GCF_002836415.1 Psychromonas sp. MB-3u-54 | reverse complement strand
CAATACCTCGCGTCGGAATCAACTTTTTATCGCGTATTAAAGGAAGCGAATCAGCTCAAACACAGAGAGAGAAGTAAACCTGCTAGGAAAGTGATTAAACCTAAAGCGTTAAAAGCAACCGGCCCTAATCAAGTTTACACCTGGGATATCACTTATTTACCGACACAAGTTAAAGGCGTGTTTTTTTATCTCTATTTAGTGCTTGATGTTTACAGCCGAAAAATTGTCGGCTGGCAAGTGCACAACGAGGAATTAAGTGCGCTTGCGGCTGATCTGATAACTGATATTTGTTATCGAGAAGGCGTTATAGAGCAGCAAGTTACATTGCATTCAGATAATGGCAGCCCAATGAAAGGGGCGACTATGCTCGCCACCTTGCAAGAATTAGGGGTTGTCCCATCATTTAGCAGACCCTCTGTGAGCAATGATAATCCGTATTCGGAATCGCTCTTTAGAACATTAAAATATCGACCAGAATATCCCGAACAAAGGTTTGAAAACTTAAGCGCAGGACGGCAATGGGTTAAAAGCTTTGTAGGGTGGTATAACAAAGAACACTTGCACAGTGGCATTAAATTTGTCACTCCGGCTCAGCGCCATGCAGGCGAAGATGTCGCGATATTAATCAAGAGGAAAAATGTTTACCAAAAAGCGAAATCAGCCCATCCAGAACGCTGGTCTGGTAAGACGAGAAATTGGGATTATATTAATGAAGTGAATCTTAATCCAGAAAAGAGTAAATCAGA
>NZ_PJBP01000031.1 GCF_002836415.1 Psychromonas sp. MB-3u-54 | reverse complement strand
TTACGTCGTGAAGTATCTATGAACATCAAGCGTCTAATGGACCTTGGCTGTTACCGTGGACTTCGTCACCGTCGCAGCTTGCCTGTACGTGGACAGCGTTCTAAAACGAATGCTCGTACTCGTAAAGGTCCGCGCAAAGCAATCAAGAAATAGGGTAAGAGATAATGGCTAAAACTCCAACTCGTGCTCGCAAGCGCGTTAAAAAGCAAGTTGCTGATGGTATGGCTCATATCCATGCTTCTTTCAACAACACAATCGTAACTATTACAGACCGTCAAGGTAATGCGCTTTCTTGGGCAACTGCCGGTGGTTCTGGTTTCCGTGGTTCTCGTAAATCTACTCCGTTCGCTGCACAGATTGCTGCTGAACGTGCTGCTGAAGCGGCTAAAGAGTATGGTCTTAAAAACGTTGAAGTTTTTGTAAATGGACCAGGACCTGGTCGTGAATCTTCGATTCGCGCACTAAACGCGGCGGGTTTCCGTGTAACTAATATTACTGACGTTACACCAATCCCACACAATGGTTGTCGTCCGCCTAAAAAACGCCGCGTGTAATCACGACGTTTCAAGGTAACTGGAGAAAGAACAATGGCAAGATATTTAGGTCCTAAGCTTAAGCTTAGCCGTCGCGAAGGAACAGATCTTTTCTTAAAATCTGGCGTCCGTGCGATTGAATCTAAGTGTAAAATCGATAATGCACCAGGTGTTCACGGTGCACGTAAACCGCGTCTGTCGGATTACGGTTTGCAATTACGCGAAAAACAAAAAGTACGTCGTATGTACGGTGTGCTTGAAAA
>NZ_PJBP01000030.1 GCF_002836415.1 Psychromonas sp. MB-3u-54 | reverse complement strand
ATATGCGATGGGTTTATAAGCGTAATAGATTCGTTTTATAAACTAAGAGTAACCTTGCTCCTGTTAAGGCGTTTAATGCGGCTAGGAGTATTAGTATTTGCGCAGAAAAGTGGGCCACTTAAGAATAAAGTCATGAAATATGCGATGGGTTTATAAGCGCAATAGATCTATTTTATAAAATCAGTAAGAGTGACCTTGGCGCGTTGCGTTTAATGCGGCTAGGATTGGCGCAGAAAAGCGGACCGCTTAAGAATAAAGTCATGAAATATGCGATGGGTTTATAAGCGCAATAGATTCGTTTTATAAAGTAAGAGTAACCTTGGCGCGTTGCGTTTAATGCGTCGCGGTGCTCTAGCATTTGCGCAGAAAAGCGGGCCACTTAAGAATAAAGTCATGAAATATGCGATGGGTTTATAAGCGTAATAGATTCGTTTTATAAAGTAAGAGTAACCTTGCTCCTGTTAAGGCGTTTAATGCGGCTAGGGTTATTAGGATTGGCGCAGAAAAGCGGGCCACTTAAGAATAAAGTCATGAAATATGCGATGGGTTTATAAGCGCAATGGATTCGTTTTATAAAATCAGTAAGAGTGACCTTGGCGCGTTGCGTTTAATGCGTCGCGGTGCTCTAGCATTTGCGCAGAAAAGCGGACCGCTTAAGAATAAAGTCATGAAGTATGCAATGGGTTTATAAGCGCAATAGATTCGTTTTATAAAATCAGTAAGAGTGACCTTGGCGCGTTGCGTTTAATGCGTCGCGGTGCTCTAGCATTTGCGCAGAAAAGCGGGCCACTTAAGAATAAAGTCATGAAATATGCA
>NZ_PJBP01000029.1 GCF_002836415.1 Psychromonas sp. MB-3u-54 | reverse complement strand
CCCCCTGTGTCAGGCTAGTTGTCGCCTCTAATTTTTAGAGGTAATAAAGATGAAGAGAAGTTTTACTAAATCATTTAAAATACAGGCAGTAGAAAAAGTACTTAGTCGAAGAAACGATACAACCTTCACTGAGATTGCTAATTCTTTAGACATTGGTGCCTCAACACTCCGCAAGTGGATTGTAAAAGCGAGAAATCAAGAGTTTGATACCGTTTCATCTATCGAGATTAATAACATGAGTAAAGATAAGCGCCCACAGGACTGGACACGAGAAGAACGCCTCAATTTAGTTATCTCTTGCGGCTCTCTGATGGGGGAGGCGTTGAATGAATATTGCCGCGAACAAGGCGTGTATCCTCATCATGTTAAGCAGTGGGAGCTTGATTTTGTCAATGGAAACACCCAAAAGACTAAAACGCTTTCTCCTGCTGAGATGAAAACACTTAAGCATGAAAATAAGGCATTAAAAAAAGAGTTGAACCGCAAAGATAAAGCGTTAGCGGAAACAGCCGCGTTGTTAGTACTCCAAAAAAAAGTGCAGGCGATCTGGGGCAACGACGAGGACAATTAACGAATAATGATGACCGACAAAAAGTAGTCACTTTAATCGAAGAGGCGAAAGCCTCAGGGGCAAGGCAATCTAAGGCGTGTGCCGCAAGTGGTATCAGTGCCAAAACCCTGCAACGTTGGATGAAGCCGAAGAACCACCATGACGGAAGAACAGATGCACCGCATGCGCCTAAAAACAAGCTAACTGAACTTGAGCGGCAGCGACTTATCAAGGTTGCTAACGCTCCCGAGTTCAGCGGTTTGCCACCGAGCAA
>NZ_PJBP01000028.1 GCF_002836415.1 Psychromonas sp. MB-3u-54 | reverse complement strand
AGGCGGGAGATAATGCAATATTATGTTTAATTCTTCCGCTTTAGCTTTAACATCCTTAGAGCGATGATAACCCGCGCCATCAAGCACCAGGTTAATACTCTTGCAGTGTGGATAAAAACCTCTGACTTTAGTGAAAAAATCGATAATAGACTCGCCATTAACTGTTTTCTCATATTGCTCAATGACCGCTTCTCCTAAATACCCAAGCCTGATCGCACCAACAATATTAAGTCGAGTTCGACTTCCTGTCGTTTCAATGGGCTTATCAACCCCTTTTCTGATCCAGCCAGCCGTTATTTTCGTTGCTTGAGTGGGATGCACTGCATCCATGAATAACAATGGCTCATCATCCTTTAAGCTTTCTTTTAACGCGTCATAAAATTTAATAAAATCATTTTGTTTTTCAACATCAAATTTATGAGGTACACCTTTAGGTTGTTTATAGCTGAATCGGTGTTGATGGAGCCATTTGTTTAGGCCCGACACACTATATTCAATATTAAAAGACGCTTTTATGTAAGCAACAATCTGGTGTGTATGGAGATAAGTAACATCACACAGGTGTTCAATAAGTTGAGTGGTTTGCGCTTCATTCAAATACCCATCAGAGCCACCACTTTGCGGTGTAAGCTTTTCAGTTTTAATGAAGTCATTGATATGCCGACTAATACTGGTTTCATGAATACGTAATGCTTGGGCTATCATTTCAACCGACCATCCTTCATCAGAGAGTAAAACCGCTTTGATACGATCACACTCACGCTTATCACGGGATTTTTTATGCCGTAACTCTAAGGTTGATTTCTGTTCTTGTGACAATGATATATTAAGCATTGGAATATCATGATCTCATTAAGCTAAAAATCAAGCATTTTGATTGATCACGGGTATA
>NZ_PJBP01000027.1 GCF_002836415.1 Psychromonas sp. MB-3u-54 | reverse complement strand
TCAATATTCGCGCACAGGTGATGCCATTAAAACTCACTTTTAATTTTTGATTAACGCTAATCTTTTTAGTTATTCGCTGATTATCAATCACGTCGGCTAATAAATAGCGGTAGTTGATGAAAATCATTAATATTCGCGTACAGGTGATACCATTAAAACTCACTTTTAGTTTGTGATTAACGCTAATCTGCTTAGTTATTCGATGATTATCAATGCTGTCAGCTAATAAATAGCTGTAGTTGATGAAAATCATTAATATTCGCGCACAGGTGATGCCATTAAAACTCACTTTTAATTTTTGATTAACGCTAATCTTTTTAGTTCTTCGCTGATTATCAATCACGTCGGCTAATAAATGGCGGTAGTTGATGAAAATCATTAATATTCGCGCACAGGTGATACCATTAAAACTCATTTTTAGTTTGTGATTAACGCTAATCTGTTTAGTTATTCGCTGATTATCAATCACGTCGGCTAATAAACCGCCTTAGTTGATGAAAATCATTAATATTCGCGTACAGGTAAGCCTATTGAGACTCATTTTTAGTTTTTTATTATCGCTAATCTGCTTAGTTATTCGAGGATTATCAATCACGTCAGCTAATAAACCGCTGTAGTTGATTAAAATAAGATCAACTTGCTCAGCAAACAAGCAAACAGAAATTAAATCACTTTTTTTGTTAGAAATGGGTTGACGACAATCACCTATATCCGCATAATGCGCTCCATCGAAACGACGAACGCCTCGGCAGCAAACGTTACGATGTAAGTTAAGATGGCTAAATAGCTCAGCTGGTTAGAGCACATCACTCATAATGATGGGGTCCCAAGTTCAACTCTTGGTTTAGCCACCACTTACTTAAAAAGCAAAAATGCGGAAGTGGCGGAATTGGTAGACGCGCTAGATTTAGGTTCTAGTATCGTAAGGTGTGAGAGTTCAAGTCTCTCCTTCCGCACCACTCTTTATTTAGATAAAGAGTTACCAAAGAGAGTCAACTCTTAAAAACAACAGTTGGGATATCGCCAAGCGGTAAGGCACCGGGTTTTGATCTCGGCATTCAGAGGTTCAAATCCTC
>NZ_PJBP01000088.1 GCF_002836415.1 Psychromonas sp. MB-3u-54 | reverse complement strand
CCTTGCGCTACTCGGTTTAATTGAGGCCGTTGCTATAGAATGATCAGGCGATACCCCTTGCGCTACTCGGTTTAATTGAGGGCGTTGCTATAGAATGATCAGGCGAATATACTGATTGCTCTAGGCTGATAATAAAAACATAAAAAGCACTTGATACTGTGTAAATCAACAGTATACTTAGCCATGAGCACTGAGTGCATATACAGTTAAATAAAAGTACGATCACACAAATCTGGAGATAAAATGAGTCAGGATAAAAACAAAGATAAAGCATTAGCTGCAGCTCTTGGACAAATTGAAAAACAATTTGGTAAAGGCTCAATCATGCGTTTAGGTGATGATGCAGCATCGATGGAAATTGATTCTGTTTCAACTGGCTCATTAAGTTTGGATGTTGCGTTGGGTATAGGTGGTTTGCCCTACGGCCGTTGTGTTGAAGTTTATGGTCCGGAGAGTTCGGGTAAGACAACCCTAACCTTACAAGTTATTGCCGAAGCGCAAAAACAAGGTAAAACCTGTGCATTTATCGATGCCGAACATGCACTTGACCCGACCTATGCCAAAAAACTCGGCGTGGATGTTGACAACCTGCTTATTTCTCAGCCGGATACTGGTGAGCAGGCATTAGAAATCTGTGACATGCTGGTGCGCTCTGGCGCCGTAGGAGTGGTGGTTGTCGATTCCGTTGCTGCGTTAACACCTAAAGCTGAAATTGAAGGCGATATGGGTGATTCTCACATGGGACTTCAAGCTCGTTTAATGTCGCAAGCATTACGTAAATTAACCGGGAACATCAAACAGACCAATACTATGGTTATTTTCATTAACCAAATCCGCATGAAGATCGGCGTTATGTTCGGTAATCCGGAGACGACTACGGGTGGTAATGCACTTAAGTTCTATGCTTCAGTGCGTTTAGATATCCGCCGTATTGGCGCGATTAAAAACGGTGAAGAAATTATTGGTAATGAAACACGCGTAAAAGTGGTTAAAAATAAAGTCGCGCCACCCTTTAAGCAAGCAGAGTTTCAGATTCTATACGGTAAAGGTATTAACCATTTCGGTGAGTTGGTTGATTTGGGCGTTAAACAAGAATTTGTTGAAAAAGCGGGTTCTTGGTACTCGTACAATGGCGCTAAAATTGGTCAAGGTAAGAGCAATGCAAGCCAGTATTTAAAAGACAACCCGGCATCAGCCGAAGAGCTTGAAGCTAAAATTCGCGAAGCGTTAATGCCGAAAGCAGAAGTCATTGAAGAAAAAAAATCTGCTGAAGAGGTTTAATTCAGTAAATTAAACCTGTATTGATATTTTATAGGCTACAAAAAAGGCGTGATATTTCACGCCTTTTTTGATCGCCCTATCGCCGTTTGTGACGACTAAGGCGATATTCATATTAATGATAAAAAGCATAAGTCTTAGACAAATATTATCGAAGCCGCCATTAATAGAATCAATTTTATTTTGTTATTAGTCTCCTTTCTTAATGGCAGTTAATTCAATAAAGGCTGTGCTTGAGATAATGATTCACTTCCTAATAAGCGCTATGTAGATTTTTGGCTCCCATTTTGACTGTCCCGTCATACTCCCAAAAAACAGTTCAGGTTAAAAATAATAGTGACAGAAGCACAAATGCTTTCATTATTAATGTAAATTAAATTGATCGTTATACCAAGTGCATTAAAGTGGTGATCTTGTATTGCGCCGGAAAAATTAACGCTAGCAAGGCATTAGTTGCAGGAAGTAGTTATTCTCCTTTCACAAAATCGTATGGAACGATTTTGAACAGCTTTAGCTGGCCACGAAGTGGTGAGGGACAGGATGTTCTGAATACAAAATCGTATGGAACGATTTTGAACAGCTTTAGCTGGCCACGAAGTGGTGAGGAACAGAATGTTCCGAATAAAACTCATAATGCAGATAGCGTTAATTTTAACCAGCAAGACTGATTATATTTTTAATGCATTTGGTATTCGTTAGCTTCTTTGCCCTTTTCAAGTGACATGCTATATTAAACCTCATTTATTTTTAACTTATTTGACGTTTTTTTATTGATCCATAGAATAACGGAACAGATACTTCATATGGAATAACTCATGATCAAATCAACTAATGAAATTCGCCAGGGATTTCGCGACTTCTTCGTTAATAAAGGCCACCAAAGTGTCAGTAGTGGTTCACTTGTCCCTCACGATGATCCCACCTTGCTGTTCACCAATGCCGGCATGAATCAATTTAAAGATACCTATATTGGTACCGAAAAAAGGGCTTATACCAAAGCCACATCGAGTCAATGCTGTGTGCGCGCCGGAGGTAAGCATAACGATTTAGACAATGTGGGTTACACCGCACGTCATCATACTTTTTTTGAGATGTTAGGGAACTTTAGCTTTGGTGATTATTTTAAGCGTGAGGCGATTGGCTTTGCGTGGGAATATTTAACCGTTGAATTGGGGCTGCCAAAAGATAAGTTATGGATCACTGTCTTTGATGAAGATCTTGAAGCCGAAAAAATATGGATCGAAGAGATAGGTGTGGATCCTAAGTGCGTATCACGTATTGGTGCAAAAGATAACTTTTGGTCAATGGGAGATACCGGTCCGTGCGGTCCTTGCAGCGAAATATTTTATGATCATGGTGAAGATGTTTGGGGCGGTCCTCCAGGTACACCCGGAGAAGATGGCGATCGTTATATCGAGATCTGGAATATTGTCTTCATGCAATACAATCGTCATGCCGATGGCACCATGGAAAATTTACCTAAACCTTCTGTGGATACGGGGATGGGGCTTGAACGTATCTCTGCGATCATGCAGAACTGCCATTCAAACTATGAGATTGATATTTTTCAGAGTTTAATTAAAAAAGTTGCCGAAGTAACAGGGGCAAGCGATCTGGAAGACAAATCTTTACGTGTTGTGGCTGATCACATCCGCTCATGCGGTTTCTTAATTTGTGATGGTGTAATGCCTTCCAATGAAGGACGTGGTTATGTTTTGCGTCGAATTATTCGTCGTGCAGTACGTCACGGTCATAAATTGGGTGCGAAGGACATTTTCTTCTTCAAAATCTATGACGAATTAATTAATCAGATGGGTGACGCTTACCCTGAACTATCCAAGCAACGTTTATTTGTGGAAAAAATATTACGCCGGGAAGAAGAGCAGTTTGCAAAAACGCTGGATCGTGGTTTACAGATCTTAGACGGTGAACTGGATAATATTAAAGGTCAGGTGATCCCCGGTGATATTGTTTTTAAACTCTACGATACATTCGGCTTTCCTGCTGATTTGACTGCCGATATTGCCCGTGAACGCGGTTTGACAATTGACGAGGCTGGTTTTGATAAAGCTATGGCTGAGCAGCGTAAACGTGCGCAGCAAGCAAATAATTTTGGCATAGATTACAATAAAACCCTGATTATCGATCAAAAAACTGAATTTATTGGTTATGAAACACTGCAAGGTGCGGCGACGGTCACTCACTTAGTGGTGGAGGGGGCTTTTGTTGATTCATTAAAAGAAGGTCAAAGCGGACAAGTTATTCTATCAACAACGCCATTTTACGCTGAAGCTGGTGGTCAATGTGGTGATGCTGGTAAGTTAATACTTACTAATGGCATATTTGTGGTGACCGATACTAAAAAATCCGGTGATGCATTTGTGCATAGCGGTTATATCAGCATGGGATCACTGAAGGTTAATGATAAAGTGCATGCAGAAGTTGATCCAGCCCGCCGTCAGTCTATCGCGTTACATCATTCTGCTACCCATTTATTACATGCGGCGCTGCGTAAAACCCTAGGTGAACATGTTACCCAAAAGGGCTCCTTGGTCGATGCGGATAAATTACGCTTTGATTTTTCCCATTTTGAAGGGCTGTCTGCGGACATTTTGTCTGAAGTGACTTTTTTGGTCAATGAAGCAATTCGTAATAACCATGAAGTTGTGACTAAATTAATGGACATAGAAGAAGCTAAGGCTTCTAACGCTATGGCCCTATTTGGTGAAAAATACGATGAAATGGTACGTGTTGTACAGATGGGGGACTTCTCAACTGAGTTGTGTGGTGGTACTCATGCCAAGCGGACAGGTGATCTGGGATTGTTTTTGATTCGCTCTGAGTCGGGTATTGCTGCCGGTGTTCGTCGTATAGAAGCGACCGTTGGAGTCGCTGCGGATCAGGTGATTTCGGAGTTACTCGTCGAAGTTGATAAAGCTTGTGGTCTGGTTAAAGGGGATCAGTTTAATTTAGGCGACAAAATAGAACAGCTTGTGGATCGCAGCAAATTATTAGAAAAAGAGGTCGCAGAGCTTAAAGCAAAAATTGCCAGTGCAGCGGGCGCAAATCTGATTGATAATGCCATTGAAATACACGGCGTAAAGGTTGTTATTGCAAATATCGAAGGAATAGATCCTAAATTATTGCGTGATAGTGTTGATCAAATGAAAAATAAAATGCAATCGGGTATTGTTGTTTTAGCAACCGTCGCAGCCGATGATAAGGTCAGTTTAATTGCTGGTGTGACTAAAGATTTAATCAAAAAAGTGAAAGCCGGCGAGTTAGTTAATCTTGTTGCCGGTCCTGTTGGCGGAAAAGGGGGCGGTCGTCCGGATATGGCCATGGCAGGAGGTAACAATCCTGCTGCTTTAACTGATGCACTCGCATTAGTGGCACCCTGGTTAAGTGATCGCTTGTAATAGGCAGATTTGCTATGTAAATAGCTTGAAGATATGGGAAATAACGATGGCATTATTAGTTCAAAAATATGGTGGAACCTCGGTCGGTAACATTGAGCGCATAAAAAGCGTGGCTGAAAAAATCAAAAAAACCAAAGAAGACGGTCATGATGTTGTGGTTGTATTATCCGCCATGTCGGGTGAGACAAATCGTATGATAGCGCTCGCAAAAGAAATAACAGCAAACCCAAGTCCTCGTGAAATGGATGTGTTATTAACCACTGGCGAGCAAACTACCATTGCACTTTTATCAATGGCATTACACAGTTTAGGTCTTGATGCCGTCTCTATGACAGGTGATCAAATCCGTTTAAAGACAGATGCCTGTCACAGTAAGGCGCGTATTTTAGATGTTGAAACAAAAAATATTAAGGCGCATTTAAAACTTGGACGGGTGGTTGTCGTTGCAGGTTTTCAAGGTCGCTCGGAAGCTAATGATATTACTACGTTAGGCCGGGGAGGCTCGGATACGTCTGCGGTCGCCATTGCTGCTGCCTTAAAAGCGGATGAATGCCAAATTTACACCGATGTTGACGGTGTTTATACAACTGATCCGCGTGTTGAACCCAATGCTCGCCGTTTAGATAGTATTACCTTTGAAGAGATGCTTGAAATGGCAAGCTTAGGCGCTAAGGTTTTACAAATTCGCTCAGTCGAGTTCGCTGGAAAATATAATGTACCACTTCGTGTCCTATCAAGTTTTAAAGATGGTGGCGGCACGCTAATCTGTTATGAGGAAAATAAAATGGAATCTCCCGTCATTTCCGGTATTGCGTTTAATCGTGATGAAGCTCGTTTAACCTTATCGGGTGTACCAGATCAACCGACCGTTGCAGCACAAATTCTCTCGCCTATTGGTGATGCGAATATCGATGTGGATATGATAGTACAAAATACGCTCGGTAATGGGAAAACAGATTTCACTTTTACCGTGCACCGTGACGATTATGAGCAAACCAAGGAACTATTAGAGAAGGTATGTGTCTCATTACATGCTGATAATGTTCAGGGCAATAAGGAAATAGCAAAAGTTTCTGTGGTGGGCGTTGGCATGTGGAACCATCCGGGTGTTGCTAAAATAATGTTTGAAACACTGGGGCAAGAAGGTATTAATATGCACCAAATTGCAACGTCAGAAATAAAAATCTCAGTGTTGGTTGATAGTAAGTATCTCGAACTTGCTGTGCGCGCATTACATAAAGCCTTTAAACTTGCTGACGACCCGACAGAAGAAAAATAAATTTTGGGATATGGTGCAGTAAAAACACAGGCAAGATAGCCGGTGCTGGTCCATACTTGATTTCAATGGATAGATTAATCCTAACAGGAGCTGGGGCATGCTTATATTAACACGCCGAGTTGGTGAAACACTGATGATAGGCGATAATGTTACCGTGACCGTTTTGGGCGTAAAAGGTAATCAAGTAAGAATTGGTGTAAACGCACCGAAAGAAGTATCGGTTCACCGCGAAGAAATTTATATGCGGATTCAAGCCGAAAAAAGCGATGAATAATCAATAATAAGAAGCAATAAACATATTATTCTTTTTAAAGGGCCTTTAGGCCCTTTTTTTTTGATTTAAAATGATTTTTAACCCGTTATACCAATCCGCATAAATATCTGACCTATCTTACTTGTTAAAATTAACGCTAGCGTCGTTGTTTTCAATCCCAATAGCCAGCTATTGCTCAATCAAACGTCTTGCTATCATTATTTTTTCCTTCGCAATTTTAGAGCATTTACTTATGCGGATTGGTATTAGTTGGAAGGCGCTGTCCAATTCCATCATATTGTCGGCTTAATTTGAAAGAGGCTCATCCGTTTCTAACTCTATGTCCAGACCCTTATGGGGTATAAAAGCTCGGATTGGGAAGCTAATTAACCGATTTAGTGCAATAAATAAGCAAACAGAATTGAGTTGTCAAAAAGTGTTTGACTTGTTTTTAGAACGCCGTACTATGTGCCCCACAAGACGACGGTGGGGTGGCCGAGTGGCCGAAGGCGCTCCCCTGCTAAGGGAGTAACGGGTTTGTAGCCCGTTCGAGAGTTCGAATCTCTCCTCCACCGCCATTTCTTGTAGATTCTTAAAGCGGGTGTAGCTCAGCTGGATAGAGTACCTGGCTACGAACCAGGTGGTCAGGGGTTCGAATCCCTTCACCCGCACCATCTTTTTTTGCAGAAAGTGGTGAGCACTAAGAATCAAAAATTAAAAACAAAAGAATATCGCGGCGGGTGTAGCTCAGCTGGATAGAGTACCTGGCTACGAACCAGGTGGTCAGGGGTTCGAATCCCTTCACCCGCACCATTCTTTATAAACTTACCCATGTAAGTTTTTTTGTTTTTAAGGGCTTTATAATATTAAATCCATTAATATTATACACTATGCGGGTGTAGCTCAGCTGGATAGAGTACCTGGCTACGAACCAGGTGGTCAGGGGTTCGAATCCCTTCACCCGCACCACTTTTAAGCACTGCCTCTAACTCAATATTTACAATCTTAAATCCCCTGTAATCTTTATAATTCATTAAGTTACAATAAAAACAAATTACATTTAGATCATAAAATTATCACCAAAATATATTTATATTTTTTCTACATTACTTTTCTTTTTTGTGTTGCACCTCTCTTTTTATAAAGTCTATGCCTCTATAGCGCTACGGATATCTGATTTTATAGAGCATACTGATATATGCTTTTATGGAAATACTGAATGTTTAAACTAACGGTTATGAACTATTCACATTTGAGGTAAAAAAAAGTACACTTAATATGCTGTTAAGGTGCTGTTTAATGCACTCATGTATATTAGGTTAGCTTTATATCAAGGAGTTGATAGATAAAAAACATTATTTTTGAATATTTATTCATTGTAAGGCGTTTATTAAATGTATCGATTAGATCAGTGTAGAAAAGGATAGAAGAACTATGGATATCACTCAGTTACTGTTTACCGCGTTGCAATTGTTGGGTCTTGGGATGGGCTTCGTCTTTCTGTTTTTAGGTTTATTGATGGTTATTGTCATTTTGATGGCAAAATATATGCCAGCAGAGCAACCTAAAAAAACGACTCAGCAAAATTCAGCGAAAAAGAACTCTACAGAATCTACAATTAATCCTGCAATAATAGCCGCTATCACCACGGCTGTGCACCAATATCACAAAACTAAAACCGCATAATAGGAAATGAAAAATGAAGGATCAAGTAAATATGTCTAAGCCTCTTGGCATCACTGAAGTTGTCCTACGCGATGCGCATCAATCATTATTTGCAACACGCATGCGCACCGAGGATATGTTACCTATTGCGGAGAAGTTGGATAAAATTGGTTTCTGGTCATTGGAAACATGGGGTGGAGCTACGTTCGATTCCTGTATCCGTTTCCTAGGGGAAGATCCATGGGAGCGACTGCGTGCTTTAAAAGCTGCCATGCCTAATACGCCGCAGCAAATGTTATTACGCGGTCAAAACTTATTAGGTTACCGCCATTATGCCGATGATGTTGTTGAAAAATTTGTAGAGCGAGCCCATACCAATGGTGTGGATGTCTTCCGCATATTTGATGCAATGAATGATGTGCGCAATTTTGAAACTGCGGTTAAATCTGCGGTTAAAATTGGTGCGCATGCCCAGGGTGCTATTTCTTATACCACTAGCCCTGTGCATACGGTTGATAACTGGGTCGATATGGCAAAACGCCTTGAAGATATGGGATGTCATTCTTTATGCATTAAAGACATGGCGGGTTTATTAAAGCCTTATGTTGCAGAAGAATTGATTACAAAAATCAAGGCAAGCACCAATATTCCATTAGCATTACATTGTCATGCAACGACCGGGCTCAGTATCGCAACGCACCAGAAAGCGATTGATTCAGGTATTGATATTATTGATTCTGCCATTTCTTCTATGTCGATGACCTATGGACATACTCCCACTGAAACACTTGTTTCAATTGTTGAAGGTGAAGCGCGCGATACGGGGCTGGAACTGCCTAAACTCGCTGAGATATCCGCTTACTTTCGTGATGTCCGTAAAAAATATGTGAAATTTGAAGGCGAATTAAAAGGTGTTGATCCGCGCATCCTGATTGCCCAAGTACCTGGCGGCATGTTAACTAACATGGAAAGCCAGCTTAAAGAGCAGGGTGCTGCAAACAAGATGGATCAAGTGTTGGCGGAAATCACCGCCGTGCGTAAAGATCTTGGTTATATTCCGCTGGTTACCCCGACTTCTCAAATTGTTGGTACACAAGCTGTTATTAATGTATTGATGGGTGAGCGTTATAAAAATATAACTAAAGAAACTGCCGGCGTGTTAAAAGGAGAGTATGGTGCAACACCTGCCCCTGTTAATGCTGAACTGCAGGCGAAAGTATTAGATGGCGGAACTGCAATTACTTGTCGTCCTGCTGATAATATTGCACCTGAGATGAAAAGTATCCAAGCAGAATTTAAGAAACTTGCTACTGAAAAAGGCATTAAAATTGCGCAACATGAAACCGATGATGCATTGATTTATGCTTTATTCCCTGAAATTGGTCTTAAGTTTTTAGAAAACCGTAATAACCCCGATGCATTTGAGCCCGTACCCAGTGCTGATGATCTTAAGCCAGCGGCAGCCAAGGCGCAGCCAGGTGCTGCTGAAACTTATTCAGTGGCGGTTGATGGGCAATTATATACTGTCCAAGTTGGTCCTGAAGGCAGTGTCGAGGGGATCGCACCAGGATCGCCGAGCGCAACCTTATCAGCAGCAACGGAAACAACAACGACAGCGACAGCGACAGTGATGAGCGAAGAGTTACCTGCACCATTGGCGGGTAATATCTTTAAAGTGTTAGTCAGTGAAGGTGAAAAGGTTGAGGAAGGAGATGTGCTATTGATAATGGAAGCGATGAAAATGGAAACTGAGATTCGTGCACCAAAATCAGGCGTGATCCAAGGCGTTTTTGTCAAAGAAGGTTCTTCTGTTGCCGTGGGTGAAACCCTGTTTAAAATAGCTTAAGGAAGATAACGTGGATTCATTAGCAACACTTTGGGCAGATACGGGTATAGCACATTTTGCATTTCCTGATCTGGTCATGATTGCTGTAGGTATTTTATTATTATACCTCGCAATAGTACGTAAATTTGAGCCGTTGTTGTTATTACCAATTGGTTTTGGTGCAATATTAGCAAACATACCGAATGCTGGTTTTACTGAGCCGGGCGGCATACTTTATTATATCTACCATGTAGGTATTGAAACCGGGGTTTTCCCGTTAATTATCTTTATGGGTGTTGGAGCTCTCACGGATTTTGGTGCTTTAATTGCGAATCCTAAGACCTTGTTTTTAGGAGCTGCGGCTCAGTTTGGTATTTTTACTACATTATTTGGCGCTATTTTACTTAATTTAGTGCCTGGTTTTGAATTTAGCCTGCAGGATGCTTCTGCGATTGCGATTATTGGCGGTGCCGATGGCCCGACTGCTATTTTCTTAGCATCTAAGCTTGCGCCTGATTTGCTTGGACCGATTGCCGTTGCCGCTTATTCATATATGGCACTGGTACCGTTGATCCAGCCACCTATTATGCGTGCTTTAACGACTCAAGCTGAACGTGAAATCAAGATGGAACAGTTACGTCCTGTCAGTAAGAGGGAAAAAATTATTTTCCCGATGGCTGTATTATTAATGACTATTCTATTTTTACCGGCAGCGACACCGCTTGTTGGCATGTTCTGTTTAGGTAACTTGATGCGTGAGTCTGGTGTTGTTGAGCGTTTAAGCAATACCGCACAAAATGAGCTTATTAATATAGTCACTATCTTTTTAGGCTTGGGCGTTGGTTCAAAGTTATCGGCAGATAAATTCTTAAATCTGGAAACCTTAGGTATTTTAGGACTGGGCGCGATTGCCTTTTCTATCGGTACCGCATCAGGTGTGCTAATGGCAAAACTGATGGGCAAATTTTCCAAAGATAAAATCAACCCGTTAATAGGTGCGGCAGGGGTTTCGGCTGTTCCAATGGCTGCGCGAGTTGCAAATAAGGTTGGTTTAGAGGCAAACCCTCATAACTTCCTATTAATGCATGCGATGGGGCCCAATGTTGCGGGCGTACTTGGTAGTGCCGTTGCAGCGGGTGTGCTTTTAGCAATCGTCGGATAACTTAGCTCTTCTATTAAGTTTTTGTATAAAGGCCACTTATTGAGTGGCCTTTTTTATGGGTAAAGGGGTTTTATTTGTGGTCTGAATTAATGGTTTTGCTGGTCAGTAGTTTTGTTTCTGCTACTTTATTTCCCGGCGGATCTGAATTGTTACTGATTTATTATGTGAAAAATAATCCGAGTGATCTCTGGTGGTATTTTAGTGCTGTGACACTGGGTAACAGTTTAGGTGCACTGAGCAGCTATTTTTTGGGTTTTTATGTCTGCGGTGGAATGCAACAAGCGAAGTCTAAGTACTTAAAAACGTGGGTATTTTGCCAGAAATATGGCCTGTGGGCCTTATTGTTAAGCTGGTTGCCGGTTGTGGGGGATTTTATTCCCCTGGCGGCAGGGTGGCTAAAACTGCCCATCTTTCGCTCTATTTTATTGATAACATTAGGTAAAGCATTGCGTTACGCCGTTATTACATTGGCCACACTGTCATTAATCTAAGCCTTTTTTTATCTTTCTACCCTGAGCGACACCTATTTATATGTTGTTTGACGCTTATTATTTTTTTGAACTTGTAAATGGTATCTTTATTAAGGTACTCTGCTGAGACTTTTCGTTATTTCAAAGGGTAAGCTCTTGTCTCTCAATTTTAATCAGCGTTTAGCTGTTTTTGAACAACAATCAGAATCTCTTGAAGGTTTTGGCCGCGGTATTGAACGTGAAGCTTTGCGTGTGACGTCCGATGGGGGCTTATCACAAAATAGCCATCCCTATGCTTTTGGCAGTGCTTTATGCCACAGTACTATTACTACTGATTATGCTGAAGGTCTATTAGAGTTTATCACTCCCGTCGCTAAAGATGTCGATCAGCTATTTGCCTATTTAAATGATGTTCACCATTATGCTGCTAAAAATTTAGAAAATAATGAAACATTATGGCCTATCAGTATGCCCTGTTTTATTAATAATGAAGACTCAGTTGAACTTGCCCAGTTTGGTTCATCTAATGTTGGTAAAATGAAAACAGCCTATCGTCAAGGGTTAAAAAATCGTTACGGCAGTATGATGCAGGTCATTGCCGGAGTGCATTATAATTTTTCCTTCCCGGATGTTTTTTGGGAGTCTTGGGCTGAAATCAATCAATCACCCTTAACCGGAAAAGAGGCTCAGTCTGCCGGTTATATGGGGTTGATCCGGAATTACTTGCGCTTTGGCTGGGTTATTCCTTATCTGTTTGGGGCATCTCCGGCACTTTGTAAATCATTTTTACAGGGTAAAAAAACCGCCTTCGAATTTAAAGAAGCGTGCTCAGGAACGCTCTATTTACCCTATGCAACTTCGTTGCGTATGAGTGACTTAGGTTATACAAGTAGCGCTCAATCTTCACTTGATATTTGTTATAACAGCCTTGATAAGTATATCGGTTCAGTGCGCCAGGCGTTAACCCAAAAAAATCCGGAATTTGTTGAGCTAGGTATCAAAGAAAATGATAAATATATTCAACTAAATGACAATGTACTGCAAATTGAAAATGAGCTGTATGCTTCGATTCGTGCAAAACGGGTGCAGAAAGAGGGTGAAACACCTTTACAGGCATTAGATGCGCGCGGTATTGAGTATGTTGAAATCCGCTCTTTAGATGTAAATCCATTTTCTGAAGTAGGTATAACAGAAGAGCAGGTAAATTTCTTAGATCTGTTTCTTACCTGGTGTGCGATCACTCCCTCTGAAAATATTTCTAAATTACAATCGGAGCACTTTTCGACAAATTTAAATAAAGTGGTGACGGAAGGTCGCCAGCCTAATTTAATGCTGGAAATTGATGGAAAAGAGCAGAATGTAGCGGCCTGGGGGGATTGGTTAACGGGGCAGTTAAAAGATCTTGCTGTGGTAATGGATAAAGAAAGTGCTTCAGATCGATATCAGAATGCCATTGCCCATATTGCCCCTCGCTTTGCTGCGCCAGAACTAACCAGTTCTGCACGCATTTTAAAAATCATTAAAGAGGGTCATTTAGATAATGGCCGATTAGCATTAAATTTATCGAAAAGTTATAAAGAGCAGTTAATAGGGCATAACTACCAGGTTTGGTCTGATGCTTTCTTTGAAAATGAAAAAATAATCTCTGAGAAAAAACAGAGAGAGATAGAAGAAAGTGACAGTCTTGATTTTGATGGATACCTGCACAACTATTTTTTAAATGCACAAAAAAAATAGTGACGATAAGGTTATAAAAACTTAAGTTATGACCCAAATGACCGAAGATGCAGAAATCTGCATCTTCAAGTTGTTTGGGTATAGCGATGTGTAAAACTAACCGATCTGTTTGTAGATGCGCTGTTAACAGCGGCATAATTGGCGTTGCATGTTCACCAATAGATCCTAAGATTAAGCGGATTGCTGCTACTCAATATAATAGATTTTTATAGGTTGGTTAAGCGTATTTTTGAAAGGATATTTAATGAAAATTAAACATAAATTAATATATTTAATCAGCGTCCTGATATTAACGTCATGTGCCACCCCACCCCCTAATAATCCAGATAATGTTTGTGATATTTTCACTGAAAACAGAGATTGGTATAGTGCGTCTAAAGAGATGAATGAAAAATGGGGCACCCCAATTCATGTTCCTATTGCAATAATGTATCAGGAGAGCAGTTTTAAGCATAATGCAGCGCCACCAATGCAATACTTCTGGTTTATCCCCATTGGCAGAGCAAGTGATGCCTATGGTTATGCTCAGGCTAAGACAATGACTTGGGATGATTATCAGCGCGAAACCGGCAATAGCTGGGCGGATCGCGATGATTTTGATGATGCCATCGATTTTATGGGGTGGTTTACCTATAAAACCCAGAAAATAAATGGCGTGTCCAAATGGGACGCTTATGGGCAGTACCTCAATTATCATGAAGGCTGGGGTGGCTATCAGCGTGCCAGTTATAGAAAAAAAACTTGGTTAACACGGGTCGCTAAAAAAGTGGATAACCGTGCCAATCAATATGCAAGGCAATTAAAAACTTGTCAGGATAATTTAGATTCCAGCTGGTTATGGCGGTTATTTTTCACTTAACCGTTGATTAAAGATATTTTCAAAAAGGAGTTCCAATGCCATTATTAGATAGTTTTACCGTTGATCATACGGTTATGAATGCCCCTGCGGTGCGCATAGCGAAGACCATGCAAACCCCGAGTAAAGATACCATCACCGTCTTTGATTTGCGTTTTACAGTGCCCAATGAAGGTCTTCTGTCGGAAAAAGGGATCCATACCCTAGAGCATCTTTATGCGGGATTTATGCGCGATCACTTAAATAGCCCCGATGTCGAAATTATTGATATTTCGCCAATGGGTTGTCGAACTGGATTTTATATGAGTTTGATAGGGAGCCCAAGCGAGACCGAGGTTGCCAATGCCTGGTTAGCGGCGATGCGTGATGTGTTAGCTGTAGAGCGTCAGGAAGAGATTCCTGAGCTTAATAAGTTCCAATGCGGGACTTATGCGATGCACTCGCTTGCCGAGGCAAAAGAAATTGCTCAAGCCGTTATTGATGCCGGCGTTGGCACTAATAAAAATGCAGATATCGCCTTGTCGGATGAACAATTAAAGCAGCTATAATAATAACTGCTGGCAATTGAACAATACTAAGATAGCAATCTAGATTGCTATCTTAGTATAAAAAAGCAGTCCGCCTTTTATGATGGATTTATCAGGACAAACTGTCTCTGGTTTTTTTGTAAAGCTGCGGCATCACTCTGACCAGTTTAACCTTATTGTTTTCTACTTCTAATATTTCCATAGGATAACCGCAGATACGCGCACTGATATGCCCTTTAGGTATCTCTTCAAGATATTCTAAAATCAAACCATTCAAAGTACGAGGCCCATCCGTTGGCAACTTCCAGCCCATCTCTTTATTGATATCGCGAATACCCAGACTACCTTCAATAATATAAGAATTATCTTTTTGCTTGTAAATTTCCTGCGAGCTGTGCGGCTCCTGTGTAGTCGTAAAGTCACCCACGATCTCTTCTAAAATATCCGCCAGTGTGACTAACCCCTGAATATCCCCATATTCATCTACGACTAAACCGATACGTTCTTTATTATGCTGAAATTTAATCAGCTGGGTATTTAAAGCAGTGCCTTCGGGAATGAAATATAATCCTCTCACGCTGCGCAACAGGCTTGTTTTTGTGAAATCTCCTTTGAGGAGTATCAAGAGCGAATCGCGCGCATGCACAAAACCTATCGCATCATCAATGGTATCCCGATATAAAAGCGTCATAGTATGAGTACGATGCTGTAACTGTTTGAGAATAGTCTCCCAATCATCGTTAATATTGATTGCGGCAATCTCATTGCGCGGAATCATTATTTCGTCAACGGTGACCTGTTCCAGCTCTAATATGCTCAGTAACATCTGCTGGTGATGCGCAGGAATCATTGAGCCGGCCTCATGCACCACTGAGCGTAATTCATCGCTTGATAGTGCTTGATCATCCGTGTGGTTAACATTGACACCAAAAATGCGTAACAGGGTATTTGAAATACCATTGATTAACCACACCAACGGGCTGAGTAATTTTTGTAATGGGCGCAAAATAAATGAACTTGGAAAGGCAATTTTTTCCGGGTAAAGCACGGCTAAGGTCTTTGGGGTCACTTCGGCAAAGATCAAAATAATTAAAGTGAGTATGCCGGTCGCCATAGCAATACCGGCATCACCAAATAAACGTTGACCTATGATGGTGGCAATCGCTGACGCTAAAATATTAACTAAATTGTTACCTATTAAGATCAGGCCAATTAGTTTGTCCGGTTCTTTGAGTAAGTTTTCAACGCGTATTGCTACTTTGTTTTTACCCTTTGCAAGGTGCCGTAAACGATAGCGATTTAATGACATCATGCTGGTTTCTGAGCTAGAAAAATAAGCTGAAATAATAATTAAAATTCCAAGGGTGATCAGTAATCCACTAGTGGGTATGACGTCCAAATGTCCTCTCTTTGTATTCAATAAAAAATTAACGGGTTTTAGGTCTGCGATAGTAGCGAAAAAATGAGCATAAAACAAAAACGATTATTTTAATCGGCTAAAAAGAGTCATTGAACCGCTTTTTTACCTCATTTATCAGCCCTGAAGTTGATTCTTCTCACTGAGAGTAAAGTAAAAAAACTGGATGTTAGGTTTAGGACAGTAGCGAAAAAATGACCATAAAACAAAAACGATTATTTTAATCGGCTAAAAAGAGTCATTGAAGCGCTTTTTTACCTCATTTGTCAGCCCTGAAGTTGACTCTTCTCGCTGAGAGTAAAGTAAAAAAACCGGATGTTAGGTTTAGGATAGTAGCGAAAAAATGACCATAAAACAAAAACGAGTGTTGTTTAGTTCAGTATAATTTCACGGACAAATCGACTGCCAAAATAGGCAAGGGTTAATAAAGAAGAGGCAATGATAGTAGTATAAACAATCAATTGTCCTCGCCAGCCTTTTGTATAATGTCCCCATAATAAAATCGCATAAACTATCCATGCGATTATCGACAGGATAGCTTTATGGGCATTGCCCTGCGCAAACATATCATCCAGGAAAATAAACCCGGTTATTAGAGTACAACTTAATAGAATAAAGCCAATAAGAATAAACTGAAATAAGATTTTTTCGAGGGTCATTAAAGGCGGCATATTGGTCATGGTTAAGGGGCGTTTATGATTTTTTAAGCGATAATTTATGTAGGCAAGTTGTAACGCTAACAGGCTGGCAATGCTCAGAATTGCATAGGCTAGTAGCGCTAAAAGAATATGTGAACCAATGGCCGGGTGTATTTCTAAATGGGTAATAAAATGGCTTGGAAAATGTGCAACGGCAATAAAATTCATAATATTGAACCCAAATATTACCGGTAACAAAACCCCCGTATTAAGGCGCTTACTCATTATCGCTGACAGTAAGGCGATTAAGAATCCAATTAAAGACACCACATTTAAGATCGGCAGGCTTTGCCCGTTGATTAAGAATATATTTTGATATAACCAAATCACGTGAGTAGAAAGTGCGATGATGGTTGATCCAATAAGCCACTTGTGAAAAGGTCTTGCCCGATTAAATAATATATTGACCGCTAAGCCACCACCGATCAAATAAAAAGTAGCTACAATAAATGCCCAGTAATCCATATCAACCCACTCTTGTTATTTATATTGCTGTTATTATAGTAACCCATCAATTGGTTATCTTCTAGGGTAACAATTGGACCGGCGTTCGACTTTTCCGCTTTGTCATAAAATTATTAGATATCAACATATTGTACCTGATAGCTTATTGATTTAAGGCGACCTAATTTTACCCCCCTTATTGTACGCTCAGCTTTACGCTTAAAGTAGTGAAAATCTCTTCTTTATTAATTGCTTGAGGTGTTGGAAGTCTCCCTTAATATTATGGCACAGGGATCATAAGGAGATGATCACTGCAAACGCCAGATAATCGGCTGTCATCTACAAATTACTCCACCTAATTAGTCAAATTGCTATCAGCGCTGGCTAAGAATGCTTTGCCGATTCTAATTGCTTGTTATTGCACGCGCAGGTCACGGTGAATCTGCATATTCAGGTAGTATGGGTATTGATAAGTGCGTATAATAAATTTTATTTTTAGCAACGAGAGCTGAGTATGTTTGAGAATTTAACCGAACGACTGTCGAAAACCCTGAAAAATGTCAGTGGCAAAGGACGCTTAACCGAAGATAATATTAAAGATACCCTGCGTGAAGTGCGTATGGCTTTACTCGAAGCCGATGTTGCGTTACCTGTTGTTCGTGATTTTATACAAGCGATAAAGACACGTTCTGTTGGACAAGACGTTGCTAAAAGTTTAAGCCCCGGCCAAGCTTTCATTAAAATTGTTCAAAATGAGCTTGAATTGGCAATGGGGGAAGTTAACGAATCATTAGATCTTGCCACTCAACCTCCGGCTATTTTATTAATGGCGGGCTTGCAGGGGGCGGGTAAAACAACCTCCGTTGCTAAACTTGGCCGATTATTAAAAACCCGCGATAAAAAAAGTGTGTTAGTGGTCAGTGCCGATATTTATCGTCCTGCTGCAATCAAACAGCTGGAAACACTTGCCGCTGAAGTGGGTGTTGAATTCTTTCCCAGTGATATTACGCAAAAACCGATTGATATTGCTAATGCGGCGATCGCTTACGCTAAAAAGAAATTTATTGATGTTGTGATTGTCGATACTGCCGGTCGTTTGCATGTCGATGGCGAAATGATGGATGAGATTAAAGATCTTCATCAGGCCATTAAACCTATTGAAACACTTTTTGTTGTTGACGCTATGACCGGTCAAGATGCAGCCAATACCGCTAAATCTTTCAATGAAACATTACCCTTGACGGGCATTATATTAACTAAAGCCGATGGTGATGCGCGCGGTGGTGCAGCACTTTCTATCCGTCATATTACGGGTAAACCGATTAAATTTATCGGTATGGGCGAAAAAGTGGATGCGTTAGAGGCTTTTCATCCAGAGCGAATAGCCTCACGAATTTTAGGCATGGGTGATGTTCTTTCATTAATCGAAGAGCTTGAAACCAAGGTAGACAAAGAAAAAGCGGAAAAATTGGCGCGTAAAGTTAAAGCCGGTAAGGGTTTTGATTTAGAAGACTTTCGTGAGCAGTTAATACAGATGAAAAGTATGGGCGGCATGACGGGCATGATGGATAAATTGCCGGGCATGGGGAAACTGCCTAGCGGTGTTAAAAATCAAGTTAATGATAAAAGTACCGATCAGATGGAAGTGATCATTAATTCGATGACCAAAAAAGAGCGCGGCAAACCAGAAATAATTAAAGGTGGGCGTAAACGCCGGATCGCAGCGGGCTCTGGTACACAAATCCAAGATGTGAATAGATTATTAAAACAATTCATGCAAATGCAGAAAATGATGAAAAAAATGTCGGGTAAAGGCGGCATGCGCAAAATGATGAGCAGTATGCAGGGTATGATGCCGCCTGGTGCGGGTGCGCCTCCAGGACGGAGATGATTTAAAAAAGAATCAGCGCTTTAATCTTTTTTATAGTCTACTCAATAAGCCCAAGTTGATTGTTTTTATAGTCTTCTTGGGCTTTTTTGATTCGTTGGATTGTGACTTTAGTCGCTTAACTGCGGTGAAAGTGTGATTTATATTGTTCTTTTGCCTGATAAGAGTATAATTTTGCAGCTTTCTACAAAAGCAGGTGGTCAGAATATTCTGGCTTACGACGTTTAATAATTAATAGAGGACGATATGGTAACTATTCGTTTAACTCGTGGTGGCGTTAAAAAACGCCCATTCTACCAAGTGGTAGTAACTGATAGCCGTAGCCCGCGTGACGGTTGTTTCCTTGAAAAAGTAGGCTTCTTTAACCCTACAGCACAAGGTCAAGCAGAAAGATTACGTTTAGATACAGATCGCATCAACCATTGGGTTGGTCTTGGCGCACAGCTAAGTGATCGTGTTGCTAAACTTGTAAAAGATAACGCAGTAGCTGCTTAATTGCAGTTAGGTGAGGGGAGTTCGGTGAGCAAAAAAGCAGAACCAATTGTAATCGGCAAGTTTGGTGCGGTTCATGGTATCAAAGGCTGGTTGAAAGTTCACTCCTACACCGATGATCCTGAAAGCATTTTTGAATATAAGCCTTTGTTAATGAAATCAAAAGGGCAGTTTCAAGAAGTTAATATAGCGGATTGGAAATGTCACAGTAATGGTTTTGTTGCAAAAATAGTCGGATTTGATGTTAGAGAAGAAGCACAAGCCTTAGTCGGTTTAGAGCTGCTCGTTGACTCAGATAAGCTTCCTAATTTGGAAGAAGACTTCTATTGGCGTGATCTAATCGGGTGTCAGGTTAAAACTGACAATGGCTACGATCTGGGTGTTGTCACCGAGATCATGGAAACAGGCTCAAATGATGTGCTTGTTGTAAAAGCCAACTCGAACGATGCTTTCGGACACAAAGAACGATTAATCCCGTTCATCGAAAAGCAAGTAATTTCCAATGTGGATATTACGAGCAAATTAATTCAAGTTAATTGGGAACCTGATTTCTGAATACCCTAGGAGAAAAGTGATGTGGATAGGGGTTGTAAGCCTCTTCCCGGACATGTTCCGGGCCATTAGCGACAATGGGGTAACAGGTCGAGCGGTAAAAAATAAGCTGCTTTCTATTCAATGTTGGAATCCTCGTGATTTTACTCTGGATAAACATAGAACGGTTGATGATCGTCCCTATGGTGGTGGGCCTGGTATGTTAATGATGGTGGAACCTTTAAGGGATGCCATTTTAGCTGCCAAACAGGCTGCAAAGGAAGCAGGGCACGAGGCAAAGGTGATTTATCTTTCTCCTCAAGGCAAGCGTTTAGATCATTGTGGCGCGCAGTTATTATCAGGCTCTGATGCTTTGATATTAGTGGCGGGGCGTTATGAGGGTGTAGATGAGCGTTTAATAGAAAGCCTGGTTGACGAAGAATGGTCAGTCGGTGATTATGTTTTAAGTGGTGGTGAGTTGCCAGCCATGATTTTAATTGATGCTGTGGTGCGTTTTGTACCCGGTGTGTTAGGTCATGTGTTATCAGCCGAGCAGGACTCCTTCGCGGATGGATTGCTTGATTGCCCCCACTATACGCGACCTGAGGTGTTAGATGGAAAACAAGTGCCAAGTGTATTATTAAGCGGTGATCATGAAAAAATTCGTCTTTGGCGATTAAAACAAGCACTGCAACGCACGAAACAAAGAAGACCCGATTTATTAAATAACCTAGCTCTGACTGACGAGCAAGCTAAATTGCTTGCTGCACTGGAAAGTGACTCCGACTGACCAGCGATGTTATTGGCTAACTAGGTAATAAAGGTATTAAAATGAGCAATATTATACAAGCAATTGAAAAAGAACAAATGCGTAGCGATATGCCTAAATTTGCACCAGGTGATACTGTTATTGTACGTGTTCGCGTAAAAGAAGGTGAAAAAGAGCGTCTTCAAGCATTTGAAGGTGTTGTTATTGCTAAGCGTAACCGTGGTTTACACTCTGCATTTACCGTTCGTAAAATCTCGTCGAATGGTGAAGGTGTTGAGCGTGTATTCCAAACTCACAGCCCAATTGTAGGAAGCGTTGAAGTTAAACGTCGCGGTGTGGTTCGTCAAGCTAAGCTTTACTACTTACGTGAACTTACTGGTAAGAAAGCGCGTATCAAAGAGAAGCTTGGTAAGAAGTAATTTCTTGTCAAATTGTCATACAGCAAAGCCTGTTTAGATTGGCTTTAGCTTTAAAAGCTCGCAGATTGCGAGCTTTTTTTTGTTCTTAATTAACCTAAAACAGCAAAATGCATAAACAACTTTATCGTTATCTGGTCATTTTTATCGGCGGCCTGAGTATTTTACTGGGCTTGTTGGGTATTATTCTGCCACTCTTGCCGACTACCCCTTTTTTTATTTTGGCACTGAGCTGTTTTGCTCGTAGCTCCCCTTATTTCCATCAAAAGTTACTAAAGACTCCCTACCTGGGCGCAACTTTGCAAGATTGGGAAAAACATAAAAAAATTGATAAAAAGCGTAAATCACAGATCTATTTAGTGGTGCTAAGTAGTTTTATGCTCTCTATATTAGTCCTAAGAGAATCTCTTTTATTACAATTATTACTGCTTTTAATCATGTCTGTTTTGCTGTTTTTTATTCACCGCATTGATGAAAAATAATCCCTGATAGATACTCTTAGCTACATAATAAAGGTAAACGTTCACTTTCTATATTGGGGTTAAATACCGGCAGAGTAATAATAAAACGCGTAAATAAACCCAGCTGAGATTCAATTTCTATACTGCCATGGTGCTGCTTAATAATTTGCGTGCAAATAGTTAAGCCAATTCCCAGACCAAAGTGTCCTTCTCTTTTTGTGGTGTAATTCAGTTCAAATATTTTATCCAGATTATGTGCCGGTACCCCAGGCCCATTATCTTCGATAATAACTTGAATGCTGGGTGCTTCATCATAGGGCAGGTAGACAGTAGATATTCTTATCATCCCGGTGTCACCCGTTGCATCTATCGCATTTGATATTATATTTGTCCATACCTGTTCTAACTCTATTGGATGACACTCAATTTTAGGTAATTGCTGGTACTCTTTAATGACGCTGTAATGCTTTAATTTATTTTCAAAGATAATTAAAGTCTCTTCCAGCCCCTCATGAATATCAGCCAGCTCTGAGACCGGACTATCTTGGGCTGCATAATGTTTTAAACTTTTAACGAGATCTGCAATGCGTGAGGCGCAGGCATTACTACTGCGTAAAATACTACCAACTTGATAGAATTTATCTAATAATAAAATACTTTCCCGTAAATTCCGGTTATTTTCCAGCGGGATCTGCTGATCGTCTAAGTCCATGTTGATTAAACATTTGGCGAGCTTTTTATCCTTTATTTTAGGCAGTAATTGTTTCGTTCTTTGGCGAATTTCTAAGGTTGACAAAGGTACTAAGCTCAAACCCTGCTGCAGGGTTCGCCGTGCAAGTTGAGAAAAAGGGGTGTTATCATTACAACCGAGCAGGGTAAATATAAGTTCTTTTAATGAATCTGAGCCACGTAAAATGGCGGCGACGGGATTATTAAGTTCATGGGCAACACCGGTAACTAATTGCCCTAATACCACCATTTTTTCACTTTCGATAAGTTGATTGTAAGCAAGGTCTAAAGATTCCAGAGTTTCCTGCAGGGCAAGTTCAGTTGATATGCTATGTTGTAAACGGCGGTTGAAATTACGCAGTAATAAATTAGTGAAAGGGGCTAAAAGTGCTGTGTTTGATTGCATAATTTGTGAAAAAATAGTGTTATCAACTTTCAAAACTTCTGTTTCAACCAGAGTAATACCGGTACTAAAAGCAGGTTCTCCAGTTAAAAAGGACATACCACCCACCATAGTACCCGCCTGCATAATAGTAATATCCTGAATCTCTCCATGGGCATTACGCTTCTTAAGTAATACTTCTCCCTTGGTAATAAACCAAAGAAAACAATTTTTTTCACCTTCGCGAGTGAGTATATGATTTGTGCTGTAACGACGGCGAATTTTATACTGATCACCTGTTTCTAATACTTTATATAAGGATTTTATTACCAAATGGGATAGTTCAGAGTCTGAATAAAGAGAATAATCAAGAAATTTTTCTTTGAAACTTGAGGAATTAGACAGCTCAGGTTTATTCAATAAGCGGGTTGTATCAACAATACTGTTTTTGGGGAATAGCTGACGCTGCTGATGGTTTATTTTATAACGGCTTACCTGCTGTTGAATAACAGTGATCAGTTCCTGCGCTTGATAAGGTAAAGTTATAAAATAATCGATATGGCCCTGATTGATATAATCAATAAGCTCGGTGGCGCAAGGAGTCGTAGCATAAACAATTTTACCCATTGTGTTGGATTGCGATCGCTTTAAAATTGACATCGCATTGCCATCTGCAAATGTTTGCGCACAAAGTATTAACGCTATATTTTGCTTATTTTGTAAGATCAACTGCTCTGCTTGAAATAAGCTTGTCGCTTGCAGTAATGTTAAACGTGTCTTTAAGGGCTGAAGATCTTCAATGATTTGAGCAAGGCGCTGTGGATCACTATCTGCACATAGCATAGTTAACATAGGCACAGTCTCTAGAAGTAATATATTACTGAGTATATACCCATGATACTTCAAGATGTAAAGTCAGCAAGGAAAATGGTGCCGAGATGCTAGGCATAAAATTGAAGGTTAGTTATTCTACATAGAGATTTTATAACAAAGCAGATTGGTACAATTTTCCTTGCCCTACGGGGCGCTAGCTCGAAAACCAGCGCTGCGTTGCACCAATCGGAAAGGGAATAACCATTACCTCATGTTGCGTCTTGCTCTGATCGAAGACCTTGCGCCTGACAAAGCATCTTGAAGTAACATGGGTATATAACGATAGAGGTAAGAAATAAGCGTCTCAGCGTTTATTTTTGGCTGTTATAAAAATTAAATTTTTTGTAAATATGCTTTTGTGAGGATTATGATAAGCTTAATACTTTTATGTAAACAAATTGTCCAAAAATAAAGAGATCACATGAAAATAACATTACCTGAATATGACAAGGCGCAAGTATTAGTAGTTGGCGATGTCATGTTAGATCGATACTGGCATGGACCAACGGCTCGAATCTCCCCTGAAGCGCCAGTACCGGTGGTTAAAGTTGAGCAGATCGAAGAGCGTCCGGGGGGAGCTGCCAATGTGGCCTTAAATGTTGCCGCGCTGGGTGGTAAAGTCAATTTGATTGGTCTGGTTGGCATTGATGAAGCGGCCAATGTACTGGTAAAAAATCTTAAATCAGTCCATGTAAATACAGATTTTGTGAGCGTGCCTAATTTCCCGACTATTACTAAGTTAAGAGTATTAAGTCGTCATCAACAATTATTACGTTTAGATTTTGAAGAGGGATTTGAGGGCATAGACAGCACTGAGATTCTAGAAAAAATGCAAACGAGTCTAACACGCCAGCCAAGTGTGGTTATCCTATCTGATTATAATAAAGGCTCTTTGGCTGATATACAGACCATGATTCAGCTGGCCAAAAAATTCAATTCATTGGTGTTAGTGGATCCCAAAGGATCTGAATTTGAAAAATATCGTGGTGCGACCCTATTGACCCCAAACCTTGCCGAATTTGAAGCGGTTGTGGGTAAGTGTCATTCCGAGAAAGTCTTGGTTGAGCGTGGACTGGCATTGATTAAGGAATTGGATCTTGAGGCGTTACTCGTGACACGCAGTGAGCATGGCATGACGTTATTAAGAGAGGGACAAGCGCCATTGCATCTCCCAACGCAGGCGCAGGAGGTTTATGATGTTACCGGTGCGGGTGATACGGTTATTTCTGTTTTAGCTTCGTCATTGGCTGCAGGCAGTTCATTTGAACAGGCTTGTACCTTAGCAAATGCCGCTGCAGGCGTTGTGGTCGGTAAAATTGGTACTTCAACGGTTAATACTATTGAATTGGCGAATGCGGTTTATAGTCAGCAGGAGATTGGTTTTGGTGTGCTTTCAGAAGAACAACTAAAACTGGCTGTCAAACTTGCTCAGCATCGCGGTGAGAAAGTGGTGATGACCAACGGCTGCTTTGATATTCTTCATGCAGGTCATGTATCCTATTTAAATACGGCACGCGAACAGGGTAACCGTTTAATTGTTGCGGTAAACAGCGATCAATCGGTGCGCAACTTAAAAGGGCAAGGGCGTCCTGTGAATTCCGTTGATCGTCGTATGGCGGTATTAGCCGGATTGGGGGCAGTTGATTGGGTGATCGAATTTACTGAACAAACACCACAGCGCTTGATCGCTGAGATTTTGCCGGATCTGCTGGTTAAAGGCGGAGATTATCAACCGGAAGACATTGCCGGAGGAAAAGAAGTGATTGCTAACGGTGGCGAAGTGCGTGTTTTACAGTTTGAAGAGGGCTGTTCAACCTCTGAAATTATCAAAACGATTCGTAACAATCCGTAACAAGCCATAATCTCACAAGACGACAGCTAATAAAAAGGGAGACAGATTGTCTCCCTTTTTGATCCCACTTTTTGCTTAAATTTAATTTTTTAACGTTCAGTTCATTATACTAAGCAAATCTAGTGTGAATGAGTCGACATTAAGATTTTGCTGAGACGTCAATTAAACCGTTAGAAATATCGATAATATCTTGTTCGGCCAAAGTGCCTGCAGAAAACTTAAGCTGTAACATATTGATAATATAGTCATAACGCGCATTAGCTAATTGATTTTCAGATTCGTATAGCGCGCGCGTCGCATCTAACACATCAACGATAGTACGGGTACCCACTTCAAAGCCAGCTTCTGTTGCATCCAGGGCACTACGTGAAGAAAGTACTGTTTGCTCATAGGCACGAAGAGAGCTGATTGATGCGCTGACATTGTTATAACCTCTATTGATCTGTGCTTCTGTACTGCGGAAGGTTTGTACTAAATCTTCACTGGCATAAACATAATTATATTGTGCTTGTTTGACCTGCGAGCTGATACTGCCCCCGGTGTAAATCGGCACATTTAAGCTCAGCCCGATAGTGCCGTTGCTAATATCGGTATCACTATTAAAGTCTTTATCATAGGAGGTGTTGTTGTAACCTACTCCAGCGCTTAAATCTAAGGTGGGTTGATGACCTGTTTTGGCTAAATCAATTTGCATTTTAGCCAATTCTTTAACAATGCGTTTGCCATGCAGCTCCAAGTTAGACTCTAATGCTTTGTTGCGCCACAGAGACACATCACCTTCAATTTTAGCTGCGCTAAAGGTCTTGGTATTCAGGTAAGATACATTATGGACATCCGCACCGGTTAATTCGCGCAGCGCATAATAGGTATTCGCGAGGTTATTTTCTGCGATGATTTCATCGGCCGTCGTTCTGTCGTATTCGGCTTGCGCTTCATGCACATCGGTGATCGCAATTAAGCCTACTTCAAAACGTTGTTGAGTCTGCTCAAGCTGGCGTTCTACTGCGCGTTTATTCGCTTTAACTGATTTTACCGCTTCATTCGCACGCAAGACATTAAAGTAAGCCGTTGATGCTCTAAACAGTAAATCCTGTGCAGCCAAACCATAAATGCTGGCATATTGTGTTGCTTGTTTCTCAGCAATGCTTAATTGTTGCCAATATGAACCATTATAAAGTGATTGGCTTAATTCAACATTAGCCCCTAATTTTGAATTATTTAAGTTATTATTATTGTAATTGGTATAACCTGTGGTTAGTCCAAAGCCAATTTGCGGTAATAACGCTGCGTTTGTTTCTGTCACTTTTTCTAAATAGACATCATACTGCGCTTTGCTTTTCAGAATAACAGGATCTTTGATTTTGGCGGTTTGGTATACTTGTAATAAAGTATCAGCTTGAACAGAGTAACTGTAGCTGGTCAGGGCAAACAATGCCGCGAGAGTAAATTTTTTTATGGCCATGTTAATAAATCCTATGAGTGTGCTAGCTGCTTCAAATTTAGTGACAGATTAAGTGTAATATAAAACATTCAGGTTAGGTGTTTTTCTAAGGAATAAAAAAATGAACGTTCATTCAGGTGGAAGTGTATTTTATAATCAAGATGATGTACAAGTATTATCGAAAGAATCTTTATATAAAGGCTTTTTTGAATGTAATTTATATACATTAAAACATAAATTATTTGCAGGTGGCTGGAGCCCCGAGATAAAACTTGAGTTTTTTGAACGCGGTCATGCAGCTGTATTATTACCCTATGATGTAAAAAACGATACCGTGGTATTAATAGAGCAGTTCCGTTTTGGTGCAATGGCAGGTGACAAATCCCCGTGGTTATTCGAATTAGTGGCAGGGATCATTGAGCAGGATGAAGTGGCCGAACAAGTGGCTAAGCGTGAGGCCTTTGAAGAAGCGGGTTTAACCGTCAAATCATGCCAGTTTATGCTTAATTATTTAGTCAGTCCGGGCGGTACAACGGAACAGATCGATCTCTTTATCGCGAATGTAGATAGCACTGAGGTGGGAGGGTTATATGGGCTCGCGCATGAAGGAGAAGATATTCGCGCCCACGTTGTACCAAGAGAAACAGCCTATCAGTGGGTAAAAGAAGGGAAAATATATAATGCAGCGACTATTATTGGATTACAATGGCTCGAACTAAATAAAGACAATTTAACAATTTAATAATTTAACGCCTAAAAATGTAAAAATATAACGTAATTTCTGATTTATCCGTAATAATCCCGGTAGTTAGATCGCAAATTTACAAGTAAATAGCGCATAATCTCATTTTTTGAGCATTTTTTTTAAAAACCTAACTAAGCAAATGGTAAAATTATTCACTTAAGTTATAACGGCAATTATATTAAGGTCTGATCATGTGTATTAGCAAATATTGCAATCATTAACTCTGGGTGAAATTATGAACATTAACCAATCTTGCAATATCCATTAATCTACGAATGAAAGTTATGAGCATACAAGCCGCAAAATTAAGATCCGATCAGCAGGGTTGTTTACAACTTCTGCAAATCACAGATACCCATCTTTTTTCCGATCGGAACAAAGACCTGCTTGGTATAAAACCTGCTGAAAGTTATGAGGCTGTGATTAAACATGCAGCTCGTTACTCATCCAAGTGCCAGGCTGTTTTATCCACGGGAGATCTGTCTCAAGATCATTCCCAACAATCTTACCTTGATTTTACCAAGCAGATAAAAACCTTGAATTTACCCTGTTACTGGTTGCCCGGTAATCATGATATGCAATCGGTGATGTTGCCCAGCTTTTTGCAGGAGGGACTCGCGCAGAGCAAGCAAATTGTTAGTGATTTTTGGCAAATTATTTTACTGGATTCACAAGTTGAAGGTGCGCCCCATGGTTTTTTAACCGAGCAACAACTGAATTTTTTACAGCAAGCTTTGAGCGATCATCCCGACAAACATACTCTAATTTGTGTGCACCATCATGTTTTACCGGTTAAATCAGCATGGTTAGATCAGCATATTCTAAAAAATAACCAGCAGTTTTTAGAACTCATCAAGTTACATAAAAATGTACGTGCCGTGCTATCGGGACATGTTCATCAGGCGGGAGATATTGAGTTTAATCAGGTGCGCTTTCTAACCAGCCCATCCACCTGCCTGCAGTTTAAGCCCAATTCCGAGGATTTTGATGTTGATGATAGTGCGCCCGGTTACCGCTATTTAGCGTTACATAAAAATGGTACTCTTATGACTAAAGTTGAACGCATAGCACATGGAGCATTTAGCCCCAATAAAGAAGCTACAGGCTATTAATGCAGAAAATTTTATTATCCCTACACGGTTATCATAGTTCTCCCGGATCTTTAAAAGCGCGACAAATGTCCGCTTACTTAGCAGAGCACTTCCCCGAAATAAACTTTGTCTGCCCGCAACTCCCCTGTCAGCCTGCGCTGATGTGGGCGCTGATTGAGTCTGTTTTTGAGCAAGATAAGGGCATGGAAATCGCTATTATGGGCAGCTCATTGGGGGGCTATTTAGCCGCAAAAGTGAGTGAGCAATATGGGGTGAAAGCGGTGTTAATAAATCCGGCTGTTTTTCCTTATCGTTTACTGCGACAATACGCAGGAATGCAAACTCACCCTTATACGCAAGAGTCTTATCAAATAGATGAAAACTACCTGCAGCAGTTAAGAACATTAGCGGTAAAAGAGCAGAGAGATCCACAAAAATGTTGGGTTTTATTACAAAAAAAGGATGAAGTTTTAAATTACCGGGAAGCCTTCGATAAATTTCAACGCTGTAAAATAACCTGTGAAGAGGGGGGCGATCATAGTTTTATTGGTTTTGAACGTTTCTTACCTGATATAATTAAATTTTTATTTTAGTTATTAATCTCTTCAAATAACTCTCCCCGTTTTTCCAATATAGGCACAAGTATGAGCGACTCATACAATTCAGGTTTTATTTTAGTGTTTAACTTTTTAAAATAACTGCCTGTTTTTCCAATATAGGCACGAGCATGAGCGACCCATACAATTCAGATTTTATTTTGCTGATGAATTTTAAGTGATAATTGGTTAAAATGACTCCCCGTTTTTTCAATACGTTTTTTCAATACGTTTTTCAATATAGGTACAAGCATGAGCGACCAATACAATTCTGATTCCATTGAGGTCTTAAACGGTCTTGATCCCGTTCGCCACCGTCCAGGAATGTACACCGACACATCACGTCCGAATCATCTTGGTCAGGAAGTTATCGACAACAGTGTGGATGAAGCGTTAGCGGGGCATGCTGCGACTATCCAGGTGATTTTACATCAGGATCAATCCTTAGAAGTTATTGATGATGGACGTGGCATGCCGGTTGATATTCACCCTGAAGAGCGCATTTCAGGTGTTGAGCTTATTTTCTGTAAATTACATGCAGGTGGTAAATTTTCAGGTAAAAATTACGAAATCTCCGGCGGTCTTCACGGCGTTGGAATCTCCGTGGTTAATGCATTATCAAAACGTGTTGATGTGAGTATTCGTCGTGATGGTCAAGTTTATGAAATTGCCTTTGAAAATGGTGAAAAGGTTGAGGAATTACACGTAACGGGGACGTGCGGAAAACGTAATACAGGTACCACAGTACATTTTCATCCTGATCCCGCTTACTTTGACAGCGCCCGCTTTTCAGTGTCCCGTTTACTGCATCTGTTAAAAGCCAAAGCGGTTTTATGTGCGGGCCTTTCCATTAAATTTAAAGACAAAGTAAATAAAAATGACTATCAGTGGTGCTATCAAGATGGTTTAAATGATTATTTGCTGGAAGCTGTTGCAGACAATGAGTTATTACCACCTAAGCCCTTTACCGGTAATTTTTCCGCAAAAAGTGAAACAGTGAATTGGTCGGTAGTGTGGTTACCCGATGGCGGGCCTTCAATTTCAGAAAGTTACGTCAATTTAATACCGACAGTGCAGGGCGGTACGCACGTTAATGGTTTTAGGCAGGGGCTGCTGGATGCGATGCGTGAGTTCTGTGATATTCGTAACCTTCTACCGCGTGGTCTAAAATTAAGCCCGGAAGATATTTGGGACAGATGTGCCTATATCCTTTCGGTTAAAATCAAAGATCCGCAGTTTGCCGGGCAAATAAAAGAACGACTCTCATCAAGGCAGTGCGCCGCTTTTGTTTCCGGTGTGGTAAAAGATGCCTTTAGTCTATGGCTCAATGCGCATGTTAATGAGGCCGAGTTACTGGCTGAATTTTGCATTAATAATGCCCAGACCCGAACACGTAAAAGTAAAAAAATTGCCCGTAAAAAAATCACTCAAGGCCCAGCTCTTCCCGGTAAACTGACCGATTGCTCAACTCAGGAACCGATGCGCGGGGAGATTTTTTTAGTAGAAGGTGATTCGGCTGGTGGCTCTGCAAAACAAGCGCGGGATCGCGAGTTTCAAGCTATTATGCCGTTACGGGGGAAAATCAAAAACACCTGGGAAGACGACTCTGACATTATTTTAAATTCTGAAGAAATCCATAATATATCGATAGCGATAGGGATTGACCCTGCTTCTTCGAATTTATCCGGTTTACGTTATGGAAAAATCTGTATTCTTGCCGATGCCGACTCCGATGGCCTGCACATCGCGACGCTTATCTGCGCCCTGTTCGTTCGTCATTTTAGAGCTGTCGTTGATGCCGGGCATCTGTTTGTTGCGATGCCGCCATTATACCGAATCGATGTCGGTAAAGAGGTTTATTATGCCTTAGATGAAGCAGAAAAAAACGGGGTGTTGGATCGTATCGAAGCGGAGAAAAAACGCGGTAAAGTCAATGTTCAGCGCTTTAAAGGTTTGGGTGAAATGAACCCTCTGCAGTTACGTGAAACGACGATGGATCCTAATACCCGTCGTTTAGTTCAGTTGACCACCGAAGGCGCTGAGGAAATGTTAGAAATGATGGATATGTTACTGGCGAAAAAGCGCGCAGGAGATCGTAAGGTCTGGCTTGAAGATAAAGGTGATATGGCATCGGTTGATTAAATGACCCGCGCTCACTACAAATTAATCGTGTAAAAACAGGCGTGTTTATCATTGGCTTATCTTGATTGATAGGTTGCTGATAATGAGCATATTTGAATTTTAAATAAATGATTCACCCTGTTACAGAGTGAATCATTTATTTTTTTAGCGGGTTTTAAGCCATTAAAGAGTGACGGCTAGACTGCGGCTAATTGTGCATTGCTGCGCTGGCAGATAGCGCCGCTGCGGGTAACGGCATTAAGTACCGCCTGCAAAGAGGCGGTGACTATATCGTGGCACTTGGCCGCTGCACAGTAACGCGCGCCTTGAACGCTAAGTTGCACATAGGCGATCGCTTCGGCCTGTGCATTTTCAGCCCCTTTTCTGCTTGGCAGGGCATGCTCGCTATAATCGATTAATACAATATCACTTCCGATTGACGCACTTAGCCCTTTGACAAAAGCATCTAGAACCCCTTTACCCTGACCATTAATAGTCACTGCACCGTTATTAGTATCGAGTATCTGCGCCTCTAAACTGTCTGCGTTACTTTGACGGTTAAGCTGGTAGTTGTCGATACTGGCGGTTTTCTGTGCGGCTAAATAAGTACTGGAAAAAATATCGTGAATGATCGTCGCTGAAACTTCACTTTCTGAGCGTTCGGCATGCTGTTGTACATGCGGACTAAAGTCAACCTGCATCCAGCGCGGCATTTGTATACCGTAGTCCTGCTCCAGTATATAGGCGACTCCACCTTTTCCTGACTGGCTATTGATGCGAATAACCTGCTGATAAGTTCGCCCTAAATCGCGCGGATCAATCGGCAGATAAGCCACTTGCCATTGTGTTTCTGGTTTCTCTATTCGCTGCATTGCATCAATCGCCATACATTTGTTAATCGCATCCTGATGGCTGCCAGAAAATGCGGCAAAAACTAATTCACCGGCGTAGGGATGACGAGGGTGTACGGCTAATTGTGTGCAGCGCTCAATGGTTGCAATAATACGGTCCATATCAGAAAAATCGAGTTGCGGATCAATGCCCTGACTATATATATTCATCGCCATCGTCACTATATCCATATTACCCGTGCGTTCACCGTTGCCAAGTAATGTTCCTTCGATACGATCAGCACCGGCCAGTACACCGAGCTCAGCGGCAGCGACACCGCAGCCGCGATCATTGTGAGTATGTAAACTGATGGAAACTGATTCACGGTGGCTGATATTGTCGCAGATCCATTCAATTTGATCTGCGTAGACGTTAGGCGTTGATGTCTCAACCGTCGAGGGTAAATTAATAATTACCTTGTTTTCGAGTGTTGGCTGCCAAACATTAATGACTGCATCACAGACCTCTAAGGCATAATCCCTTTCGGTGCCGGTAAAGCTCTCGGGCGAGTATTGAAACGACCACTTGGTCTCGGATTGAGCGGCCGCAAAATCCTGCATCCATCGCGCACCTTGTATGGCAAGGGTTTTAATTTCATCGCGAGATTTTTTAAATACCTGTTCTCGCTGCACCGTTGAGGTTGAGTTATATAAGTGCACTATGGCTTTTTTTGCGCCTTTTAAAGCGGCAAAACTGCGTGCTATTAAAGGCTCGCGTGCCTGCGTTAATACTTGGATCGTGACGTCGTCAGGAATTAAATTCTGTTCAATTAACTGCCGGACAAAATCAAAATCAGGTGCCGATGCTGCGGGAAAACCAACTTCAATTTCTTTAAAGCCGACATCAACTAACAGTTTAAACATATCAAGCTTCTGGCTTGGGCTCATCGGTTCAATCAGAGCTTGATTGCCATCGCGTAAATCAACACTACACCACAGAGGTGCTGTTTTGATACTTTGATCTGGCCAGCGTCTATCGGTTTTTGGAATGGATGGATAGGCGCGATATTTTTTATGGTTAAAGCTAGCGTTGATATTCGACACGAGTCATTTCCTTGTAATCATTGGCAGTAAAGAGATGAATTTGCGAGTTGGTGCACCTTGGTAAGGTGTTAACCGCCCGTTTCCGGTAAGAAACTTCGCTCGCTATCCATGTGTTAATACCAAATCCATTAATTTTATGTTCATTTATGCTGGTTAAAACACATGCTAGCTGCGTGATTGATTTGATTCATAACATCCTGTTATTCCCCACTTCGTGGCCAGCTAAAGCTGTTCAAAATCTGTTCCAGACGATTTTGTATAATTAGAACAACTAGTTACTGCAATCAATGCCTTGCTTTCATGCGTTTTTCCTGCGCCTAAACAGATCACTTAATTAGTGGAATTGGTATAATTTTAGAGCGAGTTGGTGCACCTTGGTAAGGTTATAACCGCCCGTTTCCGGTAAGAAACTTTGCTCGCTGTTCATGTACTAACTATAGAGTGAATAGTGTAGTGAGTGGTTGCAAAGTAACTCTTATTTTTAACTTATTGTGCAATAAATCACTAGTTAATATGCTATTGTTAGATAAAAACTCTACGTAGGTGAAATTTTATGCAGGAACGTATTAAGTTAGACCGTATTGACAAGCATATTCTCAGACTGATGCAGGGAAATGCTCGCATTAGTAATCTGGAATTAGCTGATCGGGTTGGCTTATCACCAACGCCCTGTTCACGTCGTGTGAAACGTCTGGAGGAATCGGGAATCATCGATAAACATGTCACTTTATTAAAACCCTCGGTACTGGGTTTAAACTTGATTGCTATGATTGGTATCTCAATGGATCGCCATACACCGGATCGTTTTGATAACTTTGAACGTGCGATTGTCACGCTACCCGAAGTACTGGAGTGTTTAATTGTAACCGGGCAGTCTGCTGATTTTTTGTTAAAAGTAGTCGTACGCGATATGCAGCATTATGAACAGTTTTTACTCGGGCAATTAACTAAGCTCGAAGGTGTTACCGGTGTACATTCAAGTTTTGTATTAAGAGAAGTGGTCAAAAAGACTGAATTGCCACTGGATTAAGTTATTTTTCGCGACTAGTGCTATCGGACCTAAGTTTGCATTATATATTCATGATCTAATTTCATCATCCCGTTCAATAGAAAAGGGTTGGACAATTAGATTATTTACGCGGACTTATATCGGCGTCTTTACTCTGTGTGGCGCTGCCCTCTGTGGGGTGCGCTCCGCGCACCAATTGCCAATGCTTGCGGTGCATAGAATGCACCCTACAACTATTTTAGCCTTTACTCTGTGTTCTCTGTGGTAGTGCTTTTAAGTTTGTTACAAAAATCACCACGCACACTTGATCATAAATACGAACATTCATTTTGATGCGTGGTGCATTTTTTGTAACAAACTTAAGTCCGAAGACACTAGCGCTTTAGTCATCGGAGTATATTGATTAAATTTAACTTTTCCATCTGCAAAACTTAAATATCCTGCCGGTTAAACAACATTAGAAAAACAGGTGCGTCTTATTTAAGTAATGATATGATGGGCATTTAGACGTCTAAACGTCCATTTTGCAGTTGGTATGGAGAATGTTATGAAGCAATATAAAAGAGTAAATCAATGGGTATTCGTTATCTTTCTTTTCATTGGCTTAACGGCTTGTAGTCAAGAAAACAGTGCAATATTAAAGGTCGGTGCGACGGTAGGCCCTCATGCTCAAGTGGTTGAAGCTGTCGCTAAGGAAGCGGCAAAACAAGGGCTAACAGTTGAAGTCATCGAATTTTCAGATTATATCACCCCCAATTCAGCATTAGCTGGCGGTAGTTTAGATATTAATAGTTTTCAGCATCAACCTTTTTTAGATAGCTACAATAGTAATAATGATACGCATCTGGTTCCTATCGGAAAATCTATTCTTATGCGCATGGGGCTCTACTCGGCTAAATATCATTCCCTTACGGATCTTCCTGATAATGCTCTCATTGCAATTCCTAACGACCCGACTAACGGAGGAAGAGGTCTCCTTCTTTTAGCTGATTCAAAACTAATTACACTAAAACCCAATGTCGGTTATGAAGCGAGCATTAAGGATATAGTTGAGAATCCAAAGCATCTCGAATTTGTTGAACTTGAAGCGGCGCAATTACCAAGAAGTTTAGACGATGTGGATGCAGCAGCAATCACTATGAATTACGTCATGTCAGCCGGCTTAAATCCTCAAAAAGAAGGCATTTTTCTTGAGCCGCAAGATGCACCGTTAGCCTTAATGGTGATTACCGTAAGAGCCGAAGACAAAAACAATGCCAGTTACAAAAAGTTTGTAGAAATTTATCAGTCTCAAGCGATTCGTGATTTTATAGAAAAGACCTTTAAAGGTACTATAGAACTGGCTATTTAATGCTGATTGTCTATTAAAAAAAATAACTTAAATTGTAGTGTGAAATATTAACAAGGCCGCAGTCTTCTTTGTGAATGGAAAAGAGTAATACTCTAATTTATTGTCCAGCATAACGAAGATCGCGCGTTAATGCCGGTCAGCAGCCGCGTATTTTCTAGTAAGCCGAGTTTTACAATTTAAGACCCTGAGCCAGATCCTTGTACTGCCCGAAAAAAGTTTTTAAATAATCAATTAATAAGCGCAATTTTTTAGATTCCGCGCCACCGGATGGAAATACACCATAAAGATCAATATCATTAAGTTGGTATTCACCAAGCACTGATTCCAGAGTGCCTGCCTGTATTTTTGGCCAGGCATCATAGATTGGAATACGGCCTAACCCATGCCCGCCTTCAACAAAAGCGGTGCGTGCGGCGGCATTATTAGTACTGATCCCCCCTTTGACTTTGATACTAAATGAGCGATTACCTTTGCTTAACTCGATCGTACTGGAGGTGAGTTTGTAGATAACCCACTCATGGGCAGTTAAATGAGCAGGGGTGGTCGGATAACCGTGCTTTTTAAAATACGCGGGTGCGCCACATAAACAGGTGCTTAGACTGAAAAGTTTACTGGCCTGCAAACCCGAATCCGGTAAGGGGGCACCGCGAACAGCAAGATCGATCCCCTCCTTAATAACATTCACGACTTCATCGGTGAGTTTCAAATCCAGATCGATTTTAGGGTAAAGCGTTCGAAAAGCATTTAATGCCGGAACGATGATCTGCAGACCCAAATTGACCGGACAGGTTATTTTTAACAAGCCTTCTGGTTCATTTTTTAAATTTTCAATCTGCTGCTGGGCGGCCGATGCCTGCTCGGCAATCACCCTGCAGCGTTGGTAATATTGTGAACCCGCTTCCGTTAAGGTAATAGATCGCGTGGAGCGATTAAGCAGCTTAATAGCTAAATGGGTTTCAAGCTTTTTAATGTGGTAACTCACCACAGCACGCGATAAACCGATATGTTTGGCCGCGGCACTTAAACTGCCTTGCTCTACTACTCGGGCAAAAACAATCATACTTTTGAGTTGCTCAAATGAAATGTCCATCATTTCTCTTCAGTGCTAATAAAGAAGGGTATTGTATCAATAATTGAAACAATGATGTCAATTATGTCTGCATTGTTAAAATTACTACACGGGCATACACTGTTCAGGTCAATTAATCACACACAATCTATTTAAGATTACATAAAAGGATTAAAAATATGAATGCTAAGAAAATATTAATGGTATTAACTTCACACTCTGAACTGGGCAATACGGGCAATAAAACTGGGTTTTGGATAGAAGAGTTTGCCGCACCTTATTATATTTTTAAAGATGCAGGGGTCGAAATTACTCTGGCTTCACCAGCTGGTGGACAGCCACCTATCGATCCAAACAGTGATACCGAAGATTTTCAAAGTGACTCAACTCGCCGTTTTGCCAAAGACAGCGACGCGCAGCTGCAATTAAAGAACACTAAAGTGTTAGCAGATATTAATGCAGCGGATTATGACACTGTTTTCTACCCTGGTGGTCACGGCCCATTATGGGACTTGACGGAAAATGCTGATTCAATTAGCTTGATTGAATCATTTTTAACCGCTAACAAACCTGTTGCTGCCGTCTGTCATGCGACTGCTGCGTTGCTTAATGTTAAAAGCCCTGACGGCGAGTTTGCAGTTAAAGGTAAAGTCGTTTCAGGTTTTACCAATAGCGAAGAAGAAGCCGTACAGTTAACTGATATTGTGCCTTTTTTATTAGAAGATGAACTCGTTAAACGCGGCGCAGAATATCAAAAAGGTGCCGATTGGTCAGCCTTTGCGGTACAGGACGGACTGATTATTTCGGGACAAAACCCGGCCAGTTCAGCCTTGGTTGCAGAAAAATTAATGAAGCACCTGACGACACAAAAGTAGCTTAAATAATAGCCGATTAAATTAGAGAAATTTCAATGTGAGCAACTAAACTAAGTTGCTCACATTGCCAATAAACAGTAGGAAGTAATATGTTAAATTTCAGTTTTCAAAATCAGACACGTATTCATTTTGGTGAAGGTCAAATCGATAAACTCTCTACCGAGATCCCAAAGGATGCCAAGGTTTTAGTTGTTTATGGTGGTGGTTCCATAAAAAATAATGGCGTTTATGATCAAGTGGTCAATGCGTTAAAAGATCATACTTGGTTTGAATTTTCAGGCATTGAGCCTAATCCAAAGTACGATACTTTAATGAAAGCACAGGCCGTGATTAAGAAGCATGATATAGATTATATAATGGCTGTTGGTGGCGGTTCCGTGGCTGACGGTTGTAAATTTATTGCGGCAGCGGCGCTGTTTACGGGCGATGATCCCTGGGATATTCTGGCTAAACAACAGCCGATAGAAAGTGCCTTGCCGATCGGTGTTGTGCTGACCTTACCGGCAACCGGTTCAGAAACGAATGCTAACGCCGTGGTAACACGCGATGGTAATAAACTACCCTTTATGAGCCCTGCTGTGCGCCCGCAATTTGCCGTGTTAGATCCCGCAGTCACCTTGTCGTTATCGGATCGACAAATCAGTAACGGTGTGGTGGATGCGTTTATCCATACGATGGAGCAGTATCTTACCTATAATGTTAATGGAAAAGTACAAGACCGTTTTGCGGAAGGTCTATTACAAACCTTGATTGAAGAGGGGCCTAAAGCGCTGCAACCAGAAACTAAAGATAATCTTGACGTCCGCGCTAATATTATGTGGTCTGCCACTATGGCATTAAATGGTCTGATTGGTGCCGGTGTACCGCAGGATTGGGCTACCCATATGATAGGCCATGAGCTGACGGGCGCTTACGAGATTGACCATGCCCGTACTCTGTCGATTGTTTTACCTGCGGTAATGAAAGTGCGCCGGACAGCAAAACATGAAAAACTGCTGCAATATGCAGAGCGTGTTTGGCATATCACCCAGGGCAGTGAAGAGCAGAAAATTGATCAAGCTATCGCACTAACGGAAGATTTTTTCAAGCAGATGGCTATGCCTGTTCATTTGTCAGATATCGAATTAGGCGCTGCAGATATTGATATTCTAATGGCTAATCTGGAAGGTCATGGCATGGTGGCTTTAGGTGAAACGAAAGACATTAACCTTGAAATCAGTCGCCAAATATTAGAACAAGCAAGTTAATAATCATTTTCTATTTCTTGATACTTTATTCGGGGAGAGTTTTCAGCGCTGTTATGGCTGAAAACTCTCCCTATTAAAGTGGAAAGATACCCCAGCACCGATAGGAATCCTTTATGAGTCAAACTAAACTAGTCAACCGCCAATTCTTATTAGGGTCACGTCCGGTTGGCGCACCCGTCCGCGGTGATTTTAATCTGGTTGAAACAGCTATCCCTGCCATTAAACAGGGCGAGGTGTTATTACGCAGCGTCTATCTTTCTTTAGATCCTTATATGCGTGGTCGTATGAGCGATGCCAAATCCTATGCGCCACCTGTGGCGGTTGGGGATCCTATGGTCGGTGGGACAGTATGCCGTATTGAACAGTCACTTAATGCCGATTTTGCAGTAGGGGGTTGGGTTGTCGCATTTGCCGGATGGCAAGATTATGCGGTCTCTGACGGTCAGGGGCTGCTTAAAATTGATGCCAGTTTGACCCATCGATCCTATGCGCTGGGTGTTTTAGGCATGCCCGGTTTAACGGCTTATATGGGCTTACTGGATATTGGTCAGCCGCAGGCCGGTGAAACCGTGGTGGTTGCCGCAGCGACCGGCGCAGTCGGTAGCTTAGTAGGACAAATCGCTAAATTAAAAGGCTGTAAAGTGGTCGGGATTGCGGGCGGTGCAGAAAAGTGCCAGTACGCGGTTGAGCAGCTGGGTTTTGATTTTTGTCTGGATCATAAATCGGAAAATTTAGCGGAGCAATTAAGCGAGGCCTGCGATCATGGTATTGATGTCTACTTTGAAAATGTCGGCGGTAAGGTTTTTGATGCCGTTTTCCCATTATTAAATACGAAAGCACGGATTCCAGTCTGTGGTTTGATCTCGCAATATAACGCCACCGAGCTTCCTGATGGTCCCGATAGACTTTCTATGCTGATGGGTACTTTGTTAGTGAAGCGTATTAAAGCGCAGGGTTTTATTGTTTTTGACGATTATGGTGATCGTTATAATGAATTCAGTGAAGCGATGAGTGAATGGGTAAGTGTCGGAAAAATTAAATATAAAGAGCAGATTGTCGATGGTTTAGAGAATGCGCCATCTGCCTTTATCGGGCTGCTGCAGGGTGAAAACTTCGGTAAGTTAATAGTCCGAGTCGGACCTGATAATTTACAATAACCGATAATTTAATTTATATCGTCAATAAAAAAACCGCTTAAGTTACCATTAAGCGGTTTTTTATTAAACAGTTATAATCCTGTCTATCCCATCGACAGTCAATATTCTCTCTTCAAGTAGTTTGCTGGGCATTTTAATTAATGCTTATGCCGAATCGAAAATAGGCAAGTTTAGCCCGCTCTTCATTCAGGTTTTTAGCGCTTAAGGTGTGCGTTGTATTCAGCCATTCAGTGGATCACTCATTAAGTTCAAACCGGAAAGCAAAAAGTTGTTCTGAAATCACTTTATCCTCGCCCTGCAGCGCGGGCATAAATAATTCTTGGTTAATAAATGCCAGTACAGCATCATCCAAAAGGGAAAATCCGCTAGAAGTCAGTATCTTAGGGTTTTTGGGCCGACCTTTTTTGGTGACTATTAATTTTACTACTACCCGGCCTTGCTGGTTACGCAAAATAGCGCGTTGCGGGTAGACGGGTTTGCGACCGGAAACAACAATAGCTTCCTGCAATACGCCTTGATTTTCTGTGCTGCTAATGGGAGATGGGCTGTTTTCCGGAGGGGATTTTTTTACAACCGCCTTCTTTGTCGCGCTGCTGCTTGTTGGCGGTAAGAGGGTGACTTCGGGGCTTTTTTCGATTTTACTCGGTTGCTCTTTTTCCTTGGTAATTATTTTGTCCATTGCCGGTTTCTGGTGAAAAACGGCTGCTTTTAAATTCGCCACATTATCGGTGCCGGGCTGTGCAATACTTTTCATTAAGGTCTGCTTTCTTAACTTAACGTCTGATTCAGACAGCATTAAGCTTTTTGCTGTCTTTTTTGGCTGAGTTTCTAGCGCTTGTGCAACTTTTTCTACTTCTGGCCGCGACGCAACGACTGTTTCCTGGCGGGTGGATTGCTCCTCCAGTTTGTCAGGTTGGGAAATAAACTGGACTTGAATTGATTGCTTTCCGGAATTGAGTGGCGGTGTTGTGATGCGCTTGGGTTGATCAATAGAAAGAAAAATAAAACCATATAAAACAAGGCTGATAATAAAAAAGGGGAAATAAAAGCTAGTCGTTTTCATGCGCCACCATCACTCTCACTGGTCTTTTTCGGTTGCAAAAGCAACCTGTTGGAATCCGGACAAGCGTAGTTTATCCAAAATTGATAAAGCGACACCTAAATCGGATTTTTTGTCACCACGTATCAATATGGGTGATTTCTGCTCTTTTTTCTCTTTTTGCAAGGTCATAACTTGCGCCAACATTAGCGCTTCTGTGGTTATTTTATCATTAATAAAAATCTGATTTTTGTTGTTTATACTAATAATTAATAGCTCCTCCGTTTGTTGGCTGTTATCAACTAACTGCGGTAATTCAATATTAATACTGCTTTGCATGGTCATTTTAAGCATGACAAAAACAAAAAAAATCAGTAATAAAAAAATAACATCAAGCAAAGGTAGTAACTCAAATCGGGCCGGTTGTTGCAAACCTTTCTTGCTTAATTTCATCGAGTATTTTTCCGGAAAGATTCTTTTTGTACCTGCCGGTCAGTGTCTTGACGCTTTTGTAATTCAATCTCATCAACGCCGAAATATTCCTTCTCTTCATTAATTGCGCTGGTATACATCTCGACCAGTGATTCCTGCGAGGTTTTATGCAGCTCCCTCATCTCATCATGAAGATTAACTTTCACTTCATCTGTCCCCTCTTTAAACTCGTAATGATAAGGCATTTCACTGTCTTTCTGCACTGCGTACTTAAACTCCTGCTCGTTATCCTTGGCTGTACGACTTCTTCGTTCTTGAGTTTTCATAATCTCACTTAGCTCATTGGTGATAAGGCTCTTTTGATGACAAATATGATAAAACTCACTGCCCACACCTTCCAAATGCAGCGTCAGTTTTTGCAGTAGCGAGCGAAATAGATTAAAGGGTAATAAGGCCAATAGCGCAACCGATAAACCCATCGCAGTTGACACTAAAGCCTGCGCGATACCTGCAACAACCTCGGTGGGATTATCGACGCCCTGTACACCGAGAATATTAAAAGAGTGAATAATACCCAATACTGTGCCTAAAATGCCCAGCATCGGGGCAAGGGTTATCACGGTATCGAGTAAAGTTTGCCCGCGGGACATATTGTGGATTTTCCGTTCTGCGTAGGATTCCATTTTGTTATTGGGCGAAAATGGCAGGGCATTGATACCAAATGCCAACATATTTAAAGCCGGTGTATCTAAACGTTGGCATGCGAGCAGTGCTTTGGTTTTTTCTTTTTTATTTAAATAGGCAAAACAATCGAGCAGCGGCAAGTGTTCTTTCTTAAAGTAATAATGGAGCCAAACAAAACAACGCTCCAGAGTGACAACAGTGGTTAAAAAAGAAGTTAATAGTAACAACCACATTATCAGACCACCCTGTTGAAACCATAATGGCATCGCTTGATCGAGTTGCTGCACAACAGAAAAAATGGCCGCGATAATGGTTGTGCTGTCTATTGCCATACTTTATTTATTCCTATTTCTATTATTAATGCTAATGCGTTACATAAAAGACGATTAATCGTTGCCCAGATGTTTTTTAACCGGGCTGATATTTGCCAAACTGATTTTATCATTGGTTTTGATTATATCAGCATTAATGGAAAAGTATGTGGCTAGATTTTTATGATTAAGTACCTGTTCAGGCGTGCCATCTGCAATAATAGTTCGCCCTGAATTAGCCTTTCCTGAGCCATTATTGAACTCAGTCTCCCCGAGCAATATTAAACGATCACAATAGCTTGCCGCAAGATTAAGGTCATGAAGTGCGGTGATGGCTAACTTTCCCGATTGGGTTAATGATTGTATTAACTGCAGGGTTTCTATCTGGTGACATATATCTAAGCTTGCGATCGGCTCATCGAGTAAAATAGTGGGTGCTTGCTGAGCCAGTGCGCGGGCGATAATAACCCGCTGCTTTTCGCCACCGGATAAGGTGGTTACCAAGCGCGTTTTAAGGTGGATTATATCGGTTTTCAGCATCGCCTCTTGAATAAGCCGGGTATCTTCGGCTGTTTCTAACTCAAAGGGGCCGAGGTAGGGGGTTCGTCCCATCGCGACCAGAGCCTGTACGCTAAAAGCATAGGGCAGCTCAATCGACTGCGGCACAAAGGCTAACTGTTTGGCGATAGCGCGCCGCTTTTGCACATGAATGTCGAGCCCATTAAGGGTCACTGCCCCCGATTGTTGTTTTATCAAGCCTAACAGCAGCTGTAGCAGGGTACTTTTACCCGAGCCATTGGCGCCGATTAAACCGATAAATTGCCCGGTTTTAAAGTCTAAATTAATATCCGTTAATAACGGCTTTTTATCATAGGAAAAAGCGAGCTTGGTACAACTTAAAGGCGACATAAATAAAGCTCCACTAACTTAAAACAAAACGCTGTTTAATTAAAAGAAACAGAAAGAAAGGCGCACCTAATGCCGCCGTCACCACGCCCAATGGAATAGCTTGCTCACTAAAAAAGCTGTTTAAAAACAGATCTGCGCCAAGCAGAGTAATTGCCCCGCCAAATAAACAGGCGGGCAACAGGTAACGGTGCTCGGGGCCTAATAATAAACGTAAAATATGCGGCACAACCAAGCCGATAAAGCCTATTCCACCGACCACCGAAACCGATGCTCCGACCATCGCGCTGCTGATAATTAAAAGATTGCGCCGCGTTTTGCGCACATCAACGCCTACCGAGAGAGCATGCTGCTCACCTAACAATAACAGATCTAATTGTTTGCTATAAAATAGCAGTAATACAAATCCGCTCAGGACAATCGGCAGAATAATAAAAACATGATCCCAGGTGCGACCATCAAGTCCGCCCATGGTCCAATAAATAATCATCCGTGCGACATCCCAATTACTCAGGGATAAAGCCAATAACAAAGAGGTGGCAGCCACATTAAGTGCGCTAATGGCGACGCCTGAAAGCAGCAGGGTAGCGACATTGGTTTGCCCTCTGCTGGAGGCTACGCGGTAAACAATGCTTAAGGAAATACCCGCGCCGATAAAAGCAAACAGTGGAATAGCCCAGGCGGAAATAAGGGAAAAACCCAGATAAATCGCTATTACGGCCCCTAACGAGGCTCCCGATGAAACACCTAATACGGAAGGGGACGCCAGAGGATTACGGAACATGCCCTGCATCACCAGTCCGCATAACGCTAAACTTGCACCGGCAAACAGGGCAATAATAACGCGCGGTAAACGAATATCGACAATAATACTGTGCTGCCAGTTAGGAATATCACTGTCTGATCCAGCAAACAGTGCCTGTTTGAAAATAGCGCCAATATGGCGTAATGAAATATCAGCAGGGCCCTGTAACACCCCGGATATGGTCAGAACAACAACCAGCAGCATTAACAGTATTAGCACTAAGCGTATGCTGGTTAAATTAGTGAACATAGTTTTTCTCTGAATAACTTTGTATTTCTGAATGCAGCAGTTGCGCGATCGCCTCAACGCCTTTAATACGGTGTTGGGAAACACTTCTGAGCCAAGTGCCGGGGACGGCATAAATATGATTATTTTTCACTGCGGGTACATCTTTCCAAGCTCTTTTATTTTTTAAAATAGTGCGTGGTGAGGTCTGGTCATCTGTCTGGTTAAAAACCCATTGGTTCATTACAATCACATCGGGTTGTAATGAAATAGCCAGCTCTTCACTGATTTTATTTTCACCGTCGGCAATAATACCCTTAGCAACATTAAAACCACCGGAGAGTTGAATCGCTTCATCCATTAAAGAGTTTCCGCCGACGCTGTAACCGTTGAGGTCGTAATATAATACGCGTGGTGGTTTTTTATTCTTCACCTGCATTTTAATAAATGCGATGCGTTTTTGAAGAGCGACAATCATGGCCTCACCGGCGGCTTTGGTATCGGTGACATTGGCGATAATGCGAATATTATTAAAAATATCGGCAAAAGAATTAAATTCGCTGAGACGCACAATGGCAATGCCGCTGCGCAGCAGGTAACGCACGGTTTCAGGATTGCTGTAGGAAGCGACAAACACTAAATCAGGTTGTAGCGCGAGCATAGATTCAATCTCCCCCTGCGTACGGTAAATGCTTTTATCAAAAAAACCAACAATATTAGACATACTGGGAGTATCAACATAACTGCTCACTGCAACCAAACGTTGCGGGTTGATTAAACCCGAGAGAATATGATCGGTCGCTAAAGTGGCTGAAATAATGCGCACGGGTGGTTTTTTTAAAATAAATTTAATACCCGTGGTATCTATTAATGTTTTGGGGAAATTTCGGCCCTGTATTTGGGTGGTAAAGTTACCCTGACCTTGGTCGAAAAGAGCAAATATTTGCCCTTTTTTAAACTGGATCAGCGTAATAAAAAATACTAAAAGAAGGGTGAAAACGACTAGTTTTAGATTATTCATTTCACCCTCTTTTATTTAACTATAACTTATTGAAAGCTTACGCCAACATAGGCAGTACGCTCTGCTGTGTTATAGCCGCTAACCTCTTGATAGTCTTTATCAAGCGCATTTTCCAGACGGGCATTAATAGTGATATGTTCCTGTACCTGATAAGCCGCGCCAAGATTAACGACTGTATAGTTATCGAGTGTTGAATCATCACTGTCTATACGTGTACCAGTATAACGGACACCAATATTGGCACTTAGGTTTGATGTGTATTTATAATTAGCATTGATGCTAGCAGCATGTTTTGCTCGGCGAGCCAATTCATTGCCTTCACCATCATCCGTCTCCATAAAAGTGTATCCGGTATTAACTCGTAATTTATTGCTCACTTTTACTTGACCGGTAAATTCAACACCACGTGAAGTTGCTTCATTATCAAGATTGCTATATGTATTTGATCCATAGGTGATCATATCGGTATAAAGTGAATCAAAATAGGTCAAATCGATATAAGCATCGGCATTAACAAAGTTATACTCTACACCCGCATCCCAGCTGCGGCTTTCTTCTGGAGTCAGATCCGCATTACCGCTATAATAAGAAGTTTCACCGTACATTTGACCTAAAGAAGGGTTTTTCACGCCTGTACCGTGACTGGCATGTAGGCGTGTACCGTCGCTTACCCAGGCAGAAATATCAAGATGGTAAGTGTTGGTATCATCGAATTTACTGTTAAAATCACTGCGAAGGGCGGCATTCACAAAAATTGTTTTTTGCCAGTCAACGCCATATCCTAAAACAACCGCCGATGCTTCAATGCGTTGTTTTTCATCCATTGACCAGCTTTGATATTTTTCATTTTCGTGTTCGGCAATAAATGAGATTCTCTGTGTATATCCGTTGATTGTATTGAGGTAATAATCACTCTGTAGATCAGTTTTTACTTTTTGTCCTTTATATTCAGAGGTACTTGTGCTGCCTGAAAAGGTTTCATTTTCTGAATCAGAAAAGGCGACTGAAAGTCGGTTTTTCCATTGATTGTCCAGTAGATTAAGATGTGTATTTAATTTTGCCTGATGCTGTTGGTTGGTGGAATTGGCATCAATTGAAAAACCATCGTATTCTGTTTCGGCATCGCTGTAACGCAGCACCGTATCCACTGCGAAAATATCGGTAAATTGATGGCCGGCTTTTATGCTGACATTTTGATTTTTGTAACCGTCGTCATCATTATCATCGAGATCAACTGCTTTTGAGCTTATGCCGTCTGTTTGCAGGTTGCCGGCAGAAAGTGAATAATGGCTGTTGCCCTTAGCACCGCTAAGAGTGACATTTTCTTTATGGTAGTTATTTCCCCCAATCTCGATACTAGCCGTTGGATTAAACCCAGCCTTGCCTTTTTTAGTGACAATATTAATCACGCCACCCATCGCATCACTGCCCCAAAGTGCACTTTGTGAGCCTTTTAAGACTTCAATGCGCTCAACATTATCGGCCATCAATGTTGCAAAATTATAACCACTGCTGATGCTGGATAGATCATTAACTTCAATACCGTCAATAATCACTAAGGTTTTATTGGAGTCGGAACCGCGAATAAAAACGGAGGTTATACCACCAGAACTACTAACACTTACACCAGGTACATCCCGTAACAGTTCAGCCACAGTGCGCGCCTGATTATCTTTTATATATTGTGCATCAAGCACGGCCACTGAGCTGCCACTTTCAATACGTTTGGTTTCGACGCGACTGGCAGAAATAACAATATCGTTCTGAGTGTTTTGTGTTTCTGCTGCAATAAGTGGTGCGCTGAACAGTGTTGATAAAGCTAAGGCTATCGGAGTGTAATATAAGCGGGGCATAATTCTTCCTTGATATTTTTATTTAAAATAAGAAGAAAGTCTGTTGTTCGGGATTTTACAGTAAGGTAGTGGCCTTATATATAATACGCTGAGCATCAAAGACTTTCTTTGGCTCGCCACCATTACGAAGACCCTAATCAAACTGGAAAAACATTTCCGATTGTTGGGTTTTTTACGTTCCATTAAGCCGACCCGTTTAATGGACAGTGACGCTCTTTATGCTGGTATCTGACTCCCGTTTTTACATTGAAAAACGGACACAGTTGCGGGGGCAGTGCATGCTTGTTTTTAGTAACGTTTAAAGTTGTTAAAACATGCTTCCCATTTAATCATCGCGTTAAAAAGGCGATAAACATAAAGAAGGGCGATTATAGGTAAATATAATCGACTGTCAATAAGTCAACCAACCAATCAACCCACCCAAAGCGCGAAGGACAGGTTGAATTGTCATAAAATAAATTGCTTCACCAGCGTTTATGATAAGCCTAAAAAGTTGATCTCAGATGCCTCTAAGAGAGTTCATCCCAGTTTATTTCGTCAGCAAGAATACGTTCATTAGCGATGTAGTGTAAAAAGTCACCGCTGTTGATCAGGGTCTGTGGAGAGGGATTTAAAATCATCGCATCGCCATTTTTAAAATGGCTGAAGGCAATGACCATCATCGCATGGTTAGTTTTAAATCGGCTAAAGAGCAGCTCGAACTCAATGGGTTTTTTCAGTTCAGGTGTTTGCACACAATACAGTGTCGCCCCGGTTAAGGTTGAAAGTAAGTGCTTGGTTACCTGGCTTGAGCCCGGATCCTGCATGCTGCGCACCATCATTTGTGCGCTGCTATCAATACTGCATTCAATTTGCGGGCAGTGGACCTTTAATAAATCGGCTTTAGTCTTATCAAAAAAATGCGCAGAGATGTTGGCATTGGAGTTGGTGTAGGTGGAGATACAAAGTGCAATAGATAAGGTTTCATCATCGGATTTACCATCAATAATAATACGTTCTGCGTTACTTAACGCGATACGATTAAGTTCTTCGTTATCGGAAAAACTACGTAAACGCACAAAAGAAACCTCATCATTATCCGGAAAGGGGTTGTTTATCTGTTCGGTAACGCACAATAATATTTTTCGTTTTTGGCGTTTTTTATCACCGAGAATCAACTGCACTATCTGCTCCGTTGATGAGGCATCCCAACCTAATAATAAAATATGATTAGTATAATGATAAAAGTTACTCGTACCGTTCATGTTTTTTCTCGCTAGATTTATAAATAGTTGTGTTGTTTTTCCGATAAAAGAGGCGAAAACGATCAGTCCCGATGGGATTTGCACAAAGGCGACAATCGCTTTCCCCATCCCGGTTGTCGGGCTGAAATCCCCAAAACCAACCGTGGAAACTACCACCATATTGTAATAAATAAAGTCCATGGGATGCCGGGTTAATGCACTTTCCCCGGCAAGCAAAAATAACAGGTAAACACTGATTGCCTGCGCCAGCACAAGCAAAAACATGGTCGGCCAGGTTAATTGATGTGCCAGGCGCCGAAACAGCTTTTTAATGCGTCTAAGAGGAAGCATTATCATCTAATCTTTAGTGGTCATTTGCTTGGGATAAAAAGAAACGATAAGCCTGATTATCTGTTTCATCTTTATAGTTGTAACCCAGTGCGTCTAAATGTTCACTGAATGCATCAACCCCTTCATCGAGTTCAAAACCGGCAAGAACCTGTCCATAAGCCGCACCGTGATTGCGGTAATGGAAGAGCGTGATATTAGCGTGAGTGCCAAGCATGTTTAAAAACTTAACCAGCGCATTAGGCTGTTCAGGAAATTCGAAACTGTATAAACGCTCTTTTATAGCACCGACGGGGGCGCCACCGACCATATAACGGACATGCAGTTTGGCCATTTCATCATGGCTTAAATCGGCAACAGCATAACCTGATTTGTGCAGTTTTTCGGTCAGTGCTAGCAGTTCATCAACGCCTTGCGGGGTGCGTACGCCAACAAAAATATTGGCGTCTTTACGCGAATTTAAACGATAATTAAACTCGGTAATAGCACGACCATCGAGCTGATTACAAAAGGCTAAAAAAGCGCCCTGTTTTTCAGGAATAGTGACAGCCAGTATGCTCTCTTTCTGCTCACCTAATTCGCAACGTTCGGAGATATAACGCAGGGAATGAAAGTTGAGGTTGGCTCCGCTTAAAATAGCAGCCAGGTGTTGATCTTTAACGTCGTGTAGTTGACAATATTTTTTTAAACCGGCCAATGATAAGGCTCCGGCAGGCTCCGCAATAGCGCGTGTATCTTCAAAGATATTTTTGACGGCTGTACAGATTTCATCACTGCTAACGGTGATCACTTCGTCCACGTATTGCTGACATAAACGGAAGGTTTCACTGCCAATGGTTTTAACCGCAACACCGTCGGCAAATAATCCAACTTTATCTAAGGTTATCGGGCTGCCATGTGCCAACGCCGCTTTTAAACAGGCTGCATTATCAGGCTCAACACCAATCACTTTAATATGGGGTAAAAGCTGTTTGATATAAACGGCGATACCGGCCAATAAACCACCGCCACCAACGGGCACAAAAATTTTATCCAAGTGCGCATTTTGCTGTAATAACTCTTTGCCGATAGTGCCTTGCCCGGCAATGACATCGGGATCATCAAAAGGAAGAATTGGGGTGTAATTATGTAATTCAGCCAGTTCTTTAGAATGTGCGCTGGCAGCATCAAAAGCATCACCAAATAATACTACCTCGGCACCAAATGCCCGCACTGCGCTGACTTTTATCTCGGGAGTGGTGCAGGGCATAACGATAGTCGCTTTTATCCCCATTTTTTTTGCTGAAAGCGCAACACCCTGCGCATGGTTACCCGCCGAGGCGGCAATCACACCGCAGCTTTTTTGCTGATCGGTTAAACTGGCTAATTTATTATAGGCACCGCGTAATTTAAATGAATGTACGGGTTGCTGATCTTCACGCTTTAATAAAATGTGATTATTAAAGCGCTTTGACAACTTATTTAACGGTTGTAATGGTGTTTCTACGGCTGCTTCATAAACAGGAGCAAGTAAGATTTTTTTTAAGTATTGTGCTGCGGATAATTCTGTCATTGCGCTATCAACCCTCTATTTATGTTCAACTTTGTTCGCAAATAGCTCACCTAAGCGTGTTACTGAGCCTGCGTGAAGATCTTCTGCAAAATGAATACTCTCTTTCGGGAATAAAGCCACCACGGTACTGCCAAGTTTAAAGCGGCCCATTTCAGCGCCTTTTTCAAGGGTAATATTCTGATTTTTGTAATCCCAATATTGGAGCTCTTTGTCTGCATTCGCCGTCAGTGTGCCTGACCAAACCGTTTCGATGCTGGCCACTATCGTCGCGCCGACTAAAACCATTGCCATCGGGCCTAGGGCTGTTGAAAAAATGGCCACGGCCCGCTCATTGCGGGCAAATAAATTGGGGACATTTTGCGCCGTTAATGGATTAACTGAGAAAAGGTCGCCGGGAATAAAAATCAGCTGTTCTAGTTTGCCGGTGATCGGCATATGAATACGGTGATAATCTTTAGGCGCTAAGTAAATCGTAGAAAACAAACCATCATCAAAGGGCGCCGCAACATCATCTCGTCCGCCTAATAGTTCTCGGAGGCTAAAATCATGCCCTTTAGCCTGAAAAATACGGCCTTCTTTAATATCGCCCATCTGGCTGATACAACCATCCACAGGGAGTGCAAGATTATCTTCACCGGCGATAATCTGTCGCGCTTCCGGTTTTAGTTCACGGGTGAAAAAATCGTTAAAAGTTTTAAAATGCTCAGGGGCTGAGTATTTCGCTTCACTCATATCAACGTTAAAATGGTTGATGAATTTTTTTATTAAAAAAGTGCTTAATTTACCTGCTTCCGCAGCGGCTAATTTACCTAACAGGCGCGATAATAGCTTTTTTGGCAGCAAGTATTGCCCAATAATTTTAAGTTGGTCAATCATGATTTTCTCTTTTTTTTAATCTATATACCGAAAATTGTACCTAAATCTTTTGAACTATAAAGGCGCGGTTAATCATAGGTATTAGGTGGACGGTGACGCGCATTTTTTGCGTCATCCATGGTCTCTAAAATACGTAAAAAGCTACGATAGCGAGCATTATCTATTTTTCCCTCGGCAACGGCTTCAACCAGTGCACAACCGGGATCTATTTGATGTTTACAATCGCGGAAACGGCATTGTCCTAAAAAGGGACGAAATTCGATGAATCCAGTCGCAATACGTTCAGGCTCTAAGTGCCATAATGAGAACTCACGAATGCCCGGGCTGTCAATAAGATCACCTCCGTCGGGGAAATGATAAAGGCGTGCCGTGGTCGTGGTATGTTTACCTAATCCGGAATTTTCCGAAATTTCGGCCGTAGTGGCTTCAATTTCAGGTAATAACAGATTGACTAAGGATGTTTTACCTACGCCCGACTGACCGACAAAAATATTAATTTTATCTTTCATGGCACTTTTAAGCCCTAATAAGCCGTCGCCGTGCATCGAGCTGTACAAAACCTGATAACCAATATCCCGGTAACTTTGTAATTCCTGATCTATTAATTTTGCTGATTGTTCATTCAACAAATCACTTTTATTTAAAACGATAATGGGCGTAATGCCAATATCTTCACAGGCAATCAGGTAGCGATCAATAATATTACGAGAAAACTCAGGAGCTATGGAGCTAACGATAATAATATGGTCAATATTGGCCGCGATAGGTTTTATACCATCATAATAATCGGGACGTGTGAGTACCGTTGTACGCGGATGTACCGCTTCAATCACGCCACTGATACCATGGTAAGCCTGATTGCCCGCACGCCATACAACCCGGTCACCGGTTACCAGAGATTTGATGGCTCTGCGCAAATTACAACGTTCAATTTTTCCATGCTCATCTTCAACATCTGCATGTTGTCCAAAACGACTGATCACTATGCCTTCCAGCTGCGGACCAAGTTCAGACTCGTCCCATTGTTCGCTGTTATCTTTAGTTAAACGTTTTTTCTGATTAGTTTGAACGCGGCGCACTTGATTTTTACTGAGTCGTTTCTTCTTGGTCACAGGTTTCCTTAGCTATCACTCATTGTGTTAATACCGTATCATACTATATTAATTTAGAAATGCGGCTCTCTTGTAGCGAAAAGGATCAGAATAACGATGAATAAAAATAACCTGGTATGGATTGATTTGGAGATGACCGGTTTAAATCCAGATACGGATAAAATAATCGAAATCGCCACTATCGTGACTGACAGTGATTTAAATATTCTTGCACAAGGGCCTGAATTTGTTATTCATCAGAGTAATCAAGCACTTGATGCGATGGATGAATGGTGCACAACGCAGCATGGTAAATCAGGTTTAACGGATCGTGTGAAGAGCAGTCAAATCAGCTGCGCGAATGCCGAACAAGCAACCCTCAATTTTTTAAAGGAGTGGGTACCAGAAGGGGCCGCACCCTTATGCGGTAATAGTATCGGCCAAGATCGTCGTTTTTTAGTGCGTCAGATGCCGGCGTTAGAAGCTTATTTTCATTACCGTAATATTGATGTCAGTACCGTTAAAGAACTGGGAAAGCGTTGGGCGCCGGAAATGGTTAATGAGCATAAAAAAACAGGCGCTCACACTGCGCTTCAAGATATTAAAGAATCAATTTCTGAATTACAGCATTACCAAAAACATTTCTTTAAGTTTTAAATGTTTTTTTGGGCAGACGGACGATGTCTGCTCAAAAACTCAGCAAACAAGCACTAGTCAATGAAAAATCAGCAGAAAAAGCTTGCATTCATTTACTCCATAATTATAATGCGCACCTCATAACAAGCAGGTATCTTCCAACATGCCTAAAAATTTGTTATGAAAATAAGATGTGATGCGGTACTAGTTTGGTTTGTTGAGTTCAACCTTGACAAGAATTGACTGGAGTTACGAGCTTGCTTGTAAATGCTAATTCATGTGATGCGGTACTAGCTCAGTTGGTAGAGCACGACCTTGCCAAGGTCGGGGTCACGAGTTCGAGTCTCGTGTACCGCTCCAATTTTTCCTTTATAGGAAAAATTAATGCTTATTAAAAATGTGATGCGGTACTAGCTCAGTTGGTAGAGCACGACCTTGCCAAGGTCGGGGTCACGAGTTCGAGTCTCGTGTACCGCTCCAAATTTGAAGTGATTGGTGTTCAAAATATAGAACACGACCTTGACCATAAGAGTCGGGGTCATGAGATGTTTTTTAGTCTCGTGTGCCGCTCCAACTTCTTCTTGAAGAAGTAAAACTAAAAGTGATAATTTGATGCGGTACTAGCTCAGTTGGTAGAGCACGACCTTGCCAAGGTCGGGGTCACGAGTTCGAGTCTCGTGTACCGCTCCAAATTCACTACCTTTATTGTTCCACTCCTCCCCAAAAGTAAAAACTTCAGTCAGTAATATTTCTATATTTATTATTTATAGCTATTTTCAGTTCAGTTGGTAGAGCACGACCTTGACCAATAATAGCCGGGGTCACTAGTTGTTTTTTAGTCTCGTGTACCGCTCCAAATTCACTACCTTTCCTGTTTTAAAATTCCAAACATAAAATTCCAGCTAGAATATTTCTATATCTGTTATGCATAGCTATTTTCAGTTCAGTTGGTAGAGCACGACCTTGACCAATAAGAGTCGGGGTCATGAGCTGTTTTTTAGTCTCGTGTACGGCTCCAATTTTTAAGTGATTAAATGTTCAAACTATCGAACACGGCCTTGACCAATAATAGCCGGGGTCATGATGTGTTTTTTAGTCTCGTGTACCGCTCCAAATTCACTACCTCTCCTATTTTGAATTCCTTGTTTTAAATTCACCAAATATAAAACTGCAGTTAGTTATATCTCTATATTTGTTGTTTATAGCTATTTTCAGTTCAGTTGGTAGAGCACGACCTTGACCAATAAGAGCCGGGGTCATTAGTTGTTTTTTAGTCTCGTGTACCGCTCCAAATTCACCAAATATAAAACTGCAGTTAGTCATCTCTCTATATTTTTTGTTTACAGCTATTTTCAGTTCAGTTGGTAGAGCACAACCTTGACCAATAAGAGCCGGGGTCACTAGTTTTTTTAGTCTCGTGTACCGCTCAAAATTCACTTACCTTTGTTGTTCCACTCCTCCAAAATTTAAAGTATCAGTCCGCAATATTCTTTTGTTTGTCATTTATATCTATTTTTTTAGTTCAATTGCGATAGCGCAATTTTGAGCGTATGAGTTGGGACCATTATCTTTTTTTTATATCAGTCCGATTTATACCAATCCGATTAATATCAATCAGCCGCCAATTACTACTTTAAAACGGGTATGACATGCTCAGAATTATATTAATGCGCAACGGGATATCAGGGAAAAAAATCATTGCTGACGGCCAATTGATATTGGTTATTAATAATATATTTCTCTTATTAGTGGTTAGCTAAGGCAGAGGATTATTTTAAATCCAGTAAAAAACGGCTATTTTAGCTCTGCTGTAATAAATGTTTTTTATCATTCTTTATATAAACACTCGATCCTCAGAAAGACTTTTTATTCATGTCTGATTTATAAAATGTTGTTTTTACTGTGTTTTTTATGTTATTTTGATGAAGTGCATCTGTTTTTATAAGAGATAATCATTTGTGATTGTGTTAAATTATTAGCACCTGTTAGGTTATAAAAAGAATAATTTTAATATCATTTTTTAATTAATCATTTAGATTCTTCTTTATTTTTTAGCAATTCATTGGAAAATTATGCATTGCTCCTCGGTTGTGCCTATAGGTGACAGAATTTTATGCAGGCCCGTCTAAACGTCTGATTATCGGGATCGTCTTCCTGAAATACTGCTTCTGGAAGTAAAATAAAAGCAATTTTAAAATCGGACTCCAAATTCAGAATAAGAACCCGGATAACTAATATTATGCAATTTATTCCTTTCGTTAAATATACATCCTGCGGCAATAGTTTTGTTATTGTCGATGAGACCGAGCAGACTGTGCTCAGCGAGGATGATATGTCCCGTTTCGCATTTCAGGCGACCAACATCAGTTTTGGTGTAGGTTGTGATAATCTGCTGATCATTCAGCGTTGTAATAAATCATCACTGCAATCAATTAATCTTAGCCGGGACTACTGGACGCGACCTCCACAGGAAGAACAGGCTGAATTCTTGTTTCGAATGTTTGAACCGTCGGGTGAAGAAGCGCTGTGCTGCGGTAACGGTCTGATGTGTATCGCCAGTTATTTATTGGATAAACATGGTATAAGTAACGCTTCCATAATGACCGAGATCCCTCTGGCAACGCCTAAGGTTATCAATATCGGAGCAGAGGATGACCAGATCGGCAGTTGGGTTAATCTTGGGCATCCGCGATTAACGCCACCAGAATTGGTGGACTTTGAATACGCAGGTCAGGTTGCTCCAGCCATTCATGAGATGCAGGAGCTAGTCGTGAAGTTTCGCGCCGGTGATCTGAAGGCTTACACAAACGATACCGAGCTACGTATCAGATCATTGCTGGTGTTTACCGGTGAACCCCATCTGGTGATCTTCCCCGATAGTGACTTTTCCGCACCGGAACAGGCGGACTATATTTTTGCCGGATCCGGTCAAGATGCTGAACGTCGCGAAAGCTTTGGTTCCTGGCTGATCGAGCATATCGGCAACTATATAAACAATCGGATGCGGCATATTTTTCCTGCGGGCATAAATGTTAATTTTGCCCGTCGTCTTGCTTCAGGGGAGATAGAAAATCGTTGTTTTGAACGGGGTATCAATAGGGAGACCTTAGCTTGTGGGACCGGTGCGTTGGCGGTCGCTTATATCTATAGTCTGATGGAAAACCTTAATATCTCAGATATTGACGTGTTACCTCATCGTTGCCGTTGGCATGATGAGCAGGCAAAAATTCGTATTAAACAGAATTCCGACGGCTGGAAGATAAGCTCTGATCCGGTCATGTTATTTGATGCTGTGTACCGTCTGCTCCCAAAAAACAGCAGCTTGTCAGAAGTATTAAATAAGGATCAAGATGGAATAGTGACTGAAGACCGGAAACAGGTGGTTTAAGTGCTTATGAAAATACGCCCGGTCACTATTACCGCATTATTGATGTTGCCTCTGAGTCTGACAATTACCTATTTATTGCTCAGTATGGGGGCTGTTTTCTCAGATAAGCTGACCTATCTTAAACAGGGTATGGCAGAGACAGCAGAACTTCAGGCGCTGTTATGGTCGCTATTGGCAGGTGTGCTGGTTCTGATCATATTTAATCTGTATCGCCCGGGAGCTCGATTCTGGCTGGAAAAAAAGCCTGCTGCGGGCATAAGTCTAGTGCTGGGCACCGCACTATTTACTTTCCTGTGGTTATATATAAAACCGCTTTACAATACAAATACCATGCCCGATGCCTTGCCTGAGTTGCTGGCGGCAGGGGGTACGGCGATCTTAATTGCTGCACTGATCTGTCTCGAAGTCTCTTTTGTATTAATCTCCAGACTCACTGCCCGGGCCAAGACCAATCAACAGCAAAAAGAGGGCGTGGACTATCGGCTGATGCGGCCGGCAATCTTTGCCTTTCTATTCGGAATAGATCTGTCGATGGCTTTTATTCCGCTGTATATGGGCAAAATGGAAGAAGATTTTTTCGGGCTATCCCAAAATGTGATGATGGGGCTGCCGATTTCCGTTGAGTTTTTTTGTGTTGGTGTGGCGATTCTGCTGGCGGGCGTCTGGTTTGACCGGCGCGGCTGGCAGGAACCTTTCTATGCGGGACTGGCACTGGCAACGCTCGGTGCCCTGTATTCCTGGATGGCTCCCGATGCCCTGCATTTTATCCTTTCCCGAGGGCTGGTTGGTCTGGGTTACGGTCTGGTGCAACTGTCCTCGCACGGTTTTGTTATTCGTAATACGGATAAATCCACTAAGGCGCAGGGAATGTCTCATTTGGCTGCCGGTCTCTATGCCGGCAGTCTTTGTGGTGCCGCCACCGGTGCGGTGATGGCCGAACAGTTCGGTTACGAGGTGGTGTTCCTCAGTGGAGCGGTGATTATTACTTTAGTAGTAGTGTATAGTCTGCTGATCCTGGGTTATCCCGCCACGACGCCAAGCAAAACTAAAGCCGTGCCGCTGCAACATGCCGGAAAGTCAGTCTTGCGCCGCTTCTTGCTGGACAGGCGAGTGCTGGCTGCCATCTTTTTCAGCAGCATGCCAGCATCTATTGCCGTGGTGGGTTTTCTTAACTATTTCAGTCCGGTTTATCTAAATCGACAAGGTATCTCGGAATCCACCATAGGTCAGGTGTTGATGCTCTTTGGTGTCTGCATCGCGGTGCTTGCCCCAAGAGTTGGACGGCTGATAGATGCGACCGAAAATAAACAACGACTGGTGCTGATCGGCAGTCTGCTGGGGGCGAGCGCATTCCTTACTTTCAGTATCTGGGACGGGCTGCTGGCGACAACCATTGCCATTTTTTTGTTGGGATTATCCAACTGTCTGGTACTATCGGCGCAGAGCGTTTTTCTGCTCAAACTGGATATCACTCAGGAGCTCGGTGAAGGCAAGGCGATGGGTATATTTCGTGCCTCCAGCCGCATCGGCCAAATGCTTGGGCCGATCATTTTCGCCTGGCTGTTTCTATTCGAGGATGTGAGTATTGGCATCACTTATCTGGGGCTGGCATACATCGTCATGGCCCTTATTTTTATCTGGTTGACAGGTCGTGATGCCGATCAACAGCAGCAAATACAGGAAGAAACTTCGTAGTATGAATACACTTAATAAAGACGACTGTGTCACGGGAAATGACTCTTTGATCGAATACTATATGGCTGAGATCAGAAAGCGCCTGCCGGTTGTAGACCGAACATTGGAGTTGTACGGTGAACTGTCGCTGAGCGAATATCTTGACGTGGTGACTGAAACCGCCAGCGAGCGCTACCAGTCAGCCGACGATCTGGCTGATGCTGTTTATGAATATGCCTTACCCCTGCTGGGTGAGGAGGTCGCCGTAATGGCGCGGGAAGAGCTGAAACAGAGCCCGGTGGTGCTGACGGCTAACCACCATGGCGTTGACTACTTCGCCCAATCGGTGCAGGGAACACTGCTGTTCAGTCAGCGCAAACTGCCCAATGGTCAAAAGGCTAAGACAGTGCCTGTGCTGGCCTGTGGCGCTATTCCATTGAATAACCTGACCTATCCTCGCGGGATATTGTGTTATGATACAACTGAGTTTAAGCGTGCTGGAATACCTATCCGCTTGCCTCTCTTTCCAAAACGTCGACAAAACGAGACTGTCTCGTTGACAGGACCTTTTGAGAAAGGAGCTGTTGAACGAGCGGAAAAGTCCACTCGTAAAATGGTGGGTGATAATTTAATCTTAGCTGCGACTGGCAAGGCTTTAATGTCGGTGTTGGAATCTGAATATTCTAGCCCGAAAGTATTGGGCCTTTCTTCCTACTCAGAGCAGGCTGTTGTGATCAACAGTCTGCTCTGGAAACGGCTGTTTCACGATGGTGAGGCATCGCAGTTATTATATTTGGAACAAGAAGAGATTGTTCGTACCTTATTGGTCCGTGATCTTAGGTCGGCGACCTCTATGGCATCGCTGTTAATGCTGGATGCGGACTTTCTAAAAATACTGCTTGCTAACCTAGATGATGCGCGAGGTTGTTGGCAATCCGAAGGGCTTGAAAACCGTATTCTGTCTGCGGATTCTTTACGGATTAATCCGACTAAATCTACAGGAAGTTTTCTATTTTGGTGGATAGACGATGCAGGGCGAAGAGTCCCGCTTTTTTTGGATAAAAGTTCTGATCTACTATGCTTAATAGGGATCAGCGAGTCAGGAGTGCAGCACAAAGTAGAGTTGACAGCAAGCAACCTGATAGATAGCTTGGAGACTAAAAGGTTGATACCGTCGACCTTTACCTGTTTCTTTGTATTGGCTTTTGCTCGAGGTGTAACTTGCGCGGGTGGTTATTATCAAGCCGATTACCTGCCAGTTATTCAGCAGGGGCTCGTAAAGTCTATCGAAGAACATGGCAGACATAGGTCGTTGATCCCGTATATTCAGGGAATACCTACGGATAAATATTTGTCAGGTATGCAGACAGTTATGCGCAAATGGGCGCATGGTGCCTTACACCCAGTTGGCCAGTTAGAAATGATAGCGTCAGAGATGTCGCTTAATGACCATATCAGTAACATTGTCGAGATGACCGTACATGACGCACATAAGGCATCTTTGGTAGAAACAGTCGCTGATGCAGCTCCAGATCAAGTCATATCTGAGGATTGGTATGCTCAGTTGGCAGATCAACTAGGATGTTATTTTGCTGGCAACGTAGTAACTGTCTGATCTAAGGCTGAGTACTTAGATAATTAGAGAGGCTCTACTTGTATAACAAAGTATTAATAGATCATAACTATAGGCGGAATTACCATGTATTGTATTCGAAACGTTCTCTACATTTTTATTTGTGCTCTTATAAGTTTCACCAGCATAGCTGAGGTAGGAGATAAGCTCTCTTTTAGCACTGACCCCGTATTAAATGACGGAAAGCGATGGCGTATTGGCTATTACGAGGGAGGGGAATATACCGACTACCAAAAAGAGTTTAGCGCCACTGTAAAGGGGTTGATGAAACTTGGCTGGATTGAGGATCAAGTGATCCCTGCTCAGCAGGGTGAAAATACAGATCTTCTCTGGAAATGGTTAGCAACACAGATTAAGAGTGATTATATCGAGTTTGTTTCGAATGCGCACTATTCGGCTGGCTGGGATGAAAAGCGGCGTAAGCAGTATTCTACAGAAGTAATTGATCGACTTAAGGGTAAGCAGGATATTGATTTAATGATAGCAATGGGAACCTGGGCAGGTCAAGATCTGGCAAATGATCGCCATACAACCCCCACGTTGGTTTTGTCTGCCAGCGATCCTCTGGCCGCTGGCATTATCAAAAGTGTTGATAACTCTGGTTATGAGCATTTACATGCAACGCTTGATTTAAATCGATTTGCTCGTCAGGTAAAGCTTTTCCATGAATTGGTAGGATTTAAGCATTTGGGAATCGCTTTCGAAAACAGCGCCAGCGGCCGGAGTTATGCTGCGATTGATTCGATTGAAATACTATCAAAGGAACGTGGCTTTGAAATTGTTCCCTGTTATACGCAGAGTGATATCAGTGAAAAGGCGATAGCTGAAGCCAGTGTGATCTCTTGCTTTGAGCTGCTTGCTAAGAGTGCTGAAGCAATATATGTGACCAATCAAGGTGGTGTGACTTCTAACAGTATTCCTAAATTAGTAGAGATTGCTAATAAGTACCGGATACCAACATTCTCTCAGTCTGGTGCCGAGGAAGTTAAATATGGATTTCTATTGAGCCTGTCGCGCGCAGCATTTCGCTATTTAGGCGATTTTCATGCCTCCACAATTGCTAAAGTCTTCAATGGCGCGAAGCCTGGGCAATTGGCTCAACTTTTCGAGGAACCTCCAAAGGTGGCACTGAATCTGAAAACAGCAAAGATCATCGGTTTTAATCCTCCCCTTTTATTACTGGGAGCAGCCGATGAGATTTACCACGAAATTCAGAGCAGAAAATAATATAAAAAATCGGCTATTGATATTAGCTGCAGGCAGGAGTACTGATAAATCATGAAAAAAATACAAAGAATTTCTATCTGGCTGGTGCTGTGCTGCACTGTCCTGACGGCGATTGCGAATGCTGGGGATTTTAGCAGTCGTCCGCAATCTCAGCCAGATCAACGCTGGCGTATCGCTTACTATCAGGGTGGTGACTACAAATCTTATTATGATTATCTGTATGCAACGGCCAAAGGTCTGAGCCAGCTAGGCTGGATTGAACCATTTTATCTACCTGACTTTCCCGAGAAAGATAGCAAAAAATTGTGGCAGTGGTTGTCGCATAATATTAACAGCCAGTATCTGGAATTTGTTGCCGATGGCTACTATTCAGCCGGTTGGAACGATATTGCCCGCAAAAAAACTCGTAAAAGCCTGACCGGAAGGCTCAATAAGAGCAACGATATTGATATGGTTTTTGCTATGGGCACATGGGCGGGGCAGGATCTGGCCAATAATCTTCATCGGGCACCCACTATTGTCATTTCTACTTCGGATCCCCTGCATTCTGGTATTATTAAAAGCCAGAATGATCCAGGTTATGATCATATTTTTGCCAGTTACGATCCTCATCTTCTATCACAACAAATACAGGTTTTTCACCAGCTGATCGAATTTAAAAAATTGGGCGTGTTTTATGAAAATACAGTCAGTGGCAGAAGCTACGCGGGTATGGATTTTATCGAGCAGGCCTCGGCAGAGCTGGACTATGAAATAGTGCCTTGTTATACCCAGAGTGATATTGCTGATCAACAGCGGGTGGATCAAAGTGTTATAGAGTGCTTCGATAAGCTGGCAGAGAAAGTCGATGCTCTTTTTGTTTCCACTCAAGGGGGGGTAAACGCCGAAACCATCCCCAAGCTTGTAAAAACCGCTAATCGCTTTGATATTCCAACATTCGCACAGAATGGAGAACTGCAAGTGCGTTATGGTCTCCTGATGAGTCTGATCCCGCGCTCGGGAGCCGGGCCGGAAGGAATGTTTGTGGCTGAAAATGTCGGGCAAATAATCAATGGTGCTAAACCGCGCAATCTGAAACAGCACTTTGAGGGGGCGTTCAGTATGATCATGAATATGAAAACTGCAGAAAAGATAGGTCTGTACGTCAATGCCGACCTGCTTGCTGCAGCGGATAAATTATACTGGCAGATTGAGCTTCCGCAATGATTTTTACTTCGCTGAAATTTAAGGTGATGGCGCTGATCCTGTTGGTGCTGGTGATCACCTCTACGGCTACTTTGTACTTTACTCAACGTGATGTCGGTAAGGCTATGCTTCGGGCGGAGCAGTCATCGGCTGAAAATGTGCTGCAACTGGCCGAACTGAATATTCGCAGTAGTTATGATCAACTGATCAGTGACAAAATTGAGCTGCTGACACAGTTAAAAATAGAGATGGTACAGACTGCCAAAATAAGTAATTCTGTGCTGCGTGAATTTATGCAGCTGAGTCGAGATGGCAGTTTGCCCGAAGAGGAAACGCAGCAAAGAGCAAAGCGCTGGCTATCTAAAATTGATTATCCTAACGGTGACATTTTTCTGTTTGATCACAAGGGTACTATTCTTGCTTCTAATCAAGCGGAGCTCGATGGTGCGGCGATTAATGGTATTCGGGATGTTAAAGGGCGTTTGATTTATGAAGCCATGCGGAACGATGAGCTGGGACCGCGCGGCGATACGGCGATTTTTTCCTGGCATAAACCAGGGCGAACAACGCCGGGTCAATTTATGGGGCAGTTTATGCCCGTCAATGGCTGGCCCTGGACCCTGGCTGTGATTGTCAACTTTGATAATGTTGAGCAGGAAAGCCAGCGTAAGATGGACAGTATTATTGCTACCCTGACCCAGACTTTTACTAAGATTCAGATAGCAACAACCGGCTATGCTTTTCTCTTTGATGGCGATAAACAAATTCTTATTGCCCCTCCGGGAGATCGCTTAGATAAGTTTAGGGACCCGTCTCTGCCGCGATACAGCAGCGTACTGGATAATATTATTGCCGCAAATGGCAAAAATAAGAGCGCCCTCAGTTATCACGATCCCTTTTCCGGTGATCGTGAGGTCGAAGTTTTCACCAGCTACTTTAAAGCATTCGACTGGTATCTGGGCGTGGTCGTCCCGAAGGCCGAAATCAAAGCACCGGGTAAAAACCTGATCAAGCGGCAGAGTATTATTATTGCCCTGATTTCTCTGCTAGGTTTAGCTGCCGCACTGCTTATGGTGTTTCGTATATCTCGTCCGCTGAACACCCTGGCGTCTTATGCTAAGGCATTACCAACCCAGGATTTCAGTCAGCAAAACCCCGACACCATAAAAATTAACCGTCTGGCGATGAAATATAGCGATGAAGTGGGACGTCTGGCAGAGTCTTTTGTCTTTATGGAGTCATCTATTCGTAAGAGTATCCAGCAGGCACTGCATGAAAAAGAGATCGCGGTAAAGGCCAGCCAGGCTAAAAGTGAATTTCTGGCGACCATGAGTCATGAGATTCGTACCCCAATGAACGGCGTGCTGGGTATGACTGAGCTGGTGCTGGAAACCGAACTGAGCAGCGAACAGCGTCGTTTTATGGAAATGATCAAATCCTCCGGCTTCGGATTGCTGGATATTATCAATGATATTCTGGATTTTTCTAAAATTGAGGCGGGTAAACTGCAGATTGACAACCACCCCTTACAATTGCAGGAGTTGATTAAGCATTTGGTTACTTCGCTTGACCCTCTGGCTAAGAAAAAAGGATTACAGCTAAATTACAATTTGCCCCAGGAAATGAATACCTGGGTGCTGGGCGATAGGATTCGCTTGCGCCAGATATTAACTAATCTTATCAGCAACGCGATTAAGTTTACTCAGCAAGGCGAAGTTTTGGTGTCTGCGGTTATTTTTGAACAGTCGGAGACGGCGTTATCATTGCAGATTCGAGTGCAGGATACTGGCATAGGTATTGCGCCTGAGAATCAGAATAGGATTTTTGAGTCATTCTCTCAGGCTGATAGTTCGACCACCCGTAATTATGGCGGTACTGGGTTAGGCCTTGCTATATCCAAACAATTGATAGAAATGATGGGGGGAAGTATCGGCTTTAGCAGTGAGTTAGGTCACGGAACTACTTTCTGGTTTGACCTTAAATTAAAGCCTACTGATCAGACTTTGAGTGATGGTGCTTTGCCCGTAAGCACGATCGAGAAACAACCGATAGCACTGCAGGGTAAGATACTACTGGTGGAAGATCATCCGGTTAATCAGGAATTCGCTGTGCAGATTTTGAGTGGTGTAGGTGTCGAGCTGGATGTGGCCGGGAATGGTGTCGAAGCACTGAAGCGATTACAAGAACAGCACTATGATCTGGTATTGATGGATTGTCAGATGCCTGTGATGGACGGTTATCGGGCAACGGCTCTAATCCGTCAGAAAGAGCTGGAAAAAGGATCGCCGCGTCTGCCGATCATTGCCCTTACCGCAAACGCTATGATCGAAGATCGCCAGCGCTGCATCAGTGCAGGTATGGATGATTATCTGTCCAAGCCATTCAATAAAGCGCAAATCGTGATGCGGCTGCGGCGCTGGCTTCCGGATGCTTCAGGCTCTATTACCGTTGTTGAGCCTGTGGTTGTTAAGGACGCGACTGCGACAGAACCTATGATGATTAAGGACGCGACTGCGACGAAGGCTGTTGAGTCTGAAATGGTTGCTGATAAAACGACGGCTACAGAAGCTGCTGAGCCTTCGGATGCGCCGCTGTTGCTTGCAACTATTGCGCAGCTTCAGGAGATGGATGATAACGATGGTTTCTTTAATCGTATTATTGAGGCTTATCTGGAAAAGTCTCCTGTTGATATCGAACAGTTAAATCAGGGGCTTGCAAGCTCCGATCCTGAAGCGCTACGCAAGGCAGCCCATAGCTTCAAATCCAGTAGCTATAATCTGGGTGCTCATAAGCTGGCTGAATTGTGTAAAACGCTGGAAAAAAGGGTGCGGGATAAAGATCTCGAGCAGGCAGCATCGCTGTGCACAAGTATCGAAGGAGAATATCAACGGGTCAGGAAGGCATTAATTAAAATTAAAGAGAACAATAATGCAGAAAATTCAGATGAACAGTGGAGCCATTAAATTGACCAGAGTATTAGTGGTTGATGATGATGTCACAGCCCGGCTTATGGCCCGTCAGGCGTTGAGTAAAGAAAACTTTGCTGTTATAGAAGCAAAAGATGGCTTTGCTGCATTAGAATTATTTGAGGCGGTACAGCCGGATATTGTGCTGCTGGATGTTGAAATGCCGGGCATAGACGGTTTTGAAGTCTGCAGGCAGCTGCGCCGTTTTCCCTGCGGTAAATTAGTACCGATACTGATGGCGACCGGACAGGACGATCTGGATTCGGTACGTCAGGCTTATGAAGCAGGTGCCACTGATTTTGTCACTAAACCCTTCAATTGGAAGATTCTGGCACACCGATTGCGCTACATGGTAAGGGCCAGTGACACTACCGAGCAATTACAGGAATTGCAGAAAAGTGAATCACGCTTAGGTAATGCGCAACGCATCGCTCGTCTGGGCAATTGGGAGTGGAATCTTCAGAATAATGAAATTTACTGGTCAGAACAGCTTTTTCATATGCTGTGGTTTCGTCGGGGGGTTGCTAAACCAAGCTTTCGCGGTTTTATCAGCAGACTGCCACCTGGCGAACGAAAAGAGTTCATGGTCTGGGTTCATCGGCTGCGGGATAGTGCTAAGGGAGAGCAGCGAGGGGGCTGGAATCATAGTATTAATCAGGCTGACGGCAGTCGCCTGCATGTACAGCATCAGGCTGAAGTGTTCTATGACGAAAACGGTGCTGCAAAGGTGTTATCGGGTACCGTGGTTGACGTCACTGAATTGACACAAGCGCAAGACCAAATCCTTCAATTGGCTCACTTTGATAGCCTTACTGGATTAGCTAATCGTAATGCCTTTCGGAAACGGGTTGAGCTAGCCATGCAACGGGCACAACAGTATGGTCACCTTGGGGCCGTTTTATTTCTGGACTTGGATAACTTCAAAAGAATTAACGATACCCTTGGGCACAGCATCGGTGATCAGCTTTTACAGGAAGTGGCCAAACGGTTAACCGATATTGTTCGCGGCAGCGACAGTATCTGCGGTACGAATTTTAACCATGCAATAGATGATAATCTGATTTCCCGTCTTGGCGGCGATGAATTTACAGTATTACTGCCCGAGATCGGAAAAATAAAAGATGCGGAATATGCAGCTAAACGAGTACTTAATGCGATCGGGGACAGTATTAACCTTTCTGGTCATGATATTGTTGTCACCCCCAGTATTGGTATAGCTATCTTCCCTAATCATGGTGAAAATGTTGATAACCTGCTTAAAAATGCCGATGCCGCAATGTATTACGTTAAGCGTGCGGGCAAAAATGACTATGAGCTATTCGTTAACTCCATGAATGTTGTGGCGAAACGTCGCCTGGAACTGGAAAGTTTTTTACGGCACGCTATTGATAATAAAGAGCTTTCGATCAACTACCAGCCGCAGGTTGATATTCCGACCGGGCGCATTACCGGTGCCGAAGCCCTGCTTCGTTGGAATAGTGCTGAACTTGGAATGGTTTCTCCTGTTGAATTTATTCCGATTGCGGAGGAGACCGGATTAATTTCGCCGATCGGTGAGTGGGTGCTCAGAGAAGCATGTCGTCAGGTAAAAGAATGGCGAGATGACGGCTTGCCTGAGATTCAGATTGCAGTGAATATATCAGTGCAGCAGTTCGCTAAACAGAGCCTTGATAAACTGGTATCAAAAGTGCTGTTAGAGACTGGCCTGCCAGTCCATTGTCTGGAGCTCGAGATCACTGAGAATATGTTGATGGACGATGTTGAAGGTGCTGTCGAGACCTTACATAAACTGAAAGACTTAGGTATTAATCTGGCGATAGATGACTTTGGCACCGGCTATTCAAGCCTGAGTTATCTGAAACGTTTCCCGATTGATAAGCTTAAGATTGACCGCTCCTTTATTACCTATGTGACCACTGAACCTAGCGATGCTGCGGTTACTCAGGCGATCATTTCGATGGCACATAATCTGGGGCTAACAGTGATAGCCGAAGGTGTGGAAGAGGTATCTCAACTGGAATTTTTACGTCAGCATCATTGCGAAGAAATGCAGGGCTATTATTTTAGCAGACCGCTGATTGTATCGGATATGGAAGATTTGTTGCGCAGCCATAAAGGCTAGCCAGCGTTTTAATCTTGCAGAAACGAATAGAAAGAGGCAGCTGACTTGAGTCAGCAATACCTTCTCCTAGATTAAATAAGTTAAATAAGCAAAAAGTGTTGCAGTTACGATGATCTTTTTTAGTTTCGGTGTAACGCACTCCTTCTTCATTCACCCTCTTGATTCGGTCTATCTTTTTATTTTTATTGCCGGCTGTTTGAGAGTAAAAGTGACAATTTGAGGGTTATGATCCGATGTTTCAGTTGCCCAGCTTGCGCTATCCACCACCCGTAACCCGCGATAATAAATATGATCTAAGGGCTTGCCAAAAACAGTAGTACGCTGATCATATTCCATTAATGCTTCCTGAAAACCCGCCCGTTGTAATATTTGTGCAACCTGCTCTAAGCGCGGAGCAGACCAGGTATTAAAATCGCCACTGAATATTACGGGTCCTGCATGAGATTTAATCAGTGTTAGGTAAGGTTGTATCTGATCAACAAGAGGGGCGGCCGTAAAAGTAAAATTTACCCCGTGAATATTGATAAGTAATAATGAACCCGGAAGGTTATCTAACGGATAGATGGTTGCTAATCCTGTTTTTGGAATAATTGTCCAGGGTTCACCGTAACGTGTACCGCAAACATAACTGGGTGCAACTTTACTGAGAGTATTCACTCCATAGACAACATTCTGATATTGGAAAGCGTTATTTTGAAAATAAAATAAGCTGTTAATCCTGCTGAAATTTATAAATTCGGGAGAATATTTTATCTCCTGCAGGGTAAGCAGGTCAGATTTTTGACTCCATTTTTGCAGCGCTTTTTGCCAGTTTATATTTTGTTGTTTGAAGATATTCCAATTCAACAGGGTAAAGGGAAGTTCGAGTTTTTGTGCTGAACCGGAAACCGGTTTTACTGCCGCAAGTTCAGGACAGCTTTGTAAATAAAGCTGTCCATTATTATCCGATACGGTTAAATGCTGAGCTGATTTGGGGAAAGTCGTCAATAGTCCGATCAGGATAATCAAGGTTGGTAAATAAACAGCAAGTATCATTTTTGTTGATAGAAGTGTGAGATTGCGTTTCATCTATTCATCTTCTTATTGATGGCGAGGGATTATACGGTTATATTAGGCGTTCTGTTCATTAATATTTAAGTCATCATTATGCCATTAGAAAGAACACTTTCAATCATTAAACCCGACGCCGTAGGTAAACACCTTACTGGTACAATTTTAGAGCGTTTTGAAAAGGCTGGCTTACAGCCTGTTGCAATAAAAATGGTTCGCCTAAGCAGTGAGCAAGCCGAGGCTTTTTATGCGGAGCATAAAGGCAGAGTATTTTACCAACCCTTAATTGATTTTATGACTTCCGGACCAATGGTCGTGCAGGTTTTACAAGCTGAAAATGCGATCAGTTTATATCGTGAAATGATTGGTCAAACCGATCCGACCCAAGCGGCTACCGGTACAATTCGTGCCGATTTTGCTGAATCTACCCGCTGTAATGCGGTGCATGGATCCGATAGTCCCGCTTCTGCGGCAAAAGAAATCGCCTTCTTTTTTAGCGATGATGAAATATGCCCGCCAGCAGCAGATTAACAGTAACGGAAAGTAGCCAGTTTTATGAATGATATTGTTATCTTGTTAGAGCATTATGGAGTCACTATTCAGGGCTTGTTGATAGGTTCATTTTTATGAATGATATTGTCATCTTGTTAGAGCATAGCCCTTCATACCTTTATGGAGTAGTTACTATTCTGGGCTTGTTGATAGGTTCATTTTTAAATGTAGTTATCTATCGTTTGCCGGTGATGATGGAGCGGGAATGGAAAGCGGAATGTGCGGATTCTTTTCCCGATGCCAATATCAAGATTGAGCCGGATGCGTTTAATCTTGTCTTACCTCATTCGCGTTGTCCAAACTGTCAGCATTTGATTGGTCCAACGGAAAATATCCCGGTGATTAGCTGGTTGTTACAAAAGGGCCGCTGCAAGCATTGCAGCTGTAAAATCAGCAAACGTTATCCAAGTATTGAATTATTAACTGCGATATTGTCCTTGGCTGTTGCTTATCTGGTGCCGTTTGGTTGGCCATTATTATTTGCTTTAGTCTTTACCTGGATATTAATAAGCCTGACTTTTATTGATTTTGATACCATGTTATTACCCGATAGCCTTACGCTGCCGTTATTGTGGTTAGGTCTGTTAATAAATGTTTCCGGCACTTTTACCGATATAAGCAGTGCGGTGTTAGGCACGATCTTTGGTTATTTAACGCTTTGGTCTATCTATTGGGGATTTAAAATTGTTACCGGCAAAGAGGGAATGGGATACGGTGATTTTAAACTGTTAGCGGCTTTAGGAGCCTGGTTCGGCTGGCAGGCATTACCGCTTATTATTTTACTGTCCTCTTTTTCCGGGGCGATTATCGGTATTGTTATTTTATTAGCCTCCAAGGATAAACAGAGCCGGCCAATGCCCTTTGGTCCCTATCTTGCGGTTGCGGGGTGGTTATTTCTGGTTTACGGGGACAGGTTAACTGAAATCTATTATTCACTGGTTTTATAATGTCGAATGACACGCAGCAATACTATGATCAAAAATGGATGGCCTACGCCCTTTCTTTAGCAGATAAAGCCGAGTCATTAGGTGAAATCCCCGTTGGCGCGGTTATTGTTAAAGACAATCAAATAGTGGCGGAAGGTTGGAATTTGTCCATTATCAACCATAATGCCTGTGCTCATGCGGAGATCATGGCAATACAAAGTGCGGGTCAAAAAACACAAAACTACCGTTTAATTGACTGTACATTATACGTCAGCTTAGAGCCCTGCGCGATGTGCGCGGGTGCATTAGTGCATGCGCGCATTAAGCGTCTTGTTTATGGTGCTGGTGATTATAAAACAGGTGCTGCGGGCTCAGTATTTAACCTTGTGCAGAGTGAACAATTAAATCATCAGCTGGAGGTCACTGCAGGTGTTTTGGCCGAGCAAAGTGCAGCAAAAATAAGCGCCTTTTTTAAACGCCGCCGTTTAGAAAAAAAACTGTTAAAAAAACAATTAATTGATTCTACTCTGCCCGTTTAAAAAATGAATTATCGAGCTAAAATTGAATGCTTTCATTCTTAGTACATAGCTTGATTTATGACTAGTGCCTTCGGACTTAAATACGAACATTCATTTTGATGATCAAGTGTGTGTGGTGCATTTTTTGTGAAAATTTTAAAGGAACTACCACAGAGGCGCTACGCGCTACACAGAGTAAAGGCTAAAACAGAAGCTGGTTATTATTTTGTATTTTCCTTCTTTAACTCGGTGTCCTCTGTTGATGAAGAAGAAGCGAACTGTTGATACCATTCAACTTCACTGATTAAATCCTGCGTCGATTCTAACTGATCAATAAAAGTTAAGCCGTTCAAATGATCTAATTCATGCTGAAAAATACGGGCAATAAAACCCGTTAATTCTTGTTGCTGCAGATTACCTTGCCGGTCAACATAACCGACACTAATCTGGTTATATCTTGGTACTAAACCGCGTATACCGGGCACACTTAAACAACCTTCCCAGCCTTTTACTTTCTCACTGGAATAATGCAATATTTCAGGGTTAATGATCGCTGTTGGTGCCATTAATGGCGCGTATGGGTAACGGGCATTGGGTTTAGAGCTGATAATGAAAATGCGCACACTATGATAAATTTGGGGTGCAGCAATACCGACACCACCGGCTTCTGATACCGCCAACATCATTTGAGCAATTAACTGCTGGCATTCATCGGTAAGCACATTTTCAACTTCGGTCGCTCTTTGCCTCAGTACTGGATGGCCTAATTGAGCAATGGCATAGGTGTTTTTTTTAGCTTGATTCATTAGCTTTAGTCTTTTGTCTTAATCGTTACTTCAATATTTTTACTCTCGCCGGCAAACCATTTTTGAACGTAGATAGATCCTAAAATAGGCGGCAGCCCATTTTCGGGGACTTCTTTATAGCGAATACTGTTTTTATTGTGCTTTTCAAATTCGAATTGAATTACTTTCTCAGACATAACTAATTCATCCTTTATTTAACGTTTCACTGCATTGTATAAGTGTTCATAAATAAATTCTAGTGTGCAAGGTTTGTCAGTCGATATTCAATGAATATATCTGCTTTATTAAGGACTGATAAACGCCTAATTCAAACGGGTGACTCAGATCGGTTTGAGCGTGGTAGCTGAGTAGATCTGGTCATGGTTTTGTAAGATTCTAAATTGCTTTGGAGTTTTTGCGAGTTAGGTTTCTATGGCGCTTAGGGGCAAAGCGAGATAGAAAATATTACTATTACGCCCTCAACTAATGACAAAAACTACTATTTCACTACATTGAGCTTTTGAAAGAAATAGTGATAGTATCTCAATTTACTGATAAACAAAGAGGCAGTCCTTTGACCCCATTATTAGAGCGTGATGTCCATCTATTTGACCTTGATAATACCTTGTATCCCCCTGAAAATGCCATTTTAGAGCAAATAGCCCCTAGAATGCGCAGTTTTATTAGCAATGAACTAGCTATTTCCATTGAAGAATCTCATGTGCTGTGTGACAGCTATTATCAACGTTATGGTGGTACGATAAGAGGGATTCAATTAGATTATCCAAGTGTCGATCTTAATAAGTTTTCTGAGTTCTCTCATCAGGTTAATTTAGATGAGGTTGAAAAAGCAACAAAGCTTAAAGACGCATTACATGCACTTAAAAAATCACGTTATGTGTTTACCAACTCGCCACTGCCTTATGCAACAAGAGTCTTAAAACATATTGATTTATATGACTGTTTTGATGGTATTTTTAGTGTAGAGCTGACTGATTACAAAATGAAACCTGATCCTCATGCATTTAATACTATTTGCCAGCACTTTGGTTTTGAAGCCTCTGATGCTGCTTTTTACGATGACCAGATATCAAATATTTTTACCGCAAAAGCTTTAGGAATGCGTACTATTTTAGTTAACCGAAGTGATATTGATAAACATGATGCCTGTTATAAAACGGAAGACCTACCTCGTTTTGTAGAATCGTTAATAAAGTGATTTTCCACAGTGCCACATATTATCGTTGCTGTGGCTGAGTGATTTTGGTCATTTTTAGTAAGTTTTTGGCACGCTTTGGAGCGAAAGCGACTTAGATTTATTAGATCTAAAAAAATAACACTTTATTCATTATTTTTTTATCGACCATTTGAAATGTTCAATAATTCAATAATTCAATAATTCAATAATTCAATAATTCAATAATTCAATAATTCAATAATACGATAATGAAGATATATTTTTATGTAGACAAAATCTGAATAACTCCTTGTTTTAAATCGTTATTCACACTTTATTTCCGAATGATATAAAAACGGTACAATCAACCTACAACCCTGCTAACATTAGTTTTTCATAATAATTGCAATGCAAAAAGTGCAAGAGTGAAGATTAACTTGTTTTTCACTCAATGGGGCTGCTTAGCGTTTGCAGCTCTGACATTATCATTAGATATTATTCAGACTCTTCGTCAGCCACCATTGAGCCTTACTTGCCTGTTATTTTATTTCGTTATATCTGCTGTCGCGACTTCAGGCTCTTCTTTGGGCTCTGCCCGTTTCTTTTCTTGAGCTGCCTGACGTGCTTTTTCAGCTTCCAGTTTGGCTTTCGCGGCGAGTGCTTGCTCAGCTGCAAGCTTGGCTTTAGCAGCCAGTTTTTGCTCAGCTGCAAGCTTGGCTTTTGCGGCCAGTTCGATTTTTTGTTCAGCTGCAAGCTTAGCTTCTGCGGCCAGTTCGATTTTTTGTTCAGCTGCAAGCTTGGCTTTTGCGGCCAGTTCGATTTTTTGTTCAGCTTCCAGTTTGGCTTTTGCTGATAGTTTGCTTTTTTGTTCAGCCTCCTGTTTGGCTTTTGCGGCCAGTGCGATTTTTTGTTCAGCCTCCTGCTTGGTTTTTTCGGCCAGTTTGCTTTTTTGTTCAGCCTCCTGCTCGGCTTCTGTGGCCAGTTCGATTTTTTGTTCAGCTTCTAGCTTGGCTTTGGTGGCCAGTCTGCTTTTTTGTTCAGCCTCCTGATTAGCTTTTTTTGCCAGTTCGATTTTTTGTTCAGCCACCTGCTTGGCTTTTTCTGCCAGTTCGATTTTTTGTTCAGCCTCCTGCTGGGCTTTTTCTGCCGGACTGCTTTTTTGTTCAGCTTCGAGCTTGGCTTTTGCTGCCAGTTTTTGTTCAGCTGCAAGCTTGGCTTTTGCTGCCAGTTCGATTTTTTGTTCAGCTTGCCGTTTTGTTCTCTCCGCGACAAACCAGGTTAATGTTTTGAGATATTGACGGATATTGTTGACATAATGTTGGGCTTCCCGGCCTCGCGCATAACCGTATCGGGATTGGCTATACCATTTTTTTTCATGAAGCAGTGGCAAATTTTCTTTAACATCTGACCATGCATCAGGATTTTGTTTTCTTTTCAGGGTGATCCGCCTGGCATCCATTACATGCCCGTAACCCAGATTATAACTGGCTAATGCAAACCAGATTTTTTCATGTTTGGGAATACTCTGGGGTAGACGCTTAATAAGCAGTGTTAAATAGTCAGCGCCCCCCTTGATACTTTGCGCAGGATCTAATCTGTTTTTTATGCCGATATAATCTGCCGTATCAAGGGTTAACATCATCAGGCCGCGCACCCCCGTGGGTGATTTTGCTTTGGGATCCCAATGCGATTCCTGATAACTGACCGCGGCGAGTAATAACCAATCCACCGTCGATGTGGCATGTTTTTTAAATAAACTTTCAAATTCAGGCAGGGTGCTTTGGTTGCGTCGTAAAAATACTTTTGTATCAACAAAATCAAACTGCCTGACATGACCAAAATATTTTTCTTCAAGCTTAGCGATGCTCTGGTCATCGTATCTGTTACCCATAAATTCAATGATGGCAGAGTACAGCGTATCATCTTGATGACGCTTCAATAACCAGGCGACAGGTTGCTTTTCCGAGATCGTAAAGGCTTCCGTTAAAACCGGATAATAACGTTGTTTTTGCGCCAGTGTTGAGCTGTTAACAACGGCAAAGGTAATTTCTTTTTCGGCGACCTTTCGCAGTAAGGTCTCCTGATCTGCGTTTTCTAGAATATTAACTTCAAGTTCAGGCATGGTGCTTAACAGCTTTTCCAGTGTTTCCTGATGGCTGCTATCTTTAAGAACAGAAACCGGGGCATTAATGTCAGCGGCTTCCCGAGGACGATAACTGCCCTTGCGATAAACTAATTTTTGAGAGGCAAAATAATAGGGAGGTGAGCTGCGATATTTTTGTGCTCTTTTGGGGGTTAAGGTGAGGCCCGCAGCGAGAAAATCTACTTTGTTATTATCTAAAGCCTGAAATAACGCTTCGAATGTCGGGTATTCTTTAATGGTTAATTTAACCTTCAGGTCATCGGCGAGTTGTTTGCCCAGTTCATAGTCAAAGCCGCTGTAAACACTGCCGTCAAAACTATAAGTTAAGGATCCATTAATCGTCCCCATCATGATATCACCCCGCTTTTGAATGTTTTCTAAGTGAGTGGTCTGTAAAAAAGGGTTGCAGGCGGTTAGCAATAACAATAAAAAACTAAAAGAGAGCCAGGCTATTGGTTGCTTAAATTTTATAAAAGGCATTTTTAGATCCATATAATGATTTTTGAGTGGAGTCGTCTGGATTTCCAGGGAAATGTTGCGAAGATAACATTATCAAAAATAAATTAAGTTCGACTATAGAGGGTTTCTATTTAATATAAAATGCTTTATGCATATAATACGGCTATTAATACCAATTATGTCAAACAGGTCTGGATGTGAAGGCAATTCTATTAAAAATAGAAGAGCCTAACTGTAACACTTTTTCGTTGTAATTGGCGTAACCCAAGTTCATTTATCTATCTTATGAGAGAAATTACCTATGGAAATTTTGCGTGGGGCTCCCGCCTTATCGACATTTCGTGTTAATCAGTTACTAAAAAACTGTGAGGCATTAAATCTACCTGTAAAAGATATATATGCAGAATATATGCATGCAGCTGATTTAACTGAGACTTTAAATGACCAAGAATTAGAGGTACTGCAAAAACTATTAACTTACGGGCCTAAAATTGCAGAGCATGAGCCGCTAGGTCAGTTACTCTTTGTTACACCACGTCCGGGCACCATTTCACCCTGGTCCTCAAAAGCGACTAATATCGCCCATAACTGCGGACTTGCCAAGGTGGCACGCTTAGAACGCGGTATTGCTTATTACGTTGAAACTACGTCGGCACTAACGCTCGAGCAGATTAAAACCTTATCTGCATTATTGCACGATCGTATGATGGAAGTCGTACTGACTTCATTTACCGATGCCAAAAAACTGTTTGTACAGGGTTCTCCCGCTAAGATGAGCAGTGTTGATGTATTAGGCGGCGGGCGCGTTGCTCTTGAAGTTGCCAATAAAAGTCTGGGCCTTGCATTGGCCGATGATGAAATTGACTACCTGGTAGAAAATTTTATTAAACTGGGGCGTAATCCCAACGATATTGAATTAATGATGTTTGCACAGGCAAACTCCGAGCATTGCCGCCATAAAATATTTAATGCAGATTGGACTATTGATGGCGTAAAACAGCCTAAATCTCTGTTCAAAATGATCCGTAATACGCACGAAAAAATGCCTGATTTTGTATTGTCTGCCTACAAAGATAATGCAGCTGTGATGGCGGGAGAAAAAGCGGGTCGTTTCTTTCCAAGTGTTGATGAGCGTGAATATGGCTATCACCATGAATATATCGATATTCTGATGAAAGTTGAAACCCATAATCATCCAACGGCTATCTCTCCTTTCCCCGGCGCTGCGACCGGCTCCGGTGGTGAGATTCGTGATGAGGGCGCAACGGGTATCGGCTCTAAACCAAAAGCGGGTTTAGTGGGTTTCTCTGTTTCCAATTTGCGTATTCCAGAATTTGAACAACCCTGGGAAACGGATTTTGGCAAACCTTCGCGTATCGTTTCCGCATTAGATATTATGCTTGAAGCACCGCTTGGTGGCGCTGCATTTAATAACGAATTTGGTCGCCCTAATATCCTCGGTTATTTTAGAACCTACGAAGAACAGGTAGAAAGCCATAACGGTTTAGAGATTCGAGGCTACCACAAACCTATTATGTTAGCGGGCGGTCTGGGTAATATTCGTCGTAGCCATGTGGAGAAAAAAGAGGTGCCGGTCGGCGCTAAATTAATCGTTCTAGGTGGCCCGGCAATGAACATTGGTTTAGGCGGCGGGGCTGCTTCCTCAATGGATTCAGGATCTTCATCAGAAGCCTTAGATTTTGCTTCTGTGCAGCGTGAAAACCCGGAAATGGAACGTCGTTGTCAGGAAGTTATCGACCGCTGCTGGCAGATGGGTGACGACAATCCAATCCAATTTATTCACGATGTTGGCGCGGGCGGTCTGTCCAATGCTATGCCTGAACTGGTTAATGATGCCGGTCGTGGTGGTAAATTTAATTTACGCGCTATTGCTAACGATGAAAAAAGCATGGCACCCCACGAAATCTGGTGTAATGAATCTCAGGAACGTTATGTGTTGGCCGTTAAGCCTGAAAACCTCGCCGTATTTGAAGCTATCTGTCAGCGTGAACGTGCTGAATATGCGATTATTGGTGATTCCACCGAAGAAATGCAGCTGACTCTGCATGATTCAGAATTTGATAACTATCCCATCGATATGCCCCTTGAAGTGTTATTAGGTAAAGCGCCTAAAATGCATCGTGAAGCGACTACCCAAAGCGCACAGGGTAAAGCCTTAGATTTATCGGGTGCAAGTATTAAGGATGCCGCTGAGCGTTTGCTGCGCTTGCCGTCGATTGCCGAAAAAACATTTTTAATCACTATCGGCGACCGCAGTGTGACAGGCCTTGTTGCCCGTGACCAAATGGTTGGCCCCTGGCAGGTGCCGGTGTCTGACTGTGCGGTAACCGCTGCCAGCTACGATACTTACTTTGGTGAGTCAATGGCAATCGGAGAGCGTGCACCCGTGGCACTGCTTAATTTTGCAGCCTCGGCACGTTTAGCGGTGGCAGAATCAATCACTAATATCGCCTGTTCTGATATTGGTGATTTTAAACGTATTAAACTCTCTGCTAACTGGATGTCTGCAACGGGTCACCCCGGCGAAGATGCTGGGTTATATGCTGCTGTCAAAGCGGTCGGTGAAGAACTCTGTCCTGAACTGGAATTGGCTATTCCGGTCGGTAAAGATTCAATGTCGATGAAAACACGCTGGCAGGAAGGGGATATTGATAAAGAAGTTATCTCACCTCTGTCGTTAATTATTACGGCATTTGGTGCGGTCAAAGATATTCGTAATACGGTCACCCCGCAGTTACGCACCGATCAAGACGATAGCAGCCTTATCCTGATTGATTTAGGTAATGGTCTAAACCGTCTGGGTGGTTCATCACTGGCACAGGTTTATAAACAACTGGGTGATACGACGCCCGATGTTGAGAGTCCCGGCCAGCTAAAAGGTTTCTTTAATGCACTGCAAACCTTAGTAGCAGAGCGGAAGCTGCTTGCTTATCATGACCGCAGTGACGGCGGTTTATTTACGACGATCGCTGAAATGGCCTTTGCAGGGCATTGCGGTGTGACGGTTAGATTGGATCAGCTTGGCAGTGATGATTTTGGCGCGCTTTATAGTGAAGAGTTGGGCGCGGTTATTCAGGTCTCTGCTGAAGATAAAGAAGCGGTATTAAATATACTGGCAGGTCATGGTTTAGCGACAAATTCAATGGTCATTGGCGGACTTAATAATAGCGATCAAATCGAATTTACCCGTGATGGAAATGATGTGCTGGTTGGTTCACGTGCTGAATTCCGCGGGATTTGGGCAGAAACTACCCATAAAATGCAGGCATTACGTGATAATCCTGCATGTGCTTTACAGGAGTTTGAGCAAAAATTAGATGATAATGATCCTGGTTTAAGCGCCAACTTAACCTTTGATATCAACGAAGATGTTGCGGCTCCTTATATTGCAACGGGTGTTTTACCGCGCATGGCTATTTTGCGCGAGCAGGGAGTCAATTCACAGCAGGAGATGGGTGCTGCTTTTAATCGCGCTGGTTTCTCGGCAATAGATGTTCATATGAGCGATATTTTATCGGGTGATGTGCAGCTTGCTGACTTTGCAGGTTTGGTTGCTTGTGGTGGTTTCTCTTACGGTGATGTATTAGGGGCGGGAGAAGGTTGGGCTAAATCAATTTTATTTAATGCTCAGGCACGGGATCAATTCCAGACATTCTTCGAGCGTCAGAACTCTTTTTCCTTAGGTGTGTGTAACGGTTGTCAGATGTTATCAAACCTGAAAGAATTAATTCCGGGTTCTGATTTATGGCCGCGTTTTGTACGTAATAACTCGGAACGTTTTGAAGCACGATTCAGTCTGGTTGAAGTACAAAAAAGCAATTCATTGTTTTTAAATGAAATGGCGGGGTCAACTATGCCGATTGCGGTTTCACATGGAGAAGGCCGTGTTGAAGTACAAGATCAGGCACATTTAAAAGCCATCGAAGCAAGTGGCTCAGTTGCCCTGCGCTTTATTAATAACTATGGTGAGCATACCGAGCAGTATCCCGCTAACCCGAATGGATCGCCAAATGGCATTACTGGTCTGACCTCTAAGGATGGCCGTGTTACGCTTATGATGCCTCACCCTGAGCGTGTTTTTAGAACGGTTGCAAACTCTTGGCATCCGGACGAGTGGCAGGAAGATAGCCCATGGATGCGGATCTTTAGAAATGCGCGTAAGCAGTTAGCTTAAACAAAAATTAGCTTAACTGCACAAAAAAGACAAGGGGAGAGGTTAAGTTCTCCCTTTGTACTTGCATTAGATTTTACTTATTGATTTAATAGTGATTATTTTTTAAGTAAGGTTTTTTTTGTCTAATTCTATTGGAAATGTATTATATCTGGGTCAGAATCTACCCCTTGCTGAGGCATTTTTTAACTCATTTACTGCGGATAAAAAAACAGATAGCTATCAAGTTTTTCATTTAGTGAGTGAAGAGCAACTCTTGCTTACTTTATTGGAAAATAGTGTTAGCCACCTGATTTCAGAACTCCCCATTAATTTAGAAATAAAAGATAAAATCCAAGCAGATTTTCCCCTATTAAAGACAACCTACCTGAATCCTGATGACCAAGCCGAAGAGACCGGGTTATCCGTTGACCCTGAGAATGTTTTTACTGATGAGGTTCAAATCGTCTTAGACTCTCTCAGTATTCCTATCTATTTTAAAAATAAAGAAGCGCAATATTTAGCCTGTAATCGCCATTTTTCCGAGCTGCTCTGCCTCACGCCAGCTCAAGTTATCGGAAAAAAGTTAGCTGATCTATTGGATTCCCCTTTAGCCGATGATATCGACAAAATAGATCAAAAAATGTCTATTGAGCAGCAGATTGTCCTGCATGAATCCGCGTGGATCAATAAGGCGGGTGAACAGCGTGATCTTCTTTTTCAGAAAGAGTACAGCGCCGACAAAAAAATTCAAAGTGGACTTGTTTTTGATATAACCGAGCTTAATAAATCAAAATTTTTCTTAGAAAAAGAGCGTGTCATGCTGCGTACGACTGCTGATACTTCTCGGGACATTATCTTTTTTAGAGACTTAGAAGGGCTATTGTTGAGTTGTAATAAGCAGTATGAAAAATTTACTGGTGGTTTGGAAAAAGATATTGTGGGCAAAAGCGTGTTTGCCTTTCTTCCATTGGATGAGGCAATATTAGCGGCACAACGCGACAAATATATTATAAAAAATAATAAGCCTTATACATGGAAGGGTTTTTTTACCGCGCACGATAATGAATGTTATTTTCTTGAAATAAAAAAATCACCTATTCAGGATAAAGATGGAAATGTACAAGGGGTCGCAACTGTCGGACGGAATCTGACCGAGCAGCTAAGAATGCAGAAGCGTCTTCAAATTACCGATGTTGTATTCGAACACAGTAGAGAAGCACTGATCGTAACCGACGGGAACGGTCACATCATTTCAGCCAATGATCATGCCTGTTTTCTTTTCGGCTATAGTAAAGACCAGCTGTTAGCGCAAGAGATTAACCTATTGGCTTCTACTAACTATAATGATGAGTATTATAAAAATATTGAGCAGGTTTTAGAAACAGAGAGTTCCTGGCAGGGAGATATCACCTATCGCACTAAGAATGGTAATGTTTATTACGCTTGGTTAGAGGTCTATGCGGTGGAGCACATTCATGAAAACAGCATTGACCGGATCTATTCTTATACGGATTTAACGCATTTTCAAACAACAGATAAAAAAATCAGCTTCTTATCAAAACAGGATCCGTTAACCGGATTATGTAATCGAATCTCCCTGTTCAGCCGATTGGAAGATAAAATAACACGCGCTAATTATCAAGAGAGCGCAGTAGCGGTAATGTTAGTTGATATTGATCATTTTAAGGAAATTAATGATCACTATGGTCATAATGCCGGTGATAAGGTTTTAAAGGAGGTTGCTGAGCGTCTAACCAACTGTGTTTCCGGAAAAGATACTCTGGGTCGTTATGGTAATGACCAATTTATTATTATCATCGACGAATTAGTCAATGAATTCGATGCTGCTATGGTTGCACATAAAATAGCAGAGCAGTTTAGCCGCGCGTTTATTATAGAAAACAGTTATACAAATCTTAGCGCAAGTATAGGTATCAGTGTTTCCCCTGATGATGGGACGGATGCTGGTACCCTGTTTCTAAATGCTGAAAATGCGATGCAGCGTGGAAAAAGCGACAGAAATGCAGCATTCAATTTTTATACGGCTAGCTTGACGGTTGGTTTAAATAAAGAGTTCGCATTAGAACAAGAGTTAAAGCAGGCATTATTGTCAGAGCAGTTTGTTATGTATTACCAGCCGCAATTCGATTTTAATAACCGCCAAATTGTTGCGCTGGAAGGCTTACTGCATTGGCATCACCCCGAGCGTGGAATGTTGACGCTGGAGCGCTTTTTGAGTGTGGCTGAAGGCTGTCATTTATTAGTATCGATAGGTTGGGAAATTATTCGTAAAGCTGGTTTACAAGCGGTTGCCTGGGAAAAAGCGCAGATTAAATTTGGCCGGATTGCCATTAATCTATTCACCATACAATTATCTCAAATTAGCTTCATTGCCGAGCTGCAAACAATTTTAAAAGAAACCGGCTGCTCAACCGGGCAGCTTGAATTTCTAGTGGATAGGACTGTTCTGCAGCACGCCACAACAGATATTCTGTCGAATCTGGATAATCTTAATAAAATGGGCATTACCTTAACCATAACGAATTTAGGCATAGACGCTAATGTTCTCGATTTGATTCATCGTCTGGGTGTTAAAAACTTAAAAATATCAGACTCGCAGATTAACAGTGGTTCAGGCATTTTAGCGAGCGAGCTACAATTACAATGCTTTAAATTTTTTGCCCGCAGCTTAAGTCTTAATGTCGTCAGTGATGGTCTCGACACTGCCGAACAAGCAAACTTTGTTCAGGAAAAAGTGATGAGCGGCCCTGAAGCCACTTTTTACCTGCGTTGCAATAAACGCAAATAATCACGGTCTTTAAAATTCATTTTCCAGTTTGGCTACTTGTGATCAGGTGTGGGTAAAGGTGAGAATCATTTGTTTTTTTAAATGCTCTGCGCTTCATTAATCACGATGCTGAGTATCCCGAGCAGTATTTTGATTACTGCTCGGATCTCTAAGGATAGTGTTGTTCCGCTTATTATTCCTCACCCTGAGCGTGTCTTTAGAACGTTCTTGCACCCGGACGAATGGCATGAAGATAGCGTGTATGCGGCTATTGAGAAACGCGTAAGGCGTTAGTTTACGCGCAAATAACTAATTTTACTGCATAAGAAATAGCGTAACGATCGCAGAAAGAGAAGGTAGAATGTTAGTTCTCCTTCACCCCTTGTATTAGGTATTGCTTATTGATTTAATGGTGATTATTTTTTTGCAAGTAGAGGATTTTTTTTGTCTAATTTTATTGAAAATGTATTATATCTAGGTGAGAACATTTCCCTTGTTAATACATTACTTCACTCACTAAATGAAAAAAAAGATAACTATCAGGTTTTTCATTTAGTGAGTGAAGAGCAACTCTACCTGACTTTGTCGGAAAATAGTGTTAGCCACCTTATCTCAGAATGGCCCCTTAATTCAGATTTAAAAGATAAAATCAAAGCAGATTTTCCCCTATTAAAGACAACCTACCTGGCTGCAGATGACCACTCCCAAGAGATCGGATTATCCTTTGAACCTGAACATATTTTTACTGATGAGGTTCAAGTCGTCCTGGAGTCTCTCAGCATTCCCATCTATTTTAAAAATAAATACGGACAATATTTAGCTTGTAATCGCCATTTTTCAGCGCTGTTTAATCTCTCGCCTGATCAAGTTATCGGAAAAAAATTAGCGGATATATCAGTCTCATCTTTAATTGATTTATCAGGCTCTCCTTTAATTGATGATATCGACAAGATAAATAAAAAAATATTTATTGATCATCAAGTTGTCTTAGATGAATACCCGTGGACTGATAAGGCGGGTGA
>NZ_PJBP01000026.1 GCF_002836415.1 Psychromonas sp. MB-3u-54 | reverse complement strand
CTAGAATGAAAAAGAAAGCGTATAAATTTAGGTTTTACCCAACAGACGATCAGGCTTCGCTTCTAGCAAAGACTTTCGGCTGTGTGCGCTTTATTTATAACCGGGTTTTAAAAGTTAGAACCGATGCATACTACAAAGATGGCAAGAGCATTAATTACTCTGCCGCTAGTAAAATACTGACAGAACTTAAAAAAGATCCTGAGTTCATTTGGTTAAAAGAAGTCGCGTCGGTAGCACTACAACAAAGTTTACGTCATCAGCAAACGGCATTCACCAACTTCTGGGATGGTCGGACGAAATACCCTACCTTCAAGAAGAAAAATGCCCGTCAGTCGTTCAGCTTGGTAGGATCTGCCTTCCGTTATCGTGATGGGAATATTTATATTCCAAAATCTAACGAGCCGCTCAATATTCGATGGTCGCAACCACTACCTTGTGAGCCCTCAACGATCACTATTTCAAAAGATGCCGCTGGGCGCTATTTTATTAGCTGCCGGTGTGACGTTGATATTAAACCAATGCCTATCTCTGCAAAACAGGTCGGCATCGATTTAGGATTAACTGATCTTTACATTACCAGCGATGGTTTTAAATCTGGCAACCCACGCCATTTAAAACGATATGAAGCTAAATTAGCTTACTTCCAGCGAATGCTGTCAAGAAAGAAAAAAGGCTCTAAAAACCGCAATAAAATGCGTTTAAAAGTAGCTAGAGTACACGCTAAAATTGCTGACTGTCGAATGGACGCCACTCATAAGGCATCCCGTAAACTTATTAACGAAAACCAAGTTGTTTGCGTCGAAAATCTCGCGGTAAAAAATATGATGAAAGTCCCGACTTTGGCCAAGGCGATTGCGGATGCTAACTGGGGGGAATTCGTGCGCCAATTACATTACAAAGGTGGATGGGCTGGACGAAGCGTTGTAGAAGTAGATCGGTGGTTCCCGTCATCAAAGCGCTGTAGCACTGAAAGTTGCGGATTCGTAAATGAATCACTACCACTTAATGTGCGTAGATGGACATGCCCGAAATGTGGTTCGCACCATGATCGGGACATCAATGCAGCAAAGAATATTAAAGCCGTCGGGCTGACGGTGTTAGCCTCTGGAGCGACTGGATCGGGGGCAAAAGTA
>NZ_PJBP01000025.1 GCF_002836415.1 Psychromonas sp. MB-3u-54 | reverse complement strand
AAGGTGATGAAGTCATTGATGCCATGCTTCCAGGAAAAGTCTCTAAGCTTCAGATAATAAAGGATCGTACCCCAAACCGACACAGGTGGTCAGGTAGAGAATACTAAGGCGCTTGAGAGAACTCGGGTGAAGGAACTAGGCAAAATGGTACCGTAACTTCGGGAGAAGGTACGCCTTTGACGGTGACGAGACTTGCTCTCTAAGCTGTTGAAGGCCGAAGATACCAGATGGCTGCAACTGTTTATTAAAAACACAGCACTCTGCTAAATCGTAAGATGACGTATAGGGTGTGACGCCTGCCCGGTGCCGGAAGGTTAATTGATGAGGTTAGACTTAGGTCGAAGCTTTTGATCGAAGCCCCGGTAAACGGCGGCCGTAACTATAACGGTCCTAAGGTAGCGAAATTCCTTGTCGGGTAAGTTCCGACCTGCACGAATGGCGTAATGATGGCCATGCTGTCTCCACCCGAGACTCAGTGAAGTTGAAATCGCAGTGAAGATGCTGCGTCCCCGCGGCTAGACGGAAAGACCCCGTGAACCTTTACTACAGCTTAGCAGTGAACTTAGAGCCTACATGTGTAGGATAGGTGGGAGGCTTTGAAGCGTTGTCGCTAGATGACGTGGAGCCAACCTTGAAATACCACCCTTGTATGTTTTGAGTTCTAACCATGGCCCCTGAATCGGGGTTTGGGACACTGTTTGGTGGGTAGTTTGACTGGGGCGGTCTCCTCCTAAAGAGTAACGGAGGAGTACGAAGGTTGGCTAATCACGGTCGGACATCGTGAGGTTAGTACAATGGTATAAGCCAGCTTAACTGCGAGACAGACACGTCGAGCAGGTACGAAAGTAGGTCATAGTGATCCGGTGGTTCTGAATGGAAGGGCCATCGCTCAACGGATAAAAGGTACTCCGGGGATAACAGGCTGATACCGCCCAAGAGTTCATATCGACGGCGGTGTTTGGCACCTCGATGTCGGCTCATCACATCCTGGGGCTGAAGTCGGTCCCAAGGGTATGGCTGTTCGCCATTTAAAGTGGTACGCGAGCTGGGTTTAGAACGTCGTGAGACAGTTCGGTCCCTATCTGCCGTGGGCGTTTGAGAATTGAGAGGAGCTGCTCCTAGTACGAGAGGACCGGAGTGGACGAACCGCTGGTGTTCGGGTTGTATCGCCAGATGCATTGCCCGGTAGCTACGTTCGGAATCGATAACCGCTGAAAGCATCTAAGCGGGAAGCGAGCCTCGAGATGAGTTCTCACTGGAGCTTTAAGCTCCCTAAAGGGCCGTTGGAGACTACAACGTTGATAGGCAAGGTGTGTAAGTGCAGTAATGTATTGAGCTAACTTGTACTAATTACCCGTGAGGCTTAACCATACAAC
>NZ_PJBP01000024.1 GCF_002836415.1 Psychromonas sp. MB-3u-54 | reverse complement strand
TTGAACAACCCGTGAGCGCAATCTCGTTCGTTCACGGGCGAGTTAGCGATTAAACTCTCTTTAGTGACTTAGATGTTTTAACTGCTTTTTCAGATGGTGGCTCTTGCTGGTTTTCGATGTACTTCTTAACTACATCTAAACTAGCGCCACCACAAGAAACAACGCAGTAAGATGGACTCCAAAAATGATTGCCCCATAGTTTGCTTTTTACCTGTTCCCAATGATTACGCCTTATCATATAAGAAGACTTACCTTTAAGCTTTCCTACTAAGTTAGATACTGCAACTTTAGGGTGAACTGACACCATTAAGTGAATGTGATCCCCTTCCCCTCCAAATTCTAATAATTCACACTGCATCTGCTCGCAAGTTTCTTTTATTACTTCTTTTGTGCTGTCTAGCATCTCTTTTGTAAACACATCCCGCCTGTACTTTGTTAAAAATACTAGATGGACGTAGTTCTTATAAAGGCATGACCTGCCTGTTCTCCATTCGTACATATAACCTAACGCTAGATTGACTTTAGGTAAATATAGTAATACATTAACTTTCATTGTTCAATAAGAAGGCTTAGTCGTGCTAACAGGTATCAAGCTAAAAGCGAATCCAACATCAAATCAAAAACTGATTTTAAGTCAGTGGATGGGGTGTGCGCGTTTGGTTTGGAATGCCAAGGTAGCCGAAGAAAAGTATTACCGCACATTTGCACGTAAGTATTACCCAATTGGTACTTATGCACCAATCGACCAGAAAGCGGCTCAATTTAAGTCCAAGGAGCTGACGCCTTGGTTATATCAATGCCCTAGCCAGATAATCAGAAATAGCGCGGTTAATTGGTATCAGACATACCAGAAATTTATGAAAGGTTTGTGCGGGAGGCCAAAGACCAAGCCAAAGGCTGATCGTGGTAGTGTATATCTTACCCGTGAAGTGTTTAGGTTTGATCACTGTAAAGATGGCAACGTGCGTTTATTCATTGGTACTCAGACAAACAATATTGGCTACTTATCGTTTAAAGCACATAGCAAATTCGAGATCCCAAACTCTCTATATGTGCGCAAAGAGCGTGGTCAATATTATGTGTCTTTTTGTTATGAGAGTGGAAAAGATGAATCACATCTGTCAACTAATGCAGAGCACTTAAAATTCCTCCAAGGATCAACAAAAGAGTATTTAGAGGAAAGTGTTATCGGCATAGATAGAGGCGTTGCAATCCCTGTTCATGCTGGTTGTCAGTCATTCGACTATTCTAAAAATCAAAAAAACATGATGGATAAATCTGATCGATACATTAAGCGTCTACAGCGTAAAATGGCGCGTCAGAAGCTAACATCAAATCGAAGAAAAAAAACTAAGCACCGCATTGCTAAGCATCACGCTAAAAAGGCGAATATCAGAAATGATTTTGCACACAAAACAAGTCGCTCTTTAGTCGATAGCCAAGCTAAAGTTATTGTGTTCGAGGCGCTTAAAACATCAAACATGGTCCGCAGGCCAAAAGT
>NZ_PJBP01000023.1 GCF_002836415.1 Psychromonas sp. MB-3u-54 | reverse complement strand
TGACACTTTTTAGGTGTTGTATGGTTAAGTGAATAAGCGTGCACGGTGGATGCCTAGGCAATTAGAGGCGATGAAGGACGTGGTAATCTGCGATAAGTCCAGGGGAGTTGATAACAAGCGTTATATCCTGGAATTTCCGAATGGGGCAACCCGGCACATAGTGTCATCGTTATGTGAATACATAGCATAACGAAGCGAACGAGGGGAACTGAAACATCTAAGTACCCTTAGGAAAAGAAATCAACCGAGATTCCGATAGTAGCGGCGAGCGAAATTGGAACAGCCCTTAAGCTGTTTAGAAGTTAGTGGAATGTTACTGGAAAGTACAGCGATACAGGGTGATAGCCCCGTACACAAAAACTTCTTTATAGTGAAAGCGAGTAGGTCGGGACACGAGAAATCCTGACTGAATATGGGGGGACCATCCTCCAAGGCTAAATACTCCTAATTGACCGATAGTGAACCAGTACCGTGAGGGAAAGGCGAAAAGAACCCCTGTGAGGGGAGTGAAATAGAACCTGAAACCGTGTACGTACAAGCAGTAGGAGCGGACATTGTGTTCCGTGACTGCGTACCTTTTGTATAATGGGTCAACGACTTAATTTTAGTAGCAAGGTTAACCAAATAGGGGAGCCGTAGGGAAACCGAGTCTTAACTGGGCGAATAGTTGCTAGGATTAGACCCGAAACTTGGTGATCTAGCCATGAGCAGGTTGAAGGTTGAGTAACATCAACTGGAGGACCGAACCCACTAATGTTGAAAAATTAGGGGATGACTTGTGGCTGGGGGTGAAAGGCCAATCAAACCAAGAGATAGCTGGTTCTCCTCGAAAGCTATTTAGGTAGCGCCTCGTGTATCACTGTTGGGGGTAGAGCACTGTTTGGGCTAGGGGGTCATCCCGACTTACCAACCCCATGCAAACTCCGAATACCAACAAGTGCAATCACGGGAGACACACGGCGGGTGCTAACGTCCGTCGTGGAAAGGGAAACAACCCAGACCGCCAGCTAAGGTCCCTAAGTATATGTTAAGTGGGAAACGATGTGGAAAGGCTCAGACAGCTAGGAAGTTGGCTTAGAAGCAGCCATCTTTTAAAGAAAGCGTAATAGCTCACTAGTCGAGTCGGTCTGCGCGGAAGATTTAACGGGGCTAAACATATCACCGAAGCTGCGGATGCTTATTTATAGGCATGGTAGAGGAGCGTTCTGTAAGCCGTCGAAGGGAAAGGTGTAAACCATCCTGGAGGTATCAGAAGTGCGAATGTTGACATGAGTAACGATAAGGGGGGTGAAAAACCCCCCCGCCGGAAGACCAAGGGTTCCTGTCCAACGTTAATCGGGGCAGGGTGAGTCGACCCCTAAGGCGAGGCCGAAAGGCGTAGTCGATGGGAAACGGGTTAATATTCCCGTACCCTTTATTATTGCGATGGGAGGACGGAGAAGGCTAGGTGGGCCTGGCGATGGTTGTCCAGGTTCAAGTGCGTAGGCGGGAGACTTAGGTAAATCCGGGTTTCTA
>NZ_PJBP01000022.1 GCF_002836415.1 Psychromonas sp. MB-3u-54 | reverse complement strand
AGCCTGTCTCTTGATCACAAGTATTTCTTGACAAACCATTAATTATTTAGGGTGGGAGATTATCCTCCCATTTCTAATTCTTTTGCGATTTCTACAGCTTCAACCAAGTTTGTTAGCTTGAGCCAGCCGTTCCAAAGGGCTTTAACACCAACCCGGCCGGTTCTTTTACTGTCATACCAGCCGCCTAATCTCGCTATTGCATAATATGCCCAATACAACGATGGTGGGTTTTCCGGCTGCTTTTTCTTCTTCTCAACTCTGGCCCAAAGGACTTTCCACGATAATTCACTAAAACTGCAAGTACATGCGATATCTTTAGCTTGATCATTGTTTTGTGCTAAATCTTGTAATTGTAGCAACCTAACCGCAATAAAAGCTTTTATTACTGCTATGCGTTTTAGGTTTTCACGCTTTTGCATTCGTAGCGCTTCGACATCTGTCCCGTCTGTTTTCCATACCTTGTGAAACTCTTCAATCCGCCAACGTAACTCATAATACCTGACTATTTTTCGGGCATCCTCTACGTTATTAATTTCCTCTGTTGTATATAAAATCCAGCAGAGCTTTTCTTTAATATCTGAAGCATCAACTTCTTGGCATACAATCATATTCAACGGTAATGCTTTCTGTCCAATGGCACGCTGAGGTTTTTTAAGCACTATTGTTTCGTAACTTAATCCTATTTTAGCGGTACGCTGCTTACGTCCCCCTTTTTGTTTAATATCAATGGAGTAATAACCTTTAATATCGAGGGAGCTTATGATATCTCTGACTTTACCATCGGGTTGATGCAGAAGTCGGTTTTCACTCGCTCTTACCAAGAAACGATTATTAGTACTTATCTGATGATCTAGATATTCATAAATATCCGCTTCTCTATCACACACATCAATAATGTTGCTTGTGGAGTTTATTCGAGCTGATAAAGTTTCTTGCGCTTTTTGCCACTTAAAGCTTTCTTTCTCTTCTCTAGCGCGACATTGTAATTGATGAGATTTTCCTTGAATCTTTTTTTCTCTATAAAAGTAATCTTGGTATGCCAATCCCAATACCTGCTCCGAGTTCGCGTCAAGCATCAATGTAGAGTGAACATATAAAGTTCTCCCCACAGGGCTCCGGCTCTGCTCTGAGGCTGAATTGACGGCCCCCAATTCCTTACATACAGAATGTTTATAACTAAGCCCGGTGGTATCCTGTATTGATAGTACGAGAGACCTTTGTTCAACCAGTTCATCTGTTTTTAAGAATCCCGCTAACGCAATATCCTCTGGAGAGATCATATCGTTACGGGCAAAGCGATAAGCACCTTCGATTTCCGCTGGGTTTTCACTTGCTATTGCAACCGAGTGTCCAACATTTGCAGCTAAATCAGTGGCAACCTGAACAACTCTTTTAGTTCGTCTAGGATCGCCTAATTTAGCCTTGCTAAAGATAAATTTTGCCCAAACTTCAGGATTCTCATTAAACATACGCATAACCCAATCAAAAGAAATAATTAGATCACAGGAGATTAACAAGTCAAGAAAAACTTGTGTATGAGAGTCAGGCT
>NZ_PJBP01000021.1 GCF_002836415.1 Psychromonas sp. MB-3u-54 | reverse complement strand
TCTTTACGTAAGGAGGTGATCCAGCCCCAGGTTCCCCTAGGGCTACCTTGTTACGACTTCACCCCAGTCATGAACCACACCGTGGTCATCGCCATCCCCGAAAGGTTAAGCTAATGACTTCTGGTGCAGCCCACTCCCATGGTGTGACGGGCGGTGTGTACAAGGCCCGGGAACGTATTCACCGTGGCATTCTGATCCACGATTACTAGCGATTCCAACTTCACGGAGTCGAGTTGCAGACTCCGATCCGGACTACGACAGACTTTATGAGATTCGCATACCATCGCTGGTTAGCAACCCTTTGTATCTGCCATTGTAGCACGTGTGTAGCCCATCCCGTAAGGGCCATGATGACTTGACGTCGTCCCCACCTTCCTCCGGTTTATCACCGGCAGTCTCCCTAGAGTTCCCACCATTACGTGCTGGCAACTAAGGATAAGGGTTGCGCTCGTTGCGGGACTTAACCCAACATTTCACAACACGAGCTGACGACAGCCATGCAGCACCTGTCTCAGAGTTCCCGAAGGCACTCTACTATCTCTAACAGATTCTCTGGATGTCAAGGGATGGTAAGGTTCTTCGCGTTGCATCGAATTAAACCACATGCTCCACCGCTTGTGCGGGCCCCCGTCAATTCATTTGAGTTTTAACCTTGCGGCCGTACTCCCCAGGCGGTCTATTTAATGCGTTAGCTTTGAAACCCACGGCATATAGCCACAAACTTCTAATAGACATCGTTTACTGCGTGGACTACCGGGGTATCTAATCCCGTTTGCTCCCCACGCCTTCGCGCCTCAGCGTCAGTCTTTGTCCAGGTGGCCGCCTTCGCCACTGGTATTCCTTCAGATCTCTACGCATTTCACCGCTACACCTGAAATTCTACCACCCTCTACAAAACTCTAGTTAACCAGTTTCAAATGCAGTTCCAAGGTTGAGCCCTGGGCTTTCACATCTGACTTAATTAACCGCCTACGCGCGCTTTACGCCCAGTAATTCCGATTAACGCTCGCACCCTCCGTATTACCGCGGCTGCTGGCACGGAGTTAGCCGGTGCTTCTTCTGCGAGTAACGTCACAGATACAGGATATTAACCTGCACCCTTTCCTCCTCGCTGAAAGTGCTTTACAACCCGAAAGCCTTCTTCACACACGCGGCATGGCTGCATCAGAGTTTCCTCCATTGTGCAATATTCCCCACTGCTGCCTCCCGTAGGAGTCTGGACCGTGTCTCAGTTCCAGTGTGGCTGGTCATCCTCTAAGACCAGCTAGGGATCGACGCCTTGGTAAGCCATTACCTTACCAACTAGCTAATCCCACTTGGGCTCATCTTGTCGCGATAGCATATAAATAGAGGCCACCTTTGGTCCGTAGACATTATGCGGTATTAGCAGTCGTTTCCAACTGTTGTCCCCCGCAACAAGGCAAATTCCCAAGCATTACTCACCCGTCCGCCACTCGTCAGCAAAATAGCAAGCTATTCTCTGTTACCGTTCGACTTGCATGTGTTAAGCCTGCCGCCAGCGTTCAATCTGAGCCATGATCAAACTCTTCAATTTAAAGTTTAATTTGCAGCTTGCGCTGCGACTCAATATAACTGACTAAAACTAATTACTCTTCTCTCAATACCTAAGTATAAAAA
>NZ_PJBP01000020.1 GCF_002836415.1 Psychromonas sp. MB-3u-54 | reverse complement strand
GAGTAGCCAAAAAATACTGCCGATCACTATCACACCACATATCCCATCCCACCAAACTGTTGAACTACTGTTGCCAAATGGGTACCAATTATCCTTTGAGGATGCCATTGAACCCGCCAACCTTAAACAAATACTATTGGTGTTAATTTCATGAATCCAAAGGGAGATATTTATCTAGTGACCGGCAACACAGACATGAGAAAATCAATTAATGGTTTGTCGCTGATTGTCAGTGATGTGTTAGAAATGGATCCGCTCAGCCGTGCTTGGTTTGTTTTTTGTAATCGTCCCCGAGATAAATTAAAAATCCTTTTCTGGGATACCAATGGGTTTTGGCTGTATTACCGCCGCCTGGAAAAAGGCCGCTTTAAGTGGCCTGTTATTACTGATGAGTTGGAAGCCATTACGATCACGCAACATCAGTTGAACTGGCTGCTTTCGGGGTTGTCATTAACCGTGGAAAATGCCCATAAACCCTTATTTGACAAGGTAAATAGATGATCTTAACTGATCTTTTTTAGCACTTGAACGATCCTTTTTTCCTGTCATGATAGGGACTTATTCTTCCATCATAACGGTTAACAATTATGCCTCAATCTTCTGATGAACTCGCTCAACTTCAAGCTATGCTGACGAGATTGCAACAAGAAAATCAGGCGCTAGCAGCAGACAAAGCGTTGTTAGCCGCAGACAAAAAATCGTTAACATCAGATAAAAAATCATTAACCGCAGATAATCTGACACTTGAATCCGAGTTGAAGATTATCTGTGCCGAAAATATAACGCTCAAAGATAAACTTGAACTGGCACTTGCTCAGCTCAACTTAAATCGTGCTAAACGCTTTGGCGTACAAACTGAAAAAGCGGCTAAAGGCACCTTTAATGAAGCAGAGCAGCATGCCAGCGCTTCACCGGCCCATCATAAAAAAGGCCGTCAAGCACTGCCCGAAGAATTAACAAGAGAAGTCACTACTTACGTGATGGATGAGCCTATTTGTAATGATTGTGGGCATGAACTGCATACCTGCGGGTTTGAAGATAGTGAGCAAGTTAAGATAGTGCCTGCACGCATCAGTGTTATCAAACACCGTTGCACAAAATATGCTTGTCGGCATTGTGAAAATACAACGACAAGCAGCAAAATCATTAGCGCATCGAAACCCAAACAACCTATCCCTGGCAGCATTGCGAGTCCCGAGGCATTGGCAGCGGTTGTCACCTCTAAATACTGTGATGCACTGCCGCTTAATCGTCAGACCGATATCCTAAAAAGAGTAGGCTTCGACATATCACGCAGCACTTTAGCGAATTGGTGTATTAAAGCATCAGCATTAGTTGAGCCCATTATTGATTTATACCAGCAACACCTATTACGCGGCAATGTTGCCTGTGCCGATGAAACAACTGTGCAAGTATTGGATGAGCCCGATAGAAAAGCGCAGCAAAAATCCTATATGTGGGTTTATCGCAGTGGTCAATTTGCACAACATCCTGTGGTCATTTATGACTACCAACCGGGCCGTGGGCATGAATATCCCAAAGCTTTTTTAGCGGGTTATACCGGGTATTTACAGTGCGACGGTTACCGTGCTTATGGCTGCCTTGAAAATATCACTCTCTCAGGATGCTGGGCACATGCGCGCCGTAAATTTAACGAAGCACTGATTGCTCAACCTAAAAAAACGGGTAAAGCCAACGT
>NZ_PJBP01000019.1 GCF_002836415.1 Psychromonas sp. MB-3u-54 | reverse complement strand
AGCAGGCCGGAGGGCTCCATAAATTGGCCGCCGATTAATAATATGATATTAACAACAATAAGGAAAGTGATCGGGCCGAGACCGGCATCAAGCATTGATGCGGTGATCATCTGCGGAATCTGCTCTTCAGTTAAAACATGCTTTAAAATCAGCGCATTAGCAATAATAAACATTAACATAATAGTTAACTTGCCGGCTTCATAGAGTGTTTTACGGGTATCTTCATGGGAAAAAACATGTAAAGCTTTACGCCAGTATGCTTTAGCCCGTTTCTCTTCGGGTTCTTTATCGGATAAAGGTCCCATATCTCTATAGATAAAATTAGAGATAAAAAAGGCATAAACTGCCGCCACGGCAGCGGCTTCGGTCGGCGTAAAGATACCACCATAAATTCCGCCGAGAATAATCACAATCAGCAGCAATCCCCAAGCCGCATCTTTAGCCGCATCAAAAGCCTCTTTCCAGCCAACAAAAGGTTGAGCCGGAATATTCTTAATCCGCGCATAAATATAGATAGCAACCATCAGCATTAAACCGGCGAGCAAGCCCGGTATGACGCCACCTAGGAACATGCGCCCGACGGACACATCGGTCGCCGCCGCATAAACCACCATCACAATCGAGGGCGGGATCAAAATCCCTAAGGTGCCGGCATTACAGATAACACCCGCCGCAAAATCTTTGCTGTAACCATTTTTTACCATGCCGGCAATCACTATTCCGCCAATCGCCACAACCGTTGCCGGAGACGATCCGGACAGGGCGGCAAACATCATACATGCCACCACCGATGCCATTGCCAGACCACCACGAAGTGATCCTACTATTGCGATTGCAAAACGTATTATCCGCTTAGCGACGCCACCCGTTGCCATAAAACTGGACGCTAATACAAAGAAAGGGATGGCCAATAAAGTATAATGTCCGGCAAAAGCGTTAAACAGTGTTTGTGCGACCGACGCAAGCGATGCATCGGAATGTATTAATAAAAAGATCATACTCGACAGACCCAGTGACACTGCAATAGGGACACCGACCGTCATAAATACAATAACCATTAGGAAAAGGGTTAACATCGCCATAATTATTCTCCCTTCTTCGAATGATGTAACGACTCTAAATCTTCTTCGGCTTCATGACTTGCAATCATCTTATCTATTTTATTGGTGGCAATCAGCCAGGCAATCTGCAGGAATCGATAAGTCATCATTGCCATGCTGAGCGGCAGCGCAAAATAGGGGATAAAACGGGGTAATTTTTCATATCGTTCTCCTTCATTAAACCAGGCAGATAAAAATTGTAAGAAATCCGGCATCGGAATATCCTGGGTTTCATACCAGGCCTGATCCGTTATAAAAGGGAGCCAGTAATCCCAAGAGCCAATTAATAATAAAATTGAAAATGCTAAGCATGAAGCAACGGCTATTAATGCAAAGATTTTTTTAAGCCCTGTAGGCGCAAGATTAATAACGACATCGACCCCGATATGAAAATGTTTTTTCACCAGATAAGAGGCACCGACCAGCACCATCCAGGCAAACATAAACACGGTCAGCTCCAATGCCCATAAAATATTATCGTTTAATACATATCGGAAAACGACATTGGCAAAAGTTAATAGAGTCATTAAACCTAAAAAGAGCGCAATTAACGTCTCTTCCATATAGTCAGTTATTTCCCCTAACCGGGTAAAAAATCCACGCTTCATTTGCCACACTCCAAACTTATTAGTTATTAGTTATTAGTTATTAGTTATTAGTTATTAGTTATTAGTT
>NZ_PJBP01000018.1 GCF_002836415.1 Psychromonas sp. MB-3u-54 | reverse complement strand
TATTTATTACCTGCAAGTAAACAAAGGTAACTAAAGACTAGCCCATTGCGTAAATATCCGCCAATAATGATGGGTGGCTATGAATTAATGATGGGTGGCTATGAATTATTGTGGCTATGAATTATTCCGCGATTATGGTTTCTTGCGGGGTAACGCGAAAAAGCTACGACGACGCATACAATTACTGCTCATTACCACCTATCACTGGATACCATCCGTGAGTAAACCAAGCATGCCAGCATGAAATGAAGTGTGTCGGGGTAACACGAGTGACCTAGCCGCAAGGAAATAGTATAAGGATAATGGCCACCACTAATAACAGGAGTCAATGCGAATAAGAAGCAAACATGAACTAACACCTTGATAAAGTTGAACTCTCAACCTTATCCCAGCTTCACTCGCCTTTAAAAAAGCAACAAGGCGAAACACCAGCCAATACAGATCCCACAATTTACTATAAATAAGTAGGCACGGGCTTGTTCAACAACCAGATAAGGTGTCGGCTGCGCGACATCTATCCTTATTTGTTAGCACTAATTACTTTGAGTAAGTTCATTTACAGCTTCTTTTAATGCTTTTGTTATGCCTATATCTCGGTCAGAACCAGGAATTTTATCAAGAATTTCTTTATTAGGATGCCCAAGAGTAGTAAACACACTTACCAAATTTGCTTTAATACCCATAGCAGCAACAATTTCCTGAAAAGCTAATGCAGCTTGAGTTGAGTTAGATGCAAGGTTTATTACCTTGGCATGTTGAGAAGAAACACCAACATTTACTGCTTCTTCAACTATTTTCTGAATGCGTTTGTACTCTAATTTTATTTCACGTGATTTTGACCACTCTAAGTAAACAAAATGAGCGCAAACCAAAAATCCGATTCCTGCAAATGCTTCCAACATAATATTCAATATCCTCGATATGACTTTAGTGCTAACGCCGCAATAAGCGGACTAAAGTTGTGGGTTATAATGTAAAGCGGAGCGAAACGTAACCCACTGTTTTAGTTCCGTTTAATTGCCTTGTTAGCTATTTATTACGATGATAACTATTAAAATGCCCAGAAACACCATTTCTAGAGTTTTTTGATAGTTCGTCGTGTCTATCTCTGTAATGAAAATAAAGTTCGTCAACTAAATCAATACATGCACTGAGTGCTTCATTTACTTCTTTTACTACAATGCTATAAATTTTATCTCTCGAATATTCATAAATTTCAACTAAATTATAACCATCCCCATTAATGTCAGCTTTATGTCCCTCTAACCACGAGATACTTTTAAAAAGCTGATCATCGCCAGTATATAAATCACAAAAACCTTTGTGGGCTCTTTCATTACGATCTAGTCGGAGCGGAGTTCCAGTGCTATCAAGTACTTTTAAACTAGATAGAATTTCTTTATGGTTATCTCTGAGGTCTTTTTTCAGTTGTTTTATATTTAGTCTATTATCTGGAATTTTAAGTTCTAGAACCTCATTTACAAAATGGAAAGCTATATCACGTAAACTCGCGAACCGAAATAGAGTTAAATCTACAATCGATTTTAGCCAGTCATGCCTATTAATATCTTTTACGGAAGATTTTATAGGGATATTTTCGACACCAAGCATTTGCGGAATGACTCTTAAATCTACAAATTGTTGTTCAAGGGCATCAAACCTTACTTGGGTAAGATGAGCATAAGCCATATGCGGATCAGCCTCAGAAAACTCTTCCCAATTTTTATACGGATGATCATGCAGGAAATACATATTTATAGAGTCATAAAGAACACCTTTAAAAGTTGACTCGTCTAAATCCCACCAATAATACTCTTTACTCATGACTCTCCAAGGTAACGAAGATAGCTAACGCCATGCTAAGCGGACTAAAATAGTGGGTTAAAATGTGGAGCGAAGCGAAACATAACCCACTGTTTTTTTGTTCCGTTTAAATGCT
>NZ_PJBP01000017.1 GCF_002836415.1 Psychromonas sp. MB-3u-54 | reverse complement strand
TAGCGATTTTAATCTGCATTTTGAATGGTGATGGGTATATAAAGATAAACATTCGAAGGTGTTCGCCTTTTTTATTGGCAATGATTGAAGATTCAGGTAATTTGGGGTTAACAATTAACGACACTTTCTTATCTTTCATGTTCAGGTAATTTAGGGTTAACAATTAAATACACTTTCTTATCTTTTCTATCGAGGTTTTATGCATATTCATATTCTTGGCATTTGTGGCACATTTATGGGGGGGCTTGCGATTCTCGCCAAATCCTTGGGTTATAAAGTCACAGGATCAGATAAAAATGTTTATCCTCCGATGAGCACCCAATTAGAAGAGCAGGGAATCGAATTAATTCAAGGTTTTGATCCCGGCCAATTAGATTCAAATCCTGATCTTGTGGTTATTGGCAATGCAATGAGTCGCGGAAATCCCTGCGTAGAAGCGGTGCTTGATAAACAAATTCCTTATATTTCCGGCCCGCAGTGGTTATTGGAGCATGTATTAAAAGACCGTTGGGTATTAGCTGTTGCCGGTACTCACGGTAAAACCTCCACCGCCAGTATGCTGGCTTGGATCTTAGAATATGCCAATATGAAACCGGGGTTTTTAATTGGTGGCGTACCTGAAAACTTTGGTCTGTCAGCCAGGTTAGGCGAAACCCCGTTTTTTGTGATAGAGGCCGATGAGTACGACAGTGCTTTTTTTGATAAACGTTCCAAATTTGTTCACTACCATCCCAGAACCCTGGTTTTAAATAACTTAGAGTTTGATCATGCGGATATTTTTGAAGATTTGAATGCTATTAAAAAACAATTTCATCATTTAGTTCGTACTGTACCTGCAACGGGGCGTATTTTTATACCGGATCAGGATCAAGCATTAATGTCTGTTAAACAGATGGGATGTTGGAGCGAGGTTGAATACCTGGGTAAAAACTGGTCCTGCAAAAAAATCAAAGAAGATGCTTCAATTTTTGACGTCTATCTAAATCAGCAAAAACAGGGCGAGGTGACTTGGTCATTGATGGGCGATCATAATGTTAATAATGCACTTGCTGCGATAGCTGCTGCACGCCACGTGGGTGTTACACCGGAAATTGCAATTGAAGCACTCGCTGAATTTAAAAATATCAAACGCCGAATGGAAGTTAAAGGCAAGGTTAACAGTATTACTGTTTATGATGATTTTGCTCATCATCCAACCGCCATTAAAACAACCTTAGCGGGGTTACGCGCAAAAGTAGGCAATGATAAAATTATTGCTGTTCTCGAACCGCGTTCAAATACCATGAAGCTGGGTGTCCATAAAGAGGCCTTAGTCAATGCATTAGCGGCAGCTGACAGTGTTTACTGTTTTGAAACAGAAGATATTAAATGGTCAATTGAGGAGCTGTTTGCAGAGCAGGGTAAAGCCGTTGATATATCCCATGATATTGATGAGTTATGCACTAAGTTAGTATCAATAGCAGAACAGAACGCTCATATACTCATTATGAGTAATGGTGGTTTTGGCAATATCCACAACAAGTTACTGGGGCAACTCGCCCTGAAAAAGAAGGTTTAATATGTCTAAGGATGTTTTTTTTAAAGATAGAATTACGTTAGCGGTAACAGGAGCATCGGGCAGCGGTTACTTCTTAAGGTTATTACGGGCATTGGTTGATACGGATATACAAATATACCTATTACTTTCCGATGCGGCTAAAATTGTGTTAAAAACAGAAGAAAATGAAGATTGGCCTGCAGATCTGACTCAACTAAATGTTTTTTTACAGGAAAAATTCCAGAGTAAAAAACAGCAGATAGTCGTATTAGCTGCAAAAGATTGGTTTTCACCCGTCGCCTCTGGCTCATCAGCGCCAAATAAAATGATTGTTTGTCCATGCAGTTGTGGAACATTGGCCTCTATTGCCCATGGTTTATCTAGCAACTTAATCGAACGTTCGGCAGATGTTATTTTAAAAGAACGCGGAAAACTGATCATCATGCCAAGAGAAACACCTTTTTCCACGCTTCATTTGCGAAACATGCTTACTCTGTCTGAATTAGGGGTAACAGTCATGCCATTAGCGCCAGGTTTTTACCATCAGCCTGAAACTATTTCTGATTTACAGGATTTTATGGTCGCGAGAGTATTAGACCATCTGGAAATAGCGCATAAAATTGGTAAACGCTGGTGTGAATGACAACAAAAATCAAAAACCAATGATTTTTGTTTGTTTTGTAAGCGTAAATATAAAGGTTTTAATTAGTTGCCCTTTTTTCTT
>NZ_PJBP01000087.1 GCF_002836415.1 Psychromonas sp. MB-3u-54 | reverse complement strand
ATAAATCCCCATCCTTCGAAAGAAGGGTGGGGATTTTTTCGTTTAAGCGCTTGTGGCGATGACCAACTCGAACATGGGGAAGGTAGACAGTATGTCGAAGACATTTCCTTTCATGTGATAGTAGGGGCGAATTTTTCGGAAGCAAAGTGTCATGAGCGGGCTAAGCTCTGCGTGCCCTGGATAATTTTTCGGAAGCCAAGGTTCACGAGCGGACGAGCTCTGCGAGTCCTGTTCCATCGCCCGCGTTTTGCACAAGCTATGCCATTAAATCTCAGCTCGTAGGGTGCATTCTATGCACCGCGAACAGATAAAATAGATGCGCGAAGCGCATCCTACGGGTTGCAATCAAGGTCTTGATCCCATTCATTTTTAGTATTCATATATGCAGACTAGCGTGAATATTTTATCCGTAGGGTGCATTCTATGCACCGCGAACAGAGAAAATAGATGCTGAAGCACATCCTACGGGTTGCAATCAAGGTCTTGATCCCATTCATTTTTAATATTCATATATGCAGCTGAGCGTGAATATTTTATCCGTAGGGTGCATTCTATGCACCGCAAAAAGCAAAAAGCAATAATCGATGCTGAAGCACATCCTACGCAACGTATTGATCCCATTCATTTTAGTATTTATAAATGCAGACGAGCGTGAATATTTTTATCGGTAGGGTGCATTCTATGCACCGCGAACAGAGAAAATAGATGCGCGTCTTGATCCCATTCATTTTTAATATTCATATATGCAGCCGAGCGTGAATATTTTTATCGGTAGGGTGCATTCTATGCACCGCGAACAGAGAAAATAGATGCGCGTCTTGATCCCATTCATTTTTAATATTCATATATGCAGCCGAGCGTGAATATTTTTATCCGTAGGGTGCATTCTATGCACCGCGAACAGATAAAATAGATGCGCGAAGCGCATCCTACGGGTTGCAATCAACGTTTGGATCCCATTCATTTTTAGTATTCATATATGCAGACTAGCGTGAATATTTTATCCGCAGGGTGCATTCTATGCACCGCAAAAAGCGATAATCGGTGCTGAAGCGCATCCTACGGGTTGCAATCAAGGTCTTGATCCCATTCATTTTTAATATTCATATATGCAGCTGAGCGTGAATATTTTATCCGTAGGGTGCATTCTATGCACCAGAAAAAGCGATAATCGATGCTGAAGCGCATCCTACGGGTTGCAATCAACGTCTTGATCCCATTCATTTTTAGTATTTATAAATGTAGCCTCGCGTGGAATTTTTTGTGTGAATTATCCGAGCGCTAAGGCCTAGCACTTTTGCACGAGCGGGCCACAATATATGATTTCTGACTAAATAAAACACTGTTAAAGTATTCTGCTTTTATTGATCATTACAATATATTCAGGCTGCCAGCCTTTGCTGAAATTAACTCGCTGATCTAGAAAGTAGCGGGTAATTTTTTTCGTTAAATAATTTTTATCATTGCCATCCTCAGTAAATTTTTCAGCCATTCAGTACTCATCTAAAACTAAGAGAAATTTATTTAACTTAATAAATAACTTATCTCACGCTCTAAACTTGATTTAAATTTTTATAACTTGCTGAATATTATCTATTTTTATGTTTTTACTCATCAAGCTAAAGCACCTGCACAAATATCTTTACCACACTCAGAATGATACAAATGATAATCATTTGCGTTTGCGAATGATTTCCATTATCATCTGCGTTGTTTTCTATCCGAGTATTAATCACCAGGATGTTTCTGTTATGCATAGGACTTTTCTGCTCTTCCGCATGGTTAAGATAGAAACATTTTTGTTTACATTTGATTTATTTATGGAGGTTAAATTTTGTCTAGCGCAGTTATATCGAGTGAATCTACCAAGGTTTTTTCAGAGAGTCGTGTTGAAAAAGCGACTATTAATAATATTTCTGATTCTCCGGCGGGCGTGGAGCAAACACTCTCCGAAGGTTCCGATTCGGTCGATTTACAATCCCTCGTTGAGCAAAGCAATGCTGCAACGACTGACACACTCTCCACATTAAACTCTGCGGATGGACTGCAAGGGGTAGACAGCAGCGCAACTGCGCTTGGTAATATTGATGGCATGCTTTTGGATGTGCTTGATCCGCTCCTTAATTTACTTGAAATAGGCGGGCCGATTGTGTGGATCCTATGGGTGTTTTTCATCCTAGCCTTAAGCATCGTGCTTATTAAGTTATGGCAGTTTTTTCCACTGCAGGCTGAAAATACTAAGGATGTCGAGTTGGCGCTTAATTACTGGCGGAAGGGGCAGTTAAGCAAAGCACAAAGCAGTTTGAAGACCCATCGTCCGGTGTCGATGCTGGTCCAAAATGCGATGGCAGGGATGCGCGAGGATCAGTCATTAACGCTGTTAAAGCAAGCGTTAACTTGCCAGGCGACGGATAAAATTAACCAGTTTCGCATGCTGCTGCGTCCCCTTGAGGTGATTGCCAACCTCAGCCCTTTGCTGGGATTGATGGGCACTGTGCTGGGCATGATAAGTGCGTTTCAGAAAATGGAAGCCGCGGGTAATCAGGTCGATCCTGCCATATTATCGGGCGGGATCTGGCAAGCCCTGCTCACCACTGCGGTGGGTCTTGCGGTCGCTATCCCTGCTGTTGCAGCCTATAACTGGTTGGACAGAAAAGTTGAGCGGATAAGCAATAGCATGAACAGTCATGTTACCCGAGTGTTTACGCAGCAACCCGCAGAAATACTCAGTATCAATCAATATCAAGAGATGCAGAATGCTGCTTGATCTTTCACCTCCAAAACGCAAACAAGCGATTAGCCTGACACCCCTTATTGATGTGGTCTTTATTCTGCTGCTGTTTTTTATGCTGTCATCGAGTTTTGCCAAGTGGCAGGCTATTCAATTACCTGCCAGCACAGCATCACAGCAAGCGTCCAATGAGCTTGTTCGAGTGATATTGCACCGTGATGGTAATGAATTTAGCGTCAATGCTAAGCGCTATAAAGTGACCAACTTAAACGCCCTGACTGAGTTGATTGCAAAGAATCCTCAGACTGTTTTTGCACTGCAAGTTGAAAAGCAGGTAAGCACGCAGGCATTAATTACGCTGCTGGATAATTTTAAAAAAAGTGGTGCCAGAAATGTCTCGTTTGCGGGAGTCATACGCTGATGTTAATACTCGAAACGCCTAAGCGGACACCCGTGAGTGATGAAAATATGATCCCGCTGATCAATGTGGTGTTCCTATTACTTATTTTTTTTATGGTGGCAGGGCAAATTCAGCACTCGGATCCACAGAAAATTGATCCGCCTGATTCTATTAGTGAGCAAATTTTGCAGAAACAAAATATTGCCAAGTTGCTGGTCACAGAAACCAGCATCTTATATCTCGATGGGAAATTCATCGCAGCGCAAGATCTTAGCGAACAATTGCGACTGATGGTGACACAAGCGGGCGATTCAAAAAGCTTCACCGTGCAGGTAAAAGTAGATGCGCAGCTTGATGTTGCGCAACTGCAAACCACACTGCGCAGTATTAAAGCTGCCGGATTGCTGCGTATCTCTTTGATCACACAAAAAATGAAGGATCAATGACCACTATGATTTCAGCTCGCCATTACTGTACTGCGATCCTTGGCGCAGTGCTTATTCATTTTGCTGGATTATTTCTGCTTGGTTATTCAGTCACCGGTGGCGCCATGGACAAGGGCGAGCAGGGTATTGAAGTTGATCTGGGTATGCTCGGTGATTTGGGCAGTGCAGTAGACACACAGCAAAGCGCCGCTATTGAGACGCCGCCAATTGATAAGCTTGAAAAAGCTGAGCCAGCCATCACCGCCCTGCCCATTGTGCAAAAGCTTGAAAAGAAGGTTACAAAAGAGATAGCAGCGCCCGTTGAACTCAAGCAAACCGCTGATATTTTTGTTAAAAAGGATCCGGTTAAAAAAGCACCTGTTAAAAAAGATCCGGTTAAAAAAGTCGAGCAAATTGAGAAAGAAGTGCCTGAATCAGCTGAGCCTGCGGACATAAAAAAATCCCCAAACAATATGGTGAAAAAAGAAGAAACAATCAAACCTTTACAAGCGCCCGTCAGTAAAAGCGCAGAGGCCATAAAGACAGGGGAAAAAAATCAAGACAGCGCGCTGAAAATGTCGACGGGCAGTGCCGATGCGCTGACCTCGGGGGGCCTCAAAGGTTATAACAAAAGCTACCACGCGCTGATTGCCGCTACGTTGGCGAAGTACAAACGTTATCCAAACTATGCCCGTGAAAATGCGCAGGAAGGCACAGTGTTACTCAGTTTTACTGTGTTGCGCAGTGGTTTAGTGAAAGACATCAACATCAAAAAAAGTGCCGGTTATCGCCAATTAGACCGAGCAGTTCGCAAGATGCTTCAGCAAGCATCGCCATTCCCGTCATTTCCTGCGCAGCACAGCGGCCAGGAAATTATTATAAGTATTCCAATTGTTTTCAAACTCAATCAATAGTCACTGAAAAAATGGGTAAAAAAAGGAAGTTATTATGTCTGCAGTCAGGATCACTCATCATCACAGTGAGCATATTAGTAAAAGCACAGCCAAAAAAAGTAATGGGTTTATTAGCGGCTCATTAGCACTGGCTATTTCAACGGCTTTAATTGCCGACGTGGGTGCTGAAGAGATTAATCTTGATGCCTTGATGGTCGAGGGGACGCACACCGCTGCAGATGATAATCCCTATGCACAGTCGGGCGTACCCTATAAAGCCAAAAAACTTTCCAACAGTAAACGCAGTCGCGATATTGCAGACACACCGGCGACGGTGACTGTGCTCACTAAAGAGGCTATTGCGGATTCAGGAAAAACTGAATTAAAAGATATTCTCAGTGCTCAGCCGGGGATCACCCTTGGCACCGGTGAGGGTGGTAATTCTTTTGGTGATCGTTACGTTATTCGTGGTTACGAGGCGCGCAGTGATGTGTTCACCGATGGCCTGCGTGAACCGGGTCTTATCTCGCGTGATACTTTTGCCATTGAGCAGTTGGAAATAAGTAAAGGACCCAACTCGACCTTTGCCGGTCGAGGCTCGACGGGCGGTGCGGTTAACAGTGTGACCAAAAAGGCGAGTTTGGAGGACGATTTTGTTAATCTGTCTGCCGGGCTGGGAACTGATAATTACCAGCGTTATACGCTTGATGGCAATAAAATAGTTAATCAGGATCTGGCCGTGCGCCTTAACGTGCTTTACGCAGAGAAAGATGTGCCGGATCGCGGGCCTGCGGGTGAGCAGCGTATGGGGCTTTTGTTTTCAACGGTTTACCAGCCAAGCTATGACTTAAAAATAGCGGCGGATTATTATCATTACCAATCCGATGATACACCCGATGTGGGGACTTATCTGGTTGATGGCAAGCCCAATGCCAATCAAGATTATCCGGGCAATCAAGCCTTGGATTTCCTGCGCTCTCAAGCTGATACTCTGACGCTCACCGTAGAACAAAAACTCAACGACAGGGTGCACCTGGAAAATAAAATCCGTTTTGGCAAAACCACTAATGAATATATTATGACCACCAAACGCGCTAATGGTAAGGATCGCACCTTTGCCGGCTGGCAGGATAATCAATATCTGGGCAATCAAACCAACTTAATTATTGATCAGGAGATTGCAGGGCGCCGTCATACTATTATTACCGGTGTGGAGCTTTCACAGGAAAAAGTACAAGGCGCGACCACCGCTTTTGCGCAGTACCGTAACGGGGGGGCTTACGAGATTGATTTTGACAATAATACCGCGACTAAGCTTGGCAAAGCGACGGATTATAAGCTCAATACGGTTTCTGCATACCTCATGGATACTATTACTATTAATGAGGATTGGGAGCTATTTGCCGGATTACGCTACGATTATTTCCAATACGATTTATGGCTCGCTGCATCAAGCGGTCGGGGAGGCGATGTGCCCGAAGCAAACTATGCATTTTCAGATGGTTTGTTTAATGGTCATGTTGGTGTGGTGTACTCGCCCTGGCAGCACGGTAATATTTATACCAACTGGAGCACTTCTGCCAATATTAATGGCGGCGAAGCCGACTCTGCGGGTAACTGCGGTTACGGCGGTATTTGTACCGACGATCAGGGTAACTACCAGAGCGCTGAACCCGAGAGAAGTATTAATCTTGAGTTGGGGACTAAATGGAACTTAATGAACGAACGGCTGCTGCTGAGCACTGCGCTTTTCCAAATTACCAAAGATAATGTGATTGAAGGCGGCAATGATTCATACCAAACGGGAGGCAGTCTTAATACCGGTAAGAACCGGGTTGAGGGAATTGAATTTGGCGCGTCGGGCAATCTAACCCCTAAACTCAGTGCCCAGTTTGCGATGGCCTTAATGGATTCAGAAACACTAAAATCCTTTGATCCCGATAATGTCGGTAAACCTAAAGCGAACTTTGCCAAACAAAGTGCAAACTTGCAGCTGCGTTATCAGGCATTGCCAAAACTTGCCGTGGGCGGTAATGCCACTTACTCCAGTGAAATTTACGGCGGTCAGCCCGATGCCGCAGCATCGGATAATATTCGTCTCGACGGACATACTATTTATGATCTGTTTGCCAGTTATCAGGTCAGTGAAAAACTTGAACTGCGCGGCAATATTCAGAACCTCACGGATCAGGACTATTACACCGCCGTGTACCGCGGGGGAGATATTGTTTATATCGGTGATGCGAGATCGGCAAATTTGACGCTTAACTATCAATTTTAAGTGCATTAATTTTAAGCGCAGATTGTTTAATAAATACGGGTGCCGCAGGGCAGCCGTATTTTAGTTTGACTTGTTGAATAGAAATAGTTTGATAATAATAACGTGTTATAAAAAAGAGGTAAAAAATGATCATCCCGATTCCAGCTGTCCTTAGTAAAGATCAGGTAACACAGTTCCGTCGCCATCTTGATCAGGCTAATTGGCAAGATGGCAGCTTGACTGCAGGCGCACAAGCACTCAGCCAAAAACAAAATCGGCAGCTTAATGTTGATTCAATACTCGCGCAACAATTAGGTGACAAGGTTCTCAGTGCATTGGCCCGACATTCGATGTTTGTCTCCGCCGCGCTGCCCCTGAAAATATTACCGCCCATGTTTAATCGCTACGATAGCGGTGATCATTATGGTTTTCATGTTGATAACGCCATTCGTATTGTACCGGGCAGCAGCATTCGCCTGCGCAGCGATCTTTCCGCAACACTTTTTCTCAGTGAGCCAAATGAGTATCAAGGGGGAGAGCTGGAAATTGAAGATAGCTACGGTAGGCATCAGGTTAAACTTGCAGCAGGCGATCTGATCCTTTATTCATCAACCAGCCTGCATCGGGTTCGCGCGGTTGAGCAGGGTCAACGTACCTCCGCTTTTTTTTGGCTGCAAAGCATGATCCGTGACCATGAGCAGCGGGAAATACTGTTTGACCTTGATCAAAGTATCCAATCGCTCACTCAATTACATGATAATCAACATTCGGATGTTGTTCGCCTGAGCAGCAGCTACCATAAATTAATTCGCCAACTGGCAGATACCTAGAGTGATACTATGACTCCTCATATAAGCGCAGCACGTGCAAGCATCCCCCCGAATCTGGTCAGTGTCAGCGACTACGCCGAAGTCGCCAAACAATATATCAGTCACCCTATTTATGAATATATTGCCGGAGGTGGAGCAGACCAATTAACCCTTTGCCGAAATCGTCATGCCCTTGATAAAATTCAGCTATTACCAAAAATGCTGAGGGATTGCACAAAGGGGAGCAGCGCACTGCGCTTTATGGGCGAGTCATTACGTCACCCTGTTATTCTAGCGCCGGTGGCATTTCACCAGCTGGTTCACCCGCAGGGAGAAATGGCCACGGCGCAGGCCGCCAGCAGCCTGGAAACAACCATGGTAGTGAGCACACTGGCCAGCCATAAACTTGAAGATATTGCGCAAAATCTCGATTCAGGTAAATGGTTTCAACTGTATTTTCAGCAATCCCGCGAATTTACCCTGAGTCTGGTAAAACGTGCGCAAGCGGCCGGCTACAGCAAAATAATGGTCACCGTGGATGCCAGTCTACATGGTATTCGCAACCGTGCGCAACGCGCTGGTTTTGTATTACCCGAAGGTATTGAAGCAGTTAATTTGCGTGACCGGCCGCCGCTACCTCAAAAAACACTTGCACCGCAGCAGAGTATTATCTTTCAAGGCATGATGACCGAAGCTCCGACCTGGCAGGATATTGCCTGGCTGCAACAAAATACCTCTCTCGATATTATTATAAAAGGCATTATGCACCCGGCGGATGCCCTTAAAGCACAGCAAATGGGCATTGCCGGTATTGTGGTGTCCAATCATGGCGGACGCGCCCTAGATTCAATTCCCTCGGCTATCGAGCTGTTACCGAAAATTCGACAAGCACTGGGCCCCGATTACCCTATTATTGTCGATGGTGCGATTGAGCGTGGTACCGATATTTATAAGGCACTTGCTCTGGGCGCCGATACCGTAATGGTCGGCAGACCGCAGCTTTATGCGCTGGCGGTGGCAGGGGCTTTGGGTGTTGCACATATGCTGCGGGTACTTAGAGAAGAACTGGAAGTTACTATGGCAATGATGGGTACACCAACCATTGACGATATAACCCAAGACACGCTTTACCAAAGTGATTATTAAAGTGATAAATATTAACGGGGTAAATGTTAAGGGGTAAATGTTTGTGGCATAACATGAATGATTTTTATCACCCTAAAATAACGGGTCTTTTGACCCGTATTTTGACTTTAGTTCATTATACCCCAACCACCTGATTTAGCAGGTGGTTGGGGTATAACCAAGTATTAAAAAGAGCTTTGCAGCATTTTATGCAGTCGCTCCAAAGCAACCGGGGTTGCTTTTAGGGTTATACGCATACCATCTTCATGGTATTGCTCATCTGTCACCTGCATCTTGCTGTGAATTTCGCCCATGACGCCACTGGCAGTGTAGGGGATATTAAAACAGGCGGGGCACATTTTCTTTTCCAGAAAATCTTGAATTTCCCGGTGCACCAGGGTGACATCATCTTTGTTACGCGCACTGATTTGCAGCGCATCGGGGTATTGCTCGAGCAGCGCTAATTGCCGCTCTTCACTGATACAATCGACCTTATTAAGCAATAATAGTTTGTTTCTTGAATCGACATTCAATTCCGCTAATACATGATCAACAACGGCTAATTGAGCGGTGAAGTTTTCATCGGAAGCATCGACCACGTAAAGCAATAAATCTGCATCTTTTGCTTCTTCTAAGGTTGAATGAAATGAAGCCACTAAATCATGGGGCAGCTTTTTGATAAAACCTACTGTGTCGGAGATTAAAATTCGCGGCTGTGTCGGCGGCTGCAGGGTACGCACCGTCGTATCTAAGGTGGCAAATAATTTATCTTCAACTAACACTTCCGAGTCGGTCAGGGCGCGCATTAAAGATGATTTTCCGGCATTGGTATAACCCACTAATGCGACACACAATTGCTCCACACGACTACTGCGTCTGCCCTGCATCTCTTCCTGTAGTTTTTTCAATTCACGTTTTAGATCAGCTATTTTATCGCGAATACGACGGCTGTTAATTTCAAAGGCACTTTCACCTATCCAACTGCCTTTTTGGCGTTCGCGATCGCCACTGTTTTCATCACGTAATCTCGGCGTTAAATAATTAAGTCGCGCTATTTCTACCTGCAGCTTAGCGGTACGGGTACGTGCATGTTTACTAAATATTTCGATAATCACGCGGGTACGATCGTAAACCTCTACCCCTAAGGCTGCTTCAACATGGCGTATTTGATTGGGACTCAGTTCGCAATCAAATACCGCCACATTTGCCTGTTCTTGAATGTCACCTGCGGCTATTAATGCGCTTAATTCATCCTGATCAAAGTCTAACTGCGATTCATCTTCAGACTCACTGGTTAATGCGGCTAATTCTTCCAGTTTTCCAGAGCCCAATACTGACAGCTGTTTGGTCGATCTTTGTCGTTGGGTTTTAGTCGCCACCACAGAAAAGCCTAAGGTGCTCACTAAACGGCCTAATTCAGATAATGATTCCTCCACTTCTGGTAGGCTGACATCAGGTGTGCGAATAGAAATTAATAGGGCGCGGGTGACAGATTTTTCTGTTGTTGGAATCGTCATATTGCTGCTCATTGCTTAAAGTAATATAAGGTGCATTCTACGCATTTGTGCTGAGCTTATATACCCATTTTATCGTGGGCTAATAAAGCCGGGTATTTTAATAAAAACAGACACTGTTTTAGGACTATTCGGACATTTTAATAACCTTTTCTGACTGCCGGGAAGCAAATTATAATGGCAGGATATGATCGCAATCAGGGTGAGAATAAGGTAAATTGTGGTGCATCCCTATTAAAGAGAAATGCTAATGAACCCAATTATCCAAACCCTAAAAGATCATAATGTAACTGATCAAAAAATCAGCGAACTATTTGAAGCGTTAACCCAAAATCCGTTATCTGCAATGACTATTATTCAAAGCTTAGGTATTCCTCAAGATAAATTACAACCGCTGATGATGATGGTGATGACCAATCCGGATTTGATCAAACAGGCCGTTGAAGAGTTAAATTTAGATTTTTCAAAAGTAGAAGCGGCAAAAGAGAGACTGCAAGAAAGCAAATAAGCGCTTTTAAAAACTAAAAAACCTTAACCCTATGTTGAGGTTTTTTTAAGTTGAATTTATTTAAAGAGCATAAGTTAAAAGATATATCCTGCCTGCTGCAACCTTTCAAGATAGCAATTAAAATTCAGTATTCATTTTCATCTAAATTAGCCGTCATATCTTGAGTCAGGTGAAGATCATCATGTGCAGGGTGAAAACGCTGTCCTGGGTCTGTCTGAGTGGTGCGTGCGTCGCTGCATAAATCCGGCATTAACCCGCTTATCTGCCTGCACCGTGCTGGTGGTTATCCCCATTTTCTGGCGAGTTCTTTGATGCGCATTGCACCTTGGCTGCCCAATACTTGAATGGTGTAGGTGTGTGCAAGTGAAAAGTGTTGGTTTCTTACCACGGCTAAAAATATAATGGGCTGGTTATTTAATGTCTCTCTGTGCAGTGGTTTACCTCAATTGTCAGGTGATCAATTTTATTAAATTTATCCAGTAATTGCTTGTAATGATCAACCGGTTTTGGATCATGAGTCACTAAAGAAATCATTGCAGCGTAGTGATCTGCACTGACTTTCCAAATATGGATATCACTGACTTTATTGTCACCCTGCATTTCCAGGGTAGTGATTATTTTCTGTTGATATTGCGGTTCAATGCTTGCGTCCAATAAGATAGGACCGGTTTGTTTGATCAGGCCAATGGCCCATCGGGTAATGATCACAGAACCCACAATACCCATTAAAGCATCAACCCAGTTCAAGCCCCAATATTTTCCGGCAAGCAGCGCAAAGATTGCCAGCAGTGACGTCAATGCATCGGCTAAAACATGAAAATAGGCGGCTTTCAGGTTGTGATCCTGATGACCATTATGCTGATGATCGTCTTTTAGTAAAAACACACTGAGAATATTAACCGACAGGCCAATCACGGCAACCAGAATCGCTTCATTAAATTGAATTTCCTGCGGTGACATTAAACGATGAACAGATTCACCGAGCATGATCACAGCCACCAAACCAAGGGCTATCGCACTGCTAAATCCGCCCAGCACACTGGCTTTGCCGGTACCGAAAGTAAAGGATTCGTTATTGGCATGCTTGCGGGCATATTGATAGGCAAAAATGGTGATCATAAACGCAACTGCGTGCGTGCCCATATGCCAGCCATCTGCCAGTAACGCCATTGAGCCGTAAATTGTGCCGGCAATAATCTCTATGACCATAGTAATGACCGTGAGAATAAGCACATAATAGGCACGCCGTTCACTTTTACGGTTATGGCTGGTGAAATCATGGCGTTGCTGCCATTTCTGGATGCTGTGATTACGCATTAGGCTTACCTGCTTGCTTTGATAATCAAACAAAATATATATCATATAGTTTGATAGTCAATGTAAATGACCGTTGGCATTATATTCATACTCAAATCACCTGGAAATAAATATCTAGAATATTGCTCAAAGCAGCCCGTAGGGTGCGCTTCGCGCACCGATTTCCTGCGGTGCATAAAATGCACCTGCCTATAATATAATAGCAAACGCATTAATCCGCCCGTAGGGGGCGCTCCGCGCACCGATTACCGCGGTCTCTGCTTGCGGTGCGCACCCTACTAATAACTAACCCGTAGCGTGCACCGCTGCTTTAACTCGGTAAAACAACAATGCCCAGTGATTCTAATAATTGTTCCTGCTGCCAGTCGCAGATTTTCACCCCGTTTAAGTTCACACGGCGCGGATCCAAACCGTATAATTCACTGTTGGTTAAATCACAATACTGCATATCAAACTGCTGCCAGCTATCGGCTGAAAATTCGCCCCGGCTTAAGTCAGAGCCTTTAAAAGAAGCCCCTTGTAAATTAGCGCCATTCCAGCGATTTTCGAATAAATCACATTTTTCAATGCATTGCCCTTCGAAGTTGCTGTAAGACAAATTGCAGCCAGTAATATAAACACAGCAAAAATAACTTTGCCGTGAGATCTGATTTACAAAGCTGGTTTTTAAGAAACTGGCTCCCTGCAAGTCACATTCTCTAAACTCCGCACCAAAACCATTGGCACCTTGAAAGTTAGCCATGCCGAGCTTGCACTGTTTAAAACTGGCATCACGCAAATCAGCATAATTAAATTGGCAGCCGATACTGTCTCCCGCTTCAATAAACTGACAATTGATAAATTTTGCGTCCCTTAAATCTGCACGGCTAAAATTACAATGATAAAAATGACAGTTTTCAAATATTGACTCCTGCAGCGATTGCTGCGAAAAATCATGCTCACGAAAGGTTTGCTTGTGGCTCATGGTTTTCTCCAAATTGATTATTAGCCAAATATAACACTGCAAAACAGCAAAGATCCAATTTATTAACTCCTTTAAAATCAAAGTCTTAAAGCCCCCTTAAATCACGATTTTAAGGTGCTAAAGAGACATCCTCAGGGACTTTAGGTGAACATAATCAACCTATGGCCCTAGAAAAAACTTCAATCATTTAACGGGCGAAGGGGTTTTATTGTTATAGAGCGATTTATCAATCTAATAACAGCCGAAAGGGCGCTTGAAAGTTTTTACTTTTGATGGGAAATTTACCTGCCGATTGATAAGCAACAGTTAGGTTCCAAGTTTCCAGTGCAAATATGGAATTCTTCAGATTTTATAGATGATCTATATTTGTTAATTTAATCTAACTGTTTGATAAAATAGAGATGAATATGTACTCTGGCAAAAACAACAATAAAATAATTTTTTGATGGGTCACTTTCTTGAGAAAGCAAGTAATTAGCCCTTTCATAAGTACTAATTATAATTGCTTATTTACTTGGAGAGGAGTTTGTAATGCCTATTTGTCTAAATGCTCATCGCAATGATCCAAAGTTTAATTTATTACCAATAGATCAAGGCGGCCATGGACGTCACCGTTGTTGCGGCTGTGCCTATGATGCTGGCTTTAAAGCCGGTATCGTTCGTAGTGAAAATTTGATACTTGATCTAGATTCGTTACCTGAAAGTCAAGCTGGTGTGGTTAGACATAAAAGTCCTCATGCTGCATTTGCCCAAGGCTACTATGATGGTGTTGCATCATATTACGACTAATAAATTCAGAGATATCCATATTTTGAATAGTTAAAAACCATGACGATCTGATCTAAATGTTTGGGTGCTTTAATTTTTCTAAATACAAAGGTTTATGTATGTCATTTTATATACTTAATAGCATCATGGGTAATATAAATTACCCTCTATCGCTCGCCCATAAGAATAAAAACAACACTTATACAGTGTTAATAGGGAAAAATGGATCAGGTAAAAGCAACCTTCTTAGCTTTATTGCTAATTTTTTTTATAGAGATAATTCAAGTTTTTACGAACGCCCCGATTTGTGGGAGATAGGCGCTGACCTTAGCGAGTTAGATAAATATTATAGAAAAAATTCAATACGGTATAACTTAAAAGGTCACGAGGTAAACGCTGGTGAAATAGGTAAAGAATTAGCTGGTATATACTGTGCAAAGCCATTTCCTAAAGTTCATTCTGCAGTGTTTCCAAAAAGAGTGATTTGTGTATCAACAAGCCCATTCGATCGATTTCCAATAAAAGATATTAGCCATGCGAATTTTTTTAAAGACCCCCATAATAAAAAACATCAGATTTATTCATATATTGGATTAAAAAGAATGGATAAAACAATTCATGTTAATTCTTTGATAAATAGCATTGTTCAGTCATTATTTACTAAAGCTGATGCAGTAGGAAAAAATCTTATTGTAATGGAAAAAACTCTTGAATATTTGGGCTATGGTCGAAGAATTAGAGTTTCTTTTTCATCAAAATTTACCAAGGATAAAGTGAATTTTTACGGAATTGATAAATTAATAAACGAACACTTAGTTAAGTTAATTGAATTAAATACTGATGAATCGAATGATTTAGATAAATTAGTTGATTTAAAACGCAGTGAAGTATTAAAAGCTTTTATTAATTTATACGGGGATTCAAATAAGAGCGTATATAAAAGGTTGAGTGTCGATTTACACCTAGGGAAAGTATCTTCCCCATTGGAAAAAATAAAAATAAATTCAATAGAGTTGTTATTAAACTTGGAAGTTTTAAAAGTTCATTCACTTAATTTATCTCATAAATCAGATAATCGTAAATTCATTGATTTTAAAAAAGCGAGCTCTGGAGAGCAATGTATAGCTTTGATTTTGCTTGGTATCTCTGGAAAAATAAAAAATAATTCATTAATCTGCATTGATGAACCGGAAATTAGTTTACATCCAGAGTGGCAAAGTTCTTTTATGTCATTGTTAATAAAAACATTCGAAAATTACGATGGTTGCCATTTTATAATCGCGACTCATTCTCCTCAAATAGTTTCAGAACTTCACGGAGAAAACTCTTATATTTTGAGTATGGATGAAAATAAACTATTTTCAGCAAGAGATTATTTATTACGTTCTGCAGATTATCAGTTAGCGACACTCTTTGATTCACCTGGTTTCCGTAACGAATTTCTAAATAGAAAGGTAGTCAGTTTGCTTTCTTATTTATCTAAAAATGGTAATTTAGGAAAGGAACAAAAAGTTGAGGCTGACCAACTTTTTCATCTTTTACCAAAAATAAATACAGAGGATCCTGTAAGAATATTAATCGAGTTACTCAATGAAACTTTAGAGATAATTAATAATGATCATTAATGCTGTTAATTATTCGGAAGACGAATTAATTCAAATTACCAGCAAAAAAGAAGAGGTTGAGTTTTCAGCAAAAAGCTGGTCTGATTCATGTCTTAATAATTTAAAAGTTATTATTAAAAATCATTATGTTGCAGAACAGAATACAACTTGCCCTTATTGCAAGAGAGATCTACAAACTACTCATGGTCGGGCTTGGGATATAGAGCATATTATCCCACGCTCTATAGCTAAAAATTTCATGTTCGAACCGCTTAATCTATGTATGGCTTGCATTGATTGTAATGGAGCCAAGTCAAATAAGAAGGTAACGAATAGTACTGCGCGGCATCGTTACCCCGCACATAGTAATTCTTTTTTATTTGTTCACCCTCATTTTGATAATTATAATGATAATATTTTGGTTATTAGACCAGGTTTTTTGTATGTCGCAAAAACAGATAAAGGAAATCAAACCATTAATATATGTGGATTAAATAGATTTTATAGCTCTGCTGGTTTTGGTGCTGATGCTGATACTGATGAGCGAATTTTTTTACTAGCACAAAGTTTATTAAATACTGATAACCCAAGGATTAAGAAAAGCATTAGATCACAGCTCATTGAGCTTAGCATTAAAGCATCGATGTAGAAAAAGAATAGGTATTAAAAGTAGACTTGTGTTGAATCCAAACATAGAGACTTTAGCTTTAAGCGTTCTGTCCAACTGTTATTTTATGATTGTGTAGTGTCGGGTACCTTTTGCATCACTTTATTATGTCCTCTGCCGTGTAAAGCAATCAGTACCCTTGGTTGCCACAGTGGCATTCGGGTTTTGCTCTTTTAGGGAAAAAAACAAAACCCGATGGATTTATTAAGAATCGAAAGTCATGACTGTCTCAAATATCCTCAGGCCTTGGGAGCCGGCTGCTGTGCTTTTATATAGGCCATGAAATTGGGCATATTTGCTACGCGATCGGCTTCCACCGTTTGCGCAATAGCGGATTCGCTCATTAAAGCTGTCCACGCTTTCATGCCCGGTATCTCGGCGAGAATGTCCCGATTGAGCTGACTGGCGCTAAACGTATTTACTATGGTATTGACGTAATAAACATAGATATCAGCGAGGGTCATTTTATCGCCCGCAATCCAGGGTGAAAACTTGCACAAAAGCTGCATAGCGCCAACGCCACGATTTAAGACTTTGCTTACTTCAGTCTGAATCTCCTTGGGGGCTGTCTTGCCTGAAAATGCGTAGGGAATAAGTCGTCGGCTGGGCAGCTCTAAATAAAGCTCCGCTATTTTCATGATTTGCCGTATAGCTGCGCGTTCGCCGGGATCAGCAGGGTAGAGCGGCTTTGCGGGATAAGACTCTTCGATAAAATCGCAAATGACGCTAGATTCAGATAAATGCCGGCCATCGGCAGTTGTTATTGCCGGCACTTTCCCCACCGGGCTTATTGAAAGCCAGTCGTCGCCTCCGCTGTAAGTCAGGCTCTCCTGAAAGGGCAGCTCTTTGTATAACAAGAGATGTTTAACCAGATTGTAATAGTTACTGGCGGCAAATCCGTGCAAAGTAATCATATCTCTGTTTTCCTATTATGAGGGGTAAAGCTTTGTAAATAACATAATAGAGGGTAGCGCACGACAAGAACTTGTTCTACCGCTTATTTTTCTGCCAGTAAGTTTCATCGGCCACTAAATAAGGACCCACACTTTTTTGATGGTTCACCCGTTGTGTTGGCCGTACATTTTTATGTGGTGACTATCCATATTGCAGTAAAGTTTTTGTACATAGCCGAAATGGTATTGCTCAACTCAGAAAAAATGATGGGCTGTCCAGCCTTTTCTAAAACTAATTGATACTGGTAACTCCAAGCACTAACGGTATGTAGTGTGTTTTTACGATCTTTCGTCGAAAATGACCGCCGAGCGGTCTTCCTATTGATAGCGATAACATCACTCCCAGTAGTTTCAAGGAGGGATGATACCCATGATTGAAAAGCAGTTTCTATTTCTCGTGCTTTTAAGCGACAGATAACATGGGCAATCGTATCGTGTTTAGGGATACCAGCTTCAAAAGGTCAATATTGACGAAGCGAATCTAGTTTTAAATGTCCGAAATCTTCAATACTCTCCTAACCCTGAGCAGCTGATAGTACGGCGCTTATAGTAAGAAGGAGAAGATCTAAAAGGTTATGTTTTTTACAGCGCTCAATCCTAGGATCAGTAATAGAATAAAAGTGTTTTAAAAAAGTAGTGCTCATACCAAGTACCGAAAATTAAATTATGTACTGATCTGATCCTCACTTTGCTAAAAAGTTCAATTCACAGCGAGTTTTGTAATGCGCTATTCCTAAAAAACGACGATTTATGCGAGAGGATGTTAAGTATTTTATTCTACCTATAAAAAGAAAACACCAAATTTTTCCACGTTCAGTATTTTATATGCCATCAATATATCCATTAAGATATAAGCCTAGAATTGCTTAACCGAACGGCATTGAACGGTACGGTTGGGCTTGGCCAGAATAACGCTCATAATCCAGCGGAGCCCTTATCTTACAGTCAGTATTGTTGAGTTGGCTCTGTGCTGAGTGCGGTTTGATTCACGTTTTTGTAAATAATAATTTAAAGCTATTAACGCAGTATAGCGAATCAGGATCACGTTTATGGTCGGTATATGCATTTTTTCTATGGTACCGCTTAAAAATAGCATTTTATCTACTCCTACACGGGCCTTATTATGCTTAGCATCGAATGGGTGCACACGCATATAATGTCTCCCCTTAGCGACGAAAGGCAGGTGCACACTGCCTTCTAATCTATTATAACAAGAGGTCAGCATGAACAAATATAGCACTGGATTACTAACGGCTGTGTTAGCCGGTACCTTCAACCTGGCTCAGGCCGACACCATAAAAATGGAATGCGCCGGTTTTACTGGTATAAATAAAGACTACTGCGCATATATTAAACAGCGCTTTGAGTCCGAAACGCCACATAAAGTAAATTTTATCGAACTCCCGCAGGCTTCCAACGAAAAACTTGGGATATTCCAGCAGGTCTTTGCAGCTAAGGATGGGGATGCGGTTGATCTGTTTCAAGCCGATACCGTGTGGATAGGACTATTGGACAAACACTTGATGGATTTAACCGAGCACGTTAAGGATATGGAAGCCGACTTCTTTGCGTCAGCCTGGCAGAATAATGTGGTGGATGGGCGTGTCAAAGCGGTGCCGGCCTTCTTAGATTCGGGTATGCTTTATTACCGCAAGGATCTACTGGTTAAATATGATGAGCAGCCTCCTGAAACCTGGGAAGATCTAACCCGTATCGCTAATAAAATTCAACTAGCCGAGCGTAATACTGGTAAAGAAGGGTTCTGGGGAATGGTATTCCAAGGCAAGGCCTATGAGGGGTTGACCTGTGACGCACTGGAGTGGATTTCTTCCTACAATGGCGGCAGCATCGTTGAGCCAAACGGTGATATTTCCATCAACAACCCGCAAGCTGCAAAAGCACTCAATATGGCTGCTAATTGGGTGGGTACCATCTCACCCAAAGGTGTAATGGGTTATATGGAAGAAGAATCTCGCGCCGTGTTTCAAAACGGTGATGCTCTGTTTATGCGCAACTGGCCTTATGCTTACCTGTTAGCCCAAGGCGAGAAAAGTCCGGTTAAAGGTAAAGTGGGGGTCATGCCCATTCCCAAAGGTGGTGCTGATGGTAAACATGCAGCAACGCTTGGCGGCTGGCAGTGGGCGATCAGTGATTATTCAAATAACAAAGCAGCAGCAGTCCTGATGCTGAAAATTGTGACAGATGCAGACTCCCAGAAGAAATTATTCTTTATGGGGGGGAACTCGCCATCCCGCATTGCTCTCTATGACGATCCGGATATTTTAGCCTCCGCACCTCACTTACCGGCATTTAAGGCCGTCTTTGCGAATGCGATACCGCGCCCAGCTAGTGCAACTAAGAGACAGTACAACCGGGTTTCCAACGCAGTCTTAAATGCTACATATAATGTACTTAGTGGTGTAACTACAGGAGAAAAAGCGGTTGCAGACTTAGAGCATCGCCTGAAACGCATCAAGGGTCGTCAGTGGAAATAATCTAACATAATACAGGAGTACGGATATTTTCACCGCCCGAGGGGTCACGGACCCCTACATTACATGATGACGATCGCTTAGCTGCGATCCAACATCACTGGAGCTTATTTAAATGACAACTAAAATTTTATCCTTAAATACGTCGCTTGTTAGACCGCAGCGCAATAAGCGTAGCTTACAGCAACGCCGTGCCCGTGCTGCCTGGTTACTGGTATTTCCTGCGTTATTTTTACTGGCTGGTGTGGCTGGCTGGCCATTGTTACGCACAATATTCTACAGCTTCACCGATGCCGCTCTGGATACCCCTGAAGTGTACAACTTTGTCGGTTTCGATAACTATTTGTCCTTTTTTGACGGGGAGGCTTATGGCGTATTGGGTGATCCGCTATGGTGGAAATCAGTGCGTAACACCCTTTGGTTTTCCAGCTGGTCAGTCTCAATAGAATTAATATTAGGTATGCTGGTCGCGCTTTTAATGAACCAGAAATTCCGTGGGCAAGGCCTTCTGCGAGCAGCCGTGCTAGTGCCTTGGGCCATTCCCACCATTGTTACTGCCAAAATGTGGGGATGGATGTTCCATGACCAATATGGAGTGGTTAACGATCTGTTGTTGCGTATTGGTATTATCGATGGTCCGCTAGCGTGGATTGCTTCGCCTACGCTGTCCATGTGGGCTGTAGTCTTTGCCGATGTATGGAAGACCATTCCATTTATGGCGCTCATGCTGCTGGCTGCGCTACAGACTGTTCCCGCGGATCTATATGAAGCTGCTCGAGTGGATGGAGCGACCGCTTGGCAACGCTTTACTCGCATTACGCTGCCATTGATCATGCCGGCAATGATTGTCGCACTTATCTTCCGAACAATGGATGCCCTGCGAGTATTTGATCTTATCTATGTACTTACTTCTAATAGCGAGGCAACTGTGTCTGTCTCCGGCTACGCCCGAGATCAAATGGTGGCCTACCAGGAAATGGGATCTGGCTCTGCCGCCTCGGTGCTGGTATTTATGATGGTCGCAGGTATCGCCGCGAGCTTCCTGTATGCAGGCAGTCTTTACAACAAGGAGAAACAAGTATGAAATTAACTCGTCGTCAACGTTACCTAAGATCTAAGAGTTTCCTATATCTTGCAGTAGTCGTGACTGCCACATTTTGTGTATTTCCATTCTATAATGCCATCCTGACCTCACTGCGCAGTGGTCAGGATCTATTTTTACCTAACTATTTGCCGACCACTTTCGTATGGAAGAACTATATCAATGCATTGATGGTCAATGGCATTGCCCGTAGCCTGCTCAATTCAATGATAGTTGCTACTGTAACTGTTGGAGGCTGCCTGTTAGTGTCCATCACCGCCTCATTTGCGCTGGCCCGGATCAAATTTCGCGGTCGCCAAGGACTGCTGTTCACTATTTTGTGTGTCTCCATGTTCCCGCAGGTGGCAGTACTTTCAGGGATGTTTGAGCTAGTACGTTTTCTTGGGCTGTATGACTCACTGGGATCCCTGATCCTCTCCTATACCACCTTTTCTCTACCATTCACCGTCTGGGTATTAACTACTTTTATGAAGAGTTTGCCGGTAGAACTGGAAGAAGCGGCCATTGTTGATGGGGCAGGGCTGTGGGTTATCATCAGTAAAATATTTGCGCCCATTATGGCACCGGCGCTGGTTACCACTGGGTTATTAGCCTTTGTTGGTTCTTGGAATGAGTTTATGTTTGCACTGACCTTTACCATCTCCGGCGAAAATCGCACTGTGCCAGTAGCGATCGCCATGATGCAGGGGTCTTCCCAGTATGAATTACCCTGGGGTAACATTATGGCGGGCTCGGTGATTGTAACGCTGCCGATCATTATACTGGTTTTGATTTTCCAAAAACGTATCGTCAGCGGCATGACCGCGGGAGCAGTCAAGGGATGAACACTTTGATGTTCCCTTGCTCGAACATCTATTTTTATAACGTCCAGAGGACGCCCAATTGCATTAAGGAAGTTAAAGATGGCTCAACTGAAACTAGAAAAACTGAACAAAACCTATGATAAGCAGACCGAAGTTATCCCATCGCTCGACCTGTTGGTAAATAAGGGCGAATTTGTGGTGATCGTTGGCCCCTCGGGCTGCGGAAAATCAACGCTACTGCGAATGATCGCGGGGCTAGAAGATATCACAAACGGTAATATGTATATTAATGGTATCTATTCTAACGACGACACACCTTCTGAGAGAGGCATCGGCATGGTGTTTCAATCCTATGCACTGTATCCACATATGAGCGTATATGAAAATATCGCCTTTGCGATGCGTCTAGCCAAACTGCCTGCCAAGGAGATCGATAGACGAGTCAATGAAGCCGCACGCACGCTGCAACTGGAACCTCTGCTGCAGCGTCGACCGAAAGATATGTCCGGTGGCCAACGGCAGAGGGTGGCGATTGGTCGCGCCATCGCACGCGAACCAAAATTATTTCTTTTTGACGAGCCGTTGTCTAACCTCGATGCCTCGCTGCGGGTGCAGATGCGTATGGAGATTGCGAATCTCCATAAACGATTGGGCTCAACCGTTATTTACGTAACCCACGATCAGGTTGAGGCGATGACTCTCGCAGATCGCATCGTCATACTCAATAAGGGCCGCGTGGAGCAAGTTGGGACACCTCTGGAACTATATGACCATCCTGGAAATGAATTTGTGGCGCAATTCATTGGTTCGCCTAAGATGAATCTTTTGCCTGCCACTTTGGTTAAGTCGGGAGAGAATACCAGCCAAGTGGTACTGGACAGCGGAAAAGAGCTGATCTTACCAATTCGCACGCCCAAATCAGCGGAAGGACAAAGCGTCAATCTGGGGATTCGGCCTGAACATATTCTGTGGGGGGAAAAGAACAGGGCACATTACCAAGCCTCTGTTATATTCGTGGAGCACATGGGCAACGAGACATACTTATATCTGGATAACGGCAATGCAAGTGAGCCATGGGTGGTACGCAATGCCGAGCGATCAGCAATTGTAGCGGGTGAAGCAGTAGGTGTCGATCTGCCGGCGGAACACTGCTATCTGTTTGATGGTACTGGTCAGGCTTTTCAGCGGTTGGTGACAGCTCAGGCATCGCCAGAGGCTCTTATCTCTAAAAAAATCGTAAACTAAACATTGCGCTAGCATATAGAGATGATGGGCTTAACCTGATATTTATTGATCTTATATTGTTAAATATGCCGGCCAGTCATGGCCGGTGACTAAGGAGAATTAGAATGGATAGGCAAGCTGCCGCGATGGACATCCTCGATGGGATTGGGAGTAAGCATAATGTGACCTCTTTGAGCTACTGCGCAACCCGGTTGCGCTTTATACTAAATGATTATAATCTGGTCAATGATACTAAGGTACGCCAAATAGAAAGTGTAAAAAATAGCTTTAACACTGGCGGCCAATATCAGATAGTTATCGGTAATGAAAACGTCAAAGCGGTACATGACATATTGATTGCTCTAGTGGCAGACGATTCGTCTTATCATTCGGCAAACGCTACCTTGGCTATCAGTATTCTGAGTGCTCTGGGAGGCTCAAGTAATATTATCTCGTTGGCATATTGCGCTACCCGTCTACGCTTTGAACTTAACAACTATGACAAGTTAGATGATGCTACGGTACTACAGATAAAAGCAGTCAACGCCAGTTTTATTACTCGTGGACAATATCAGATTGTACTTGAGCATGATCGGGTCAAAGGGATCTATGAGGAGATGGCCGCAAGGATCAAACAACCTATCTCTGTGGAGATACGGCAATATAGTCGACTCAAGCGAGTTGCTCATCACTTGTGGGGTAAAGAATAAATGCTAGGCAAAGGTGCGTGTGTTGCAGACTTCCAATACAGGCACTTCACTTTCTTCTCCCTAAGAGTAAACATCCTGATAAGATTTTTGTCTCGTCTCGATTGCCCACCTGTAAAACAGCTCGCACAGTGACCGATATCAATATAGTTATACATAAATCCTATCACAATAGCCTCTGCATAGAATTTATCTATTATCTACCATTTATAAATGATAATTTATCATCTATAAATTATCTATCATCTAATAAGAGTGGCCATGTTCAAATTAATGCTCCAATTTATTCAAGTAGCAAAGGCTCAGAATGTAACTCAAGCGGCAAATAATCTCTGTTTAAGTCAACCCACCTTAAGTCATAATATGAATAAATTAGAGGAAAAGCTTGAAACCAAGTTATTTAATCGAAACTCTAAAGGGATCCGGCTGACTCAAGGCGGTGAGTTGCTCTATGAACAAGCTAAAATGATGCAAAATTTGTATGAAAATACCCTCGTTAAGCTTGATAAAAATAAATTAAGACATAATACTGAACTTAAAATAGGCTGCGGTGACGCTTGGTGGCACCTGTTTATTCGGGACTGTGTGCAAGAATTCAGGGGTAATTATCCACACAGTAATATCTCTATTGATGTAGGTGACCATTTACACCTCATGAGTTTATTATTAAGCGGTGATATCAACCTCTTTGTCGGGCATGAAATATTGGGACTAGCACAATATGAAGATGTTCTTTTCCATCCTCTTTTTATCAACAGTGATAAAGTTTATGTCAGAAAAGGGCATCCCCTGCTGGAAAAAACCTGTAGCAATGAGGATCTTGCACGCTTCCCTTCAGTCGACTTAGCGGCACAAACTAACCGTTTCTCTCATTTACAACACCAAACCCCAGAAAGAAGCTCTCATCAAAAACGCCACTATCTGCAAGAAAAAGTGATATATCAAACTAATTCATTGTTAACGGCAATTGATTTGCTGCAAAATAGCGAGGCGATATTGGCCTACCCTGCTAGTATGAAAGATTATTTTGCAAACTTTGATCTTGTTGAACTAAAACTACAAGCATGCTTCAATAAAGCCTCCGTTGGTGTTTACCTTTATAAAGATAAAAACCAAGATAAACAGACTATCGCGCTGTTGGCGCAGTTTAAACAGATCATTGCAAGCAACCCAAATATAGCTTGAGCATTTGGGCGTGATGTTGATTTTTATGTGGCTTTATTAAGTTTTAGGGCAATCTTAGTGTTCATCGCTAAGATTGCCTTAAAACTGGTTTATCTACTTGATCATCCGCGTAACAACGCGCTTCACTCTCTGTAATGCCGGTGTCTGTCACGAGAACCCGCTCAGCAGCGGTAGATTCTAGCCTCAAAGGGACGTAATAGCAGACTATTTTCTGCTCCGTGCGCGGCCACAGAGTAATTACCCAACAACAGATGATCACTCTTAAGCCAACAGTCTGGATGCTTATATTGTGCAGACAATCCGGTCAAGTTACACATAATCAGCAACTGCTGCTCACCTAAAGTGCGCGTATAGGCGTAAATCTGCGAATCTTTTTCAAGCAATAAATCATAATCGCCATAAACCAATACCGGTTCGGCCTTACGCAGAGCAATCATCTTGCGATAAAAATTCAGAATAGATCCTTTGTCCAACTCTTGCTGCGCCACATTAATACGTTGATAGTTGGGATTCACCTTAAGCCAGGGTGTACTCGAACTAAAGCCTGCATTAACCGTGCTATCCCACTGCATAGGCGTGCGTGAATTATCCCGGCCGGTTTGCGCCAGCAGATGTAAAATCTCTTGCTCGGGCATTCCCTCCTCACTCAACTCTGCGTACTTATTTTTAGCACCAACACAATTAAAATCATCAATACTGTCAAACTGGGTATTGGTCATCCCAATCTCTTGCCCCTGATAGATAAACGGCGTGCCCTGCATCAGAAAATACATCGTTGCTAAAGAGGTCGCACTTTCAAACCAATACTGCTTTGTATTACCCCATTTAGAAACTATCCGTGGAATATCATGATTTTCCAGAAACAGTGCGTTCCAACCAACATTTTCTAATCCTTTCTGCCAGCGACTGAAGGTTTTTTTAAGTTTAACCACATTCAAATCCGCCTGAGGATCTTCCTCCCACAGCTTTAAGTGATCAAACTGAAAAATCATATTTAATCGCTGCTTATTCTCGCCTACCCAGTTTTCCGCTTGAGACACAGAGACACCGTTGGCTTCCCCAACCGTCATGATGTCGTAGTGTCTAAAAGTGTTATCACACAGTTCATCAAGGTAGTCGATAATACCATCCACATTCATCATTTTATCCCAGCAGGGTACATTTTTAAGTCCCTTCGGATTAGGCATATTCTTAAAGCCTGGCTCCTTTTTCATATGGCTAATGGCATCCACACGAAAACCGTCTATCCCCTTATTCAACCACCAGTTAATCATTTGATAGATAGCGACACGCACTTCTTTATTTTCCCAGTTAAGATCCGGCTGCTTTTTAGAGAACAGGTGCATATAATACTGTTCTGTTCCTTGATCGTACTCCCAGGCTGGCCCCTTAAAGATGCTTTCCCAGTTATTAGGCTCCTTACCTGATACACCATCACGCCAGATATACCAGTCCCGTTTAGGGCTATTCTTAGATGCTTTGGACTCGACAAACCAAGGATGCTCATCGGAAGTATGATTGACCACCAGATCCAAAATCAATCTCATCCCACGCGCATGCACAGCCGCTAACAAACGATCGAAATCGACCATGCTGCCAAATTCCTCCATAATTTCCTGATAGTCACTGATGTCATAACCATTATCATCATTAGGCGATTTGAACATAGGGCAGATCCAGATAACATCAATGCCAAGGTCTTTAAGATAATCGAGCCGCTCGATGATACCGTTCAGATCCCCAATACCATCACCATTGGAATCCATAAAACTGCGAGGATATATCTGGTAAGCGACGGCTTCTTTCCACCAGTTTTTTGTATAGTGGCTGTTTGTTACTGTCTTGTTTGTATTTAACATGGGTTATAATCCTATTATACCAATCCGCATAAATATCTGACCTGTCTTACTTGTTAAAATTAACGCTAGCTTCGTTGTTTTCAATCTCAATAGCCAGCTATTGCTCAATCAAACGTCTTGCTATCATTATTTTTTCCTTCGCAATTTTAGACCATTTACTTATGCGGATTGGTATTACTTAAACTGCGCAAAGAACAGATCCAGACTGATCCGTTATGTTCTTGCGCGGGCATACGCAGATAAGCGCGTCATAAAAATCGCCGTTGATAATGAAATACTTTTTGATCTATTTAAACCGTCTGTCAAAGGCTTATTCCCAAAGACTGCCGCAGATAGGCACCCGCGCCCAGCAAGCCCGGCTGCGAATGGGTGATGACGTAAACAGGAATTTCCTGCAGGTATTCTTTAAAACGCCCCTTCTCTGCAAAGGCTGAGCGAAAGCCTGAAGCGTTGAAAAAATCAAGGAAGCGAGGCACTAAGCCGCCGGCAATATAAACACCGCCAAAAGCACCAAGATTGAGTGCCAGATTACCGGCAAAGCGTCCCATTAAGATGCAAAAAAGACTCAATGCTCGATGGCAATCATGGCACTCTCCAGAAAGCCCGCGATCTGAAATCTGCTTAGGTGTTAATATTTCAGGCTTCCGATGATCGGAGGTCACTAAACCCTTATAGATATTCACCAGTCCCGGTCCGGAGAGCAGCCTTTCTGCTGAAACATGGCCGAGCTCGTGGCGCAGTTGCTGAATCAGCGCATCCTCTTGCTCAGTACAGCTCGCCATGTCCACATGCCCTCCTTCGCCCGCTAAGCTTAACCAGCGATCGCCGGACTGCACCAGATGCGCGACACCGAGCCCCGTGCCTGCCCCGCAGACAGCGATCGGTTTGTATGGCTGCGCAGCACCGCCTCCCAGCTGTACCTTATCATCAACACCAAGCACCGGTATCGCCATCGATACCGCCGTAAAGTCATTAATAATAGTGAGCTGTTTTAGACCCAGATTTTTCTGCATTTGTTTGATTGAAAATGCCCAGCTATGGTTAGTCATCGAGACTTGATCCCCCCCAATGGGACAGGCGATGGCAATGCAGGCCAGCTCAACACTGAGCGACTGTTCATGCAGATAGACTCGAACCACAGCCTCCAGCGAGGGATAATCTAAACCTGAATAGGTCAGAGAGTGAGAAATGCTGCCCGTTTCCAGATCACATAATGCCAGACGTGCATTAGTGCCGCCCACATCGCCGACTAAACTATAATTTTTCATCTTATTTTCCTTTTGACTCATATATCCGGGCGCGTTTAACACTGCTTAATGAGCAACGCAAAAGACTCATAAGGTGCAAGCGTGAGTGACTCGCTTAACTGCTTACGCGCCGCGTAGTTGCTAATCAGACATTGCCCTTTTAATCCCTGTAACGATATCGGCAAGGTCAGCTCCAGCGGCTCAGCACTGAAGTTGTTGATTACCACTACACGCTTATTACCCAGCTGGCGCTGGTAGGCAAATACCTTTTCATGTTCTGCAAATAATGGTTGATAATCACCATAGACTATCACTTGGTGATTTTTGCGCAGTTGGATCAATTTCTGGTAGTGGTAAAAAATGGAATTAGGATCATCCAATGCAGACTCGACATTAATTTCAGGATAATTAGGATTAAGCTTAAGCCAAGGATGGCCCTCACTAAAGCCTGCGTTAAGCGTGTTATTCCACTGCATCGGCGTGCGCGCATTGTCACGACCATTTTCATAGATCCCCTGCATCATTGCCTCATGTGAGACTCCTGCTGCAGTGCGCTCCTGGTAAAGATTCAGGGTTTCAATGTCCTGATAATCCTCAATGGCATCGAACTGCACATTGGTCATTCCTATCTCTTCTCCCTGATAGATATAAGGTGTGCCCTTGAGGAAATGCATCGCGGTCGCTAACATCTTGGCCGACTGCACGCGGTAGCGCCCCGGATCGCCATATTTTGAAACCGCTCGCGGTAGATCATGGTTATTCCAGAACAGGGAGTTCCAACCACAATCACCAAGTTCAGTTTGCCATTTGCTGATTACCTGCTTGAACTCCACTAGATCAAACGGTCGAGGTTTCCATTTACCTTGCTCGGGATCAAAGGTGATGGTGATATGCTCAAACTGAAATACCATAGAGAGTTCATCGCGAGTTGGATCGGAATACAACTTAGCAATTTCCGGGGTGGCGCTCCAGGCTTCACCGACGGTCAGTAGATCGCGACCAACAAAAGTTGCTTTATTCATCTCCTGTAATAGAGTATGCAGATGTGGTCCGTTGGTCATGATCTGCTTATCCACGTCCTTACCTATCAGATCGATTACATCCATACGGAAGCCGCTGATACCGCGATCCAGCCACCAGTTCATCATTCTGTGCACTTCCTCCTGTACCTTGGGATTCTCCCAGTTCAGATCCGGCTGTTTTTTAGAAAACTGATGGAAATAGTATTCACCAGTCGCCTCATCAAATTCCCAGCCACTGCCACCAAAATAGGAGTGAAAATCGTTCGGTGGTAAACCGTCGGATTGAGGCTTTCGCCAGATATAATAATCGCGGTAAGGGCTATCCTTAGATTTTCTTGACTCAATAAACCAGGGATGCTCGTCACTGCTGTGATTGATCACCAGATCCATAATAATACGAATATCACGCTTAGCCGCTTCAGCAATCAGCTTGTCCACCTCCTCCAGAGAGCCAAACTCAGAAGCGATATCTTGATAGTCGGAAATATCATAACCGTTATCATCCATCGGTGATTTGAATACCGGAGACAACCAGATAACATTAATCCCCAATTCCTTAAGGTAATCAAGTTTACTGATAATCCCGGCCAGATCACCCATACCATCATTATTCGCATCCATAAAGCTGCGTGGGTAGATCTGATATATGACGGCATCATGCCACCATTTTTTATCTAATGTCTGTATTATGCCAGCATCGCTCTTTTTTACATCAATTGTCATCGCTATTGTCCTTGAAAATCACCGTGTGTATTTCTTTTGAATAGGCACCATCATAGGCAGTATCCAATATAGACTGAAATGCTCTTTACTCGGTATTTTCATAGAAAAAATGCATATTCCTCAGCGGAAAGGTGATCCTCGATAGAGTTTTTCACCCATCATTCGTTTCAAGATTATTAAAAACCGTGACCTAAACCACAAAAAGTATATTCATTGGACTGAGAAACTTTATTCAAGTGGAAAGTTGTAACTTATCCCAATTCTCTGTCGTCAAAACATAGTTTCCCATCCCTATCACAATTTTTAAAATGTCTACCTACAGCAATACTTGGATAATTTTGCGCGTGATCACCTTTCTTGTTATTGGTATAGGTGAAACCTATGGTCATCGCTAAAGAAGAGCATTTCAGCATCACCAGTGAATCCTTTATGCTTGGTTTATCAAGGTACCATTATGCCGCTCGCCTACTGGATAAATTAAGCGGCATAGCCATGCTTATTTTATCTAATTTATTTAGCTAAGAATTTAGCGCTGGCGCTATGGAGAGACAAGGACTGAGCAGTCATATAGATAGACTTGTACCCAATTGATATTAAAAAACTTTTAAGAGGATATTTTTATGGCTATGTTAGATAAGCGATTTCAAGTAATCACATCGGGAAAGGCAGCTACTACCGCTGTAATTCAGGGGGATCAATATCGTTTTACGTTGCTGACCAGCAAACTGATCCGCATGGAATACGCCGAGGACAGTATTTTTGAAGACCGGCCCACCCAAGCTGTCTGGAACCGTCAGTTTGTGGTGCCTGAGTATCGAGTAGTGGAAGATGAGAGCCAGCTGCAGATCATTACAGAACATTTGCATCTGTATTATCAGAAGGGGAAATTCAAGGGAAGTTCCCTGTATATCGACTTAAAAGGCAATTTTAGTGCCTACCAGAGTCGTTGGTATTTTGGAGAGCAGCCCGACAGTTTAAAGGGTACCTATCGCACCCTTGACGAGGCCGATGGCGCCGTAGCACTAGATGAAGGAGTACTATCTAAAAAGGGGTTCTCTTTGATTGACGATTCAGGCTCATTGCTACTGACTGAAGATGGCGGGGTTGAATCGAGAAAAGCCGATATAATTGATCTTTACTTCTTTGGCTATGGGCGGGAGTACCTGGCCGGCATCCGCGATTTTTATCGCCTGACGGGAACGACGCCATTGCTACCTCGACAAGTACTAGGAAACTGGTGGAGCCGTTACTGGCCGTATGACGAGAGAGAACTGACGAGCCTTATCAATCGCTTTGAATATGAAGATATTCCCTTCTCCGTCTGTGTTATAGATATGGACTGGCACCTTGTGGATATCGATAGTCAATATGGTAGTGGCTGGACCGGTTATACCTGGAATAAAGAACTTTTCCCCGAGCCGGCAAAGTTTATGAACTGGCTGCATGACAAGAATCTTTGGGTTACTTTGAATCTCCATCCTGCTGATGGCGTACAAGCACATGAAGAAATGTATCCGCAGATGGCACAGGCATTGGGTCTGGATCCCTCCTGTCAGGATCCCATCCCCTTCGATTTTACAGACAAAAAGTTTCTGGAAGCCTATTTCACCCATCTGCACCACCCGCAGGAGCAAGATGGGGTTAATTTCTGGTGGTTGGACTGGCAACAGGGTAGCACCACTCAGACCGAGGGACTGGATCCCTTATGGATGCTTAATCACTATCACTCTCTAGATCTGGCTCGAGATGGCAAACGGCCCTTAACCTTTTCCCGCTACGCAGGTGTAGGTAGCCATCGCTATCCGATTGGGTTTTCGGGGGATACCTGTATCAGCTGGGATTCCTATGCCTTCCAGCCCTATTTTACCTCAACCGCATCGAATATCGGTTATGGCTGGTGGAGTCACGATATTGGCGGTCATTTCATGGGTGCCAAAGATGATGAACTGAGCGCGAGATGGCTGCAGTTTGGCACCTTCAGCCCCATCCTGAGATTACACAGCTCCTGCAGTATTTTTAATGGTAAGGAACCGTGGCGTTACAGTACAGATGCTTGTGAAACGATGAAAGCCCACCTGCGCCTACGTCATCAGTTGGTGCCTTATATTTACACCATGAACTGGCAGAACCATGCTAAATTAACACCCTTCATACAGCCGATTTATTATCACTATCCGTATGATGAACAGGCGTATCAGGTACCGAATCAGTATTTCTTCGGCAGCGAACTGATGGTATGCCCAATTACCAGTAAAATAGATCCGCAAATAGGACTGGCGAGTGTCAATGCCTGGCTTCCAGAAGGGATTTGGATAGATTTTTTTGACGGCACAGTCTATCACGGAGATAAAAAAATCCTTTTATCGCGTGACTTATCGCGTCAACCGGTACTGGCCAAAGCCGGTGCTATTATTCCTATGGCGGAGCATCAGCCCCAAAAAAATCAGGTTGGCACGCCAGATGCGTTAGATATATTAGTCTTCCCCGGAAAGGATAATGTTTTCGACATGTACGAAGATGACGGTGAAAGCATGGGCTATCAGAATGGGCAATATGCAGAAACCCAAATGGAACTGCTATGGAGAGAGAATGTGACGTTCAAGATTTCACCCGTAAGTGGAGATGCTACGCTGGTGCCAAAATTGCGTTCAATCAGAGTACTTTTCCGGGGATACCAAAATGTGGCTAAAATAGGTGTCACGCGCAATGGCGAGCGAATATCCTACCATTGCGCTTATGATGAAACCACTCAGACGCTCAGTGTGGATATCGGGCAGCATCATAGCCATACAGAACTGCTCATCACTCTTACTGGTAATGATTGGATATCGGACAACGACAATCAGGCGCAAAAGCTGTATCACTTGTTGGATGTTGCGCAAATTGATTTCAATTTGAAAGAGCGGCTTTATCAAGTGTGTACAGGAACAAGACATACAACCAATAAAGTGCTGCAACTACAAAGCATGGAAATAGATAAGGCACTGCTGGACGCGCTGCTAGAATTGATGTTTCCTTAATATTAGGCAGCAATGAGGGCAATCCTCTCATTGCTGCAGATGAGTCCGAGCAGAGGATGATCCTTTCTTACATAAACTTCTTCACGGCTGCTAAAAAGAGGATAAAAAAGGACATCTTCATATTGTGCCAGCCCTAATATTTCATGGCCAACGAAAATACTGAGCTCTCCGCTGAGTAACAGATTCATTAGCTGCAGATGATCACCTACGTCGATGGTGATATTGCTGTGCGGGTACGTATTTTGGAAGTTCTGCACACAGTCGCGAACAAATAGATGCCACCAAGCGTCACCGCAGCCTATTTTAAGTTCGTATTGATGCCTGAGCTTATTTTTCTCTATCTTATTGAGGGTGTTTTCATAAAGGTGCTGCATCATTTTAGCTTGCTCATAGAGCAGTTCCCCACTTGACGTGAGCGTGATCCCTTTAGAGTTTCTATTAAATAACTTGGTTTCAAGTTTTTCCTCTAATTTATTCATGTTATGACTTAAGGTGGGTTGGCTTAAACAGAGACTGTTGGCCGCTTGAGTCACATTTTGGGCTTTTGCTACCTGGATGAATTGAAGCATTAATTTGAACATTGTTGCCCTTAAGGGGGATAGGTAAATTCTATGGTAGAGTCATTATAATAGAATTTTTGTATGTCTATATTGATATTGATCACTGTGTGATAAATGTTGTAGGTGGGCAATCGAGGAAAGAAAAAATCGCTAAATCAATCATTAAGGCGCGTTGTCGGTTGATTTCTGGCATTGCTGTTGTACGTAGAAATAAGCCTCTTTGATCTCAATTCTCAATGTTAATCTTTTTTTATCGGAAGACTGTGTCCAATTTTGTTCTGCATAGTTAGGCATAGTTAACGAATACTAAATCCATTAATTTAAGATCATTTTCCAGGTCTTTAAAGACCTCTATTTTTGACATAAGGGACGGGGATTCGTGCGCAATAGGTGAAGACAATTTACCGTGCCGTTGTTGATGATTTTAACCAACCGGGCTGAACACTTGTTTCGTTTTTTGGTGTTATTGCGGAGTGTTGCGATTGTTAAAAAAATGAGCAACCTTACGCAAGGGAGCTCTTGCTCTTTCAAAAAAACTTGTTACTATTGCGGCAGATATAGTCGGGGAGCCAGAAGGCTGAGAGCGCATAGTGCGAGACCCGTTGAACCTGACTCAGTTAATACTGTCGTAGGGAACTATAAGTCTTGTTTTTGATTCTCTCTGCGACACCTATCTTAAATACTTGGCTTGATATAGTTCCTCTGTACCCATTCTAGGAGCTTTTATGTCAAACCTTAGTGCAATTTCTACTGCTCAAAATTCATCAACACCTATCGTACTCACTATTGCCGGGTCCGACAGTGGTGGTGGAGCCGGTATTCAAGCTGATATTAAAGCCATTTCAGCTACGGGCGGTTATGCCTGTTCAGTGATCACCGCGATTACCGCCCAAAACACCCTTGGGGTGTCCGCTATTTTCCCTATTCCTCTTGAACATATAGAAAAGCAACTTGATGCGGTCTTTGACGATCTGAATGTGGTTGCAGTCAAGGTTGGAATGCTGGCTGACAGTGACATCATAAAACTTGTGGCGGCAAAAATAAGACAGTATCGTCCTGCGTTTTTAGTGGTTGATCCGGTGATGGTTGCAACCAGCGGAGACTTATTGCTGAAAGCATCTGCTATCGGTACGCTGAAATCGGAACTGCTTCCTCTTGCTGATCTGGTCACTCCTAATTTACCCGAAGCTGCGGAATTGATCTATTCGGACGTGCCAACCAATGTACAAGGCATGGAGAAGATGGTCGACAAGCTCCATAAATTGAAACTTAATGCGCTGCTGCTTAAAGGGGGGCATTTGACTGATGATGAAAACAGCAATGATCTGCTTATCTTCCCTAATCATGTTGAACAGTTAAGTGCAATTCGCATCAATACGCTTAATACCCATGGTACAGGTTGTACACTTTCGTCAGCAATCGCCTCGTATCTGGCGCAAGGGAATGAGCTATTACGCGCCGTTCAGCTGGGCAAAAACTATATCTCTCAAGCGATTGCGCATGCTGATCAATTACAGGTTGGACAGGGTCATGGCCCGGTAAACCATTTTTTTGCCGGGCATGCGAATGTCCGCTAGCATGCGGGCTTTATCGGCCAAAATTCCAGCGCTGCAAATAGATATCAGTGCTGGTTACCTGCGTTATACCGGCAGTAAAACGGCAACATTACAGGGCCTTAATATGAGCTTCCCTGCCGGGCAATGGACCTGTATTTTGGGCCGCAGTGGTTGTGGAAAAACTTCATTGCTGCGTTATCTGGCAGGTTTACTTGATCAAAAAACAAGTTGGTCCGGCGAACTGAAAACGACACCCCCGCAATTTAATTTAAAAAATAACATTGCTTATATGGCGCAGCAGGACTTGTTGATGCCCTGGCTGTCGGTGTTAGATAACGTCACCTTAAGCGCAAAATTCGGTAATACTATCACGGCTGTTCAAAAACAAGCTGCATTGGCATTGCTTGAAAAGGTCGGACTTTTAGATAGTGCAGACTGCTTGCCTCAAAAACTGTCGGGCGGTATGCGCCAACGTGTCGCGCTGGCCAGAACATTGATGCAGAATAAGCCCGTTATATTGATGGATGAACCCTTTTCTGCAGTGGATGCGGTAACACGTTACCGATTGCAGGATCTGGCTTGGGAATTGCTCAAAGATAAAACCGTTGTGTTGATTACCCATGATCCGCAGGAAGCGATTCGCCTGGCTGATCAGATTTATATTATGCAGGGAAAGCCCAGTTCAGCCGAGTCTCTTAAGGTACCTGCCTCTTTAACACCCCGTCAATTTGATCCAGAGTGTGCACAACTTCAGCAGTCTATTATGGCATTTCTGGAGCAGGATGATGCCTGATATTACTGCCTTTACCAGGCTATCTGGTCAGAAAACTCATCAAAAAGCACTGATAAAACCGCTTCTGCGCATGATGATAAGCATCATGGTTATTCTTGGTTTATGGCAGGCTATTGTGGTTTTTTTTGGAATGCCTTCGTTTATTTTACCCGCCCCTATAGAGGTATTCGAAAGACTGCTGCTGCGCTATGACATTCTCCTTAAACACACGCTTGTTACAGGACAAGAAATTATACTGGGCCTGTTTTTAGGCTTGTTTATGGGGTTGTTCTTTGCATTGCAGATGTTGTTATTTAAGCCGATTAAACAGTGGCTATTACCCATTTTGATTGCCAGTCAGGCGATTCCGGTGTTTGCGCTTGCGCCGGTACTGATGCTTTGGCTGGGTTATGGCATCGCCTCAAAAATAGTGATGGCAGCGTTAATCATCTTTTTTCCGGTGACCACCTGCTGCTACGATGGGCTGCGTAATACTCCTTCGGGTTATCTTGATCTTGCGCAAACCATGGGGGCGACAAAATGGCAGATGCTGCGCCATATTCAGTTTCCCGCCTCTTTACCGACACTGGCGTCTGGTATTCGGGTGGCGGTGGTGATTGCACCTATCGGTGCCGTGGCGGGAGAGTGGGTCGGCTCAAGCGAAGGCTTGGGTTATCTGATGTTACAGGCCAATGCGCGGATGATGATAGATGAAATGTTTGCCGCACTGTTTATCTTATCTATGCTGTCCATTTTACTTTATTTTGTCGTCGATAAGTTGTTAAAAAAATTCATCCCTTGGGAAGTTTAATCAGAAAGGGCGTTATTGATAAATGCTCTGCCATAAAAAAGGAAATACAATGAAAAAAAGAATAATTTTAAGCGCAGTTGCATTAATGTTAGCTCTGCCGGCACAGGCCGAGATGAAAAAAGTAACCCTGATGCTGGACTGGTTTGTTAACCCGAATCACGGGCCCGTGGTGATTGCCCAGCAACTAGGTTATTTTAAACAACAAGGCCTTGATGTTGAGATTCAAGAGCCGACAGATCCGAGTATGCCCGCTAAATTGGTCGCGGCAAATAACGTAGATCTGGCTATCTCCTACCAGCCTACCTTAATCATGGATGTGGCTGCAGGGTTGCCGCTGATCCGTTCGGCTACCTTGATTGCCGCACCGCTTAATACCTTGACCGTGTTAGACAATAATAAGATTAACAAACTCTCGGATCTTAAAGGTAAAAAGATTGGTATTTCTATTGCGGGTAATGAAGAGGCGACCATCAGCACTATGTTGAAAACACAGGGTGTTAACTATGAGGATGTGGAGATTATCAATGTAGGTTGGGCACTGTCTGCGTCACTTGCTTCTGGAAAGGTTGATGCAATCTGGGGAGGACTCCGCAATTTTGAAACAAACCAGTTAGCACTTGAGGGAATTAAGGCAAAATCTTTCTTCCCCGAAGAGCACGGTGTGCCGCCCTTTGATGAACTTGTCTTTGTGGCAAATGCCGACAGCTATGATAAAGCCGCCATTCAGGCCTTTAATAAAGCGTTAGAGCAGGCGACAATCCACATTATAAATTATCCTCAAGAGTCCTGGAAAGAGTTTGCAGCCTATGCGCCGGATACCTTAAATAATGAGCTTAATAAACTGGCCTGGGATGACACATTGACCCGATTTGCATTGCGTCCGTCTGCGGTTGATTTAAAGCGTTATGATAATTATGCCAATTTTATGTATAGCCAAAAAATCATTAGCACGCTGCCAAAAGCACAGGATTATATTCCAACGTTTTAATAAGTTGCACTTACTAATAAGTGCTTTTTACCCATAAATAGAGTTGTCATATGAATCATCAAGATCTAATTAATGCATGTCGCAAGGATTGGGATGCATATACTAAGCATGCCTTTATACAGCAATTAGCAAAAGGCACGTTAGCGCAGCCATGCTTTTTACATTACCTGAAACAAGACTTTTTGTTTCTTAAGCAATATGCCCGCGCTTATGCGCTGGCTATTTACAAAGCCCGCACCTTAGCCGATATGCGTAAAGCGCTGCCTAGCGTAGATGCATTACTAGACGTTGAAATCAGTTATCATGTAAATTATTGCGCTGACTGGGGACTGACTGAATCGGACTTGGAAGCAGAAGACGAAGATTTTGGTACGGTTGCCTATACGCGTTATGTGCTCGATGCCGGCATGCAGGGCGATATAGTTGATTTATATGCGGCGTTAGCACCGTGCTCTATTGGTTATGCAGAAATAGGGCGTAACCTCTGCAACGATAAAAACACCAACCGTGAAGATAATCCATTTGCGGGCTGGATTGCACTCTATGGTAGTGATGAATTCCAGCAAAGCGTTGCACAAGGGACTGAGCATATCGATGCATTACTCGCTGATATTGACTTAAACAGTTCGCGCGGCCGAGAACTTATTCGCGTATTTAGAACCGCAACACGGATGGAAATTGCTTTTTGGCAGCAAGGGTTAGACGCTGTCGAGCCTGTCCCTCGTCCTTTATCCCTTGCTCTGTGATTAAAAACACAGTTACCACCGAGCACACAGAGAAAAGAATTTTACGCCATAACTTATTTTCGTATGGCGGTTAAGATGGTCAATATCAGTAATATGTCCCTTCCTTGGAGTTCTCGGTGGTTAAAAAAGGTTTACCACAGAGGTCACAGAGAAAGACTTTTGGCTGAAAGTTCTTTTTAAATTATTTCTCTGTGGTTTAAAAGACGGTTACCACCGAGAGTACAGAGAAAAAACTTTGGGCTGAAAAGTGCCTTTTAAATTAATTTTGGCAAACTAGAGCCGTCGCTCAGAGAAAAAATATGAAGCAAAATATAGATTCAAATATTAAAACCATCGTCAGCGCGCTTAATGCTCTGCGTGAACAGAAACCGCTGGTGGTCAATATGAGTAATTATGTCGGGATGAATAATACCGCTAATGCCTTACTTGCCCTTGGTGCGTCCCCCATTATGGCGCATTCCCGCGATGAAATGGCTGAAATGCTGTCTTTTTCCGGTGCTCTGGTGGTCAATATCGGTACTCTGGACAGTACCTGGATTAAGCGGATGTTGTTTGCCGTTGAGCAGGCGAATATCCATAAAAAACCTGTGGTACTTGACCCTGTCGGATGCGGTGCAAGTAGCTTAAGAACAGCAACGTCACGGCAAATTGCAGCAGCCGCTAACAAGCTGATTATCAGAGGAAACGCGTCAGAAATTATTGCCTTAGCCGGAGAGAAAGCACAAAGCAAAGGCGTTGACTCGCTCGATAGCAGTGCTGCCGCGCTCGGTGCTGCTCGGTATTTGCGTGACACTTATCAGTGCGCTGTGGTTATTTCAGGTGCGACAGATTTTATTGTCACTTCCGATGGGCAAACTCAGCTCGATAACGGTCATGAGATGATGCCTTATGTGACCGCAATGGGCTGCACACTCAGTGCCTTAACCGGGGCTTTTGCAGCTGTCGGAGAAGAAACGGGTCTGGCAGCGGCGGCAGTCTTAGGGGTAGCGGGTGAAATTGCCGCAGAGCAGTCAAAAGGGCCCGGCAGTCTGCAGCTTAATCTTTTGGATGCTTTGTATCAGCTTGATGAAGCGACGCTGATTCAGCGTTTGAAAATATCTTAGCTTGCATCAAAAAAATGGGAGAAAAAAGTGAACCCTTATCGTTTATATTTAGTGACCGATGATAAGCAAAATCTTGAAACCTTGAAAAGGGTGGTTGCTGAAGCGGTTGCCGGTGGCGTGACTATGGTCCAAGTGCGCGAAAAGCAGGGTGATCTTCGCACTTTTATAGCAAGGGCATTAGCGGTAAAGGTGATTTTACAGGGGACGGGCGTGCCTTTGATAATCAACGACAGAGTGGATGTTGCACTGGCTGTTGATGCCGATGGTGTGCACCTGGGGCAATCGGATATGCCGGTAGAAACTGCCCGCCGACTGATAGGCAAAGATAAATTGCTTGGTCTTTCTATTGAGAATCAGCAGCAGCTTATTGAAGCGCAATCTTTGCCCGTGGATTATTTGGGATTGAGTGCTATCTTTTCGACGTCAACAAAAACCAATATTAAGAAAGAGTGGGGTATTAAAGGGCTTACTGACGCCGTCGCGCAAAGCGCTTTACCGATAGTGGCTATCGGCGGTATCAATACTGCAAATCTTGATGCGGTTATTGCAAGTCATGTTGATGGTGTTGCATTGGTATCGGCTATTTGTCATGCGCAGTCCCCAAAACAAGCGGCAATGAATTTGCTTTGTCAGATGGGGGGGGAGTTGTAAGGCTGTCGGCTGTCGGTTGTTGGCTGTCGGCTTGAAGGCTGCTGGCTGCTGGCCGTCGAGCATCGGGCTGCGGGCTTGCGAGCTTCGAGCTTCGAGCATCGAGCTTTCCAGCTTTCGAGCTTTCGAGCTTTCGAGCTTTCGAGCTTTCGAGCTGCGGGCCGTCGAGCATCGGGCTGCGAGCTTCGAACGTCGAGGTTAAATATTGGCGAACTTTACTATAATTTAATCTGAGCACAGAAAATAGCCGATCAATTGTGAAGATAGCTTACATTTTTTGGTTTTTTTTTCTGCTATTCTAAATTTTTAAGTCGCGCAGGTATCTAATTAATGTTTGTTTACGGGTTAATGACTGTAGGGCGTGCTGATGCACAATAAAATAGCCAACATCTTGAAGCAATTGAATCACATTTTACTGGGCAAGGAAGAGCAGATTAAATTGGCGCTCGTTTGTCTGCTTGCCGACGGTCATCTTTTAATTGAAGATCTGCCGGGTATGGGTAAAACAACACTGGCATCCGCTTTAGCAAAAACCCTTGGACTTGATTATAAACGGGTGCAATTTACCAGTGATATGTTACCCGCTGATATTCTTGGTGTGTCGATATTTGACCGTAATAAACAGCAATTTAATTTTCATAAAGGGCCTATTTTTAGTCAGGTATTATTAGCTGATGAAATAAATCGGGCCAGCCCTAAAACCCAAAGCGCCTTGTTAGAGGCGATGGAAGAGAAGCAAATTTCACTGGACAGTGAAACCTATCTTTTACCACTTCCTTTTTTTGTGATTGCGACACAAAACCCCATGGACCAAGCGGGTACATTTCCACTGCCCGAATCCCAGTTAGACCGATTTATGATGCGTATTGAGCTTGGTTTTCCGAATATTGATGCGGAATTAAAAATGCTAAAGGGGCATATATCGTCGAATAAAAAGTTGCCAATACCGGCCATTATAAATATTGAAGATTTGCGCATGATGCAATCTGCTGTGCGTAAAATTCAAGCCAGTGATGCGGTTTTAAATTATCTGCTGCGCCTGATCCACGAAAGTCGCTACGGTGGTATTACAGCTCATCCATTATCGCCTCGCTGCAGCAAAATATTACTGCAGGCTGCCAAAGCAATGGCTTTTTTACAGCAAAGAGATTACCTCATTCCAGAGGATATCCAGGCTGTCTTTGTGGCGGTAACCGAACACCGTTTAGCGGGGATTAATAGTGCTAAACCAGGCAGTAAAACCTTCAGTCAAACATTGCTTGACAGTGTTGATCCCTTTGCTTAATTTATGAAAAAAGTCTTTAATCCAAGCGACCCGTTCAAGCGGTTAATCAAGCAACGTTTTGAGCGTTGGTTAACGGCGCGCCTGCCAGCAAACAATAGCTTTACCTTGAATCAGAAAAACATTTTTATTTTTCCGTCTAAATTTGGCCTGCAGTTTTTAATCCTTGGTTTTATTTTGTTTCTGCTCGGTACTAATTATCAAAATAACTTAATTTTATTTGTGGTGTTTTTCCTGATCAGTTTTATGGTGACTTGCCTGCTGTTAAGTTATCAAAACATTGCTGATTTAACCCTGACGGCCAACCCGATCACAGCTCAATTTGCGGGGCAAGATAGTGTTTTTTGCTTACGTATAACGAAAAAATTCGACCGTGGACAGAAGATTGATTTTTATTTTCAACAGCCAAGTTCGGCGCTTAAATCGGTTATAAAAGATCAACAAGTGTTTGTTTATGGCTTGTCGAAAACCAGAGGTTGGTTTAAGCCGGGCAGAGTGACCCTGCGTTCAACCTTTCCCTTTGGTTTATTTACCGTGTGGACGCACCTTGATTTCGGATTAAGTGTATTGTTATATCCCGAGCCGCTGAACAATGGCATGCCGCTGGTTAGCGCCTCTGCTGAGCAAACAAATAAGGGTTTAACAAATTTTTCGCCTGGTTTTGAGCAATTCTCAATGCTAAAAAGTTATCAACCGGGAGAGTCTTTAAAATCAGTTGCATGGAAACAGCTGGCCCAAGGGCGGGGTTGGTTTAGTAAGCACTTTGAACAAGCGCAGGGTGGGAATGTGCTGTTAGATTTGGCTTTATATAAAAATTTAGATCTGGAGAAAAAGCTCAGTTTACTGTGTTTTCAGATTATTGAGTTAGACAGGAATGATTGCCGTTATGCTTTAAAACTAGGGAACAAAACCATTGCCGCGGGTCATGGTTTAGAGCATAAAGATATGTGTTTAAAGGCATTGGCGTTATACCTATGAAAGAGTTCCTTAATCGTTTTAATTTATTGTTCATTATCCTGACTTATATCAGCATGATGAGCGCATTATACGAACAGATAAATCCGTTTTTAGTTTTATTTGGGCTGCTCTGCAGTGTTTGGCGGATCGTCAACTTTTACGGGCGTTTGCCCCTGCTGGGCAGGTCATGGCTTAATTTTATTACGATCACAAGTAGCTTAGTCACTATCGTAATAGTGTATCCACTGGGTTTATTCAGCATCATGCTGCATCTGATTATGTTAGGTTTTAGTTTGAAGTTTTTGGAACTGAAATCAATCCGAGATGTGCATGTTTTTGTTAATACGGGTTTTGTGTTAGTCGCGCTGTTTTTTATCTTTCATTACTCGATAGCCATGGCGCTGGTGGCGGCTTTATTGATTCTTTTATTATTAGCCGTACTGTTAAGTGTGCATGGGGGGCGTTTAGCCGGCACCCACTTTCTTAAATTATTGCTGAAAAGTTGTTTACTCAGTTTACCACTCGCAGTGCTCCTATTTATTGTTATTCCGCGTTTACCCTCGTTGTGGAAAATGCCGTTACAGCAACAGGCTAGCACGGGTTTAAGTGACAGTGTCAGTCCCGGACAAATTGCTGAATTAAGCAGATCCAGTGCCTTGGCTTTTCGTGCCTCATTTGTCGGGGATCCGGTACCTCAAAGTGAGCGTTATTGGCGAGTGATGACCTTTGATGATTTCGATGGGCAAACCTGGTCGGCAAGCCAAAGCAAAAAAATGCAGGAGCAACAGGCTAAGCAGGGGCTAAGTGTAAATTTGCAATTAAGCACCAGGAAAAATAGCGTTGATTTGATTGTTGAGCCGCACTACAACTATTGGGTTCCCGCGCTTGATTATAGCGAACCTGGTTTTGGGCGGGTCAGTTTAAGTGATTATGCGTTGCGCAGTACAACACCAGTGGTCAGAAGAGAGCACTTTGAGGTTGATTTATATCAACAGATTGAAACCAAACCATTAACTACAGAAGAAAGGCAACAACTGCTCAGCCTGCCGGCACAAGGCAATCTGAAAACACAAGATTGGGTTGCCACTAAGGTAAAGCAAGGGATTGATAAACAAGATATTCTTAAACAACTTCTTAATGATTTTTCAACAAAAAATTTCCGCTATACGCTCAAACCTCCCGCACTGGGTATCGACCACGTTGATGATTTTCTGTTCTCAACACAAGCCGGATTTTGTGTGCATTATGCCAGCAGTTATCTGTATGTTGCGCGGCTTTTAGGTGTCCCTGCGCGCATGGTGACCGGATATTTGGGAGGCGAGTGGCAAGCTGAAAATAAATTTATGTCTATTCGTCAATATGATGCACATGCCTGGGTTGAAATTTGGCAAGAAGACAGGTGGCTTAGGATTGATCCAACCGCTTATGTTGCCCCGGAGCGTATTGAATGGGGGTTAGAGCAAAGTTTATCGAACAGTGACGAGTTTTTAGCCGATGAATATTTTTCTCTGCAGAAATGGCGAAATATAAAGCTGCTAAATCAATTGCGCACCAAAATTGCGCAGATAGATTATTTATGGGCAAGCTGGGTTATCAATTACGATAATCAAAAACAGCTGCGTTTGCTGCAGTCATGGTTTACTAAAGTGCCATGGTTGAATTTTTTTTCTACCGTACTAATGATCATGTTATTGCTGTTTTTAAGTGTTTTTTTATTGATCTTTAAACCTTGGATTAGACAAAAAATAAATGCAGAAGACAAGCTTTATGCACAACTACAGCGCTATTATTCAAAAAGGGGGCTGCGCCGCCAGAAAGGGCAAACAGTCACCGATTTTTGCCAACTGGCCAGTGCTAAATCTTCACAGCCCTCCACACTATTTAAAAGTTTTTCATTCAAATACAATAGCCTAAAATATGAGGTTAATTTATCAGCAAGTGAACGTAAAAAACGCCTCAAACAGTTAGGTTTTATCTGCAAACAATTACAGAAAGGTTGATAAACAGCAAATTCATTTTGGCGAGATACCGATGTTAATTATTTAACGTCGAGAAGAACTCCACTTACTGGAGAGCCGTATTAGCGAAGCCTAATCACAAGATATGACATGGTTTCTTATCGCAGGATTGACGGGAGAAACCTGCACGTCCTCAATCGCTATTCCCGAAGAGATTTAAATTTTTTTGGAACTGAGCCTTAAGGCTCGATGCTTGCCAGTATCTTAGAACATAGTTTTTTATTACATACTGACTGATTTTATTTCATCATAAATCCTTTAACAGTAAAGGCGAGGGACAATTATATTGTGTATACGGACTGTCGGTTAGCACTAGATCAAGCACTTTGTTATTTTCCGATGACGTTATTGTACCAATAGTCGTAATTTAATGACGAATTTCAGGCACAAAAAAGCCCGCACCGAAGTACAGGATTAAAGAAAATTTTGACTAATAATTGCTTATTATTCCCGTAGGGTGCGCTTTTGCGCACCGATTGCAGCTGCCTGCGGTGCATAGAATGCACCCTACAAATAACATAATTCCCATTCAATTTATTAACTTATGATGTCAATTCAATTTCTTAAACTTCGAGCTTCGAGCTTCGAGCTTTTAGCTTCGAGTTTTAGAGCTTTGGGTGAATTTTAGGTACAAAAAAGCCCGTGTAAAAACACAGGCTTAAAAAAGTTTTAGCTAATTATTGCTTATTGTGCCCGTAGGGTGCGCTTCAGCACCGATTGCAGCTGCCTGCGGTGCATAGAATGCACCCTACAAATAACATAATCCCCACTCCATTTATTAACTTATGATGTCGATTCAATTTCTTAAACTTCGAGCTTCGAGCTTTCGAGCTTCGAGTTTTTAGCTTCGAGTTTTTAGCTTCGGGCGAATTTTAGGTACAAAAAAGCCCGTGTAAAAACACAGGCTTAAAACAAATTTGACTAATTATTGCTTATTGTGCCCGTAGGGTGCGCTTCAGCACCGATTGCAGCTGCCTGCGGTGCATAGAATGCACCCTACAAATAACATAATCCCCATTCCATTTATTAACTTATGATGTCAATTCAATTTCTTAAACTTCGAGCTTCGAGCTTCGAGCTTTCGCGCTTTCGAGCGAATTTCAGGTACAAAAAAGCCCATACCGAAGTACAGGCTTAAAACAAATTTGACTAATTATTGCTTGTTGTGCCCGTAGGGTGCGCTCTGCGCACCGATTGCAGCTGCCTGCGGTGCATAGAATGCACCCTACAAATAACATAATCCCCATTCCATTTATTAACTTATGATGTCGATTCAATTTCTTAAACTTCGAGCTTCGAGTTTTTAGCTTCGAGTTTTCGCGCTTTCGGGCGAATTTTAGGTACAAAAAAGCCCATACCGAAGTACAGGCTTAAAACAAATTTGACTAATTATTGCTTATTGTGCCCGTAGGGTGCGCTTCAGCACCGATTGCAGCTGGCTGCGGTGCATAGAATGCACCCTACAAATAACATAATTCCCATTCCATTTATTAACTTATGATGTCGATTCAATTTCTTAAACTTCGAGCTTCGAGCTTTCGAGCTTCGAGTTTTTAGCTTCGGGCGAATTTTAGGTACAAAAAAGCCCGTGTAAAAACACAGGCTTACAACAAGTTTTAGCTAATTATTGCTTATTTTGAAATAAGAGTAACTAGGTCAAGAACTTTGTTTGAGTAACCGATTTCGTTGTCGTACCAAGATACTACTTTAACGAATTTGTCAGTTAGTGAAACGCCTGCAGTAGAATCAAATACTGAAGTTTGAGTTTCACCGATGAAATCTTGAGAAACAACTGCATCTGCTGTGTAACCAAGAACGCCAGCGTATTCATTTTCAGAAGCACGCTTCATTTCAGCACAGATTTCAGCATAAGTAGCAGCTGTTTTAAGGTTAACAGTTAAGTCAACAACAGAAACGTTTGCAGTTGGTACACGGAAAGCCATACCCGTTAATTTGCCGTCAAGAGCAGGGATTACTTTACCTACTGCTTTAGCTGCACCAGTTGATGATGGAATGATGTTTTGAGAAGCACCACGACCACCGCGCCAATCTTTAACAGAAGGGCCGTCAACGGTTTTTTGAGTTGCAGTAGTTGCATGAACTGTAGTCATTAGACCAGACTCAATGCCCCATTTATCGTTAAGTACTTTAGCGATAGGTGCAAGACAGTTAGTAGTACAAGAAGCGTTAGAAACGATATCTTGACCTGCGTATGCAGCAAAGTTTACGCCGTTAACGAACATTGGAACATCGCCAGAAGGGCCTGTTAAAACAACTTTTTTAGCGCCAGCAGTGATGTGCTTACGAGCTGTTTCGTCAGTGAGGAAAAGACCAGTTGCTTCAGCAACTACATCAACGCCAGCTTCATCCCATTTTAGTTCTTCAGGGTTACGGACTGCAGTTACGCGAACTGTTTTACCGTTAACAACTAGGTTACCGTCTTGAACTTCAACTGTACCGTTAAAACGACCATGAGTTGAGTCATATTTAAGCATGTAAGCCATATAATCAACATCTATCAAGTCATTGATTGCTACAACATCAATATCAGTACGTTCACATGCTGCACGGAAGACGAAACGTCCGATACGACCGAAACCGTTAATACCTACTTTAATTGTCATTTTTTATAGATCCTTTTGGATGGTTTGATTTTAAAAACTGTGTCTATTATAGGTGCCACTAACACCAAAGGCTTGATGTTAGTCAAGTTACTTAGTGTTAGTCAAGTTAATTGCCTTGTATGATAAATTTTCATAAAAAGAGTAAATAATGTCTTTTTTTTATCATTGTGCTTATAGAAAAAATCATTTGTAATTAAATTACACAGCTATTTTAATGGCTAACACACAAAAAAGAAAGCTAAACAGGTATTTAACTCAGTTTTATGTTAGCAAACTCTTTTATCTGGTGGTCAATTTTCAGTAATATTCCCATTTTAAAAATGTCGAAATACGAAAATATTTTCACCCTAGATGAGATTTTATTGTGCTTGTCAGGCTGTGTGAATGCCCCGGTTTTACTGTTACTCCGCTTTTATTTGTAATAGCAGATTCAATGCAGAACATGGTTTTGTAACCCTGATCCGTCATGTCTGCAAAAGCTTGCGCACCAGCGACCCAAGGAGTCCATAAAACTTCGGTGTCATTACCTGAGTTGTCTATAATAAGTTGGCGGTTAAACTGCTTATCTGACAATTTAATAGGGGAAAGCGCTTTTTTATAGATAGCATCGATCGGACCTGTGATTTTTAATGTGCTGTCACCGGACTTTGCCTGGCCATTATTCAACGAATCATTATAGTTGTTATTTAAGCCCGAAATAGCACATGACTCCGGCGCACTAATATTTAAATAAGTGTGTAAAGCCCCTCGGTATGAGAAAGGGCTGTTGCCGGTGTTTTTGCTGATCAACTCAAGTTTTATTTGATCAGTTAAGGTCGCCTTTAGCACTAATTCAAATTGAAATGGCCAGATTTCCCGCGTTGCCGCGTTGTCGGTTAAGCGCAGTTCAATCTCCACACCCTCGGAAAATTCGTTATGCGCAGCAAGCTCCCACTTGCTGGTGCGGGCAAATCCATGTGCAGGTAGGTTTTCTCCCAAAGATTTATCGGCAGCACCAAACCAGGGCCAGCAAACGGGGACGCCGCCACGAATTGCCTTTTGCTGATTATAAATGGCGGTTTTACTTAACCAGATAATGGGCGGTTGTTCTTTTAATTGGAAATGCACAAGATGGCCGCCATGAAGCGCAAAAGCGGCATCAAATTTTTCGTGCCCGATGATTAAAAATTCATAACCGGCTGCATCGGCTTGGATACTAACGGCTGTGGATAACGTCTTTATTTTATCTAAAGAAATGTGACGTAGCATGAAAAAATCCTATGTGATGAGGTGTTGTATTGGGTTAAGATAACGCTTTTAGCACTTGTTTATTGGCACCCTAGGTGCAAAATAATAAAGTGGGATGTGAACTGTTTTTTCAGTAAATCTATTAGTAGTACTTGTACACTAAATCATAAAATGTTTATATATTCCAGAGCGATATATTAAATATATTCTAGAAACAAGTATTAAATTTTTCCATTTTAAACTGCTATTGAACTTTTAACAGATGAAATGTGGGAAACGATTAATAATACTGATAAGTTGTATTTTTAGATAAAAATAGGTGTCACATGACTAACTCAGCTTTAAATATGTTTATGGAATTAAAAGGAATTGATCCTGGTTTTGTTGATGCATGGGGGAAACCTGCTAAAATTTCAGATGAAAACATTAGAAATATCATCAATAAAATGGGCTACGAAGCCGATAATGATGATGCACTAACCGCGCATTACCTCGAACAGGAAAAGCAGCATTGGTTATCTTTATTACCGCCTGTTGCTATTTATGAAAAGCACGATACTTATACCCTGGATATCTGTTTACCGATTGATTTTGCAACGGATGATTTGCTCTATAAAATCACCACCGAAGATAAAAATGAAATTACGCAGACCTTATCCGCAATAAAATTTCCGTTAATCGCGGTTAACGAAATTTCAGATATTGAATTTCACTGTTATCAGATGGCACTGACCTTAGATTTGCCTTTTGGTTATCATTCCTTATCGCTTTATGAACAAGGTAATGATGAAGCACTGGCAACAATGTCTTTAATCATTACGCCGGCAAGTTGTTATACGCCGAAGAAGATAGACCAGGGGAAAAAGGTTTGGGGCGCCAGTGTCCAGCTTTATTGTGTTAAGAGTGAGGTTAACTGGGGCATTGGTGATTTCAGCGATTTAAAAACCTTGTTAAAAAACACCGCCGAAACGGGCGGTGATTTTATCGGCTTAAACCCTATCCATGCGTTATCTCCTTCCCAGCCTAAGCAGGCAAGCCCATACAGTCCCTCTTCAAGAAAATGGCTCAATATTTTATATACGGATCTCACTGCAGTTGATGAGCTGAAACGTAATAAAGCCTTACAAACTGAAATAGAAAGTGATCAATTTCAACATCAGCTAACAAGTTTACGTGAGACTGATTGGGTCGATTATGAAAAGGTGACTGCACTTAAACTTGAAATATTAAAAGCATTATTTGCGACACTTAATGATGGCAGTGCGGCAAGTATAAAACGGCTAGCCAGTTTGCAAATTTATGTTGAGCAAAAAGGCGAATCATTACAGCAACAAGCAAGTTACGATGCTCTGCAGTTTAAATTCCTTGCTGAAGATTCAAATTCCTGGGGCTGGCCATCATGGCCTGAAGAATTTCAGTCCTTTCAAAGTGATGGATCACAGGCATGGATAAAAGATAATCAGGATCAGGTGTTATTTTGGTGCTATTGCCAGTGGATTGCTGAATTGCAACTCGAAGAAGCGCATCAATTAGCTAAATCTCTGGGAATGACATTAGGTATTTACCGGGATCTGGCGGTCGGTGTGGGTAAAAGCAGCTCTGATATTTGGGCAAACCGCTCGCTGTATTGTGAGAATATCAGTATCGGTGCGCCACCGGATGTGCTTGGTCCTCTCGGACAAAGTTGGGGATTACCGCCAATAGCACCGGATCAAATGATCAAAGCGGGTTATCAGCCCTTTATCGATCTGTTGCAGTCTAATATGAGTCATTGTGGTGCACTGCGTATTGATCACGTGATGGCCTTATTACGACTTTGGTGGGTTCCTGAAAATGGTGGTGCAGATAAAGGGGCATACGTCTATTATGCGGTACATGACATGCTTAATTTATTGGCACTTGAGAGTGTTCGTAATGAGTGTCTTGTTATTGGCGAAGACCTGGGTACTGTACCCGAAGGGATGGATGTTTTATTAAAAGATGCCGGTGTGTATTCTTATAAGGTATTTTTCTTCGAAGTCGCATCGGATGGTGGTTATATATCACCTTCACATTACAGTGAGCAGGCAATGGCAACACTGTCGACCCATGATATGCCAACCATTAAAGGTTTCTGGAATTGTGAAGATCTTCACCTTGGCAGAGAATTGGGGCTGTATCCTGATCCGGTCGCTTATCAACAGCTACTCGAAAATCGTATACGTTGTAAACAGCAGATACTGGACAGTTTGCATGGTCACAATCGCTTACCCGGTAATTTTCCGCGAGATGCTTACATAACTCCGATGGATCAAACTTTAAACTTCGCCTTGCAAACCCATCTGGCGGCCGGTAATTCCGCATTATTAAGTTTGCAGTTGGAAGACTTTTTAGAAATGGATCAACCGGTTAACGTACCCGGGACTTCAGATGAATATAAGAACTGGCAACGTAAACTGTCAAAAAATATTGAGCAGATATTTACCGATCCAGACATAAAAACACTGCTCAATAAATTATCTCAAGCGCGCAACGGTAAAATATAATTGCTATTTAACATTAACCAGTAGGCTCTTAAATTATGAATAAAACTGTAACTAAAGCGGCAAAAAAAACAACTAAGCCGGTAAAAAATGAGGCTAAAAAGGCAGTGGTACCTGAGGTCCATGCCTCTTTAATTTCATTACTGAACGAAGCGAAATTACCTGATCCTTTTGAGCAGTTGGGTTTGTTGAAAAACCCTAAAGGCAAAGGGTTTGTGGTCCGCGCTTGGCTACCCGATGCCCAAAAAGTAGAGCTGTATGCTTTATCAGAAGAAAAGCCATTAACTGAGCTGAAGTTAATAGATGCAGCGGGTTTATTTGAAATTGAATTGCCAGAACTGAACGAAAAATTCATTTATGAATTTAAGGCCGTTTACGCTGCTGGCGAGCATCGTTTTGTCGATCCTTATCAATTCCATGAGATCGCTTTTGATGGTTTGTCTACCTTGCATGAAGCGCCGCAAAATGTTTATAAAACATTAGGTGCACAACTTAAAACAACACATGTTGGTGACATCGATATCTCTGGCGTACGTTTTATTGTCTATGCGCCGAATGCCACCAGTGTCAGCCTGATCACTCAATTCAATCATTGGGATGGACGACGTCAACCCATGCAGCGCAGCTGGTGTGGGCATTGGGTTATTTTTGTACCGGATTTAAAAGCGGGATGTGCTTATAAATTTGAACTCAAAGATGGATTAGGTAATCGTCTGCCGCATAAAGCGGATCCTGTCGGTTTCCAAGCTGAGCTATACCCGTCTCATTCGTCGATTGTTGTTGATCATGATCTCTACCAATGGAACGATCAGGAATGGCGCGCATCACAAACAGGTGACAAACGTTATAGCGCAATGAGCATCTATGAAGTGCATTTAGGCTCATGGAAGCGTAAACACGAAAATGGTGTCGATCGTATGCTTACCTATCGTGAACTGGCTGCTGAACTCATTCCTTATCTGCTTGAATTGGGCTATACGCACCTTGAAGTCATGCCCATTTCTGAATTTCCCTATGATGGTTCGTGGGGATATCAACCCGTTGGTCTATTTGCGGCAACCAGCCGCTTTGGTGATGCGGACGATCTTAAATATTTCATTGATCAATGTCACCAGGCTGGTATTTCGGTCATTGTTGATTGGGTACCTGCACATTTCCCTGCGGATCCGCACGGTTTAGCGCGCTTTGATGGCACACCTTTATACGAGTATGAAGATCCGCGCCGTGGTTGGCATCTAGATTGGAACTCATACATTTATGATTTTGGTCGCGATCATGTCCGTCAATTTCTGGTGGCAAGTGCATTAATCTGGTTAGATAAATTCCATGTTGATGGTTTACGTGTTGATGCCGTAGCTTCAATGCTGCATTGGGATTATTCACGTGAAGAAGGCGAATGGGTACCTAATGTAGATGGTGGTAACCATAACTATGAAGCTATTAGCTTATTAAAATGGTTTAATGAAGAAGTATACGGTCAATATCCAAATGCAATGACCATAGCGGAAGAATCAACTGCCTTTGCGGGTGTCTCTAAACCTACTTTTGAAGGTGGTTTAGGTTTTGGTTTTAAATGGAATATGGGTTGGATGAACGATACCTTAAGTTACATGGAAACAGATCCTATGTATCGTAAATACCACCATCATGAAATGACCTTTTCGATGGTTTACCATTACAATGAACACTTTGTTTTACCTATTTCTCATGATGAAGTAGTGCACGGTAAAAAAAGTATAATTGGCAAAATGCCGGGTGATGAATGGCAAGCGGCTGCCAATTTACGTGCTTATATGGGCTATATGTATGCTCATCCGGGCAAAAAATTAAACTTTATGGGCACTGAATTTGCGCAAGCGAGTGAATGGAATTATAACAAGGGATTAGATTGGGGCTTGTTGAAGTTTGATAAACATAAAGGTCAAAAGCTACTTACCTGTGACTTGAATAAAGCTTATAAAAACAACTCTGCATTCTATGAAGCTGATTACGATACGAAAGGGTTTGAATGGTTAGATCATTCCGATGGGGAAAAAAGTATCCTTGCTTTTGTAAGGAAAAACCTAGCGCAAGATAAACAGGTTATCTGCCTGTCTAACTTTACCCCGTTACCCCGTGATGGTTACCGGGTGGCCGTTGATGAATTAGCTGATTATGAAGTTATTTTAAACACCGATAGTGAATATTATTGGGGCAGTAATTATGCAATGGGCGATAAAATGGGCGTCTTTGTTGCAGAAGAACAACAGTGGCAAGGTAAGGAATATTCAATTAAACTGAATTTACCCCCTTTATCCACTGTGTATTTACAAAAAAAGGTAAAATAATTGGAAGATAAACTCTTAGAACTGGATAAAAAAAAGCATCCTTTCTCTGCATCACGCGGGCAGTTTCTGCCCCTTGGTGCAATTCTAGATAAAGAAGGCTGTCACTTTTCAGTTTATAGCTTAGGCGCTTATCGCGTTGACTTATGTTTATTTGATAAACATGAAAATGAAATTGCTAACTATCCTCTTGAAGTCAAACAAGGGAAGATGTGGAGCATTTTTGTTGATCAGGTCAAAAAGGGACAGCTATACGGGTATCGGGTATACGGTGATTACCAACCAGAAAATGGTCTTTTGTTTAATCAAAATAATTTATTAATTGATCCCTATGCAAGGGCTTTAAATCGTGTCCAGCATAACTTTGCTCAGGCGCAGAGTGATGACGATCACTCTCAGGTGGTTAAGTCAGTTGTTATTGATAACAGTTTTGATTGGAAAGGAGTCACTAAACCTAATATTCCTGAGCATGAGCGCATCATTTACGAAGTACATGTAAAGAGTTTCAGCCAGCGTAATAAAAAAATTCCGTTGGAAAAACGTGGTAAATATCTTGGTTTATCACATCCTGAAAGTATTAAACATTATAAAGCTTTGGGCATTACCAGTTTGCAGATAATGCCGGTGTTTAGCTTTGTGAGTGAATTAAGACTTAAAAGTTTTGGTTTAACCAATTATTGGGGTTATAACCCGATTAACTTCTTTGCGCCTGAAAACCGTTATTCACAATTTGATGCGGTCAATGAATTTAAAACCATGGTGCGCGAACTTCATGCTGAAGGCATAGAAGTCATTTTAGATGTGGTTTATAACCATAGCGCAGAGGCGGGAAACAACGGTCTAATCCTGAGTTTAAAAGGGTTTGATAACCGTAACTATTATACCTTTGAAAAAGAAGTGGATGGCAACCATTTTAATTATTCAAACTACAGTAATCATTCCGGCTGTGGTAATACGATAAACCTTGATTACCCTTGGGCTTTAAAATTAGCACTCGATTCATTGCGTTATTGGGTAACAGAAATGCAGGTTGATGGTTTCCGTTTTGACCTGGCTGTGACCCTCGCCCGTGAAGCGAATGGTTTTAATAAACACAGTGCCTTTTTTAAAGCACTGTTACAGGATCCGGTATTAAGCCGCGTCAAGTTGATTGCTGAGCCTTGGGATATCGGCCCTGGAGGATATCGTTTAGGCGGGTTTCCCAGTGATTGGTTAGAGTGTAACGACCGTTATCGCGATACATTACGTTCTTTCTGGCGTGGAGATACCGGTAACGTGGGCGATCTTGCCACACGTTTACTCGGTTCCCGTGACGTATTTGCCAAGAGTTACCGCTCTATTTCCACTAGCGTTAATTACATTTGCTATCATGATGGTTTTACAATGGATGATCTTGTTTCCTATGAGCGCAGGCACAATGAAGCTAACGGTGAAAAAAGTCGCGATGGTCATGGGCATAATTTATCTGCTAATTATGGTGTTGAAGGTCAAACCGATGATGTCAAAATCAATCAAATACGCCAACAGCAAAAACGTAATTTAATTGCCAGTTTATTTCTTTCTCAGGGCACACCCCATTTTTTATCGGGTGATGAAATGGGTCATACCCAAACCGGTAATAATAATGCTTATTGCCAGGATAATATTCTAACCTGGTTAAGTTGGAATTTAACTGATGCTGATAAAAAACTATTTTCTTTTACCAGTGAGGTTATAAAACTACGTAAGGAATCTCATATATTTGGCAGTCTTTCACTCAGTGATGATTGTATTGACCGCTGTGAAAATTCAGATCTTGTCCAGTGGTATCACCCTAATGGTGAGATAATGGAAGAGATTGATTGGCACGCGAGTAATTCTCAAGCGATTGCGGTTGAATTGCGCGAGGAAAAGCAATTGGGTGAGCGTTGGTTTATAATATTAAACTCATCGAGTTATCACATTACTTGTAATTTGCCGTCCTTAGAAGTTGGTTTGGCTTGGAAAATGAAAATAAATACGGTTTGTTCGTCGGGTAAATTAACCGACGAAGAGGCTAATATCACCGACGCTATTCAAGTTAAAGCCAGATCCGTTATTTTGTTAAAGTGTGTACGCCATTTAACTTAATGATTAACGGTACAAGTATAAATTGCAGCCAATAATTTATCTTAAAATAAACTAAATTTAACGCCCTGGCACCGCTTTGTTAGGGCTTTTTTATGGGATATTGATTTTTAAATTAATAATGACATCTTAAACAGAATTAATGAGGAAGCATCATGAAAGAGATGACGGATTATGCGCAGAGCATATCACCCGCAGTATACAATCAACTCAAAGAGGCTGTTGAAACGGGTAAATGGGTAAACGGCGATAAATTAACGGCACAGCAAAAAGCGGATTCTCTGCAATTTTTGATGGTCTATCAAAGTCAATTTAATGATAAGCCAGATCACTTTTCGATCGCCAAAGGTGGCGAAATCCATATGGAAAGTAAGAAAGTCTTAAAATCACAATTTTCTGACGTTTCTTCATCGGATGTGCATAAACTAAAGCTATAAAGCTATAAAGCTGTAAAGCTAAAAGGCTAAAAGGCTAAAAGGCTTAAGCCCTGCATATAAATCTTCATTCGGTCGCAAAAAGGTAGGTAATCGGTGCGCAGAGCGCACCCTACGGTTATGTCATTTGTAGGATGCATTTTATGCATCATTAATGACCACAGTCTATGCAACCGATGGGGTATATACGACTAAAACCCGCAACGCTTTTTAATCAAAACGTTGCGGGTTTTTTTATGTTATTTGTAGGATGCATTCCATGCATCGTTAATGTTACCCGGTGCTGAAGCGCACCCTACGGTTATGTCATTTGTAGGATGCATTCCATGCATCGTTAATGACCACGGTCGATGCCATCGGTAGGATGCATTTTATGCATCGTTGATGATCACGGTTTATGTTATCAGTAGGATGCATTCCATGCATCATTAATGACCACTGTCGATGCAATCGGTACGGTGCATTTATGCACCGTTAATGTTGCTGGTGACGGGATTGATAATGAATTTGGTGAATAACACAGACAATCGGTGCGCAGAGCGCACCCTACGGGTATGTTATTGGTGGGGGCATGTTATGCACCGTTAATGATCACGGTTTATGTTATTTGTAGGATGCATTCCATGCATCATTAATGACGACGGTCGATACCATCGGTAGGATGCATTTTATGCATCGTTAATGACCACGGCCGATGCAATCGGTACGGTGCATTTTATGCACCGTTAATGTTGTTGGTGACGGGATTGATGAAATTGATAATGAATTTGGTGAATAACACAGACAATCGGTGCGCAGAGCGCACCCTACGGGTAGGTTATTTGTAGGATGCATTTTATGCACCGTTGATGATCACGGGTTATGTTATTGGTGGGGGGCATGCTATACATCGTTAATGACCACGGTCGATGCCATCGGTAGGACGCATTTTATGCACCGTTAATGTTGCTGGTGACGGGATTGATAATGAATTTGGTGAATAACACAGACAATCGGTGCGCAGAGCGCACCCTACGGGTATGTCATTTGTAGGATGCATTCCATGCATCGTTGATGATCACGGCCGATACCATCGATACGGTGTATTTATGCACCGTTAATGTTACCCGGTGCGGTGATGTTATCGGTAGGATGCATTCCATGCATCATTAATGACCACGGCCGATACCATCGGTGCGGTGTATTTATGCACCATTAATATTGCTCCGCGCACCGTTAATGTTGATCGGTGCGCGAAGCGCACCCTACGGGTTACGTTATTTGTAGGATGCATTCCATGCATCGTTAATGACCACGGCCGATACCATCGGTATGGTGTATTTATGCACCATTAATATTGCTCCGCGCACCGTTAATGTTGATCGGTGCGCGAAGCGCACCCTACGGGTTATGTTATTTGTAGGATGCATTCCATGCATCATTAATGACCACGGCCGATACCATCGGTACGGTGTATTTATGCACCATTAATATTGCTCCGCGCACCGTTAATGTTGATCGGTGCGCGAAGCGCACCCTACGGGTTACGTTATTTGTAGGATGCATTCCATGCATCGTTAATGACCATGGTCGATGCAATCGGTAGGGTGCATTCCATGCCCCGTTAATAAGGACAATATAACGCTGCTTTGTATAAGCCGTTTTGATGATTTCCCCAAAAAATTCAGGAGCAGAACATAGGGGAATGCCGCAAAAATTTAAGTTCTATAGCAGCCTGCGCCAATAAAAACTCATATTTAGAATGTTAAGTCAACCTATTTATTAAAATTTTGAACTGGATGCTGTTTTTTGTGTTGCCAAATTTCAGCTTTCTGACTAATCTCTAGCTTGTCGTTTTTCTTGTTGTGATCTCAAGCTCTGGAGTCGGTATGCATCGTCTGTTAACTGTGTCAGCAATTTTTTCTACTCTTATATTCCCCCATTCATCTTTTGCTTTGCAGAATGAAAACCAATTACGCTGTTTATATTATCAGGCGGCAACAAGGCAAAATGTCGACATTAAGATTGCAGAATGCAGCTATTTATTTCCTTTTGATGTAGGGAAAATAACTGACTCGTTGACATTCTACCCCCTTTTAAATTTGGGCGCCGTTATCTCGGGCCGTGATTACGGTGCATTGCTGGGAGGTGGGCTGGGTATGAATTACAGCTTTTTTGAAAAGGTTGATCTCTATTTTGAGGGGGGATCATCCTGGCTGACTGATGTGGAATACGGCAAGCGGGGAGAAGCATTAAAAGATTACGGCGGTCATGTGATGTTTTTTGCAAAACTGGGGCTGCAGTATCACTTATTAACCAACTGGGCTGTTGGTTACTCTTTTTTGCACCTATCAAACGGTAACAGATATGAAGTAAACCCCGGATTTGATGGCCACGGTATCAGTATTTCCTACCATTTTTAAAGTAACCACAGTAATAGAAGTGATTTTAACCTCAGAGGTTATCCGCTAACCAGCACATAATGCCTCTTAACCCGCCAATGTTAACCGCAATAGTGATCTATTTGGGATGTGCTACTTGATGCGTGCCCCCGCACGGCCCCTTCCGGTACTTAAAAACAGTTCAATTTATTTTTCTGAGTGCTACTACCTGCAAACTTTTTTTACTATAAAATAACTTTTAAATAACTATTGAATCAGTTTTTGTTGATCTATGTCTCATGTTAAATTAGACTAACTGCTTATATTTCAATCGGATGAAATCGGTCAGTTACTATACAAAGATAATAAAATGGCTTTGTCGATCTTTTATGTTTGTAAGTTTTTTATTTTTAAAAAAGAGCCATTGTGAAAAAAAACAGAAATTCTCTAACCATAATGTGCGATACCGTGCATGCCTTAATGATGAGGGAAATAAAAACCCGCTTCGGGGCTAACCGCTTAGGGTATTTTTGGGCAATTGCCGAACCTGTTGCCGGAGTTTCTGTTATGGCGCTGATGTTCACGCTAATAGGCCGCAGCAGTGTCGCGAATATTCCTGTAGCGCTGTTTATATTAACGGCGCTGCTGCCGTTTAAACTCTTTACCAAATTAATGACCCAGCTCACCTCTGCGGTCAATGCCAATAAAGCTTTGCTGGCTTACCGGCAAGTTTCCGCTATCGATCCGGTGATCACCCGAATCATCATTGAACTCGCTACTTACCTTATCGTCTACTGCCTTATTTTTAGTTTTTTGGCCTGGCTGGGATTTAACGTTTTACCCGATGATCTGCTTAAAGTACTGGCGGCCAGTGTTTTAGTTGCTTTGTTAGCGACTGGCCTCGGCTTAATGCTGTGCACTGCAAACTCTTATTGGAAAGACGTAAATAAATTAGTCGGCATGATCACTCTGCCTATGATGATTATGTCCGGTGTGATGTTCAGTGCCACTATGATCCCGCCTCAGTATTGGTATTTAGTGGATTGGAATCCGATCTTTCATGCGACTGAGTTAAGCCGCGCTGCTTATTTCAGCAGCTATGTAACCCCCTTAGGCAGCTGGTTCTATCTTGCAATGAATGCGCTAGTGATTTTCAGTCTCGGATTAACCAGTTTTTATGTCAATAGATTGAGGTTTATAACCGCATGATTCATTTTGAGAATTTAAATAAATATTACGCCACCAAAAAAGGGCGTTTTTATGTCTTTAAAGACGTCAATATCAGCCTGCCGACGGACCGTAATATTGCAGTATTAGGCCCGAACGGGGTGGGCAAATCAACGCTGATCAGAATGATGGGCGGTGCAGATATGCCTAACCGCGGACGCATCCATTCAAAAAAGAAGATCTCCTGGCCATTAGGTCTGCAGGGCGGACTGCAGGGCTCTTTGAGCGCGCGTGAAAATGTGCGTTTTGTGGCGCGCATTCACGGTTATAAAAATACCAAAGTCATTGAGCAGCAGGTCGAAGACTTTGCCGAGATTGGCCAGTTTTTTGACGAGCCGGTAAAAAATTATTCCAGCGGTATGCGTTCGCGTATTACTTTTGGTTTGACCATGGGCTTTGATTTTGACTTTGATGTGTTATTGATTGATGAACTGGGCGCGGTGGGTGATGCGAATTTTAGAAAAAAAAGTGAAAAATTGTTATTAGAAAAATATGAAAAAACCAAGCTAATTATGGTCAATCATTCCATGCCTGCACTGAAAAAGTTTTGCGATGCCGGGCTGCTTATCCATCAGCAGAATTTAGTGTTTTTCGAAAAATTGGATGATGCAATAAAGGAATATCAGGATATTTATGTCAGATAGTGATAACAAAAAAGACACGGCATTATTGCGTAAAGTACAGAAATTAAAAGCTAATCCTAAATTATTTCTGGTTGATTCAAAAGCTTATATTCAAGCTAAAAAAACCGTTTATATGGCGAGAGCCAAAATTGGATCCTTTGCCGTAGTGCTGCTGGCATCCTTATTGGTGGTGGTTTATTTTACTTTAATCGCCTCGCCGCGTTATGTCAGCCAGGTACAGTTTGTTATCAAACAGGCATCCAGTAGTGGGGTACAAATAGGCGCATTGATGGCTTTGGGCGGCGCTTCCTCGTCTTCAACGCGGGATGCATTTATTTTACAGGAATATATTTTATCACAGGAAATGGCTCGAGCACTGGATAAAACGGTCGGCCTGCGATCGCATTATCAACAGGAAAATTGGGATAGCTTAAGCCGTTTAAGTGCGGACAGCTCTCAGGAAGATTACCTGGAATTTTATCAAGAACATATTAACGTGCGTTACGACGAGATGTCGGAAATTTTACTGGTAGAAGCGCAAAGTTTTGATCCGCAATATTCGCTTTTAGTGGCCCAAACGTTATTAACCCTCAGTAAAAAATTCATTAACAGTTTGGGTGACGATATGGCGCAGCAGCACCTGGATTATGCCAAGAAAGAAGTGCAGCGCGCGTATAACGATTTGAAAAAGCAGCAAATTAATTTAATCAATTTTCAGGATAAAAACTCACTTTATAATCCGGAACTACAAAGCGCGGCACTGTTTGCTGCGATCAATGAAATTGAATCTTCTCTGATAGGAAAAAAGACAACGCTTAAATCACTGCAGGCTTATCTGCGTAATGATGCCGCCGAGATAAAATCTCTGGGTTATCAGATAACCGCCCTGGAAGCGCAGTTAAAAGAAGAAAAATCCCGACTGACGAATGAAGATCAGAAGTCGCTTAATAAAGTGAATTTTGATTTTAAAGAATTAGAGCTTAATGCGGTTTTTGCGGGAGATTTGTATAAATCGGCAATGGCAAGTCTAGAGATGACCCGTGCCGAAGCCTTTAAAAATCTTAAATACCTGCTGGTGGTTGTCCATCCGAGGTTAGCTGAAGATCAGAAATATCCGCAGCGCCTGTACAGTATTTTCACCTGGTTTGTTGTTATCACCCTTATTTATCTGGTCGGACGGTTACTGCTGTCGGTGATTAAAGAGCATCAGGAATAAGGGCGGCTGTCGGCTGTCTGTCGTCGGTTGTCGGTTGTCGGTTTTGAGCTGTCGGCTGTCAGTCGTCGGCTTTCTGCGGGTAGCAGTCAGCCGATAGCCGTCAGCTGTCAGCTGTCAGCCGATAGCCGATAGCCGATAGCCGATAGCCGATAGCCGATAGCCGATAGCCGATAGCCGATAGCCGTCAGCCGATAGCCGTCAGCCGTCAGCCGATAGCCGTCAGCCGATAGCCGATAGCCGTCAGCCGTCAGCCGATAGCCGTCAGCCGTCAGCCGATAGCTGATAGCTGATAGCTGATAGCCGTCAGCCGTCAGCCGTCAGCCGATAGCCGATAGCTGAAAACCGACATCCGTTTTCATACGCAATGCGATTGGCGTTTACATCGAGGGGCGGTAGCGTGCCTAAAATAGAATTGGTACGAACAATTAAGCCGATAGCCGATAGCCGATAGCCGTCAGCCGACAGCCGATAGCCGAGAACCGATAGCTTCGAGTTTCTAGCTTCTAGTTTCGTCACTCGTAGCTAAGGGTTTCGTAGCTCGTAGCTCGCCACTCGCAGCTCGTCGCTGTGCGTTTTGGACCGACAGCTGAAAGCCGACAGCCGTCAACCGCTTCTAGTCGATTTTCGTTTACATCGAGGGGCGGTAGCGTGCCTAAAATAGAATTAGTACGAACAATTAAGCCGATAGCTGTCAGCCGTCAGCCGTCAGCCAATAGCCAATAGCTGTCAGCCGATAACCGATAGCTTCGAGTTTCGTCACTCGTAGCTAAGGGTTTCGTAGCTCGCAGCTGGGCGTTTCGCCACTCGTAGCTAGCAGCTCGGGATTCGTAGCTCGTAGCTAGCGGCTCGTTACTCGTCGCTGTACGTTTTGGACCGACAGCTGAAAGCCGACAGCCGTCAGCCGCTTTTTGCTGCTTTGTTTCCCTCATTATCATTATTTTTAAAAAGTATTTGAGTCTGTTTATTATGAAAAAAAATTTTACCCACCCTGTTATTAAAAAAGCGGTGATGATTTGTGCGCTGTTAAGTCTCACAGCCTGCGCTAGCGGGCCGCGAAGCGTCAGTGCTTCGCTACCATTGGTGACTTCTTCTATGGAAAAGCCGAATAAAAAAGAAATTCCTGAGCAATATTGGCCGATCTTAGCGGATGCCAATCAGTCGCGTTTAAAGCATCAGCAGTACCAAATCAGCTTAGGCGCCATTTATCCCTCGGCTCTGGGACTCACCTGCCGCGAATTAGTGTTTAATGATACTCAGGTGATAAAAAAACGTATTGCCTGTGAAAATCATTTTATTAATAAAAATAATAAAGCAGATAAAGGCTGGTTTCTTGAGAAAGAGATCATCGAATCTAGCCATTATGTGGAGATGTAGGAATGATAAATAAAAAAATAAGTTTTCTGTGTCTGGTGTTTATCACTCAGCCGCTTTTTGCGGCCTTTGAGCCCAGCTCGATTGATACCTTACGGGCCAATAGCAGCACTGAAATCCCGGAGATTGGCTCGGCTTCGGCTATCGATTCATTAAATGGCGGCAGTTATAATAAGCAGGCAAGAAGCGGTTTGTTACTGCCGGGTGAAGTGGATATTAAGCGTTTATTACCTTCTTCCGGTGAAGATTTACCGCCACCCTATGGGGCGAACTTATTTGCCGGCGGTTACGAGTCGGAAAGAACGGACGGATTAAATGCCAATTATCCGATTGCCGCGGGCGATAAAATTAATATCTGGTTGTGGGGTGGGGTGAGTTATTCGAATCTGGTGACCGTTGATAATCAGGGTAATATCTTTATTCCCAAGATCGGTCCGATTAAAGTGCGAGGAGTTAAAGCCAGTCAGATAAATGCATTTGTTACCGCAAAAATCAAAGCGACCTACACCAATAACGTTAATGTCTACGTTAACTTACTGTCGACAACACCGGTCAGTGTGTATTTATCCGGTCCGGTAATCAGGCCCGGTCAATATGCCGGTATGGCGTCCGACAGTCTATTATATTTTCTAAAACGCGCGGGTGGTATCGACTCCGTGCGTGGCAGTTACCGTGATATTGAGGTGCTGCGTAATAATAAGGTGATCGCTGAGGTTGATCTGTACCGTTTTGTACAGACCGGGCAGCTGCCGAATATCAACTTCAAGAACAAAGACGTTATCCTAGTGCAACCGCAAAAATCAGCCATTAATGTGTCCGGTGCCGTGCGCAACCCGTTCCGATTCGAGCTTGATCATAAAATCTCCACCGGCAGAGAATTATCTGACTATGCCCGACCGCTGGCCAAAATAAGCCATGTCGGCGTTTATGGTCACCGCGAAAACGGGCCTTTCTCGGTATATCTGGAAGAACAGGATTTTCAAGATTTTGAACTGCAGGACGGTGACAGTGTTGTCTTTAATGCCGACTTGCACGCTCAGGTGATTGATGTGCAGATATCAGGCAGTTATTTGGGGCCTTCCTACTTTGCCGTTAAAAATAGTACCCGATTGCATGATCTTCTAAACCATATCCCCATTAATCCTGCGTTAACGGATAGCAAATCCATCTACATTTTGCGTGAAAGTGTCGCGCAACGTCAAAAGCAGTTGCTTAATGACTCACTCGACAGGCTGGAACGCAGCGTTTTTACCGCGCCTATCTCTTCCGATGGCGGCGCTTCTATTCGTGCTAAAGAAGCGGAAATGGTAATGCAGTTTGCTGAAAAAGCACGCAAAGTTCAACCACTCGGCAAAGTAATAGTGTCGGATAACGGGGTCACAGCAAACATACTGCTGGAGAAAGGCGATCAGGTGGTTATTCCGCATTATACGGATCTCATTCAGGTGGCGGGCGAAGTGATGATGCCGCAGGCGATTGTCTTTAATGACGATGCCAAAATGGATGATTATATTGCCTGGGCTGGCGGTTTTACCGATCGTGCTGAAGATCAGAAAATATCCATAGTGCGGGCAAACGGCATGGTGATTTTCGATACTAATGCACAAATCCGTCGCGGTGACCAAATTCTAGTAATGCCGAAGGTCGATGCAAAAACCATGCAGACGGTAAAAGACATGACCCAAATCATCTACCAGATAGCGGTTGCCGCGAATGTGGTACTGAACTGATAGAGAACACATTACGATGTAAATGTAACAAGCTGATTTTAAATTAGTTTTTGACGTGTTAGCAGGAATTCCCGGAACGTGCCCAACGTCTAAAAATCGCCATAAGCGCTTTAAATAAACAAAAATTAGTCGTATTTGACCGATTTTTAGACGGGGATAACGGTTGGGAAAATGATCCTTTAATAGAAAAAATGCAGAGTTTTTTGTACCAAGATTCTAAAAAGCATTATCAATCAGGAAGAATACATCTGAATGTTAATACCTGTGACGGTTCTAAAACGATGCTCAGTCGCAGGCTAATTGAACTATTGGCTTGCGGTGCAACGGTTATTGATATTACTAACCATAAAAATGTGAATTTACTAAGTCGTTTTGTATATCAGATAGCTACTAAAAAAGAATTTGAAAAAGTAATAAGGCATAGCAACATAAATATAAATCATCAGTTTCTTGTCGATAATTATTCTGTGAACTGTTTGATCGAGAGACTCAAGTTTTTAACTAAAAGGAAGTAGTATGAAAGTTTTAATCGTATTTGGGACGCGTCCTGAAGCCATCAAAATGTGTCCAGTTATTGAAGCGATGAAATTAAACCCTGCGATTAAACCGATCGTGTGTGTGACCGGGCAGCATCGTCAAATGTTAGATCAAGTTCTAGAACTATTTGATATTAAACCTAATTATGATTTGAATATTATGAAACCAGGTCAGGATTTAACGGATGTTACAACCGCTATTCTGCAGAAATTAAAACCTATTATAACAGAGGTTAAACCAGCCCGAATTTTGGTACATGGTGATACTGCAACTTCTTTCGCTGCTACTTTAGCCGCTTACTACCAACAAATTCCTGTCGGTCATGTTGAAGCGGGTTTGCGTACGGGTGATATCTATTCGCCATGGCCTGAAGAGGGAATGCGACGTTTGACTTCAAACCTTGCAGATCAGCATTACACACCAACAACCAGCTCATTAAAGAATTTAATCTTAGAAAATATAGAGCCAGATGGCATCTTTGTGACCGGAAATTCGGTTATTGATGCCTTGCTGATGGTATCAAAACGTTTAGATGGCAATCAAACTCTGGCGAGTGAGTTTGCCGATAAGTTTTCATTTATTGATGCGTCTAAAAAGCTGATCTTAGTAACGGGGCATAGACGTGAAAACCACGGAGACGGCTTCGAAAATATTTGTAAAGCGATAGCGATACTCGCGCAACGAGATGATGTGCAAATTCTTTATCCGGTTCATTTAAACCCTAATGTTCAAGAGCCCGTAAACAGAAATCTAAAGGGCTTAGATAATGTATTTTTGATTGAACCGCAAGATTATTTGCCATTCGTCTACCTCATGAAAAAAAGTTATATTATTTTAACCGATTCAGGTGGTATTCAAGAAGAAGCCCCAACGCTGGGTAAGCCAGTTTTATGTATGCGTGATACGACTGAACGGCCGCAGGCTGTTAAAGCAGGAACAGTTAAATTAGTCGGAACCTGTGCCGAAACGATTGTTGCCGAGACGACCAGATTACTTGATAGCGAATTTGCATACCAGGTCATGAGCCATGCGAGCAATCCCTACGGTGATGGTACAACGAGCCAGCATATTATCAATGCAATACTGGGCAGTGAAAGTGCACTGAGATTAAGGTTAAACGCTGAGCTTATCGCTTAGCCCATCACAATAATTAAAGACTAATTTAAAACCTTTTAGGCATCGCTTTTAGCGTATTAAAAGATCACTAATAGGTTAACCATGGCGATTTTATATTTGTAAAATTGCACCTATAAGCATTATAAAAACATTAATTAAATAATTTGAGAAGAATATGAAAATTAACACTATTTCAGTCGTAGGGCTAGGTTATATCGGTTTGCCAACTGCAGCAGTCATTGCAAGTAACGGTATTCGAGTTAAAGGCATTGACGTAAATCAGCAAACGGTGGACACGATCAACCAGGGGAAAATTCATATTGTTGAACCCGGGCTGGAAGAGTTAGTTAAGGTTGCAGTAGCAGAAGGGCATTTAACGGCACACACTAGCCCACAAGCTGCGGATGCCTTTTTAATTGCGGTACCAACCCCTTTTAAAGGTACTGACCACGAGCCAGATCTGAAATACATAGAAGCAGCCTCTAAAGCATTGGCTCCACAGTTAGTAAAAGGCAACTTGGTAGTACTGGAGTCTACTTCACCTGTAGGCGCAACCGAAAAGATGGCTGCTTGGTTACAGGAAGAGCGCCCTGATTTGAGCTTTCCGCATACCGTTAAAGCAGGACAAGTTGCAGATATTTTAATCGCACACTGCCCTGAGCGGGTATTACCCGGTCAAGTTATCCGTGAACTGGTTGAAAATGATCGCATTATAGGCGGTATGGACGAAGCAAGTACCAAGGCCGCGACGGCTGTGTATAAAGCTTTTGTTCATAAAGGTAACTGTATCGCAACAACGGCACGCACGGCGGAAATGGCAAAATTAACTGAAAATGCCAGTCGTGATTCACAAATCGCTTTTGCTAATGAACTATCGATGATCTGTGACAAACAGGGTATTAACGTTTGGGAGCTGATTGAACTGGCAAACTTACACCCCAGAGTAAATATTCTCCAGCCGGGTGCAGGTGTTGGTGGTCATTGTATCGCCGTTGATCCTTGGTTCATCGTTAACCAAAATCCGGAAGAAGCGAAACTCATTAATCAGGCGCGTTTAACCAACGATGCCAAACCGCTTTGGGTGATTAATAAAATCGAGCAAGCCGTCAAAGGCATCGAGAACCCTAAAATTGCGTGCTTAGGTTTAGCATTTAAACCGGATATTGATGACTTACGTGAGAGCCCGGCATTAAATATCGTCCAGAATTTAGCCCTCAAAAGTTATGAAATCCTCGCCGTTGAGCCAAATATTGAAGCGCTGCCCAAGGCATTTTCAAGCCTAGAAAATATTCAGTTAGTGGATCTGGAAACCGCTAAAGCACAAGCTGACGTGGTTGCTATTTTAGTAAAGCATAAAGAGTTTGTTGCTATGGATGCTAGTGACATTAATGTGCTTGATTTTGTTAATGCAATTGTATAAGGAAATTAATTCATATGGAATATCAAGAATTAAAAAGTGAATTTGAGATCAATATTGATACTACTGAAGTTGAATTAATCAAAGTGCTCGAAAATGCAATAAATATTAACTCAGTCAAGAAGGTTTCATATCGTAAAGTTGCGTTTTCAGTGCTTAAGGATTTGAAGCCGCTTTTGGCTCTGCAAATGATAGAACCTGCTATTCATCTTATTGATGATGCTAAATTTCTTGCAATAACTAAAAAACGGGCATTAAAAATACTCAAACTTGGCAATGAAGAAGTTAGACCTATTTACAAAAAGATATTATTGAAAGAACTTGAGTTGCAATTCATTAATAATATAGAGGATTATGGGCTTGATTTGGCTTTGGTCGAACTTGATTTTCAGATTAGTAAATATCCATATTTGGCTATTACATTGTGTAGACGTCTACGTAAAAAATACGCTGATAGTCATGATAGATTACATGGGGTACTTTCAACTAAATTGTCCGTATTAATTGAATAATCGATTTTCGGTAGTATTAAAAATCCAACTATAAACTCTTATAGTTGGATTTTTCAAATAGAACTGGTTTCAGGAAAGTATATGTTCAAAAAAACTGTAATGTTAATAAAATCTAAGTTAGTAAGAGAACCCCGTCGAGACTATTCATCTGCTCGCTTAAAAATGAAAGCAATAGTTTATAAGAAGAATTATCCAGGTTTAATTAAATTTGTTTTAAAGTTGACAGATCAAGGCTACTCTGATGCTTCACTTTGTAAATACGCCTTTGGATTGACTAAAGATATTAATTTTGATACTTCGGTTTATTTTGCTGAAAGAGTTTTAAATAGAGAAATAGATCCTAATTTCGCCACTGTATATATCACCAGACTTAAAAGAAATAATGATCTTATAAGAGCAAAAGAAGTTATTACATTAGTTAAACAGTATGAAACACTAGAAAATGGTTACGTTAGCCAAAAAAAGAAGTTAATAGATACTTATGAAAAATCTGGCGCTGAAACTCTAATTTCATCATTTAATAATAAAGTCATCAAAAAAGAACAAGTGAGAATTGGTTTGGCAAAGATAGTTTTTTCATTGCTTAAAGATGAAGAAACAGAACTCGCGCTAGAGTTCATTGAACCATTTATCAATATTACTAATGATCCTTCATTTTTGAACGTCGTTCAAAATAGATATATAAAAATTGGGCAAACAAAAAAAGCAAAAATTATTGCTGGTATTGCCAATCGTTCACAAACAGTTAGCACATTCCGAACAGGGCTGAAAAATCTCATTGATTTAAATGACGATACCATAACGAACATAAAGAGTTATGTTGTACTATCGGAAAATAATGTTGATGGCTTGCTGTTATTTAATAAAACCGTGTTCTCATTGCTTAAAGACTTGATGCCAAGTTTCGCTATTGAGTATGGAATTAAATATGCACAACATAACAATAATATTGATGAAAGCTTTAATTTAATTTTGGCGCTTAGGTTATCTAGGTTAAAAATGAATTATGAAGCATATAATATATATAGCGAGTTATATGCAATTAACAAATCTGCAGAGGTTAAATCTAAACTAATAAACGAATTCGTCAAAATACACGAAGTTAAAATTAAAAATATTTTTTTAACCTCCGTTGATGTAACTGTTGAAATCAATAACCTCCTACCAAAAGAATTACAAGGTGACAGTCTAGTTGTATCGCAAATAATTTTTGAATCATGTAAGAATAATGATGAATTAATTGAGCTTGCCATATTACACGCTAATGCTGTTTTAGCGCTAGGTGAAGATGCATATATATCTTTAGCTTTAAGTAATTTGTACTTTAAACTCGGCGATATATCTTCAGCTATAAATGTTAAGGGATTTAATGAGAATAATACTAAACATAGCTTGAAGTTGTCACATTACCAAGCCTATAAAAATCTACTTGAAAATGGCTTACCTTTACCAATTAAAATGCCGTTAGCAAATAAGAATACTAACGTATTATACTGTTTGCATAATACATTACCATATCATTCTGGTGGCTATGCGACTCGTTCGCATGGCTTAGCAAAGGGTATTAGTAATAATGATTGGAACATTCAGATAGCCTCTCGCTTAGGGTACCCACATGACCTTTCATCCCATAAAAAGGTGGGGATGGATATTCCTAAAATGGATATGGTTGATGGATTGAACTACCACAGGTTATTTACTGATATAAATCATTATGGTGTGGCTAATTTGCAAGATTATATTGAAAATTATGCGAAAGAGTTGACTGAACTTGCCTGTGAACTTAATGTTTCAATAATACATGGGGCTTCGAATTTCATGAATGGTATTGCTGCAAATTACGCAGCTAGAAATTTGGGGATAAAAAGCGTCTATGAAGTGCGTGGTTTATGGGAAATAACTCGTATGTCACGTCAACCAGATTGGGAAGGCAGTGAACACTTTAACATGATCCGTCGACTTGAAACTGAGGCAGCGATGAATGCTGATGCCGTGCTGACCATTACCCACGCATTAAAAGATGAGATGGTAGCTCGTGGTGTGAATGAGAATAAAATTACAGTTGTTTCAAATGGGGTTCATGTTGATCGCTTTGTGCCAAAAGCTAGAGTCGCTGAATTGGAACAGGAGCTTGGTTATCAGGATAAAATTGTGATTGGATTTATCGGCTCTGTAGTCAGTTATGAAGGCTTAGAGCACCTAGTCCAAGCAACAAGCTTGCTCAAAGAAAGAGGCTTAGATAATTTTGTCGTCATGATTGTTGGCGACGGTGCGGTACTTGATAATATAAAAGCGTTAGTTAATGACTTAAATGTCGCAGACTATTTCACTTTCACAGGTCGTGTACCTCACGAAGTCGTAGAAGATTATTATTCATTGGTGGATATTGCACCATTTCCTCGTATTGGTGTTCCTGTCTGTGAAATGGTATCACCCCTTAAACCCTTTGAAGCCATGAGTATGGGGAAAGCGGTTATCTCTTCAAATGTCGCCGCACTTACTGAAATTGTGAATGATGGTGTTACAGGTTTAACCTTTGAAAAAGATAATGCCATTAGCTTTGCTAATACGTTGCAAAAATTGATAGATGATCCTGCCTTAAGAAAAGAGCTGGGTGATAATGCTAGAAACTGGGTGGTTGCAGAAAAAGACTGGTCGATGTTGGCTAATAAAATATCAAGAGTATATGAAAGGTTGATAAATGAATAACTCTAAATGTCCATTGGGATTTATTATAAAAAAGGGCATGTTCGGAGAAAATGTGCCTAATAATTACCTTCATTATGAAGGGGATATAAATGTGGCGTATGATCCAAACGTCCCTTTTTTATCCTTTTATCATGAAGGTGTTGGCGTGATTATTATTGGAGATATATTTTCAATAGAGGATCAGTCCAGCCCTGATGAAATTATTTGTTTTTTAGCAAATGAACTTTATAAGAATGAATTTTATTTTTTCCAATCGTTGAAAAAAATATGGGGGAGGTTTGCACTAATATATTCAAGCCCTACATCTGGAACCAACATTTTAACTGATGCTACTTCAATGCGTGGGGTTTTTTATTCCACTAAAGATTCTGTTATTTGTTCATCGCATCCCTACTTAGTAGGGAATGTAAATAGTACTGAGGTATTCCCTATTAAGTATGGGTACCCAGGGAATAAAACGCCAATACAAGACGTTAAAATATTAACTCCCAATACAATGCTCAATTTAGATACAGGAGAAATAAATAGATTTTATCCAGGTATTATGCAGGTAGAATATCACAACCCTAAAACTACAACGTCTGTTGCCACTGCTTTTGTAGTTTCATGTAAGAACATTCTTAAAAAATTAGCTAACTCGGACAAAAAGTTATGCGTAACTCTAACTGGTGGCTTAGATAGCAGAGTTACTTTGGCATTGTTAATGCTATCCATTCCTGAACAAATTACTAAAATAAAATTCATCACTTATAAAAATAATAATACAGGTGATTTTGATCGAGATGTTGAAGTATCAAAAATATTGGCAAAAAAATATAATTTAGATCATGTTGTATTTGATAGGAATAATTTTTCCAATCCAGAACTCAGAAAAGATGCTGTGATGTCAACTTATTATCATTCTGGGTCTGGGCTTTTAGCTGCATATAAGAATATTTTAAATGATGAAGAGTATGTACATATCAGATCTAATATATATGAAATTGGTCGAGGATATTACTTAAGCCAAGCATATGCCAGAGCTGCATTTAAAGGTAACTACCTTTCTGATTTACCAGAAATCTACCGAAAATCACTTAAAACAAAGAAGACTGAAGATTTTTATAGTTCAATACATAACGTTAATATGTGTGATGACGCTTTTCAAGATTTCTTTCAAGATGTTGATTTTAAACAAGCCATTAGGTATTTCCATCCGTTGGACATATTTTATTGGGAGCATCGAATGGGAACATGGATGCCACATGTTTATTTGGAAACAGATCATGTATTCAATACGTTATCTCTACCAAATAATTGGATGATTCTAGAAAGTATGATGAATCTTCCTTTAAATGATCGCTTGGGAAATACTCTTTTCAATGAAGTGTTATCAATGGCAGACGAATTTTTATCTGATTTGCCAATTAACCCCAAAAATAGGGTAGATATACAGAAGTATGTTGAACCTGTTGTTCATTTGAAAGATGAACATTGTGATGAGATTACAATCAGTAATCTTTCACTCAAATCGAAGCTAGATGAATCAAATAAGATAGTTCCATCAGTTGACTATATTGGTACTGCAGATGAAGTCGTTTCATTGAAGAATGTAAGTGGCGATAATGTGTACAGTGACATAACCAACTTTGTTTTCAAAGAGCATCTATGGTTCGTTAATAACCGTAGTTCTTTGAATAATATGTTTTTTTCTGCAAACACTTTAACTTTAGATTTTAAAAAAACACCGGTAAAGCATATATTTTATCTTTTACTAGGTGATGAAAAATCAAACTCACTAAGAACGAACGATCTGTTTAAAATAGATAACCTTGGCGATTCTATTAATGTGAGTGTTACTCTCAAAGGAGAGGATAAAGCTAAGGTTAGTGTTTTCTTGCAAGAATTTCAGTTAAATGAAAAAGTAAAATCTAAATCATACCCTCTTGTGTTAGGGGGTAATAATATTGTTTTTAATAAACACCCCAGCTCAACAGCGTTAAAACTGTTATTTCGTTTTTCTCATGATGATAGTGGCCAGATTACTCTTAGTAATCTTACTGTGAAACCTAAGAATATTGAAGAAATTATACCTCCGAAATCAGATGATAAAGTTTTTATTCATGATGAAATTCCGATTGAATATGACAAGGTTCAGCCTCATATAGTCAAAGTGGGTAGTTTAGATACCAATATCCTAACTTGTTTTAAAAGTAACTCGAAAAAACTGGTGGTTTTCTTCAATGGCGCTGTCAACATAGATAAAACACCTTTGCCTGTATACCAACGTCATTCATGGCTGGAGAAGTTACCTTATTCATCCATGATTATTATGGATCCAACTATTTATGACTTTTTAAATGAGACGGAAAGCTCATATATAACTTGGTATCAAGGTGATAAAGATTCATTTTTCTTGGAGAATTTAAACCCCATTATTGAAGGGGTAACCAAGGAATTAGGCGTTAAATATGAAAATGTTGCTTTTTATGGTTCATCTGCTGGGGGGTTTGCTGCATTGATGTCTGCATCTATGCTGAAAGGAAGTAAAGCTTGCGTTGTTAACCCACAAGTTGATGCACTAAAATATCATAAAAAATACTCACAAAAAATACTAAGTCATTTAGGTATCAATGCTGATGGAAAACCCCCAAGTAAGATGAGATTGAATGTAATTGATTACTTTGAAGAAAAATCTTCCTTTCCTTTTGTTTATTACAAGCAAAATAAACAAGATGTACTGCACTATCAACAACATTTCATGTTGCTTAATGATAGCTATATCAACAATCATCAACATGACAAAATGATTTCTGATATTACAGATGATGAACGAGGGCACACGGCAATACCGTTATACGATGAAGCATTCATCGATATTGAAAAAACATTTTCATTGGGTAATGATACCAATGTTAATCTCTATAATGAAATTTTGCCTTTAAGAATATTTGGGTTTAATTCCAATAAAAGTACATTTTTTTCATTTAAGCCTAGGACAGATGTAGCTAGTTATAACTTATCCTATCCGTTAGATTGGAATTTAGATCCATTTAACGATAGGAACTGGTGTTTTCAATTGAATTCATGGCGACATTTAGATTTAACATTACTCACTTTAGATAAACAATTCGATGAAGTCATATTTAATCGTGTAATTGATGTTATTTTTGATTGGGAACGTCATAGTATAACCGAACAAAATCTTAATGATTATACTTGGTATGATATGGCAACTGGGCTTAGGGCTCTGAAGTTGGCATTTATTATCAATAGATTTTCTCATGTCAACTCTAGCTTTAAAATAAGTAATGAGCGTAAGTTGCGTATATTGGAAATAGCACGTCATCATTTGTCAGAATTAAATCGGCAGCCATTATCTATAAATAACCATGGTATATTTCAAGCTCATGGCTTGGTCGTGCTTTCACTTTGTCTTGGCAATGAGGTCTCAATACAGCACGGGATAATGAAAATGGAAGAATTGATTGAGCAACAATTCAATTCAGATGGTTATCATGTCGAAAATTCGGATAAATATCACTGGTTCGTTTTAGATACTTTTGATGAATTCCTCAATCTCGATGTTTATAGGGCTTCTTCAAAAATTAGAGAAAATCTTAATTTAAGCCGTCTTGTCAAATTTTGGACGATTTTTCCTAATAAAGAATCGCTAATGATCGGTGACAGTGAATATAAAGTTAGAGATTTAGATTTTTCTACTGCAAATCATCAATGTGATCCTGACTCATACATAGTTAAACATTTTGAAGATAGCGGTTATTTATTCGTCAGGAGTTGTTTTGATTCCGATCCAACTTCTGCCTCAATGTTGTTCTTTCAAACAGCATATAAAAATAATACTCATCGACATGCAGATGATTTTAATGTGTTGTTATATGAGTTTGGAATGAATATTTTGGTTGATGCAGGCCAATATGCTTATAGTAAAGATAAAGAAAGAGATTATATTTTATCAACTAAAGCACATAATTCACTTGTCATCGATGATAAAAGTTATCAATTAAAAGATAAAATGTATTATGAGTCATCATTGAAATTTTGTGATGAAATAGATAACACGTTTATATTTAAAACTGAATTACATAGAACAAAACCTCAAGTCAATCATTCTAGAATTATCTTTTACAAACCTAGTGATTTTTTGATTGTCATTGATAAAGTGGATTCAAACACATTAAGAAAATTCGATCAAGTATGGCACTTTCATCAGGATCTTGATGTATCACGTTTTAATGATTTTTTTGCAGCCGATATTAATGAAGATATAAAAATGAATATTTACCCTTCTGCAATATCATTAGATTCTAACTTTTTACATACTAAAAATGTAGTTAACAATCTATCAATAGTTAAAGGGCAAGTGGAGCCTGAACTTCAAGGCTGGCGATCATTAAAATATAGAGAGTTAACTCCTAACTATGCATTGACAAACTCAATAAATGCAAAAAAAGCATTGTTGATAACTAAATTTATTTTTACAGATAGTAATGACAATCCTTCAGATCTAGAAGTTACTTATGATATTAACGGAGGTAATATCATACTTACAGTTTTATCTAAATCCCTCAATGTAGATGTCAGATTATCCATATAAATCAATCTTGTCGTTCAAATAATATAGGATTTATGCTTAATTTATATCATTGTTGTAAGGATACTTAATGTCTTCTGTTATTCGTAAATTCCGTAAACTAATGACGACCCCCAAAAGTTTCTGTATTGATTCTAATCTTTATAGACCATTGATTTTGGTAAAAAAAATCATTTCGAATAAAACTGGACTAGCTGTGCGTTGGCTCGCTAAAAAAAATCAAGTGTGGGCTCAAAAAATTATCGTTCATTCTTTTCCACAACATCTATATCATTTGACTTTATATCAGGCTAGGCAGTACTCGATTCGTCAGCCTCATGCTTTGTTAAATGGATGGGAACCAAAGCAACTCAATGCTTACTTGCATCTTGAGCGATTGAATTCTCAAGTAAAGTTCCTCGATAGGGAATGTGAAGACACGGATATTGATTCGGTGCCATCATCGATGCAATTTAATGGTAACGTTTTGATGGCTCTGCATAACTCAGCCCCCTATGATTTTGCAGGTTACTGGCATCGTACTAAGTCTTTAATCTCTGCGCTCCAAGCTAATTTATTCTCAGTTACTTGTGCCACACGCCCTGGTTATCCCTGGGATTTGCAAAAGCATCGTGCTTTACCAGTGGTTGAATGTGATCAAGTTGATGGTACAAATCTTTATCGCTTATCAGCGGATGACGCTGCATATAAACGTGGCTCTGATTTCAACTATGTTGAAAATTATGGTAAACAATTAGCTGAATTAGCGAAGCAAAAAAATTGCAGCGTGATCCATGGGCATTCAAATTTTTTAAATGGGCTAGCTGCTATTGATGGAGCGCGGCGCATTGGTGTGCACTGTGTTTATGAGGCACGAGGCTTTTGGCATATTACGGGGTTAGCAAAAAATCCCGCTTATGCGAAAACCGATCAGTTTAAATATGAATCCAAGATGGAAATTTTGGCACTTGAACAGTCTGATAAAGTCGTTACATTGTCGGACGCTATGAAAGATCTGATTACCAGTTGGGGCGTCGATACAGATAAAATTCATGTGATTCCTAATGGGGTTGATGTAGAGCAGTTTAAGGCTCAAGCATGTGATTCAAGTTTACGGTCACGCTGGGGCGATGACCGCTTTGTTATCGGTTTTATTGGTTCACTGACTGTCTATGAAGGCTTGTCTGATCTTATTGCAGCAGTCATCCAACTAAACAAACAAGATTATCCTGTTAGTTTGGTGGTGGCTGGCTCTGGTGTAGTCGAGAATGATTTACAGAAATCTGTTGAAGGTCATGACTACATCCACTTGGTTGGCCGTATTCCCCATTATGAGGTGAAAAATTGGTACAGCAGTTTCGACTTATGCGCTTACCCGCGTACCGATGATGTAGTGTGTCGTTATGTTCCCCCTATGAAAGTACTAGAAGCAATGGCGATGGAAATCCCTGTGATTGTCTCTGATTTGGCACCACTGCGTGAGATGGTTGAACATAAGCAAACCGGACTCATCTGTCAGCCGAGTAATGTTCATTCGTTAACTGAAACCATCGACTATGCATTCAATAATCGCGTACAGCTTAAAATGTTGGGGCAGCAGGGACGAGCATGGGTTTGTGAACATCGTACTTGGGTTAAAAATGCCGAGCGTTATCGCCTGATGTACCAATCTTTGGGTGAAGGGATATTGTGTTGATACCGTCTATAGGTTGCAGAAATAATTTAACAATATTTAAAAATCAATAACAGCTTAAAAATACTAAGAAAAAAATACAATTTCAATTAATTATCTATTGGGGATAACAACTTACCTTTTAAGAAGGCAATCCTTCAACTTAACCCTTTTCATTTTTAGCTGCATAAACATGCCACGTGCAGCGACACGATAGTTTGGAAATAATCTAATGCAACGTAAATATTTTGGTACCGATGGTGTTCGTGGTTTAGTCGGTCAAGGCCAGATCACCCCTGAATTCGCAATGAAACTAGGTTGGGCTGCGGGGCGCGTTCTGGCTAAAAGCGGCACGCGTAAGGTGATGATAGGTAAAGATACCCGCGTATCAGGGTATATGTTTGAGTCGGCGCTTGAGGCAGGTTTTGTTGCTGCCGGGGTTGATGTGGATCTGCTTGGCCCTATTCCGACACCTGCGGTGGCTTATTTAACTAAAACGTTTCGCGGTGAAGCGGGGGTGGTGATCAGTGCTTCACATAATCCTTATCATGATAACGGTATTAAATTTTTTTCAGCCAATGGCACTAAGCTGTCCGATGAAGTTGAATTGGCAATTGAAGCTGAATTAGATAATCACATGCAATGTGTAAGCTCCGATAATATCGGTAAAGTCGCTCGTATCAATGATGCTAAAGGCCGTTATATTGAGTTTTGCAAAAATACGTTTCCGAGCGAAATGTCATTAGCGGGATTGCGCATTGTGGTTGATTGCGCTCACGGCGCGGCTTATCAAATCGCTCCGCATGTATTTACCGAGCTAGGTGCACAGGTGATCAGTATCGGCATCGAGCCAAATGGCACCAATATCAATAACCGCTGTGGTGCGACCCATCTTGATACCCTGCAAGCTAAGGTATTAGAAGAGCGTGCTGATTTGGGGATTGCACTTGATGGTGATGCCGATCGGATCATGATGGTGAATGCCGATGGCTCGGTGATTGATGGCGACCAAATCCTGTTCATTATTGCGACAGATCTACAACAGCAAGGTAAGTTAAGTGGTGGTGTTGTTGGCACGCTGATGGCTAATATGGGATTAGAGCTTGCGCTTAACGCGTTGGACATCCCCTTTGCCCGCAGCAAAGTGGGTGATCGTTATGTCGTCGAACTACTTAATCAAAACGGTTGGGGTTTAGGCGGTGAAAACTCCGGTCATATTCTTAGCCTGCAGCATACCAGCACGGGTGATGGCATTGTGGCGGGTTTACAGGTTTTAGCTGCCATGCAGCGCAGCCAACAAACATTAGAGCAGTTACTAACGGGCATCACTATGCTGCCGCAAGTGTTAATTAATGTGCGCTTCAGTGGCAAGGGAGATCCTCTGCAAAATGATGCAGTGACACAGGCCGTGCTTAACGCGGAATTAAAGCTTGCTGGTCGGGGCCGAGTGCTGCTACGCAAATCAGGAACAGAGCCCTTGATCCGCGTTATGGTCGAGGGAGAGGAGCTGGCGTTAGTACAAAGCTTGGCGCAAGGGATTGCCGATCAGGTGCTTGTGGTTGATTTGGGCTAACGAAACGCGGTTTAGCTGAACGTTTTTAGCGGAATTTTTTTAACTTAAAATAGTTTATAAATAAGAGTATTAAATTGCAGTCGACTATCAAACTTTCTTTTATCATTCCTTTTGCAAGCAGGGCGTTTTAACTAACACTAATCAGTGTACAAGGCACAATTGGTAACAAGCCAGTTTAGTTGTTGCAAATGAACTTAATTTTAAACAAAAATACTCGCCGAACTGAATTATCAACTGTGTGCTAGAAAATTTCGAACAACAAAAAATTGAGCAAAAATAAATTGAAGAATCTAAAAGTCGCATTGATTTCTGATAGCCTAACAGAGTCTTGCTTACAATTTGAATGTAATGTTCGTATTGTATCTCCCTTAAATTATATGTGGGTTTTGTATACATGGAAGCCTGATATACTTTTTGTTGAATCGACATGGGAAGGAAAAAATAAAAATTGGAAGTTTAAAGTTGCGAGTTATCCAGATTACCCTAAACGTAATAATAAAAAGCTCAAAAAGGTAGTTGATTTTGCAAAAGATTTAAATATACCAACTGTTTTTTGGAATAAAGAAGATGATGTGCACTTTGAACGGTTTATTAATAGTGCAAAATTATTCGATCATGTATTTACTGTTGATAAAAATTGTTTATCGGAATATAAAAAAAGGTTAGACCCTACAACCACGGTGAATACAATGTTGTTCCCTATACAACCTGCGACACATTATCCAACTGATTTTTCTTTTAAGCATAAAAAAGCGTGCTTTGTTGGTAGTTATAGTACAACTATCCATGATAAAAGGCGATATTGGCAAGATCTTATGTTTGAGGCTTCAAAACCACTTGGTTTGACCGTTTTTGATCGGAACTCTGAACGAAAGTCTGCCATGTATAGGTACCCCGAACTTGAGCACCTAGAAGTTAAAGCGGCTGTTTCTCATGTTGAAACTGCTAATATTTACCGTGACTATATGGTCTCGTTAAATGTAAATACAATTGAAAATTCGCCAACGATGTTTTCAAGACGTTTAGTTGAAATTTTAGCTTGTGGTAGCTTGGCCGTGACAAATCCTTCGCTTTCAGTTGATAAATTATTTGGTGACTATTGTCATGTTATAAGTAATATTAATGAAGCAAAAGAGCTATTGTTACGTTTGAGCTTAGATGGGTTGAGTCAACAAGATAAAGATATGGTGAAAGCTGGTTCTGAATTTGTGATGGACCATCATACATGGAAGCATCGACTTGAAATGATGTCTGATATTGTTAAATTTTAAGTCGTTATTATGGTGGAGTGCAATGTCGAAACTGACTGTTCTCAATACACTCAGATTTACATCCTCATCGTTAATTTTTATGTTGCTATTAATTTTTCCCTAAACGTAATAATCCACTTTTTTTACTTATTATTCTCAAATAATAACTTTCTATCTTAGTTAGGAGATTCTTTTTGGCTGTATCAGATCATGGCAGGCGTAAAATTTGGGCTCCCACATATGGCATTGCCAATAACACCCAATTAACCTTATTTTTAGGTAAGGATATTAAGAAACTTCACCGTATTTTTGTAAACAAAGAAGCTATTGCAGGCAATGATATGATTGTTGGTTGGGGTCATAAACCCTATACCCTAAAAGCCAAAAAACTTGCTGTTCAGTTAGGTGTAAACTATTCACACCTCGAAGATGGTTTTATCGGATATTTAGGCCACCCAACGGATAAATCAAAACGTCTCTCATTGATTCAAGATAAAACCGGCATCTATTATGATGCAACGCAGTCAAGTGATTTGGAGCAGTTGTGTTTGTGGTCTCAGCAATGGTTTAGTCCTGAATTGGAAAGCAGAACTGAAACGCTGCGTAGCCGGATTGTCGAATTTGGCATTTCTAAATACAATCATCAGCGTGACAATTTACCCACTTGGTTAGCTGAACAAGCCGATCACAGTGCTATTTTGCTGGTGGATCAAACCGCCGGTGATATGTCGGTGGAATGCGGTTTAGGCTCAACGCAGGCATTTACGCAGATGATTGAAGATGCTTTAAACAATCATCCTGAACAATTGATTATTGTCAAAACTCACCCGGATGTGATTAAAGGCAAGAAGCAGGGATATCTTGATATTCAGGCCTGTTCGCATTCACGGGTACGTTTACTGGGTGAGGATTGTTCATTAAAAGCCCTGTTTAACAAAATTGAACGGGTCTATACGGTAACCTCACAGTTAGGCTTTGAAGCTTTGTTATATGGTTTACCTGTGTATTGCTACGGCCTGCCGTTTTATGCGGGTTGGGGATTAACCAAAGATAAGCAGGTTTGTGAACGTCGTAATATTAAATTAACACTTAATCAGTTAATCAGCGCCGCTTTGATTCAATACCCAACTTACCTTGATCCTGAAACGCATAAGCTATGCGAAGTTGAAACCATTGTCGATTGGCTGGCTTTACAACTGCAAACGCAGAATCAATCCGTGCAGATTTGTTATGCATTTGGTTTTTCGCTGTGGAAACGCGCCTTTATCAAACCCTTTGTCGGGCGAATGGCCAGGAAAGTTATTTTTATTAATAACAGGAATAAGTTAAAAAAATTAGTGACATCCACACCCTCTGCAGCGGTTTTATTGTGGGGAGCAAACCACAGTGATTGGGTAGTGCAGTTAAAGCCGTCTTGTCCGGTGTGGTTTATAGAAGATGGCTTTATTCGCTCGATAGGATTAGGCGCAGATCTGCGCCGGCCTTCCTCGCTGGTCATTGATAAACAAGGCATGTATTACGTCCCTGATCTGCCCTCTGATATTGTCGCTATTCTTAATCAAATCACATTAAGCAAAGCGCAAAATCAACGTGCGCAGCGCTTAGCGCAGTTAGTGGTTGAACGTTCCTTGAGTAAATACAATGTCGGGCAAAAGAATCTATCGGCTGCTGCACTAGCGACTATGCAGAAGTTAAAGCAATTATCAAAAGGCAAACAGGAAATTATTCTGGTGCCGGGACAGTTTGAGCAAGATCAGTCGATTGCTAACAGCCGTGGCAAAATAAAAACCAATTTAGCTTTGTTACAACAGGTACGCCAAGATTATAGCGATGCTTTTATTGTTTATAAAGAGCATCCTGATTTGTATTCTGGCGTTCGCCCGGGCGCATTAGGAGATGAGGCGGCTTTAAAGGTCGCTGATTTATACCTTGCTGATGTTGATATTACCTCGTTACTGGATCTCTGTGATCGGGTTTGTACTTTGACCTCTTTGACCGGATTTGAAGCCTTATTAAGAAATAAAAAAGTGCATACTTATGGATCCCCTTTTTATGCCGGCTGGGGATTAACCGAGGATCAATTGGATTTTACGGAGCGCACCCATCAATTAACTTTGAACCAACTGATTTTTGCGACTTTAATCTCTTACCCGAAATATGTTGATTGGACAACGGGCTTGTTAACCTCGCCTGAGCGGGTGATTGATTTATTAAGTGAAGAACGTCATCGCTATGAATCTACAGGTGGTGCTAAGTCTCGTTTAAACAGTTCCTGGTTATCAAGGTTCAGTCGTAAAGTAACTTACTTCTATGAAGCGACTCGTTTTTAAGCAAGCCCTTATTTTTTTATTTTTTCTTCCGCGTTTTGTGTCAATTTTTAAGGTTTTTTGTTCATGAGTAATATTTTGTTCTTACAGGGGCCGCTGGGGCCATTTTTTAAAAAATTTGCACATTATGCTTCAAAGCAGGGGCATCAAACCTATAAAATTAATTTTAATGGGGGAGACAGATATTATGGCGGGGCAGATTGGCAATTTGACTATGTTGATTCCCATGCGATGTGGCACGCTTATTTAACGGAGTTTATCAAAAAACATAATATTGGCCGAGTCGTTGTTTATGGTGATTGCCGTTTTTACCATAAAGTTGCCAAGCAGGTGACCATTGAATCCGGGATCAAATTTTGGGCATTAGAAGAAGGTTATCTAAGGGCCGGTTTTGTTACCCTTGAAAAAGAGGGCTGCAATGCTAACTCGAGCCTATTTAATGATAGTGAAAACTTTAAAAAGGTCGATCCAAAAAATATAAAAAGCTCGTTTTCAGTCGGTCCAACTTTTGCTCGCCGTACCTGGTTTGCTACTTGTTACTATATTTTCATGCACCTATCTAAAAAAACCTTTGCAGATTATCATCACCATCGACCTTGGACAGCAATCCAGGAAGCAGGGTTCTGGTGGAAAGGTTTTGCGCAAAAGTGGGTCTCTAAATTAACCGATCCAATACGCTACAAACACTTTTTGAAACAATATAAAGGGAAATTTTTTCTTCTTCCCCTGCAGGTTGAAGTCGATTTTCAGTTAAGAGATCATTCGCATTATTCTTCTGTTGGACAGGTAATATCTGAAGTGATGCATTCTTTTGCTGTGCATGCCGCTCCTGACCAGGCATTACTTATCAAACATCATCCGCAGAACCGTGGTTTTGAACACTATGGGAAATTAATTAAGCAGCTTAGCGATGAATTAAACCTTAACGGGCGGGTGCTTTACGGACATGATTTTAATTTACCCGATGTTTACCCTCATACTGCGGGCGTTGTAACCGTTAATAGTACAGTGGGGATTTCGGCGTTATTACACCATTTACCCACGATCGTATTAGGCAAAGCAATTTATGATATTGAAGGGATCACCTACCCTGATAAGTTGGATAAATTTTGGCAGGATGAGTTTAAAGTAAATAGAAAATCATTTGCTCAATTTAGAACTTACTTGTGCCAGCAGAGCCAGATATCCGGGGATTTTTATAAACAATCACAACAATTGATTGAAATTGCGTATCCGAGAATTTCTCGCAAGATTGAATCAACCCCAATTGAGGATAACGATTCACAACTATTAGAAGACAGCAATAACGCTGCTTAATGAATCTTTATGCCAATCTGTAAAACTAACGGGGCTGTTTTTATGCTTGGTTAATGACCACGGTCGATGCCATCGTAGGATGCATTTTATGCATCGTTAATGATCACGGTCGATGCCATCGTAGGATGCATTTTATGCATCGTTAATGTTGCTAGAACCCGCAATGCTTTTTAATCAAAGCGTTGCGGGTTTTTTTATGTCATCGTTATGATGAATTCCATGCACCGCATCCTACGAGCTGTAAGGCTTTAAGGCCGTAACGCTTAAACCCCTACATATAAATCTTCATTCGATCGCAATAAGGTCGGTAATCGGAGCGCACCCTACGGGTATGTTATTTGTAGGATGCATTTTATGCATCGTTAATGACCACGGTCGATGCAATCGATACGGTGTATTTCTTATGCGCCGTTCGGTTGATGTTATTTGTAGGATGCATTTTATGCATCGCAAACTATGATTGTTGCGTAGACCCCTACGGTTGATGTTTATCTGGTAATCGGTGCTGAAGCGCACCCTACGGGTAATAGAAACGATGGGGTATATTTTATGCATCGTTAATTGTGGAGCCTAAATAATGACTAATTACCGGCGTGCAGATATCAAAGGTGGCACCTATTTTTTCACTTTGGTGACCTATCGACGGCAGCAGATATTATGTAATAAAAAGGTGATGCTTGCCTTGCGTAATGGCATTCGCGATGTACAAGAAAAATATCCCTTTGAAATTAATGGCTGGGTATTATTGCCTGATCATCTCCACTGTATCTGGACGCTGCCGGCGGGTGATGCGGATTTCAGCATGCGTTGGGCAATGATAAAACGAGCGGTTAGCAAACAATGCGGGCCAGATTTGTTACGTGAGGAGTGGATCAATAAATCCAAGCAGCAACGCAGGGAATCGACTATCTGGCAACGCCGTTTTTGGGAACATAAAATCCGTAATGAAGATGATTATGAAAAGCATCTGGATTATTTGCATTACAACCCTGTTAAGCATGGTTATGTGAATAACGTCGTCGATTGGCCTTATTCGACATACCATCGCTATTTGCATCAGGGTGTTTATGATGACAGTTGGGCCGGTGAAGGGATTGATA
>NZ_PJBP01000016.1 GCF_002836415.1 Psychromonas sp. MB-3u-54 | reverse complement strand
GATTATTGTTGCGCCTTTGGTCTTTCCGATAGCCACCTCACTGGGAATTGATCCTATTCACCTTGGTATTATGATGGTGGTGAATATGGAGATAGGGATGATCACTCCGCCCGTGGGACTGAATCTATTTGTGACCGCAGGCGTTGCCAAGATGTCGATGATGAGGGTAGTGAAAGCCGCGTTACCGCTGGTCGGTGTTATGTTCCTGTTTTTGATGATAGTCACTTATGTGCCATGGGTTTCAACCTGGTTGCCAACCTTGATGATGGGACCTGAAATCATTACTCACTAACAGTAAATCTATTAAATATGTGGTCCTGCATTGTCTGGGGAAATTAACCTGCGAGGCGGATCACTTATTTGATGTATTTCCTATAACGAGCATTTAATGAGCAGTATATAAAAATTATTCGCTGATGCTGCTGTACAAGACGTAACTTTAATACGCAAAAACGAGAAACTATGAAATTTCAACGACCTTTATATATCCCCTTTGCCGGTCCGGCATTATTAGAAAGCCCTTTACTTAATAAAGGCAGCGCTTTTTCCCAAGAAGAAAGACATCACTTCAACTTAACCGGCCTACTGCCACATAATATCGAAACAATTGAATCGCAATCGGCTAGAGCCTATCAACAGCTTAGTTCGTTTAAGTCTGATTTAGATAAACATATCTACTTGCGAAATATTCAGGATACTAATGAGACCTTATTTCATCACCTGATAGAACATCATCTCGAAGAAGTCATGCCACTTATTTATACACCAACGGTCGGGCTTGCTTGTGAGCAATTTTCTAAAATATACAGACGTAAAAGAGGATTATTTGTTTCCTACCCCGAGCGTCATGAAATTGATGATATGTTACAAAATGCCACCAAACAAAACGTAAAAGTGATTGTAGTGACAGATGGTGAACGCATATTAGGCTTAGGCGATCAGGGCATAGGCGGCATGGGGATTCCGATAGGTAAACTCGCTTTATACACAGCCTGCGGAGGTATCAGCCCCGCTTATTGTTTGCCAATCGTACTGGATGTTGGTACAAATAACAGCCAGTTACTGGCGGATCCTATGTATATGGGCTGGCGTAATCCCCGTATTACAGGCGAAGAATATAATGAATTTGTGGATCTCTTTATTCAGGCGGTCAAACGTCGCTGGCCTGAAGTACTGCTGCAGTTTGAAGATTTTGCACAGACCAATGCGACACCTCTTTTAAATAAATACCGCAATCAGATATGCTGCTTTAATGACGATATTCAAGGTACTGCAGCCGTTTCCGTCGGCACTCTTATTGCGGCTTGCCAGAATAAAGGTGAAAAACTCAGTGACCAGCGCATTGCTTTCCTGGGGTCAGGATCTGCGGGTTGCGGTATTGCCCAGCACATAGTAAGACAGATGCAGCGTGAAGGTTTGACCCAAGAGCAGGCACGCAAGCAGGTATTCATGGTTGACCGTTATGGCTTATTAACGGATCAAATACCCAACCTGCAGGCGTTTCAACAGCCTCTGATACAATATACAAAGGATCTCAGTCACTGGGATATAAGCTCGCATATTGGACTAGAGCAGGTCGTCAAACAGGGCAATATCAGCGTATTATTTGGTGTAAGTGGTCAATCTGGCCTATTTACTCAAGAGGTTGTTGAAAGTTTGTGCGCTAACGTTGATCATCCTATTATATTGCCTTTATCAAATCCCACTTCAAGAGTTGAAGCCACTCCAAAGGATATAACCACCTGGAGTCAGGGTCAGGCTATTGTCGCCACCGGCAGTCCATTCCCGCCCACTTTATATGAAGATCAATATATTGAAGTATCCCAGTGTAACAATAGTTATATATTCCCAGGAATCGGGCTAGGGGTCTTAGCGGCGCGGGCGACGGCAATTAGCGATAATATGTTAATGGCAGCCAGTCAGGCATTAGCAGATGCATCTATGCAGTATGAAAAAGTAAAAGGCGCACTGTTACCGCCATTGAGTGAAATAAGACCAATCAGTAAATCAATCGCTTATGCAGTTGCCCAACAAGCAATTGTTGATGGGTTGGCTTTGCCTGTGTCTGAAGAAACCATGCAGCGCCGATTAGTTGATAACTTCTGGGCACCTAAATACAGAGCCTATAGGCGCACCTCTTTTTAGATAACCAACCTTGATATAAGATCACTGCCGGTTTAAAACCGGAAGTGATCTCATATTCTGATGTTACAAACCCATCGCATACTTCATGACTTTATTCTTAAGTGGCCCGCTTTTCTGCGCCAATCCTAATAACCCTAGCCGCATTAAACGCCTTAACAGGAGCAAGGTTACTCTTACTTTATAAAACGAATCTATTGCGCTTATAAACCCATCGCATAC
>NZ_PJBP01000015.1 GCF_002836415.1 Psychromonas sp. MB-3u-54 | reverse complement strand
GAGGGTGAAACCTCTGTTTTATAGGCTTAATTTAAACCGGCCTTGCCCTGTCAATATTTGTATCGTGCGAGCAACTTCTATTTCTTATCAAAGAGACAAATGACAGTCTCAAATTTTCAACTATCAGGTAAAATCAATTATGGATACAAGTGTTTATTGCCGACAAGGGCCTAAAAGCATTACTGCAATCAAGACACGTGGCGTACTTTCAGGTTACCGGTTTGTGTTTAAGGATGTTTTTGATGTCAAAGGGTATGTGACAGGTGCGGGAAATCCAACCTGGTTAATGAGTCATGAGCCTGCGCTGCAAACTTCGCCTATTATTACACAATTATTAATACAGGGGGCACATTGCTCGGGTCGCGTACAACCCTCTGAACTAGCCTGTGGTTTTGACGGTATGAATGACCATTATGGTACCGCTATTAATCATTTAACACCTAAATGCCAGTCGGGTGGTTCATCAAGCTGCTCAGCAGCCGTTGCTCGTGGTGATGTTGATTTTGCTTTAGGCATTGATGCTGCCGGTGAAATCAGAATCTCTGCAAGTTACTGCGGACTTTTTGGATTAAGGGCAACTTATGCCGCATTACCACTGGATCATAGCTTTTCACTGGCAAAAAGCTTTGATACAGCAGGCCTTCTTACCCGCAATCTCAACGTGATGGGCAATGTTGTGGCCGGTTTATTTCCAGATCAACCACCCGTGGAGGAATTTGAAGATATTCTAATTTTTGTGGAAAAAAGAGCCTTAGAATTGATAGATTCGGAAGTAAAAGAGGAATTAACTAACAAGTTAAATAGGCTGGCGCGCAATCGTTATGTTGTCTCAACTGATTCGTTACTCGATATTTGCGGGGTCAGTTTAGAGGAGTTAGGCAAGTGGTTCCTCATTATTCAAGGGTATGAATTGATTCAAGAGCATAGCGGGTGGTTGGCAGAACATCAAACTTCTGTTGCTAAGGATGTATCCATACGGTTTGATAAATCAAAAAATATAACTATCGATGAGTACGCTGAAGCAAAACAAAAAGCTGGGAATTTTAGCGCTTTGTTTACTTATTTATTAAAGAGTAAGGGGGGGTGGTTATGTATTCCAACAACACCCGGGTTACCACCGGAGCTGAAAAAGTCTGTTAATTCATTAAGTTATTATCGTAAAAGGTTATTGGGTATGACCGCGTTAGCCAGTTTATGCGGTTTACCCCAGTTGCATTTACCCTTAGATAAAATCAATGGAAAATCCTATGGTCTATCCTTGATTGGCTTGCCTAACAGCGAAAAAAGACTGATAAAACAGGGACAATATCTGTTGCAAAGCCTGTCCGTCAATGAGTCTGTTAATAGCGATACTTGGTTAAATAACAAACTATGAACGAATCAGCGAGGAATGCACGTCATAATGAGCAGTCTTTATTAGGAAAAGTTAAGCAACAACTTTAAGATAGCCATTTAAATAATGTTGTGAATGAGGTATTAGTTAAATGGAATTTTCATATGAACTGTTGTTTGTCATCCCGAGTTTAATGGCGACGGGCTGTTTAGCCGGTTTTTTAGCCGGTTTGCTTGGGGTCGGAGGGGGCATAATAATAGTGCCTGTATTATTTTTTGTTTTTCAGATGATAGGTGTTAGCCCCGAAGCGGCAATGCCAATTGCTACCGCGACTTCACTTGCGACGATGGTTTTTACCTCTCTTAGTTCTATTCGTGCCCATATTAAAAGGGGCAATGTGGATTTACCCCTGCTTAAAACCTTCGCGCCTTTTGTGATTCTTGGGGTGCTGGCGGGCTCGGTGATAGTGACTCAAATAAATGGATTGTGGTTAAGTGGGTTATTTGGTTTTATTGCTATCATGGCCGCCTTGAATATGATTTTAAGAGCGGGCGCCAAACCTCTGGCCAGCAGATTACCGGGCACGCCGGGTAAAGGGTTAATGGCGACCACTATTGGTTTTTTCAGTGTGATGATAGGAATCGGTGGCGGCACCCTAACGGTACCCAGTTTAACTGCCTTTAATTATCCTATCCATAAGGCTGTGGGAACTGCTGCTGCAGTGGGATTTTTAATTGCTTTTCCGGGGGCGCTAAGTTTATTAATTATCGGGCAGTCATTTCCCGATGCGCCGCCAATGACCTATGGTTTAGTGAATATTTTAGCCTGTTTATTTCTTATTCCCTTAACCGTATTTTTTGCTCCAATCGGTGCTCGAGTATCATCCTATTTAAATGCTAAATTATTAAAACGTATTTTTGCCGTTAGCCTTATTATTACAGGGTTACGTATGTTATTGCAGGTTTTTTAAGCGCTGAATGGGCTTTTTTACAAATGTTTTCTGCAATAATTTCAATCGGATTCTGATCATTAGCATGCAGGTACAACTCGATAGCTGTTCTCAAGCGGACTATTTTTAATCAATAAGGAGTTAACATGAATTGGACTATTTCACCTGCAGCGGTTTTTGCTCACTCCC
>NZ_PJBP01000014.1 GCF_002836415.1 Psychromonas sp. MB-3u-54 | reverse complement strand
ATTAGTTATTGATTATTAGCTGTTGAAAAACACTTGCTTGTTTTACTCACCCATTTGCAAATACAGTATTGCGTATCGGCAAACGGGGGAAGTAATAGTGTTATTTATTCGACGCTATTGCAGCTTCAAGCAGATCACTGCCAATATCTTTTTCGAATTTTTTCCACACGGGTTTAAGCGCCACAACCCAAGCTTCACGCTGCTCCGCTGTTAACGTACGCACCACGCCGCCGGCATCGATGATTTTTTGCTTGTTTTCTTCATTCACTCTCATGGATTCGCCATTTCTGGTTTGAGTCACTTCAGACATTATTGTGCCTAACTGCTCACGTACATCTGCTGGTAAACCCTTCCACCAATCATCGGAGGTCACCAGCAGGTAATCCAGAATACCGTGATTCGTTTCAGTAACACCATCTTGTACTTCGAAGAACTTTTTGCCGTAGGTATTTGACCAGGTATTTTCCTGACCATCGATAACTTTTGTTTGCAGACCACCATAAACTTCACTGAAGGACATTTTTTGAGGGTTGGCGCCCAGTTGTTCAAATTGAGCAACAAGCACATCAGATGCTTGTACTCTGAACTTAAGGCCTTCAGCATCACTTGGCAGTAACAAAGGTTTACTCGCTGACATCTGTTTCATGCCATTGTGCCAAAATTCCAATCCTTTGATTCCCCGGCGGACCATTGAATCTTTCAAAATGTCACCGGATGCTGAATTTTGAAAACGGTCTACAGCAGCCACATCAGCAAATAAAAAGGGAAGATCAAAGAGACGGAATTTTTTAGTTATTTTTTCAAATTTGGATAAAGAAGGAGCCGCAAGCTGCAGATCACCGCTTAAAATAGCTTCTAAGGCCTGGTCATCATTATAAAGAGTGGTGTTAGGAAAAACTTCCATACAGGCTTTGCCATCCATCTCTTTATTCACTCGGTCAGATAATAAAGAGGCGGCGATGCCCTTAGGGTGACTGGTCTCATTGGTTACGTGGCTGAATTTGATCACTATTTCACCCGGCTCACAGCTTGCTGATGCATTAAAGCTTGCAAGTACGGCAACGGTGCCAAGGGAAAGGGTCATTAATTTTTTTAACATGTTGTACTCCTGTACGGCAGTTTTAGTCTGATTGCGCATTGACAACGCAGGGCGCTGGTTAAGCTACATATTATTGTTAGCAATTAACATTTAGTTATTAACATATAGTCATTAACTTAATAGTAATCAATAATAGCAATTAGCGTGCCAATGTTAATTTAATGTTACAAAGGCCGCGCAATCAGGCAATCGGCTTACATAGGCTGCTCAAAGAAAGTTAAAGTGGGTAGAAATCCACCCACTTAAGTCATGTTATGGGTGGACTATTGCCAATTTATTTTTAATCGGGGAATTAAACTTGGGATGGGTGATTAACATGATGATCTAGTTATTAAAATAAAAAATTGGTTATGGGGTCAGCGGCTTATTCTGCTTATACCAAAGGAATTTAATTTGTGATCAGATTGGCCCAGTATCTTTGCTATAATACCCTCCCAACGCAAAATACTGGCTAATTTTGTTTTGGGTTTAATACTGCGCAGCATAGGGACTATCACGGTAGGCCCGGTGACCACCACCAGCACACTAAACAGAATAGCCATCGACCATTGAAATTCAAGTATAAGATGTGTTGCGCTGGCAATACATCCCCATGTAATAACGGTACCGATCGAAACCAGACGCGTCACCATCCGCCCGTGATTTTTAAGCTCTTTAAAGTTGAGCGTTAAAGCTCCTTCAAAAAGAAGAATGGCACCCCCTAAAGAGATAATAGGAAAGAGCAGTTCGCCAAATAGCTCGTCCGGGTTGAGAATATTCAATCCGGGACCAATCAGTAAACCGCAGACCAGCAGAGGCATATAGCCGGCAATCGCGTTTTCTAACCAATCCACTGACAAAGCAGAGATAAAACACCCACCAAGCCGAGCATAGCGGTGATTTTGTCAACCATAAATCCCCCCTAAAACGCTTCCAATATAAAAAGGTAATTTCCTGAGTCGACATAGCACTGCATTATTGCGCTTGTTTTTCTGAAGGTCGTAAAATAACGCCCGACAACTTACAAAAAAGGCTTAATTTATTGATAATTAAAAAGTGTCCGGGGATATAAAAGCAAAAGCAGATGAAGGGCGAGTATTGATAAAGCGGCAGCGTATAAAACGGCCGACGCTGTAACGCTCAGTTATAAATGCGGGATAAATGATTCCATTTTTTCCGCCAAATCAAAATCCTTAAAGCTGATTCCCGCGACATCATGAGTGGTTAACTGAATAACAACTTTATTATAGATATTAAACCATTCGGGGTGATGATTTTTCTTTTCTGCATAAAGTGCACTTTGTGTCATAAATGCAAATGCCTGCATAAAGTTTTTAAACTTAAAGGTTTTAGTTAATTTTTCATTCTCAATTTCCCAGGGGACAGCTAAATCACAATTCAGTTTTTCAAGCTCAATCAATAACTCACTCGCACTCAATTTTTTCAGATCCATTTATTCTCTCCTTTGCAAAGCCGGATAATTTCAGGGGCAGCCCTAAGATAACGCGAAAAGGCTGAAAAGTGAAAAGGCGATAAGGCGTGAAGGCGTGAAGGCGATAAGGCGTGAAGGCCATAAAGCGTGAAGGCCATAAAGCGTGAAGGCCATAAAGCGTGAAGGCC
>NZ_PJBP01000013.1 GCF_002836415.1 Psychromonas sp. MB-3u-54 | reverse complement strand
AAGTCCACAAACAGCTGTGATCGAGAAGACAATATTAATCGTAAGGAAAGGATTGATGCACAAGCCCTCCGTTAACTCGTCTAAGACTGAACAACACAAGCTGGGCACCTTCGCCGGTGTCTTTACGCCAAGTATTTTAACGATACTCGGACTGATCCTCTTCCTGCGCCTTGGTTATTTGGTCGGTACGGGAGGCTTGTGGCAGACGCTGCTAATAATTTTTATTGCCTACACTATCTCCATATTGACCAGTATTTCTCTGTCGGCCATCGCCACCAATTTGAAAGTCCGAGGCGGCGGCGACTATTACCTTATATCCAGAACACTCGGGTTTGAGTTTGGTGGTGCCCTGGGGCTAGTGCTGTTTATGGCACAGTCAGTGTCAATCGGCTTTTACTGCATCGGCTTTGGCGAGGTGGTTGCCGGACTGTTCACGATGAGTAATGGTATGGCGCAGATCATTGCGCTTGTGGCGATGGTCGGATTATTCTTTTTCGCTTGGCATGGTGCCGATTGGTCAACCCGTTTTCAGTATGTTGTTATGGCTGTTATCTGCCTGGCACTGATCTCCTTTTTTATCGGCGCTTTATTACATTGGGATGTCGCTGTACTGCAGGGTAACTTGCAATCGGCACCGCAGGCCCCCTCCTTCTGGGTACTGTTCGCGGTATTTTTCCCCGCTGTTACCGGTTTTACTCAGGGCGTAAGCATGTCGGGGGATCTGCGCGATCCGAGTAACAGTTTACCCTTAGGCACTTTTATGGCAGTAGGCATCTCACTGCTCGTTTATTTAACCGCCGCCCTCTTTTTTGCAGGCAGCCTGCCCCAGCAGTTATTGGTCAGTGATTACTCAGCCATGAACCGGATTGCCTGGCTGCCTGTATTGATTCTCGCCGGGGTATTTGCCGCCACCCTTTCTTCTGCGATGGCTTCTTTTCTCGGTGCACCACGGATTTTACAATCCTTGGCATCCGATAAGGTTTTCCCGCTGTTAACGCCTTTTGCCACGGGCGTAGGCTCGTCCAACAATCCGCAACGGGCCGTGCTACTGGCCGGTGCTATCGCGCTATTGACAATCGGCCTGGGTGATCTCAACCTGATCGCAAGTGTTGTGGCAATGTTTTTTCTAATTTCCTATGGGCTGCTCAATTACGCCACCTACTTTGAAGCCAGCTCTGCCAGTCCCTCATTCCGTCCACGTTTCAAATGGTTTCATCAATATGCGAGCCTCACTGGCGCGGCCGTTTGTTTACTGGCCATGTTAGCCATTAACTGGGAATCGGCTGCACTGGCAGTTACTTTGCTGTTCGCCATTTATCAGTATCTGCAGCGCACCGCCAAGCAAAGCCGCTGGGCGGACGGACGCCGATCCTACCATCTGCAGCAGGTGCGGGAGCATCTTCTGCAGATTTCACTTGAGCTGGAACATCCGCGCGACTGGCGGCCGCAAATTCTCGCTTTTTCCAGCAGTAGAACAAGGCGCGAACGACTGCTGAAATTTTCTTCCTGGCTCGAAGCAGGCACTGGCCTGACCACACTGGTGCACATTCTGGAAAACAGCCCATCACAAAAAAAACTGGCCGAAAATGAGCTCTATGAGGATATAGCCGCCAGTGGCGTACAAGCTTTCCCGATGGTGATCAGTGCTCCGTCACTTGAGATAGGCAGCACCTTATTACTGCAATCCTTTGGCATTGGCCCCTTAAAGGCCAACACTATCCTGCTTAATTATCTGGATAGCTACACGCAACATTTTTTTACTCCACAGCTGAAAAGCTTTGGTAAAAATCTGCATACCGCACTGCGACTTGGTTATAATCTCGTTATTCTGGATGCCAAGGAGCTCGAATGGCAAAAGCTGGCGAAACAAGCACCCGATCAGCGCCGGATTGATATCTGGTATCTCCCGGGAAACAGTGGTTCGCTGATGTTGCTACTGGCGCATCTCATGACGCGCTCGAGTTTTTGGGTGGAATCTGAGTTGCGCGTGCTGAGCTCGGTTCAGAATGGTGATCATGAGGGCACACTGGCAGCGTTACAGCAAGAACTGGAAGATATTAGAATCAATGCCGACGCGATGATTGTGGAGGATTTTAGCAGCTCTACGATCCAAAAATATTCAGCGGATGCCAGCTTGATATTCTTACCACTGACCCTTAAGGCGGATCAACTTGTCGACTGTTCGGGGCTCTCTGTCGACAAGTTACTGCCGGTGCTGCCGTTAGTTGCACTGGTGATCGCGGCACAGCAGATTGATCTTGATGCGGAGCCGGAGCAAGGTATTGCCGGCGTACTGGCTGAAGCCGAGGATAAATTGAACGCGGCACAGGAGCTTGCAAAGCAGGCCGAAGAGGAGGTACAGACAATCAATCTGTCCCTCAAAGATAATTTGAAAGCACTATCAGAAATGCGTCAGCATGGCAGTGAAGAAGAGTGGATCAATGTCTATAACAAGTTGACCAAGCTCCGCCGGCAACTCGATAAAGCCACCCGACGATCCGCTAAAGCCGAAGCAAAAATGGAATCAGAAAAACGGCAAGTTGAGCAGTTACACAAAAAACATCACATCAATGATAGCGCCGAACAAGAGAGTCAATTACGTCGCCCCTAAAGGAGCGAGCTTGTAAAAGCTAAGTTGACCAGACCACTTACTGAGGATAATAAGTAAGTAGACGATATTTTGGATATAGATACCTTC
>NZ_PJBP01000012.1 GCF_002836415.1 Psychromonas sp. MB-3u-54 | reverse complement strand
TGTGTCAGTGAAGATATCAATTATGGTCGGGGCTCAGATCGTAAATATTTAATCCAAAGGCGTTTTAATAACACTAAGAACTTGCAAGGATATCTCTCTAGTGCAAAACATATCACTTGTAATAACCCTCACTGTAAAGCTACTCATGATTATGAAATGCTCACTACGATTGAGTTGTTCGATATGCTATGTCCAAAATGTAAGTATGGGACATGCAGTGTAGAGCATGCAAGTGTAGATATTAAATTAGCCGATGATCAAATATTATTGCCTGAATTTGACATGCAATTTATAAATTCATTAAAGGTAGATAGTCCGCAATACCCCTCTGGCCTTGCGCAAGAGCTTGATTGTACATATCAAAAAGTCGGGAAAAGAGCTGCTAAATTGAAAGATATGGGTTTTCTACAGGCAAAAGAAATGACTCGGGATAAAACCTTAGGTAAAAGAAATTATTACTCACTTACTGATGAAGCATTTGAGACGTATTTTGATGAAAAAATTCAACCTACATAACTAATAATAATTAGGGTCAGGTTAAATTTAATCTGCCATTGAGTGAATTATAAACAACAATTTAATTTTAACCTGACCCCATTAATGAGGCCAGAGCTAATATTTAAAAAAATGGGCATCCACCTAAGCAGCGAAAAAACACAGGAGCTAAGGGAGGAAAAGCTTAATGCAGTGCCATTCAGACCCCAATGACTTTTTGATTAATCTGTTTACGGCCCATTTATGATGGGCCGTTCTTCATTATCATTTTCAGTAACTCTTAAGTTAACCGTTTAAGTTAACCTCTTAGCAAATATCTAGACTCACACACTAAAACTTTTTGCGATACTCCTCTTTAAAATCTTTATATTTCTTACAGTCATCAGAGTCTTTCCCTGCGCCCTTACAAATCTTCTTTTGACGTTTGAGATATATTTTGTAGTATGATTTTGCCATTGAAGTATCTTGCTCCACGCCCTCGCCGGCTATATACATATCTCCCAAACGAACGCAGAATAGCGAGGGGTGACTTTTACAGGCTTTTCCATAAAATTCAGCTACGTTTTCAAAATCAGCCGGCAATGTACCTTCAATGTCTTCAGCATACTCTGCTGCCTTTCTACAATCTGACCAGCCGCCATGCTTACAGGCCCGCAATAAGTATTCAAATTCCCTCGATTGATCAACAGGCACCATAAACCCTAACTTGTAAGCCGAAGCAATCTTAAGACAATCTTGTTTTGCACCATAGATCGTTGGAGTGAGGCAATTATCTTTCGCGAAGGAAAAATCTTGTTTCAATTTTTCCTTAATTTTTTCACGCCTGCTGCACGCTAATTCCTTATTACTAGGAATTGGAATTTTCGTCTCGCAGCTAATTTTATATTTCTCCAATAGCGTTACCCAAGATTCAAATGAAAAGGTATATTTTTTGGCATATTCATATGTACTTTCAGCATTTCGAAAACAGGCATCAGGGTGCTTGTATTCATCGCAGGCAAGATCGTAAAATTTATTAGGCTCTATAAACCTTGGATTAACCTTAGCAGGGTAAATTCTGAGGTCGTGTTTTTTCCAATATTGTGACACTGCATAATGGGGATATTCCCCACGCAGATATTTGTAAATATTTTCATCTCCATCAATAGCTTTCGCAAATTCATAACAGGCTATACCTTTATTTGAAGGGCCTCTCTTACATGTCACATACATATCAAGGGCTTGTTGAAGCTTATCGGGAGTGACTTGCTTAGCGGCATTACACCCATCCTTATTCCCGATTTTACATGACTTATTAAAATAAAAAGCAGCGACGATTGAATTCGACTTATAGAATGGGTTTCCATTAGTATCGTTTGTTCTTTTTTGCCATATTTGACCTGAGAGATAGTTCCAGTCTGCGCCGTCAACCACACCGTTACCACTCCTGTAACCATCATGGCGACGCTTCAGAAACACAATTTCGCGTATTTCACTCTTCGAGCTTTCAGATATACCGTGTCCCTGAGATAACAATCTTACCCGACCAAAACACCCTTTGTGTTTATCCAATTCTTTAGGACGGCAAGACTTCCCATAATAAAGTGACGCTTTTTCTAAATCTTGCAGGTATCCGTCTCGGCCAAACTCATACCGCTCTGCTACAGCAAAACAATTAAATGTGGAATACCCATTTTCACACGATTGAAATTGATCTTGTATCGCCTGCTTTTCTACGGATTTTTGTTGGGCCAATTGTGCAAGACGATTTCGTTTAGCCTGCGCTTGTCTACGCTCTTCGGCAAGAATACGAGCATCTTTGGCAGCAATGCCCGCCTGCCTCGCTTGTTCAAGTTTAACAATGGCTGCTTGCTTCTCAGCGACTATACGAGCTTTTTCTTCGGTGATTTTTTTATCGATCTTTGTTAAATAGGGTGCCATTTCCCGTGCGAGATTGTTACCAGCCTTAAAATTATAAAACGTGCTCAATTCACGCTTTGCCGTTTGATACTTTCCTTGACCAAAATAAATTTTTACTTTCATTGCAGTGGTGCTGGCGTTAGACGCTCCCAACAACTCTTCGGCTTTTGTAATTGCCGTAAGCGCATTCGACAATTCTCCCTTAGCAACCGCGTTCTCTGCCTCGAAATAATAAGCTCTCGCCATTTGATCGTTCTGCGATTGTGCGCTAGCAGAAAAACTCAAAGATAAAACAAGCAAACAAAGAACGAACATTAATGTGTCTCGTTTCCAAATTTTCGGATTATTTTTCATCAGTTTTTGAGCAAGGATACCTCCTGCTTTAGCGGGAGGAGGAATTGCTTGCATTCTCCATTTGTTGA
>NZ_PJBP01000011.1 GCF_002836415.1 Psychromonas sp. MB-3u-54 | reverse complement strand
AACACTCCTTCCTTTGACCAATACTAAAATAAAAATACCAATCCAAAAAACTAATAATATAACCTTGTCGATCCTTCCAAACGTAATACCAATTTCATAAATTAATCATCCATTTCGATCCAGTCTCTTAAGCTGAGTGTTTTCACTCTCTCCACATCACTGATAAAGCTATTCTATTCATTTACTAGATCTTTCATAATTTTCAATTCATGAACGGACTCTTGACTAATTAAAAGAATATACCAGATCGGATCATAAATTTAATTCTTTTGGTATAACTAGGCTCTGGCGTTTTCTATTAGATAAAAAAAAGATAATGGTCTAAAGTTAAATTTACTTATTTATAAGGTTTTATCATGACATTCTGGAGCATACAATGGACGATAATTCAAAACTTCCGGATCAAGATTTCACCCTAGCGGAACAATCAGAAGATACGACTTCGATAGAACAGCCCAATGAGCGACGACGTTTTTTACAAGGTGCAAGCCTAGCTACTATAACGGCCTTGCTTGGTGTGTCGGCTATTCCCTTTCACAAAAACATGGCCGAAGGGTTAGTACCGATAGCACTTGCGGATGATATTGAAGGCAATGCAGCTCTGGATAAAGATGGTCTTACGATCCACAATGATCGTCCAGTGAACGCAGAGCCAGCCGCACATTTGTTGGATGACCGTATTACCCCGCAAAGTCGCCACTTTATTCGCAATAATGGCAACCCGCCCACCTCTATGGATGTTGATACTTGGAGCCTCACTGTTGATGGATTAGTTGATAATCGGATGACGCTTTCAATAAAAGATCTTAAGAGTAAGTTTGAAGTTGTAACCAAGCAGCTCGTTATTGAATGTGGGGGTAATGGCCGCGCATTTTTTACCCCTCCAGCTTCAGGTAACCAGTGGGGTTACGGTGCGGTTGCTTGCTCTGAATGGACAGGGGTTCGCTTAGTTGATGTGCTTAAAGAAGCCGGTATTAAAGACAATGTCATTTATACCGCTCATGAAGGCGCAGATACTCATCTATCAGGTAAGGCTGGTAAGCTTGCCATCTCTCGCGGCGTTCCAATTAAAAAAGCAATGGATCCAAATATTCTTATCGCTTTTGAACAAAATGGAAAACCGATCCACCCGATGAATGGCGCGCCACTTCGCTTGGTTGTTCCTGGTTGGCCGGGTAGTTGTTCTCAGAAATGGCTGACCCGAATTTATTTACGCGACATTGTTCACGATGGCCCTAAAATGACCGGCACCGCTTATCGAATTCCTAATCGTCCAGTAGCCCCAGGTGAGAAAGTGGATACAAAAGATTTTGTCATCATTGAAGCTATGCCCATAAAATCACTCATTACTTACCCTGCAACCGGGCAAACGGTTAATGACAAAAAACTAAGTATTCGCGGTCATGCATGGGCTGGAGATCGAAAAGTTAAAGAAGTACATGTCTCCCATGATTTTGGTGCTACATGGCAAAAAGCTAAACTAGAAGAGCCAGCAAATGATGGTGCATGGCAACATTGGAGTGCAGAGCTCTCGTTTCCTCTATCGGGCTATTATGAAGTTTGGGCGCGTGCCACTGACAGCGAAGGCATTACACAACCTTTCGCTATAAGCTGGAATCCAAAGGGCTATCTGAATAATACTTTTCACCGTATTTCACTGGTTGTAGCATAGGAAACCTTCATTTAAACACTACTCATATGGGCAGTGTTTAAATCACCTCAACAAACAAGGTGACTCTCGACAATGAAAGCAATCAAACTCCGTCTGGCCCTAATCTGCCTATTATGTCTATTTCCTTCTATTCATTATGCCAATGAATTAAATGATTTATTGGTGACTGCAGATATTGAAAGAGGAAGTAAAGTATCCATTAGCTGCCAAGCTTGTCACTCTATCGGCAAAGGTGAACCGGCAAAGATAGGGCCTAATCTCTTTGGTGTTTTGGGGCGAGAAATAGCGTCGAAAAAGGATTATAACTATAGTGCTGCTTTCACTGAGCAAAAGGGGAGTTGGGATATTGAGAAGCTCGATCAGTTTATACAAAATCCATCACAAATAATTCCCGGAACAGCAATGACCTTTCCTGGTATAAAAAGTAAAGCTGACCGGGTGGCTGTTATAGCCTGGTTACGATTACAGTCCGACAATCCAATCGCATTACCGCCCAGCTCTTTTAAAGGAGAAACCGCACCTATAGTTTTAACTGAAGAAGAGGATCCTGAATTAGCGTTACTGCCTAAGGGCAAGGGCCGAGAGGAAGTCTTTTATACTTGCTCTGTGTGTCATTCTATTAAATTGGTTGTACAACAAGGCTTGGATCGTTATAGATGGGAGAAAACCTTAGAATGGATGGTGGAGGAACAGGAGATGGATAGACTTGACGAAGAACATCAACAGCTTGTCTTAGACTATCTCTCTGAATATTTTGGTGTTGATCGTTAATAATCAGGAGGGACAGATCTTGCTCGAATGGCCTGACCCTCGGTTTTTCTCGGCTTTGGTAAATGATAGCGAGTGTGTTTGGGGTAAGGTATTCAATGTGATTGCAAATGCACACTTTGCATTGAGGAGGATAAATGCGCACAGGTAATATTTTATGGCCTACCGACTTTTCTCATACTGCGTCACATGCTTTAAGATATGCTATTGAACTGGCAAACTTATATCAAGTTGGTATTCGTATCTTACACGTTGTGGAGCAGCCTTTTGGTAATGAGAATTACATGATTCTTTCGGTTACACCGGAAGAGTTGGCAAAAAGCATGGAAGAAGCTGCAGCGAGCCAAATGCATGAGTTATTGGGGCTGCTCAATACAAAATTAAAGATTGAAACCGTTATTCGACGTGGTGATGTCATTACTGAAATTTTGGCAGAGGCCAATAGCGGCGACATTGGGATGGTGGTTATCGCCAGCCATGGCAGATCAGGAATCTCTCATTTTTTGAATGAAAATGTTGCTGAAGCGATTACCAATAAAGCTGAATGTCCTGTGTTAGTGGTTAAATAACAGCGGCTATTGAAATGTGTTTTTTGTCGTTTATTGGTCGCTTTATCAGCTTAGAAGCTGAATTAAAAATGTAAAAAGAAAGACCCTCGCTTCACTTCAAGTAGGGC
>NZ_PJBP01000010.1 GCF_002836415.1 Psychromonas sp. MB-3u-54 | reverse complement strand
CGCAAATTCAGCAACTTATTGATATGTGGGTTTAATTAGCCGCTTACGATATATTTACATCCCTCACAATATAGCTGTTTTTATATGCAGGCAAAATTTATCTGAGGGGTCTTTCCACTTTTATTGCACACTTAATGCACAAAACCCACATTCTTAATGGTTTAACTAATTGAAAATAAACAGTTAGTTTTTTATGGTATGCATTTATAGAGATCTCTATAAATGTAGCTGCGTCATTTCCCCAGTATAAAATGTCAATTTACAATCATGATTTGGATCTATCTAACTGTTTTATAAGTCTGTTATTATATAATTCTTATCAATAAATAAAATTTTAACAGTATATTAAGGATAATTATGGAAGCTTCAGAATTGGCGCAGATTTTAAAGACTATGTATTTTGATTCAAAAGACGGTGAAGCAGTAGCAATGATTCATTTATTTGGCATTAAATATCGAGATGAAATCAAGTCTTGTGATACCTCTTCTGCAAACATAGCTAAACTTGCAGGTGTTTCAGAGAAATATGGCACTGAGATAAATAAAGGCTGTAAGTTAGGAAAATACGTATCAATCAAAAGTGTCGTGTAATCATACACATAACAAGCCATTTAAAAGGATAAAAACAGTTGGTTTTTGCTACTTCGTCGCTTATTTTGACCAACTATTTTTTGCCTCTTAACGAGGCTGGTGTCACGTTGAAGGTTAATATGTTGAATTTTATATTGGGTTGCATAGTTGGTTTTGCCGTTACAATTTGGTATGTGATATTGGATTTAAATTATTCATATGATTCGAATGTTACAGTTAACATTGTTATCGCATCGGCAACTTTAATTGCGGCTGCGATACATTATGTGTCAGTAAAAAAACAAGATAGAGAAAGAGTTTGGGAAATTAATAAAGAGGCGCTATTGGGACTTTCACAAGCTTTATCCGATAGAATTTCAGAAACTGAAAATGCATTAGAGTACGAGTGGGCTTGTAATTCAATGAATGGACCCGATATCGATCCTCCTAATAATCCCGATGGATATAAAAATTTTGATGACAAGGTTCTTTATATGTTAAACGTGCATAAACCTTTATTACCAAAGAATTTAGTTGATTCAATTAGTAGCTTGCAAACACTTGATAAAAAAATCACTCATTCAGTACATGACGAAGGTTTAGATAACAAAGATGCGTACGAAGAGATGCTTAAGAGTTACTCTTATCTCAGAATTGAATTAAATCAATTTATTAGAAAAATTGCGGGTGTTTAATAGACACATAAGTTGCTGCACTAGACGCTTTGCACTTGTCACGGGTTTTGCAAAAAGACGAAAAAATAGCGCCAATCTCAAACGCCAGTGAGCAAGGCGTTGAGGTTGTAGAATAACTCTTTTTTTGAAATTTAAGGCGTATTTGGGAGTTGTAAATGCATTACCTAAGCACTTTAAATAGCTTAGGCTGTGTTATAGGAGCTCCTTTTTAATGGGATTTGGCTGAAAGAGTAATACTACAGCCTAGTTATGTGGCAAGTCAGCAAATTCAGGTTTCGCTAATTTATTTTAAAAGGATAATTAATGAACATTAGTCAGAAAAACAAAGACAACTTTTTTAATTTAGTTGATTCGTTAAAAAAATGCAGAAGAGCTGATCTGTCGGATGTTAGTAAAAATAAAGATGTTATTGAAAAGCTTTATGTTGATCCTTTAGATAACGACCTTATATTAAAGTCAATTTCAAAATTAAATACGACCATTCTGACTGGACGTCGTGGAACTGGTAAATCGACAATAATTGCTAGGCTTCAACACGATATAAGAAAAAGTAATGACCGACTTTCATTGTATATTGATGTTAAAAGCATCTTTGAGCAATCTAAAGCTTTCTCTTATAGTGCGGATAAATATATTGGTCATTTTTCACCTCAGGACTTAAAAAAATATCTAATATATAAATCATTTCTTAAAGAGATCATCTCTGAGGTTAAATCAGAACTTAAAACAAATACGCTGAAATTTTATCTAGCAAAAATCACTAATTATTTCGGACCCGATAAAACTGCTTTTGAAGAAGAATTAAACCGAATTTTCGATGATATAGAAAAATTTGAATATATGGATGTTGAAGTCATAAAGCAAAAGAAAGTATTATCTAATGAGGAAAACAGTAATTTTGTGAATCAAAAAATTGGAGCTAATGTAAGCGTTGACTCAAGTGGTCCTCATGGTGGGTTTAATGCAGAACATGGAACCTCAAATACTGATAAATCTAGCTTAAATGAAGAATTTTCAGAAGTTCTTTTGAAATGCTTTAACCCCATTCTAATAATGCGTAGCATTAGAGAATTGCTAAAAAAAATCGGTATTAACCATGTTTTCATTTGCTTAGACGATTTTTCTGAAATCGATTATGAAGCAATGAAAATATTCGTAGATGTAATGATTGCTCCATTAAATAATCTATCTGATGAATTTTTTAAATTCAAAATTGCAGCATACCCGGGAAGAATATATCTCGGAGATATTGATCCACAGAAAATTGAACAAATAAGATTGGATTTTTACGAACTATACCAAGCGAAGACTATCACAGATGTTCATTCCCAAGCTCAGGGAAGTATTAAAAAATTAATTGAAAAAAGAACACAGTTCTTTTGTAAAAAAACACCTGATGAATTTTTCGATACGACGAAAGTTGCAATGGATGATTATTATAAGGCTCTTTTTGATATTACATCTTGTGTACCACGGAACGTTGGTTGGATTTTGTGGTATGCGAACCAGCAGAGTATTGCGAAAGATAAAAAAATAACATTCAATGATTTATCTATTGCAGCAGAAAAGCACTTTTCTGATACAGTTAAACCATATTTCTCTCAGAACCAGTTCATGAGGGAACCATTTGATATGAAGCTTGAAAAATATCATTTACATCAATTACTAGAACGCTTTATTGATTCAGCAAAAATCAATAAACGAGAGATACTGGTCTCAGACTCTAAAGTTTTCGCAAAAGATAAAACAAAGCCACCTACAAGCCATTTTTATATAAATAAAAAGCTGGAACACGTATTAAAACCATTAGAAATGCAGTTTTTCATTACTAAATATAATGAGCAAAAAGACCAAGACAGTAGTGAATTGATGAGTTTCTTTTCATTAAATTACGGT
>NZ_PJBP01000009.1 GCF_002836415.1 Psychromonas sp. MB-3u-54 | reverse complement strand
TCTATCACCGACCACTTTTAAAGAAGCCGCACTTGTTGCGGTTTTTTTTCATCCTAAATTTACGCTCACAAAACCGCCGGGATGATTTTGAATAGTAAATCTTATTACTTTATTGATGCACCCTACGCGCTATGCGTTTGTTGTCATGGTTCGTGCTAGTTGGCATTCAAATAAGACAACCATTAAATTTATGATCAATTTTAAATAATAAATCGGATCACTTTATTAATGCGTTTGGTATTAGTTTGCCCATACACTGAAATGTCGCTTTACAAGATTGCTCATACATTAAGCTAAAGCTTATTCGCGGCTCCGTTTATCACCGACCACATTCTTAAAACCCGCATTTATTGCAGTTTTTTTCGTCTGGAGTTTAAGCGTCCACCTTAATTAGCGTAATTTTCTAAGCAGTAGGGTGCATTCTATGCATGGCAAACAGTTGTAATCGGTGCGCGGAGCGCACCCTACGAGTTAACCAAATAAGCCGCGAGTGTCAGAGAATGTTATTAATACCAAACGCGTTAAGTCTATGTCCAATGCCTTCCAAAGCAAAATTTGTCAGGTCAAATGTAAATTTGTTCCGCATATTTAACTATATGTGTGGGTTTATGTAACTGCTCTTCAATGACTTGTTTAAAAATAGCCTGTTTATCAGGCTCTCCATGTATTAAAAATATTTTATCGAGTTTTTCAAATTCGCTTATCCAAGTTAGCAGATCGCTTTGATCGGCGTGCGCAGAAAATCCGTTGATCATATGTATCTGCGCATTGACTTTGATATTTTCGTGATAAAGCTGGATGGATTCTGCCCCGTCAATCATTTTTCGTCCCAGAGTGTCCTGCACTTGATAGCCGACAAAGATGACACTGTTACGCGCATCCCAGAGACGATGTTTAAAGTGCTGCAAAATTCGTCCACCTGTACACATACCACTTCCGGCAATGATAATGCAGCGGTTTTCTATGTTATTAATGAGCATTGAATCTTGGTTTTTGAGTGAATATTGCAGATAGGGAAAGTCAAAAATAGTGCTGTCACGCTCAAGCAACTTTATGGCCGGCTCATTTAATTCAGAATGATAACGTGTATAAATTTGCGTGGCGCGCATCGCCATTGGCGAGTCTAAAAACACTTGGCATTTGGGAAGCTCTTGGTCGTAATACATTTGTTTTAGCAGCAGCAAAATTTCCTGGGTACGTTCAATAGCAAAGGAGGGGATCAAGACATTACCCTGATTATTTAAGGTCTTAATAATAACCTCTTTAAATTCATTCACCGTCTCGGTTAAACCGCGATGATCCCGATCCCCATAGGTCGATTCAATATAAAGGGCATCGGTTTGTTTAACAAAAGCAGGGGAGGGCATAATTAAGTCTGTTTGGCCGCCTAAGTCCCCGCTGAATACCACTGATTTGGATAGGCCTGCTTCATCAAACTCAATTTGCACGGTTGCCGAGCCAAGGATATGTCCGGCGTTACGAAAGGTGGTTTTGACCTCAGGCGTAAGTTGAATGCTTTTATTGTACTGCGCATATTGGATGGTTAAATCAAACACCGCTTTTGCATCATCGGTGCTGTAAATCGGCGGTCGAACCTGTTTTTCATTACCGGATCGTTTGGCCTTTTTAAGTGCTATTTTATAATCCTCTTCAGCAATTTTAGCGCTATCCATTAAAATTACTTCGGCAAGATCCATGGTCGCTCTTGAGGCGACAACTTTACCGTCAAATCCCTCCTTGACCAGTTTAGGAATACGTCCGACATGATCTAAATGCGCATGGGTAATCAGTAAAATATCCACTTTTTTAGGATCAAAACCAAAAGGTTCAAATGTTTGCTCCTCTTTACTACCTTGAAAGTAGCCGCAATCAATTAAAATATTAGGCCCATTTTTAAGCTGTAAAAGATGGCATGATCCGGTAACTGTCTCAGCAGCCCCGAACGATTGGATAAAAGCCATAACACACCTCCGTTGTTGATACACTTTTAACTGTAGCATGCCTGTGTTTATTCGCTTTAAATTCATCAAGTCACGATAAAACGAAATTGATATTCTTTTGAATTTTGAATTTGCAAACAGAAAGCAGGGATCGACAGGGGGGGAAAAATCATTCTGTAATAGTATTCTAAAAAGTTGTATCAACAGAGACCAAACGTATTAATCAAATGATCTGATTTATTATTCAATAATCATCACTACTGCTTTATAAGTGTCAATTTTGCCTTTGAATAAATTGATCATAAATTTAAGGTGTTTGGTATAATTAGCGCTTGTCGGATCAGACTTAAGCTCTAAAATCAGCCAATGCGATTAATTTATCATCACTCAACACTTAATAGTTAAAATAACAATTGACGATTTAAAAACAACTCAGTACTATCTGCGTCGTTGTTAAGGCATTAAGGCTTAAAGCATTAAAGCATTAAAGCATTAAAGCATTAAAGCTTAACAGTGATTTCGGTGATTAGCGCAGCTTGGTAGCGCACCTGGTTTGGGACCAGGGGGTCAAAGGTTCGAATCCTTTATCACCGACCATATTTAACAGCATGTTTTAAACGTGCTGATATTTAAGAATCAACCCTTAGCTCAGCTGGATAGAGCAACGGCGTATAAGCCGTAGGATACCGGTTCTTATTTGGAATTAAATTTCAAAGCTCAGACAGTATATGATAAATATATAGCTTGTGGTTATGAAAATTTAGTTCTGTTAGCTCAGTTGGATAGAGCATCCGCCTTCTAATGCCGAAGTGTGAAATCATTTCATAATTGGGCCTCATTTGGGAAACCTTATGAGTGTAAGATGTCAAATTCGGGGAAACCTTACCATTTTGGTTGGCAATCCCGAGCCAAGCCCAATACGTTTATTGGGAAGGTGTAGAGAGTAGACGGCATCTACCTAAAGTGTAAAATCTTATGATTTCCTTATGGGTTACTATGGTAAAGGGGTATTCCAGCGCACGAAGTCCTTAGGGATGGTAGCGAAAGCTATAGTGTGACGAAGCGGAGGGTCGCAGGTTCAAGTCCTGCACAGAACACCATTTATAAAAGTTTAGTGGCGGATGTAGCTCAGTTGGTAGAGCCCCGGATTGTGATTCCGGTTGTCGCGGGTTCAATCCCCGTCATTCGCCCCATCTTTATTTTATTAAAATGTTTAAATAGTTGCGGAATTGGCGGAATTGGTAGACGCGCTAGATTTAGGTTCTAGTATCGAAGGGTGTGAGAGTTCAAGTCTCTCATTCCGCACCACTTAAACAGACACGAATAAGATAATACGGTGATTATTCCAATTTAAGTAAATCTCCCCGGTTTATAAAATATTGGCTAATAGTTTGATTTAATATCACCAAACAGATTAAAAAAGCCTGTCATATTAATCTGTTACAGGCTTTTTGCTATAGAAAAGATTATCGGTGATTAGCGCAGTTTGGTAGCGCACTACTCTGGGGGAGTAGGGGTCAGAGGTTCAAATCCTCTATCACCGA
>NZ_PJBP01000008.1 GCF_002836415.1 Psychromonas sp. MB-3u-54 | reverse complement strand
ACCTGCATTTATTGCCTATGGTGTATATTTAGGTGAGGTAGTTGCTCCTTTATTTATTATTTTTGGTATTTATACCCGCTTAGCATCAACCGTTGTTATCGGTACTTGCCTTTTTGTTATTGGTCTCATGCATATGGGCGATTTCTTTACCGTGGATAAAAATGGTGCCTGGGCTGTTGAAAGTGTAGCCACTTATTTATTTGCCTCAATATCTATTTTATTCTTAGGCTCGGGCAAGTATGCATTACGACCAGATTAGCAATAAAGAGGCAGTGGTTTTTATTTCCTGACAATCCCGATGCTCGCTTTTTCTCTACAGCGAGCAATCCTATGAACCTTCCTTTTTTGTGTGCTTAGTCAAATATGTAAATGGGTTTGCCTTGAACACCACAAATAAAAAACTAATCCAACTTAACTCGTCGCTAATGCATCCCGTAACCTTTGAACCGTAAAGTCGGTAAAGTCGGTAAAGTAACTAATCAGCGGATTCTTTACTTTGTTATCTACCAACATAAAATACATCCTAGGGGCCTCTGTTTGCCAATCTGAAAGAACTTCAATTAACGGTCCATTTTGTAGTTTGGATTGCACCAAAAATCGAGGTCCCAGTGAAAGCCCAAAGTCAGCCAGCATCATCTCTTTGGATGCATTCGCTCCCTTTATTGAAATGCCTTTCTTTACACTGAACTTTTCGGTCATACCAAGTTTCAGGTTTTTCAACTCTATAGAGGGGGAGAGCAGCCCTGTTTTTAGCAGATGCAGCGCCACATCAACCGTTTTACCCTGTCTGTGATCCTTTAAATAGCTGCGCGCGTTATTGATAAGAATAATTAGTTGCATTGATAGGCAACCCAGTTAATTATAGTGCCGTAAACAGCTATTACTAACAGCCTCATAAATTGAATATTTAAGGTAGATAATATGATCCTGGGATTAGATATTGGTGGAACAAAAATTGAAGGTGTCGGTCTTGATTCAGTGACATTCGAAACATTAGTCACTCTTCGAAACGTGACTCATACGGAGACTTATGAAGGTTTCTTATTGTCGGTAAGATCAGTTATTGATGAAGTGGCAAAGCACGGGAATATTGAATCTATCGGTATCGGTTGTTGCGGTTCTGTAGATAAAGCGGGACTAATGCAGGGAGCAAACCTAGTCATTTTAAATGGCCAGAATTTTATTGGCGACATTACAAAGAATATTAACGTCCCCGTTGCAATCGCTAACGATGCCGACTGTTTGGCGCTTTCTGAATTTAAAGATGGAGCAGCGAAAGAGGCGCAGAATTCCTGCGTTGCGATCATTATTGGGACAGGTTGTGGATCCGGTCTGATTGTTCATAATAAACTGGTTACCGGCTTAAATAATTTGGGAGGGGAATTAGGACATAATCCTCTGCCGAATTATTTAGCAGAAGTAGACGGTTCGGAAGTCCTTTGTTACTGCGGATCTAAAAACTGTACTGAAGCATTCGTTTCCGGAACAGGTTTTGCGCGTACTTTCTCTGCAAAATATCATCAGGCAAATTCAAAAGAAATTATGCATCAATACAAGCAAGGAGACTCACAGGCAGTCGCGCATTTAGATTTGTATTGTGATCAATTAGCGCGCGTTTGCGCAAATATAGTCAACTTTGTTGATCCTGACGTGATCGTACTGGGGGGCGGGATATCTAATATTGATGAAATTTACCCGCTGCTCAATGCAAAATTAAATCAGTACACCTTTACGAAAAATACAGTCACTAAAATTGTTAAGAATGTATATGGTGACTCTTCCGGTGTCCGGGGCGCTGCCTTTTTGCATCTGCAGGGATAAAACAGATACTAGATAAAGTGAGCAGCCGGTTATTGTTGCCAATAAGTTTGTATTTAAAGCCCCCTCTCTCGTGTTATGCGAGAGGGATTTATCCATCATCACTGATAGCCCACAAGCTCTAACACCACCAGCCTGTATAATACTTATTTGAACAACAGAAAAGAGCCTGCCGCCAAGATTTATCAAATTTAATTGATTGTAAAACCCCTTAAAGAAATTCGAAGCAGTTCAAATATTGATATAACTGCGTGCTCTGCATCACTGCGCGCTGACGGTTAATCCATATAATCCATCAAAAAATCAATCAAAGCCTTCACAGCCGGACTGAGCAATCGTTGTGATGGATAGATTAAATTAATTGGCAAAGGCTGAGGGGCATACTCAGTTAACATTTCAATCCGCTCTTGTGACGCTATCGCGTTATCAACATAAAAGTTAGGCATCTGCGCAATACCTTGACCGGCCATGGCAAACGCCTTAAGGCAGAGAGATTCATTCACCTCCAACTCACCACTGACTTTGACTTTGACTTTGACTTTGACTTTGACTTTGACTTTGACCAACAGGGTTTTTCCAGCAACTTGATATGTCCAGCGTTTCGGTGTGGAGATGGCGGTATTAATCAGGCAGTTGTGATCTGCTAAGTCTTTAGTTATTAATTATGGGTGGCTATATTAATCGTGTATCAATCAAGCATGCTAAGTATATTTAATAGATTTATTTTTTAAGATGGTTTTAATATCGGTAATTTGTTTCATTAATCATTCTAAAGGTTAAATTAATACGGGGTGTAGTGACTTTTTTAGTGGGTGGTAATCGATGTAACCAATGACGTTGAGTTTCACCTCTCATTACCAGCAGGCTGCCGTGTTGCAATGAAACTGAAATAGTTTGTTTATTCACTTTATGTTTAAAAGAGAATTTACGTTCAGCCCCAAAGCTTAATGAAGCGATTACTGCATTTTTTTGTAGATCTTTTTCTGCATCACTGTGCCAAGCCATGCCCTCTTCACCACTATGATATAAATTAAGTAAACAAGCATTAAATTGATGCCCAGTTACTTCTTCAACCTTTTGTTTCAGTTGCAATAATTCAAGCGTCCACGGTAAAGCGACTTTTGTCGTATTAGAGTAGGTATAATGAAAAGGCTTGTCAGCATACCAAGCCACTTTACGTTGAGTGACAATGACTTGACCTAATATATTGGCTTGATCATGCTTCCATTGGATTGTTTCGAGTAATACATCGAAGTAATGATTAGCTTGGTCAATAGGAATTAACAGTCCGTGGTATTCCACCACACCATCGCAATTAATGATATTAATAGGTGAGTCTTCTAGTGTTGCAAATAAGTCCATATTGTACATTTTATTTCCTATTTAAACTTATCGAATACCTATCACCAATAATGGTTTATTGCTTATTACAAAGGCCTGTAATATTTCAACAATAAATAATAATACGAGGGAAAGCAAGCAGCCGTAAAGGAGGCATTTATAGAAATGATGCCACATCGATGCTAAATAATAAGTATGTCATAGGGATCTTAGGTGTCATGTTAATTATATGAATCCCTAAGACGCATCGGTTATTGTAAGCCTTCGCTTGTAAGAGAAAAGCTGCTAGAAAGGCTGGACACCCAAAGGTTACCGATATAACAGATTTATT
>NZ_PJBP01000007.1 GCF_002836415.1 Psychromonas sp. MB-3u-54 | reverse complement strand
ATATTTTGCAGAGTATTGGCTTGTAGCTCAAGATAGCAAAGTTTAAGCCATTAAGGGTGATCAATAGATGAAAATCTGAGAACACCCTGACGGCTGGTGTTAAATGCGTTGGCATGTCATTGTTAATCTAAATTGCTCATATAAAATTTAAAGGGGAGAGTGTTAAATGGAAAATGAAAAACCGACCGAGGAAGAGTTAAATGCCTGGCTCGAGAAGGTACATTTCGGCAGTTGCTGCAGTGATCCTGTTGAGTCACCCGCGAATGACTTGACACAAACTGAAAAATAAAGATCGAATAAATAAGCACATAATTTGTGTTTCACTCAACTTAAGTTAACTTAAGTTGACCACTGCAATATTAGCAACAGGAATGATTGCCCTTGTCTGATCTAACCCTCTTTTATTTAGAAATGAACGCTCCTGAACAGCTGCTTGAAAAACCGCATGTTGAAGGTTTAATGATTATTGAGGCCGAAATTAAAGAGTTTCGTTTCAACAAATACCTCTATAGTTTGATCGGTGAAAGTTGGCAATGGGTTGATAAACTCAAGGATTCCCCGATGCAATGGCAAGCCCATGTCGAACGGCAGCAACTCAGAACCTGGGTTGCTTATTATAAGGGGGCAATTGCGGGTTATTTTGAACTTGAAATTGCACCGAGCGGTGATGTTGAGATCCTATATTTCGGGTTGGCACCCAAGTTTATCGGTCAAGGTTTTGGCGGTTATCTATTATCAACAGCCGTTAAACACGCCTGGCAGTTATGCCATGCTAAACGTGTTTGGCTGCATACTTGCTCACTTGATCATCCGAGCGCATTGGCCAACTATCAAGCCCGCGGTTTTCGGCTCTATAGCCAAACTACCGATGATGGATTCTCAAGTAGTTCGGCTATCGATAGTCAATAAATTGAAAAAATAAAGGAATCAAAAATGTTAAAAGGAACACACCATACGGCGATTATCTGCTCTGATTATGAAAAATCGAAATATTTCTATACTGTCGTTCTCGGATTAAAGATTATTGATGAGAATTACAGAGAAGAGCGTGATTCCTATAAGCTTGATTTGCAGTTACCCGACGGGACGCAGGTGGAGTTATTTTCTTTTCCGGATTTTGCACCCCGAGCCGGTTATCCTGAAGCGTTAGGATTAAGGCATCTTGCCTTTAGTGTGGAATCAATAGATCTGACTTGTAAGCATTTGCAGTCATTTGCCGTTGCTGTTGAGCCTGTGCGTATTGATCCCTATACGGGTAAAAAATATACCTTCTTCACCGATCCCGATAATCTCCCCTTGGAAATATGCGAGTTATAAGGGGGCAATTTTATCTATCAGTCGGGCCTATAACGGGTGAAAAATGTTCGCGCTATTTTATCTTAAATTAAGCGGATAATTATTAGCGCTGGCGGCGGTCTTTAAACTATTTGGTTTCAGCTGCACGTCTAAAAATGATCCTTGTCACCCTGATCAACCAAGATAGGTTTTTTTTGCTGCGCTACCGTCATTAATTCACTGGTGTCGTATTGTAACCATTGTTTTGAATCGGCACCAAGATACGCAATGAATGCTTTTTTCCCCCGGGGGCAGTTGACCGGGTTACTAACCGGACTAAAGGCAGTCGCCGATTGATAGAGAGTAGGATTACGCCGTGCAATCATCAATGCGTCATGTCCACCCATCTAATGACCGCTAATAACCCGCTGTTTATTGATTGGAAAATGATTTTCGATAATTTCGGGTAACTCATTCACCACATAATCATACATTTGGTAATGTTTGTTCCACCGCGCCTGAGTGGCATTAACATAAAAACCTGCCCCTAAACCCAGATCGTAAGCTTGTTTGGGATCATTCGCGACACCTTCTCCGCGTGGACTGGTATCTGGGGTCACAATAGCAATCCCCAATTTAGCCGCCAGCTTTAGAGCACCTACTTTTTGCATGAAATTTTGATCGGTGCAGGTTAAGCCCGATAACCAGTACATTACTGGTACTTTTTGCCATTAGCGGCTTGCGGTGGTAAATAAATCGCAAAATGCATTTTACAATTAAGTGTCTTGGATGATGCTCATATTGTTTATGCTAGCCATCAAAGACCTTATTGGTAGTGATATTCTCTATGCTCATGAGTTTTCCAGCTTGTTAGACAACCGTTTCTGCAGATTTAGAAAGGGTTGATATTAGGGGAATTATTTAACCTCACTCGGGATAATGAAAGCGTAATATTTTTAAATATCATATTGTATCGTTTTGCTTATCCCGAGTTGAGGTTATTTATCAAAGTGAATAACTGTGCGAATACTTTCACCCTATGCATCAGCTCAAAGGCTTCATTAACCTCTTCTAGTGCCATAGTGTCCCCCTGTAAATAGCGTTCAACATAGTCGGGTAATTCAGAACGGCCTTCAACACCGCCATCGGTCATTTCAACAATCACATCTTGAATGGCTTTATCGAAATTTTTCGGATTAATACAATCCGTAGCCCCAGTTTCTTGGCAAGCTCAAATTTACTTTCATTGATATCGATGGCGATGATTATTCAGTTGCCTGATTATTATCTGCAGGAGCAGATCAGCGCAGGCAGATTAATTTCGTTATTAAACAATGTCCGGGTTGCTGAAGAGGGGATATGGGCGGTTTATCCCCAAAATCGTTATTTATCCCCAAAAATTCGTTTGCTCATTGATTTTCTTGCTGAGCATTTTTCAGACGGGACAAAACATCACTTAATGAAGGCTTAACTTGATGCCCCAAAGCGAGTGTTTCTGCGCAGGGAGTAACCAGATCCGGCACCTGAAAAACCTGCATGCCGGCGGAGACTGCCGCACGAACGCCATGATTTGAGTCTTCAAAAGCCAAACAAGCCGTTGGATCGGTATTTAAGCGTTGCGCTGCCAGTAGAAATATTTCTGGGTGAGGTTTACTGTGAGTGACTTCACATCCGGTGCTTAACTGTTGAAAATATCCCGCTAACCCGGATAATTTTAACTTAGTTAAGGCGACTTCTTTTTCGCTTGAAGTGGCCACCGCCATTGGAATTGACTGCTCCCATAACCAGTCGAGTAAAGCTATTACACCCTCCTTAACGGGAATTGCCTGGAAATTAACCACTGCGTGGTAGCGTTTCATCCATTCAATCCGCAAACGCTCATAATCAAGTTCAGGGCCGTAACCCGCTGTAATTATATTTTTGATGCTTAAGGCGTTAGTGCCGATTATTTTTAAATAGGTCTCATTTAATATGGGCAAAGACAAGTGTCGACAGGCATCCTGGAATGCCTGCTGGCATACTCTTTCGGTATCCAATAACAAACCGTCCATATCAAATACTGCTGCTTGATAGTTCATTTTTTTTCCTGGTCATTGATTAGTTTGAGTCGCAGGAAGGACAATACCAAGATTGCAGCCGATAGTTCATCTTTTTCTGGCGAGTGATTCGTTTGAATAATAGGAACAACAATGCAGACATGCATTATCGTTCCCAATCAAGAATGGATGATGGGTCTAGCTGAGATCC
>NZ_PJBP01000086.1 GCF_002836415.1 Psychromonas sp. MB-3u-54 | reverse complement strand
ACCGGCCAGCTAGACCCCTCTTTATGAAAATCCGCACCTGAAATTGAGCAGGATAAAAGTTACATGCATTTAACAGGCCAACTTATTGTTAATTAAAATATTAGGGGGGCATTAAATTACTATTTATATTTACCAGAGGAGTCCATGCTGCGTTGCTGAATTTTTATGCTTTTTCGTAAAGAATGATTTCACTTATGCCTATAACCTACTTTTTCAAGCTGAAAACTGGCGGCACTCGGTTTACTGATAATCAATACAACTGCCTTTGTCGATCATTACCCTGCACCATTATGGTGCAGGGTGATGATCATGAGGTGTAGCCGTAAGGAAAGTATCGGGCGTCTTGGCAGAATCAACTGACGGGAATATTGGCGCAGAGAATGGTAATATTAAGACAAAAGTTTAATCGCTTAACAAGCTCAAATAATAAACCTAGCTCGTAGAGTGTATTAATAATGTAATCAGATTTACTATTCAAATCATCCCGGCGGCTTTGTGAGCGTGACTTTTCCTTTGAAGCAACTGATCATAAATTTAATGCTTTTGGTATAATTAAGACAAAGTTTAGTCGCTTAACAAGGTAAAATAATAAACCCAGTCAAATCCATCGCCAGGATCGGTTTTTCTGCCCGGCGCTATCTCACTGTGCGCGACAATACGTTGTTTATTGATGGCGGGATAACGTTGTTGTATTTTTTGTGTCAAGGCTGCAAGTGATAAATATTGCTCTTCTGTATAAGCGCTTTTATCTGTCCCCTCAAGCTCAATACCAATGGAATAGTCATTGCATTTCTCAACCCCCGCAAAACAAGAGATGCCGGCATGCCAGGCACGTTTTTCAAAAGGCACATATTGTTCAATCTCACCATCACGGCGAATCACACAATGCGCAGAGACTTCAAGCCCTTCAAGACTGCTGAAATCAGGGTGAGCCTGACTATCTAAACATCCGGTAAATAAAGACTCAATCTCGTGCCCCCCATAACAACCTTCGGGCAGGCTGATACAATGAATAACCAATAAGCTAATCTCACTGCCGGCAGGTCGTTGATTACAAAAGGGGCTGGGTATCTGTCTGGCATTTTGATAAAAACCAAGTTTATTAATCACACATAATGCTCCTGTATATAAAAGGCTGTCGGCGATCAGCTATCGGCTATCGGTTGACGGCTTCGAGCTTCGAACTTCGAGCTTCGAGCTGACGGCTATCGGCTATCGGCTATCGGCTGACGGCTGACGGCTATCGGCTGACGGCTAACGGCTGACGGCTGACGGCTGACGGCTGACCTAAATGATAGACAATAAAAAAGGCGCTAAAAGCGCCTTTTTTCAATCATTAACTGGCTAAACGTCAGTTAATTATTCCCACTCGATGGTTGCAGGCGGTTTACCTGAAACATCGTACACTACACGGGAAATACCATCAATTTCATTGATGATACGATTTGATACATGACCGATTAAATCGTAAGGAAGATGTGACCAACGCGCGGTCATAAAGTCGATTGTTTCCACACAACGCAGGGACACAACCCAATCGTATTTGCGGCAATCGCCCATCACACCCACAGAACGTACCGGCAGGAAGACCACAAAGGCCTGACTGACTTTATGGTAAAGATCCGCTTTATGTAACTCTTCAATAAAGATAGCATCGGCGCGGCGCAGTAAATCGCAGTACTCTTTCTTCACTTCACCTAATACTCGTACTCCTAAACCCGGACCCGGGAAAGGATGACGGTAAAGCATCTCATAAGGTAGACCTAACTCTAAGCCGATTTTACGCACTTCATCTTTAAACAATTCACGCAGTGGTTCAACCAGACCCATTTCCATATCATCGGGTAATCCACCCACATTATGGTGAGATTTAATAACCTGTGCTTTACCCGTTTTAGAGCCCGCCGATTCGATCACATCAGGGTAGATAGTGCCCTGCGCTAACCATTTGGCATTTTTAAGCTTTTTAGATTCTTCATCGAAAATTTCGACAAAGACACGGCCGATGATCTTACGTTTCGCTTCAGGATCGCTTTCGCCGGCCATCTGCTCTAAGAAACGGTGTTCAGCATTAACATGAATGATTTTTAACCCGAAATGATCACCAAACATATCCATCACCTGTTGGCCTTCATTTAAACGCAGTAAACCGTTATCAACAAATACACAGGTCAGTTTATCACCAATAGCGCGTTGTAATAACATCGCCACAACGGATGAATCAACACCGCCGGAAAGACCAAGAATAACTTCATCATCACCAATCTGCGCTTTCATGCGTGCAACCGCATCTTCGATGATTGAACTTGGTGTCCAGAGCGTTTCACAGCCACAAATATCCATGACAAAGTGGCGTAACATACGCTCCCCCTGACGAGTATGAGTGACTTCCGGATGAAACTGCACACCATAAAAACGTTTTTCTTCATCGGCAATAGCAGCAAACTGACAGGTCGCAGTATTTGCAATAGTAGTAAAACCTGCGGGGATAGCTGACACTTTATCACCATGGCTCATCCACACATCTAATAAAGCATTACCATTTTCAGCAACCGCATCTTCAATCAGTTTGAATAGTTCAGAGGCCGCTTTTACTTCAATCTGCGCGTAACCAAATTCGCCTTCGCCTTCACCTTTAATGACCGACCCACCGAGTTGCTCGGACATAGTCTGCATACCGTAGCAGATACCTAATACGGGCACTCCCGCAGTAAAGACATATTCAGGTGCACGCGGAGAGCCTGCCGCGGTGACACTTTCAGGGCCACCCGCTAGAATAATGCCGTTCGGGCTAAAATCTTTAATATCCTGCTCATCAACATCCCAGCTCCAAAGTTCACAGTAAACACCGATTTCACGGATACGACGCGCGATTAATTGGGTGTACTGAGAACCGAAATCTAAAATCAGAATTCGCTGTTCATGAATGTTTTTGTTCATTGGATGATCCCTTTTTATAAAAAATAAAGACGGTAAAAACCGTCTCAATAATAATTTTTCAGTTCTCTGCCATTGACAGAGACTGATAATAATTTACCCCTGCAGGCAGTGCACTACAGGGGTAAATAACTTGCACAGCGATTAACCACCAGCGCGGTAGTTTGGCGCTTCTTTGGTAATAGCTACATCGTGCACATGGCTTTCACCCATACCTGCACTGGTGATCTTCACAAACATCGCTTTAGTATTCATGTCATGAATAGTTGCACAGCCGGTGAGACCCATAGAAGAACGTACACCACCCATCTGCTGATGAATAATCTCTTTTACTTTACCTTTATAAGCAACACGTCCTTCAATACCTTCAGGGACTAATTTGTCCGCGGCATTATCTGACTGGAAGTAACGATCCGATGAACCCTGCGACATAGCAGCCACGGATCCCATACCACGATAGGATTTGTATGAACGTCCCTGGAACAAAATTATCTCACCGGGAGACTCCTCTGTACCGGCAAACATACTGCCCATCATGACACATGACGCGCCGGCAGCTAATGCTTTAGCAATGTCACCGGAAAAACGAATACCACCATCGGCGATAACCGGTACACCAGTACCTTCAAGCGCTGCGACTGCATCTGAAATAGCCGTGATTTGCGGCACACCAACACCTGTCACAATACGTGTTGTGCAGATTGAACCAGGGCCGATGCCAACCTTAACCGAACTACAACCCGCTTCAACCAGAGCTAAAGCGCCGTCCCCAGTGGCCACGTTGCCGCCAATGATATCTAAATCAGGAAAAGCCAGACGGGTGGCTTTAATGCGATCTAAAACACCTTGAGAATGACCGTGTGAAGAGTCGATTAACAGTACATCCACCCCCGCTTCAACTAATGCAGCAACACGTTCTTCATTACCCGCACCCGCACCGACTGCAGCGCCTACGCGTAAACGACCTAATGCATCTTTACAGGCATTAGGTTTCTGTTCCGCTTTACGGAAATCTTTTACCGTTATCATGCCGCACAGTTTAAAGTTATCATCGGTTAACAATACTTTTTCGATGCGGTGGGCGTGCATTAATTTTTCAATTTCATCACGCGGGGTATTTGATTTGGCGGTGACCAGATCCTTTTTCCCGGTCATAACAGAAGAAACCAGTTTATTTAAATCGGTTTCAAATAAGACATCACGACCGGTAATAATCCCGATTAACTCACCTGAATTTTCAACAACAGGATAACCAGCAAAGCCATGTTTGTCGGTTAATTCTTTAATTTCTGCAAGTGTAGTATTAGGAGAAACCGTAATTGGGCTGGCAACCACACCACTCTCATGAATTTTTACTAAACGGACTTCTTCCGCTTGTAAAGCAATTGACATGTTTTTGTGGATAAAACCAATGCCGCCCTCTTGTGCTAAAGCTATAGCAAAACGAGATTCAGTCACAGTATCCATGGCAGCTGAAACAACCGGAATATTCAATGAGATATTTGGCGTTAGTTTGGTTTTTAAGTCGGCAGTATTTGGCAGTACAGTCGAATGACTGGGTACTAATAGTACATCATCAAATGTTAATGCATCTTTGACAATTCGTAGCATTGCAATATCTCACTTATAGTTGGGAGGATTATTCAATATACTCAAATTTCTGAGTATCATATTGCGCTGGGATTTTAATCGTTCTGTGAGCTAAGTACAATTAAAAAATCACCTTAAGGGCAACTCTTTTTATCATTCCACGTAACTGTTAGAATCTAAATTAATTTTTACTGGTCACCGATAGCGATAAACCATGAATATTTCTGAAAATAAAAACATTTATAGCGTCAGTTCCCTCAATCGCGCGGCAAAAGCACTTCTGGAAACGGGATTGGGGGTCATTTGGTTATCGGGCGAAATTTCTAATTTAACCATTGCGGTTTCCGGGCATTGGTACTTCACTCTAAAAGATCACAGTGCACAAGTGCGTTGTGCCATGTTTAGAGGTAGTAATAAACGCACCGGTTTTACACCCAAACACGGCCAGCAGGTTTTAGTGCGCGCCAAACTTAGCCTTTATGAGGCACGCGGTGACTACCAGCTAATTGTTGAAAGCATGGCACCTGAAGGCGATGGTTTATTAAAACAACAATTTGAAGAATTAAAATTTAAATTAGCCGCTGAAGGTTTATTTTCTGAAAGTCACAAAAAACCCCTGCCGCAGTTAATTAAATGTATTGGTATTATTACCTCATCAACGGGGGCTGCACTGCATGATATTCTCAGTATTTTAAAACGTCGCGATCCGCGCCTGAAGGTGATTATCTATCCGTCACTCGTCCAGGGTGCGAGCAGTGCAGCCTCGGTTGCGGCGCAAATTCAGTTAGCCAATGCCCGCAATGAATGTGATTTATTAATTGTCGGCCGCGGCGGTGGTTCTCTGGAAGATTTATGGTGCTTTAATGAAGCGCTTGTAGCTTATGCTATATATGACAGTCAGTTACCTATTATCAGTGCCGTTGGTCATGAAATTGATGTCACTATTGCGGACTTTGTCGCCGATGTACGCGCGGCAACTCCCTCTGCCGCGGCTGAGCTTGTCAGTCAGAATAAAGCCTTTCATCAAACCCAATTGAATACCTTAACAAATCGCATGAAGCAGGCAATTCAGGCGCGCCTGCAGGTAAAATTACATCAACATGCTTTAATCAGAGAAAAATTACTTAATCTGCACCCTAAACATAAGCTCCAACAACAGACCTTACAGTTAGATGAACTCAGCCTGCGCTTACAACATGCTTTTCAGGCAAGCATGAATCAAGCCAAACAGGATCAGCAAAGACTGCAAAGTGGTTTATTTCAACATAGCCCGGAAGGCATTGTTTGCGTCGAAAAACAAAAACAGAAACAACTTCAGCACCGTTTAGAACATGCCATGCAGGTAACACTCAATCAGAAAAGAACTTTGTTACAAAATAAAAGCAGTCGACTCAATACCGTCAGCCCGCTGGCAACACTGGCACGCGGTTATGCGATTGTAAAAGATAAGAATGGGAAAATCACCACGGATACGGCGAATCTGCAACCCGGGGATAAAATAGCGGTGCGTTTAGATAAGGGAGAATTTAAAGCACAAGTGCTAGGCGGCGAGCTATAAGGCTGAGAGGCTATAAAGCTGAGAGGCTATAAGGCTTCGAGCTGCGGGTTAAGAGCTGCGAGGTTAAGAGCTGAGAGCTGAAAGCTGAAAGCCAACAGCTGAAAGCCGAAAGCCGACAGCTGAAAGCCGACAGCCGACAGCCGACAGCTGAAAGCTGAAAGCCGACAGCCGAAAACTGACGGCTATTATTTATGGACGAATTAAGTTTTCACCAATACCAATCCACTTGTAAGTGGTCAGTTCTTGTAATCCCATCGGACCACGTGCATGCAGTTTTTGTGTTGATACTGCAACTTCAGCCCCTAATCCGAATTGGCTGCCATCGGTAAAGCGAGTGCTGGCATTGATGTACACTGCAGCAGAATTGACAACATTGATAAATTTATTCGCAATGGTAAAATCATTGGTTAAAATACCGTCGGAATGGCCGGAGCTATGGGTGCGAATATGCATAATAGCCTCATGGAAATCGGCGACCACTTTAACGCCTAAATTTAAACATAACCATTCGCGATCGAAATCACCCGGCTCGGCAAGGGTTGCTTTGTCACCTAAAATGGCTTTTGCTTTCTCTTCTGCAATCAGCGTTACACCCATAGGGGCAAGGTGAGCATACAGCTTGGCTAAAAATTCCTCGGCAATATCCTGATGTACTAAAAGTGTCTCCAGTGAATTACACACAGTCGGTCTTTGTACTTTAGCATTGGCAACAATAGCCAGTGCTTTTTCTTGATCGACACTTTTATCAGCAAACAGATGACAAACACCAATACCGCCAACGATCACGGGGATATTACTGTTTTCTTTACAGAATTTTTGCAGGCCGGCATTACCGCGCGGAATAATCATATCCACGTAGTCATCCATTTTCAAAAGCTCGCCCACTAAAGCGCGGTCAGTGTTGTTAATATACTGCACCGACGTTTTTGGTAAACCAACAGATTCTAAAGCCGCTTGAATCACGTCTACTAAGACTATATTAGAGCGAATAGTCTCTTTACCACCACGTAAAATACATGCATTACCGGTTTTTAAACTCAACACCGCGATATCAATAGTCACATTTGGGCGAGCTTCATAAATCACGCCAATCACACCAATAGGCACGCGACGTTTACTGAGCTTCAAGCCATTTTCAAGAAGTTTGCCATCAAACTCTTCACCGACAGGATCGTCTAATTTAATCACGCTGCGCACATCACTAACAACGCCGGCTAAACGCGTTTCATCAAGCAACAAACGATCTAATAACGCTTCCGTTAATCCGGCTTCTTTACCCGCTTGAATATCTTCTTTATTGGCAGAAACAATCTTATCCTGATTAGCCTCTAACGCTAAAGCAATCGCTTCTAATGCGGTATTCTTTTTTTCGCTGCCAGTAATTGCAAGTTCATAACTTGCTTCTTTTGCTAATTTACCTAATGATTGTAAATCCATGAATTTTTCCTTAATTAAAGATTAATTATCGGTTATAAGAGTACTAAATCATCTCGATGTATAATGACTCTACCATGTTCAAAACCTAATACCGCTTCAATTTGTTCTGAGTGTAACCCTTTTATTTTTTCTATATCGGCTTTTTTATAACGTACCACCCCTCGCGCTAACTCCTGATCGGCCTGATTAACGATACTAACAACATAACCGCGCGAAAAATTTTCCGTGGTTGCGACAATACCTTTGGCTAACAAACTGCTGCCTGCATGTACAATGGCTTTCTCCGCGCCCGGATCAACAATAATTTTACCACAGCTGCGCGACGCGGCAAAAATCCAGTTTTTACGCGCTTCTAAACGGCTATTTTCAGAGCTGAAACGCGTTCCTACGGACTGATTATTAACGGCATTAATAATCACATCCTTTTTATGACCCGAGGCTATAACCACTTCAATACCCGCTCGATTGGCAATCATGGCCGATTCAATTTTGGTCGCCATGCCCCCCGTACCAAGGCCGCTTATACTGCCACTTGCCAGCCCGTGAATTTCCTGAGTAATTTTTTGGATTTCGGGAATCAGCTGCGCATCGGGGTTATTACGCGGATCACTGGTAAACAAACCCAGTTGATCGGTTAATAATAAAAGCTGATCAGCATCGGCTAATAAAGCCACTAAGGCCGACAGATTATCATTATCGCCCACTTTAATTTCACTGGTAGCGACCGCATCATTTTCATTAACGAGGGGAATAATTCGGTATTTTAACAGTGTTTTTATCGTATCTCGCGCATTCAAAAAACGCAGGCGATCATCTAAATCAGCACGGGTTAATAACATTTGTCCTACATGTAACCCGTATATTTTGAATAGGTTTTCCCATTCACGTACTAATTGCCCCTGCCCAACCGCGGCAAGCATCTGTTTATTGGCTATGCTGGGCTCAATATTATGCAATCCTAAATGCTCTTTACCAGCAGCAATAGCCCCGGAGGTTACCACTATAATGTGATGCCCCTGATGATGCAATAATGCACATTGACGTACAATTTCAACCATATGAGCGCGATCTAACTTTGTCGTGCCGCTGGTCAGCACACTTGTACCTAATTTGACTACAATGGTTTTTTTAGTGGTTTTCATGCTGGTTTCGTTTATCAAAAAGTTCATTAACCAAAAAAACAGCAACAAGTGACTCGTTACTGTTTGTGACTATACCATTATTCAATTTAGGGTAGTAAATTTGCGTTTTCAATAGTGCAGATCTTACCACGCTAAATTTCGTTGCAGACTACTTCTCGCGCATTTAATGGCAACTGAGTTTCAAATTCAAGTAATTTTTCTAATCGCCCTAAAAACAGCTCAAAAGAGTTATCAAGTTGTTGCTGATCTTTTTTATGAATAGTGACGTCTTCCCAATCTCCCGGCAGGTTATAACGGCCATTAAAGCGTTCATATTCAAAACTATTTTCATATTTTTTCACAATCATCCACCAGCCTAAAAATTCTCTTTCTTCCGGCTCTTTTTGATCATCCACACAGATTTCTAAACAATCAAAAAAATAGGATGATTCCGTTGAATTCAGGCGACGAAAATAAGGCCCCAGATCAGTGAGTAATTTAGTGATTCGCCCATGGGATGGTGCTTTCTTTACGTCCGTAGTCATAAAAATATCTTCCTATTTTGATAAATATTTTACTATTCTATACCTACTCAGCCAGATGTATTGTTAACCATTCGGCAGAATAACTTAAAGATTTCAAATATGATGCAAATATGGGAGGTTTATCAATAATGTGAGATTCTCCTTCACGACTTGCACGGGCAATCAACTTTAAATCTTGCTCATTACAAATTAGATCATCTTTGTGCCCAATACTTAATAAAGGGGTTTCAATGCGCCTCCGTGCCAGCAACCCCTGTTTAATCAGCGAAAGTGGCACACAAAACTTATACAACATTTCAGCACTGGAATTATTAATCTGCATACGTGATGCAATACAATCTAACAACATTGGCGGTAATTTTTTGAAATTCTCTAAATTGTCAAAAATACTGCCCACAGCAGCACCAACACAAACGACAGATTTAACACAGTTAGGCTCTAAAAAGGCTAAACGCGCAGCCACATTGCCGCCAAAGCGCATGCCCATCAATGCAATACGATCGTGATCCACCCAAGGTACTCCTTTTAAAAAGTGGCAAATGGCTTGATGTAAATTGGATGAGTTTTGCTCAAGTTTAACATGCGAGGCAAAACCAATGCCGGGCAGGTCGACGGTGAGCATCGCAATACCTGCCGGGGCAAGCTCCTTTTCAAAAAAAGGTAATAATTCACACTGCAGGGTATCGAGTCCACCGCTAATAATCACCACGGGATGAATGGTTTCATCATTTGGAAGATGCAAATAACAAGTGACGTCTTTACCTTGAAATGGCACTTTAATCTCTTTTAAAATCATGTTGTTATTATATTTTGCTGACTCTCGATAATTATTAAATGCTAATGCTTGGGCCTGAAGGCTTAATTCATCCCCTTTTAAGTGCGGATAACTGGCAACACTGTAAAATTGCGATGCTAAATAATACGCTTTTTTAGCCTTTTCAGTCTCGTCCTGCTCAGCATAGGCTTTACCCTGTTTGTAATAAAACATGGCTTTCTGCGTCCACTCATAGCTCCAATTTCCCGAATGAAAACCTATTACGCTGTCTAAGACCTCCGAATCACTGCGCGGATGTGTTGATACCGCGATACGGGCGAGCACCTCGGAACACTCAATAAGGTCCAAACCTTGCCAGGACCAAAGCATAAACTTTAATAAACGATACCAACCCGGTTTTTCTTCTCCCTCCATAACGACATTATTTTGTGTATGGTTTTTTTTCGTTGCGGTGTTGGTGATAAGCGTTGATGTTTCCTGCACATTAAATTTATGTGCAAACAGCGTTTCAGATAAATTTTCAGACATAGAACACTCGTATTGAAAATGGCGTTAGATTAGGAATAAAGTAAAATCAGGGATAAATGTTGCTAAAAATGAGTGCTAATAAAAAGAGTAACAATGAGACTCTTTCTGCCCCCGCTTTTTTAGCTGGCACAATTTTTACCAGCTTAAGCAGCTATTCCCCAAGCACTTAAAGACTATTAGGGTTTAAACAGGGACATAGTAACACTTTCCAAGCAAAATTTTCTCAGCAAGTTGTAACCTGTCTTTATCACCCTGCAGTAAAACCAGATCTCCCGGTTCAAAAAGTACTTTGTCTGAAATTATCACCTCGGCTCCATTTTCCCGATGCACAGATTTGATCATAACGCCGGCAAGGTGAAATTCCTGTACACAACTTCCCACTACCTCAGCCCCTGCAATTAGGGTTACCGCATGCAATTGCTCTATATGCCATGTATTTTTTTCACTTTGGCTATTTTGTCCGTAATAAAAACCGTGCAGATGCTGGTACTTAATTTTACGTTCACTCTCCAAACGCTGTAAAATTCTCCGACTTGGCACGCCGGATAAAAACAAAACATGGGCAACTAACATCAAACTGCCCTCTAACACTTCGGGGATAACCTCGGTCGCACCCGCCGCTTTTAACTGATCCAGACCCTTATCATCCTTAGTGCGCACCAGTACCTTCAGATTCGGATTTAGCGCCCTAATCAGCCCCAATAAAGCCATTGAACGGCGCAGGTCATCAAAAGTAATAATTAATAAATTGGCTTTCTCAATGCCGGCAAGTAACAATATTTCCCGGCGGCTCGCATCGCCAAATTCAATGAGTTCCCCCCCCTCCAGTGCCTCTTTGACCCGCATTGGATCCCTGTCCAAAACAATAAAGGGCAGTGATTCATTTTTTAAAAACCGTGAAACAATTTGCCCGACACGTCCATAACCACAAATAATGGTATGTTTTGTAAATTGCCCGGGCAGTGTTTTTTGAAAACGAAAAGCTTTGGCTGAATGGTGTAATAATTCGCGGGAGATATGATGGCTGTATTTTACCAATAAGGGGGTAATCGTCATGCTAATCACGCCTGTCGCAATAATCAGGGAAGATAACTGCGCGTCTAATAATTTATATTTACTGGCCAATGCGACTAATATAAAACCAAACTCGCCCATTTGTGCTAAAGCAATACCGGTTCCCAGTGCGGTGGTCAATTTTTCTTGCATAATAACGGCTGCTAAGGTGATGGTTAAAATTTTCGCCAGCATCACCCCTATTACGATTAACATTAATGTGCCAAAATCATCGAGTAATACCTGATACTGCAAAAGTGTACCAATTGAGATAAAAAAAATGGCCATTAAAATATCTTTGAATGGCCTGATATCAGCTAAAAGTTGATGGCGATAATGACTTTCGCCAAGCATCATGCCTGCCAAAAAAGCCCCTAATGCCATGGATAAACCCAGTAATTGGGTAAACCAGGCGGCCAGAATAGTGACAAACAGCGTTGATAGAATAAAAATCTCATCAAAACGCATACTCGCCATTTCATCAAAAAACCTTGGCAGTAACCAGCGCCCGACGGATAAGATAACTGCGACAGCTAACGCGCCTTTTACAAAGGCAAGCGACAAAGCGGTCACAATCTCGCCTTCAAGCCCCGGCATTGCAATAATAGGAATAATAATTAAAAAGGGGATCACGGCAAGATCCTGAAAAAGAAGAATGGAAATTGCCAATCGACCGGTTCTTGATTCCAACCTCTGTTGATCGCTTAAGACTTTAACAATAATGGCGGTTGACGACATGGTTAGAACCCCGGCAATGGTAAATGCCTGTTGCCAGCTCAGATCAAATAATCGGCATAACCAATAGAACAGAAAAAATGAAGCGCATACCTGCAGTGCCCCAATGCCAAAAACAGCGCGCCTCATTTTAATCAGTTTGTTGAGTGAAAACTCTAATCCGAGTGAAAACATTAAAAAAACGATACCAAACTCGGCGACCAGCTCTATTTCATGATAGGAGTGAAGAAGATTAAACAACGAGGGACCCAGAATAAATCCGGTAAAGAGGTAGGCAACAATATTCGACAATCTCAGGCGTTTAAAGATAAGTACGCTGACAATTGCAGAAAAGAGTAATAATAACAGATCATTAAACACTTTTTTCCCTTAACTCCCGATGGATACCGCACCTAAAGAAAATTAAAATATATTCGTCAAATATAAGCAATCAAGCCATAAAACAGTTTAATCATATTCCTATAAAAAATTTATTGGTAATAATTTTTTCTTATAAAGTGAGTGCTATTTAGAGTTAAAAGAACTTTAATATAATGCCAGTGCTTAGCATCTGAAAGGCATTAATAGCAGTACAATGCCTGCTATTAATGGTTGAATTTTTACTTTAAAGGTTTTAACAAGCCCTTAATAACACTCATCAGGCTGGCAAAAACTACTAACAGGGCTAAAAACGGCAAGGTAAACCACATTAAAGGATGCAAGCTCGGATCTAACTTAAACCCCCATTTTAGCAAACTAAAAACGATTAACTCAGCCCCGGCGACGGCCACAAAACCTGCGGCAATGGCCATTACCCCATATTCACTCCACAGGGTTTGGCTGATTCTTTTCCTGCTTGCCCCTAATGTTCTATATAATGTAATTTCACGTTGCCGCTGATTCAAGCTTAAACGTAATAAAGTAAAAATCAATAATAACCCGCTGAGCACGCCAACACCCGCAAGCACCGTTAGTGACCAGGTTATTTGCCCTAAAATAGTTTGCAGTTTGCCGCCCATACTGCGCAAATCTAATAAACTGACCGTTGGGTAATTGCGTCCAAGCTGATTCAGGAAAGGCAGCTTTTGATCGTTAATACGAAAACTGACTAACCAGGTAGCGGGCAGTTCCTTAACGACATCGGGGGTAAAAATAAGGTAAAAGTTTGGCTTCATACTTTGCCATTCCACTTCACGAATTGAATTTACCGGCACGCTAAAGGCTTGCCCATTAACCATAAATCCTAATTTATCTCCAATTTTAATCCCTAAATCTGCCGCTAAGCTTTGCTCGATAGAGACCCCTTTTTGGTCTGTCCATTGCCCTGCAACCACGGGATTATCATCGGGGAGCTCGGTTACCCAGGTAAAATTTAATTCCCGATGTAAGGCGTTAATATGGTCATTGCCATTATCTGCAGATCGTTTTGCATTCTCACCATTAATTTCCGTCAGGCGGCCGCGAATAATAGGGTAAGCCGATGATCGCTGGATCTGATTATCATCTAACTGTTTTAAGTAGGCTTGCTGCTCGGTTGGCGCAATATTGATGGCAAATACATTAGGCGCATCCGCCGGTAAGGTCTCCTGCCAATCACTCAACAAATCCGTTCTTACCAGCCAAATCACCGCCACCAGCATAAGCGATCCCGACAATGCGGCCAGCTGCATCATACTGCTTTTGGCAGAACGTTTAATGCGGCTTAAGGCAAGGGACATAGCCGGTCCCCACTTGGCTTTACTGAGAAGATGCAATAACACATAACTGGCGCTAGCAAGCACCACAAAGAGCGCTATTAATCCGCCAAAGACCATCCAGACTAAGGTATTAGCACCATAAATCAGTAAAAATGCAATAGCAGGCGCAGCAATTAACCATAACCCTTTTTTAGAGGGTTTTACAGTCTGAGCCTGCAACACCGCAATGGCCGATGTATCCAATAACCTTATTAGCGGTATTCCCAATGCAGGCAAACCAATGAGCAACGCCACCGCACTGCCAAAAACAAAAGGCTGCCAACCATAACCCGGCAATTGATCCGGTAAAATACCCGCCAAAGGTAAACGCAGCAGTGCCTCCAGTCCCAGACCAATCAGTGAACCTAAAACAATAGCCGCTACAAACATCAAACCGACTTGGCTTAATAACCATTGACGCAACCAGCGTCTACCGGCCCCCATACTTTTTAACATCGCCACCGTATTAGTCCGGCTATCGGCATAATGCTGGCAGGTAAGTACTAAGGTGACCGCTGCCATTAGGATCACCATCAAAATAGTCAGCGACAGGTATTGTTTCGCTTTTATGATTAAATCGGCTGTTCGCCCCTGATTCCCTTCACTTATCCAACGTTCACCCGTTTGTAGCGGGTGAACTTTCTGCAGCAGCTTAAGTGTACTGTCATCGCCCTTAAAAAAAGTCCGGTATTGTACGCGACTGCCTAATTGTACCGCCCCCGTTTTACCCAGATCCGCTTGATGGATAAACACACTCGGCATAGTCCGAAAAGGGTTATAAGTCAGTTCAGGCTCCGACGCTATTTTCCCGGAGACCTTTAAGGTTAAATCACCAATAGCAAGCTGGTCACCAATTTTAATCCCTAATAAAGAAAACAAGCGTTCAGCAATCCATAACTCCCCGGGTTGCAAGGATCCTTTCGACACGGCATTCGAGCCGATTAAAATTAATTCACCGCGCAGCGGGTAGCTGCTTTGCACCGCTTTAACGCTCACCAACTGCATACTGCTGTCGCTAAATGCCATGGTTTGAAAACGGATTTGTTCTGACTTTGTTAAACCGAGTTGCTCAGCCTCAGTCAATATTAATTCCGGTGTCGGATTCGCGGAAGAGAAAACCAGATCGGCTGCAATCATCGAACGGCCATGATCTGTCATCACCTTTTCAACGCGAATCGCTAATGCAGACAGCGCCACAACACAGGCAATAATCAAGGTAAGCGCGGCCATCACCGGCCACAGTTGCCCTTGCCAGATCTCACGCCAACTCCAACGTATTACCATCTTCCGCCCTGAAGCCATTTTATGCTTGTCCATTAGACCTCCTGCAGCTGGCCGGCGTGAATAGAGAGAGTACGATCGCAGCGTTTAGCTAAATTGGTATCATGGGTTATTAAGACTAACGTCGTGCCATGATCACGATTCATTTCAAATAAAAGTTCAATAATATTTTCTGCCGTGTGCTCATCTAAATTACCCGTTGGCTCATCGGCAAACAGGATTTTTGGCTGGGTCATAAATGCCCTTGCTAATGCCACTCGTTGCTGCTCGCCACCGGATAACTGTGCAGGCAGATGCGTTTCACGTCCAGTCAGTCCGACGGAAGCGAGTAGCTGCTTAGCTTTCTCTATATCTTCCCCTTCCCCGCGTAAAATAGCTGGTAAGGTCACATTCTCGACTGCGGATAAAGATGGAATCAACAAAAAACTCTGGAAAACAAAACCGATTGATTCGCTGCGAATTTGAGCGCGTTGTTCATCATTCAACTGCGATAAAGGCTGACCCAGTAATTCAATTTCACCTGAGCTGACAATGTCGAGTCCCGCCAACAAGGCCATTAAGGTTGATTTACCCGCTCCGGAGGTACCAACAATGGCGACCGTCTCACCCGCAACCACGTCAAATGTGATATCTTTTAGAATAGATAATTCGGTTTCATTAGAAATGACGGATTTACTCACTGATATTGCTTTTATAATGGATAATGACATGACGAAAATATTTTCCTTTTATGTTGCTCTGCTTTTTTGCGCAGCAGCCAATGGTCAAACACTGCTCATACTGGGTGACAGTTTAAGTGCCGGTTATAATATGTCCATCGAGCAGAGTTGGCCTTCTTTGTTAAGTGCAGAACTGCAGACACTGGATAAATCAACGACGGTTGTTAATGCAAGTATTTCCGGCGATACAACCAATAATGCCTTAGCCCGCTTGCCTGAATTATTGTCGTTACATAAACCCACATCTGTCTTAATTGAACTGGGTGCAAATGATGGCTTACGTGGTTTTCCCCCCGCATTGGTGATGGGGAATATTAAGCAGATAATTAACTTAATTAAAGCTCAAAATGGCTCACCCATCTTAATGCAAATCCAAGTTCCACCTAACTATGGTAAACGTTACAGCCAAGCATTTAGTTCACTTTACCCACAATTAAGTGAAAAATACAATACGCCCTTAATCCCGTTTTTTCTGGAAGAGGTGATAGTCAAGCCACAATGGATGATGAATGACGGTCTACACCCGACAGCGGAAGCTCAACCCTGGATAGCACAATATATGGCTAAACAACTGGCACCTTATTTGCGGAACAGATAAGCCATAAGCCATAAGCCATAAACCATAAGCCATAAGCTGTCAGCTGTCAGCTGTCAGCTATCTGCTATCTGTTGTCAGTTTAAATAAAAGAAACACTTAAATAACGGGGTTTGCCGGCTGTTTTTTCAGACTGGCAAGACCATAAGCCAACCGCCATTTTAAGCTCACCATCGAGCAGAATAAAAGGCACTAAATCGCGTAACCAGGGTGCAATATGGTATTCGTGCAGGAGTTTTTTGATACTGCGGGAACCTGTTCTCCCCAAGGGCTGGCAGGTTACATTGGCAGGTAGTTGGGAACGGAAACAGATTTCAACTTTTGCATTATCACCCAAGTTAAGTAAATTTTTAGCGGCCTTATTGTCTTTCTCAACACTAAAGGACAATTCAACTAATCCCTCGAGTAAAACAATTTTATCCTGCCCCTGCCACAAAATCTTCTCAGCAATGCGGGCGGCGAGCTTATTATCATTAACAAGATAAAGATGGTGACGATAGCGGCGAACCGAGTGACCTTTAAATTGCAGCACCGGTTGTGCGTCAATAGTGGCTAACGCGACATCGCCCCAAAGTGCCTGTAATTGTTTTGCCGATGGATAGTCTAGCTGGTTTTTTTTAAACCAAAAGCGTAATAGATTATTACGCCTTCCAATGCTGAGTGCCGCTAAGTCTGCAATGGGTAAGACTTGTTGATTGAGTGAAAATTCAACCAGAAGATTAAAATCTGCCGAGGCAATTTCATCTAAAAGCTGCTGCTGTTCCTGACAAATATTAGCGCTGCGTGCAACGGCTTTACCCATGCCCGGCCAGCGTTCTTTTAATAAGGGCGTAATCGCATGGCGAATGAAGTTACGGTCAAAAGCCTGATCCTGATTACTTTCATCCTCGATCCATTCCAACTGAAAAAGTTGTGCATAGCCTTCTAACTGCTGACGCGAAAAGTTTAATAAAGGCCGAATTAAATAACCTTTATCCAGTTTTTGCCTTTTTTGAATGCCCTGTAAACCGGTACTGCCCGACCCTCTTTTCAAGGCAAGCAGAACAGTTTCCAGTTGATCATCCTGATGATGTGCGGTGATTAAATAGCTATTATCTGAGAGGTTACCCGTTAAACAAGCATAACGCTTTTCCCTTGCCAGCGCTTCCAGACTAATACGATTTTTTTTCTCTAAAATCACCGTCGAGCAACAAAAATCAATGCCTAATGAAGCACATAGATTTTCGCAAAACAGTTGCCAATCCGCTGCATTATCACTTAAACCATGGTTTATATGATGGGCACAAAGAAAAGATTTTTTATCAAATGCGCGCAGTCGTGAAAATAGATGCAATAGCACTACTGAGTCCAATCCTCCGCTGAGCGCGATATGGAAATTGTGATCGCGGTTTACTTGCGGGGCAAGGATTAAGTTTAATTGCGCCTGAAATGCAGTAAATAAATCAGCTTTATTCATTTTTGATTCCTTAGTTAACATGATCTAGTTAACATGATCAAAATGCAAAGTCACATTTTCAGGCCCAAGCAATCTGGATAATGAAAATAAAAGATCATCACTCGGGGTGATCGACCATTGTCGTGCCAATACCAGCTCGGTTTGGGCCGACGTATTAGTATATTCAAGATACACAGGACATAAGCCGCCTTTGGCAGGCAGTAATGCCTCCTTTAACAGCCGTTGAAAATCAGCATCAATATTAGCGCTATTGACTTTTAAACGCAGTTTTGAAGCAAAACGTTCACGCGCCTGCTCAATACTCATCACTTCACGGGCGTTCATTTTTAAGCCCCCGTTAAAATAATCTTCACTAACCTGCCCCTGCAGAACAATCACATTATCAGCGAGCAGAAGATCTTCATACTGATCCAGCAGATCGGCAAAGACGGTGATCTCCATACGTGCACTTTTATCATCTAAGGTAATAATGCCCATACGTTTACCCGCTTTCGTCACCATAATGCGCATACTTAGAATCAGACCCGCAACACGGCTATTTTGACCGCGGCGGTTAGCCACCAGGTTAGCGAGTTTTAGACAATGAAAAGCACGGATATCTGTTTCATATTGATTAATGGGGTGACCCGTCAGATATAAACCCAGGGTTTCCTTTTCACCCGCTAACCATTGTTTCTCCGGCCATTTATCTACCGAGGAAAATTTATCTGCAATCTCTTCACTGTCCGTGGTTAGAACACCAAAAAGATCACTTTGCCCAAAGGATTCCGCTTTTTTATGCTGCAGTGCAGACTTCAGGGCATTCGGTAGCGTTTCCATCAAAGCGGCACGGTGCGGACCGAGTTTATCGAGGGCGCCCGCCAAAATCAGTTTTTCTAAAATGCGTTTATTGCAGCGTTTAAGATCAATTCTATTACAAAAATCAAACAGATCGATAAATTTACCGCCCGCTGTCCGCGCTTCGATAATCGCATCAACGGGGCCTTCTCCAACGCCTTTAACCGCGCCGATACCGTAGATAATACGCAGATCAGGATCGACATTAAACTTGAATAAACCTTCGTTTACATCCGGGGGACCGAGATCCAGTCCCATACTCTGACATTCCGCCACTAAGGTAACGATTTTTTCGGTATTATCCATATCTGCCGACATAACAGCGGCCATAAAATAGGAAGGGTAAAAGGTTTTCATCCACAGCGTTTGATAGGATACCAGCGCGTAGGCCGCAGAATGCGATTTATTAAAACCATAACCCGCAAATTTTTCAACTAAATCAAAGATTTTCATAGCGAGTTCGCCATCAATCCCATTATCAATTGCACCCTGCTCAAAGGTTTCACGCTGCTTGGCCATCTCTTCAGGTTTTTTCTTACCCATCGCACGGCGCAGCATGTCTGCCCCGCCAAGCGTGTAACCCGATAACACCTGCGCAATCTGCATAACCTGTTCTTGGTAGAGAATAATGCCGTAGGTCGGGGATAAAATTTCTTCTAAGGATTCATGCTGCCATTTTTCATCGGGGAAAGAAACCGCCTCCCGACCATGCTTACGTTCAATAAAGTTATCTACCATGCCCGACTGCAAGGGGCCCGGACGAAACAGTGCCACTAAGGCTATCATGTCCTCGAAACTGTCGGGCTGCAGGCGGCGGATCAGATCCTTCATGCCGCGCGACTCTAACTGAAATACCGCAGTGGTTTCATAACGTTTTAACAGCTCAAAACAGGCGGGTTCCGTAAGACAGATTTTTTCAATGAAGATAGGCTCTTCACCGCGCGCATCTTTATGCGCATTGGCCATATCCAGCGCCCATTGCACTATGGTCAGAGTACGTAAGCCCAGAAAGTCGAATTTTACTAACCCTGCGGTTTCAACATCATTTTTATCAAATTGGGTCACCGGGTTATTACCCAGCTCATCACAATATAAAGGCGCAAAATCGGTAATAGTGGTTGGCGAAATAACCACACCACCGGCATGTTTACCGGCATTACGAATGGTCCCCTCTAAGGTGCGGCACATATCAATTAATGCGCGTACCTCTTCACTGCCGTCATAACGTTCCTGTAAACGTGGCTCTTCTGCAAATGCTTTGCTGAGGGTCATACCCGGTGTCGGCGGAATAAGCTTGGAAATCCCATCAACAAAACCATAGGGATGCCCTAATACTCGACCGACATCGCGTATTACCGCTTTTGACGCCATAGTGCCAAAGGTAATGATCTGTGATACTGCGTCTCGCCCGTACAATTCAGCAACGTGATCGATCACTTCATCACGCCTGTCCATACAGAAATCGATATCAAAATCGGGCATCGAAACACGTTCCGGATTTAAGAATCGTTCAAACAGTAATTCCAGCTCCAGGGGATCAAGATCAGTGATTTTCAGTGCATAAGCCACTAATGACCCGGCACCTGAACCCCGTCCGGGTCCAACAGGGATCTTATTATCTTTACTCCACTGAATAAATTCCATCACGATTAGAAAGTACCCGGGAAACCCCATGGTATTAATCACGTCTAATTCAATTTGTAAACGTTGATCATAGGGGATGCGAATATCGGCAAAGTCAGGCGAATTTTTATCAAACAAAATGGCTAAACGGTCTTCTAAACCTTGCCGTGAAACATCACAAAAATAGTCTGTTATTGACATATCACCCGTTGGGAAATCAGGTAAAAAATATTCACCTAAGCGCAGCGTCACATTACAGCGTTTGGCGATTTCAACACTGTTTTCAAGCGCCTCCGGAATGTCTGAAAAAAGTTCACACATCTCCTCCTGGCTGCGAAGATATTGCTCATCACTGTATTGTTTAGGACGGCGATTATCACCCAATGTATAACCCTGATTAATACAAACCCGAATTTCATGGGCATCGTAAAGCGCTTTATCGGCAAAAACGACTTCATTGGTTGCAACAACGGGCAGCTGGTATTTTTCAGCCCAATCTAAGGCGTAATGCAGATAGGTTTCTTCATGAAGGCGATTGGTGCGTATTAATTCGATGTAATAACGCTGCGCGAAGTATTGTTGATAAAACTGAATAATTTCAACCGCAAGCTCGTGGTTACCTTTTAATAATGCTTTACCCAGATCGCCATCTTTACCGCCGGAAAGTAAAATAATGCCTCGATTATGCTCAGCTAACCAGGCCAGATCAATCACAGCACGGCCTCCAACATGGCCCCGTAAATAAGCTTTAGAGATTAATTCGGTCAGATTTTTATAACCGTCATTATCCATTGCCAGTGCCGTAATACGAAACTGTTCATCGGCAAGCAGTTCACTTTTCACCCAAAAATCAGCACCCACAATCGGCTTGATACCGGCGTCATGGGCTGCACCGTAAAACTTAACCAAACCGCAAAAATTAGTCTGTTCGGTGATAGCTAATGCCGGCATATTTAATGCGGCGGCTTTCGCTACTAAGGGTTTTATTTTAGTGACACCATCGACCATAGAATAATCACTGTGCACTCTTAAGTGAATAAACTTTGGCTGGTTAGTTGAAATACTTGTGCTTTGCTCTGCTGACATACAATCTCGATTTTATAACTTTACTATTATTTGAATAACAGATCCGCTGGTGTTTAACTGCTTAAAAATTTAGCAATTGTAATAGCCATTTTCTTCAATGCACTATTATAACAAATCCAGTATCTTTTAAACGGGTTTAAAATTTTTACGGTATACAGGTGTTTTTCGATTGCTGCGAAATGCACTATTATAACAAACCCAATATCTTTTTAACGGGTTTAAAACTTTTACGATATTCGGCTGTCACACCGTGTTTTTCGATTGCTTCAAAATGCGCTTTGGTAGGATAGCCTTTATGCTTAGCAAATCCATATTGTGGATATTGTTTATCTAATTCACACATTTCCCGATCCCGAGTGACCTTAGCAATAATAGATGCCGCACTTATTTCGGCAACACGCGCATCCCCTTTTACAACACTTTCACAGGGCATGCTCAATTCAGGACAACGGTTGCCATCAATAAAGACAAATTCCGGCTGAATGCTTAGATTATCAACCGCACGCTGCATCGCCAGCATAGTCGCATGCAAAATATTAAGCTCATCTATTTCCAAAGGTGAGGCGCGGCCTACGGCCACATACAGGGCTTTTTCCTGAATCTCATCAAACAACAGCGCCAGTTTCTTTTCACTGAGTTTTTTCGAATCGGCTAAACCCGATATGGGATTATTGGCATCCAGAATAACACAGGCGGTCACCACGTCGCCGACTAAGGGGCCTCGCCCCACCTCATCAACACCGGCAATCAAGCTGAAATCGGGGTATACAACCGCAGGGAAATCAATTTTTAACTTACTCATATTACGCTCTATTAGGTCTATTTTTTATTTATTAGATCAACCACAGCCTGGGCTGCTTGCTGGTCGGCATCACAGCGAATCAACTTGTGCAATTGGATGAAAGTATTGATCATTTCATGGTTATCCTGGCCTAATAAGGGCTCTAATGCTGCGACTATATTGTCCACGGTACAATTATATTGACTGAGCTCTTTTACAATTTCTTGATCGGCAATTAAGTTCGGCAGTGAAGTGTATTTAACCTTCACTAAGGCTTTGGCAATAACATAAGTGAGAAGGTTCACTTTATAGGCAACCACCATCGGCACTTTGGCGAGCATTGCTTCTAATGCTGCCGTGCCCGAGGCAAGTAATACCGCATCGGCTGATTGTAAAACAGCGCTCGCCTGCCCGTCAAAAATCTGCAGAGGCAAATCCGGAGCATATTGTTGCTGCAGCGCTAAAAGTTGTTTTTTACGCGCCGCATTAACCATAGGGACAATAAATTTATAGGCCGGGTATTTTCTGCTGAGTAACGCTGCCGACTGTAAAAATATAGGGCCTAAAATTTCAACCTCGGCTTTTCGGCTGCCGGGTAAAATGGCCAGTAATTTAGCATCGGCCTGAAGGCCCAGCACTTGCCGTGCTTGTTGCTTTTCAGGTTGCAGCGGTAATTGATCCGCAAGCGTATGGCCTACAAACCGGCAAGGTACATCAAATCGGTCATAGAACGCTTTTTCAAAGGGCAGAAAAGCTAAGACCAGATCCGTGGCTTTAGCAATTTTATGAATACGCCACTGTTTCCAGGCCCAGACAGAAGGACTGACATAATGAATCGTTTTAATAGATTGCTGTTTTAATTTCAGCTCAACCGTCAGGTTAAAATCCGGCGCATCAATACCGATAAAAATATCCGGCGGGTTAGCGATAAAATGCTTGATAATAGATTTTCTAATACGCAAAATACTGCTTAATTTACCCAGTACTTCGACAAATCCCATCACCGACAAAGCTTCCAGCGGATGCAAAGCAGTACAGCCCTGAGCAATCATTTTTGGCCCGGCGATCCCTTCGAAAACAGCATCGGGATAATGTATTTTTAATGCTTTAATTAAACCTTCACCTAGGATGTCACCTGAAGCTTCTCCGGCAATTAAACCGATTCTCAAGGGTTTATTCATATTTCAATTCGCTCTTAAAAAAAAAGGCTCTAATGAGCCTATTTCAAATATAAAACCACAGTACAAAATGCTTAACGGACAATGCCGCGACTGTCTTCACAGATAAAATCGTATAAAACCTGTAATTCCGGACAACCAGCTAATTTTTCTGCAATTTTAAGTTTTGCCTGCGCAAGCGTATTACCTTCGCGGCAAAGTATTTTATAAGCGCGTTTTATTTCCATAATAGCTTTACTGTCAAAACCACTGCGTTTTAACCCGACCGAGTTAACACCCTGCGCTTCCACATAATTTCCCGTCGCCATAAAGTACGGCGGAATGTCTTTGTTGACCGCAGAGCAGCCGCCAATCATGGCAAACTCACCAACACGGGTAAATTGATGCAGGGCAGAAAGACCGCCTATAATGACATTATTCGCGATCTTAGTATGACCGGCTAAGGTGGCATTATTTGATAAAATAATATTATCACCCAGTACACAATCATGCGCTACATGCACATAAGCCATCAGTAAATTATGATTACCGATCCGCGTCGTGCCCTGATCCTGAGCCGTTCCGCGGTGAATAGTACAACTTTCACGAAAAACATTATTGTCACCAATCTCCAGGAAAGTTTCTTCACCGTTATATTTCAGATCCTGGCAATCTTCTCCGATTGAAGCAAACTGGTAAATTTTATTGCCTTTACCCATTTTGGTCGGACCTTTGATAACAACATGTGGTGCTATCCAGCAATTATCACCAATTTCAACACGATCACCAATAATTGTATAAGGTCCAATTTCGACATCCTTTCCAATGATGGCATTTTCATGCACAATCGCCGTTGGATGAATCATTGCTATTTTTTTAGTCATTAAATCTCTCTTCTTGCACACATGATCATCGCTTCGCAGGCGACTTGTCCATCCACTTTTGCGACACATTCAAATTTACCCATGCCACGGCGATCCTTAAGGTAGATGACTTCAAGATCTAAAACATCACCGGGTACAACGGGTCTTCTAAAGCGCACTTTATCCATTGATGCCAGAAAATACAGTTCATTTACAGCGGGTTTTCCGTAGGTTGCAAAGGCCAGTACACCGGTTGCTTGTGCTAATGATTCAAGGATCATTACACCGGGATAAATAGGTGTTCCCGGAAAGTGCCCGGTAAATTGGGGCTCATTAAAAGAGATATTTTTAATACCATGCAGCCTTTTCCCAGGTACATAGTCAAGCACGCGATCGACCAGTAAAAAAGGGTAACGATGCGGTAAAAGATCCATGATCTCTTTGATGTCTAGTGAATTTAATTCGTTGGTCACGATTTTTTATTCCTTAAGTATTATCTTTTAGTTGTTTTTCAAGTGCTTTCACACGTTTAAATAGATCATCAATCTTTAATGTATAAGCGGTTGTTTTACGCCATGCTTTGTTTTTTTGTGCTGGTACGCCGGACGAATAAATACCCGGTTCTGTAATACTGCGCATTACCATGCTGTCACCCGTAACCACGACGTTATCTGCAATGGTTATATGGCCATTCATGGCAACGGATCCGCCTATAATACAGTTCGAGCCTACCTTGGTACTGCCCGCAATGTTTGATCCACCTGCTATTGCAGTATGTGCGCCAATGGAAACGTTATGGGCAATTTGACATTGATTGTCAATTTTGACGCCATCTCCAATCAGCGTATCCGATAGCCCGCCACGATCAATCGTTGTTGAAGCCCCGATTTCAACATCATCACCAATAATGACTTTGCCTATTTGCGGAATTTTAATCCAAGTCCCCTGATATGGCGCATTGCCAAAACCATCGGATCCGATAACCGCATTCGCATGAATAATACAGCGCTTACCCAACTCAGTTTGATGATAAAGAGTGGCATTAGGGTAAATTCTGGTTTTCTCTCCCAGAGTGCTGTACTGCCCAACGACAACATTGTCCATAATTTGACAATTATCACCAATCACCACCCCTTCTTCAATCACCACATTATGCGCAATAGTCACATTATGACCTATTATTGCATCTTTATGAATCTGTGCTGAAACGGCAATAGCAGGTTGCGGATTTGGCGTCGTATCAAAAATCCTGGCTAATAATGCATAACCCACATAGGGGGTTTCCATAAACAGCGCATTGCCTTGATAGCCTTGTTTAAAAAAATTCGGCAATACAATCGCACTCGCGTTGCATTCATCTAATCTGGTCAATAAGTTTTTATCCGAGACAAAAGTAATATCACCCTGCCCGGCTTTTTCAAAAGTTGCAAGTCGATATATTTTGAGATCAGCATCACCGACCAGTTGTGCATTAAGTTGTTTTGCTAATTGCCCTAAATTGTACTCCATACTTGATAACCTATTTTTTGCTAATTTCTTTAATAACGCGATCAGATATATCAAGTGTGGTTTTAGAAAAAACAATTTGCTCGCCATTAAGAATAATATCGTAATCGTCTTGCGCTGCAATATTATTGATAACGTCACGCAGTACAATTAATGCTTTTTGCTGCTCTTCACCTTGACGACGACGGTTATCCTCTTCAAATGCTTTACGTTTTAATTTGTACTCAGATACTTTAACCTCAACCTGACGTTTCATCGCGGTCACTTTACCTTTACCTAATAATTCGGCATCACGCTGAAGTGTTTTTTCTAATTTCTTAATTTCATTTTCTAACAGCTGCAGAGCTTGATAACGGCCCTTGAACTCATTTTCTAATTTTTTAATAATCTTGTTACGTTGCGGAGATTCCTGCATGATTTTTGACGGGTATACTACGGCAATTTTTTGTACTGCCTGTGCCGCGTTCGTGTAGGGAACGAAAACCAGTGTTGCGGCTAATGTAACTATTTTAAAAAACGCTTTCATCTTTTAGCTCCTTGATAATTGAAAATTATTGAAAAAATCACGCCACTTAGTCAGTGGAATTAGTATAAATAAATGCTTAGAAAGTTTCGCCGATATTAAATGAGAACATTTCAGTCTGATCGCCCTCATATTCGATTAAAGGCCATGCCAGCGTGAATATTAACGGTCCCATTGGCGATACCCAAGTGATTTGAGTACCTGCCGAGACGCGAATCCTGCCGGGTTTAGAATAATCGGCAAAATAAGCACAATTAGAGACACAACCGAGCTGACTATAATCATCATAATTAAATTCGGTGTCCCAAGTCTCGCCCGCGTCAACAAATAAGCTGGTGCGCGCCTGCCTTGCATAAGCCTCATCTAAAAAGGGGACAGGGAAAATCACTTCGCCACTCAGGGTATACTTAGCGTTACCACCCACTGCATTATCGGTTAATGATACATTGCCATTGTTGACATATAGAGAACGAGGACCGACGGTATTACTCGCAAAACCACGCAGGGTCCGGTAGCCGCCAACATAATAATTTTCAAAGAAAGGTAAAATCTGATCATTACCTTCAAGTTGTCCATAACCGTTTCCGTATCCTCCCGAGGCTCTGACTAAAGTCGTCCAATCTCCCGACTCGGTAATGCGCTGATAATGACTAATATTAAAATTAATTTTAAAATACTGTAAATCAGAACCCGGAACCGTTATTTTACTCGACAGAGAATGCTTAGTCCCCTGAGTCGCTAACTGCCCTTTATCTAAATTATTTCTTGTCCAATTAGCCGAGATATCAAAGTTCTGAAATGTTGCTGAGTTATCGGACTCTAGATAGGGTTTATAAATATCCCAAAATGTCTTAAATTGATCATAGGAATTTAATTGTGAAATACCGTTATTTTCCCAACCGACACTAAACCCTAAACGGTTTGTTTCATTCACCGGAAAACCGCTATTTAAACGCACCCCGTAGGTTGTATTGGTATAATCAACAATATTTGCGTCGCCCGCTTCAAATTTATCATAAAAAAGACGACCACCGGCACTGACGCCATCTTTAGTCAGATAAGGCGTTGTATAGTTAACATTTGCACTGAGATTATATTGGTTGGTTTTTACTTCAAAGCCAACTTTATCACCCGAGCCTAAAAAGTTATTCTGCTGTATCCCTGCAGTTAAACTCATTCCGGACTCAGTACCATAGCCGATACCTGCATTAAATGAACCGGAAGCCTGTTCTTCGACGTTAAGGTTTAAATCAACTAAATCATCACTTATTCTTTCCGTATTAATATCAATTTTGGAGAAAAATCCGAGCCGATTTAAGCGCGATTTTGAGGTTTCAATATTTTCGCTTGATAACCAACCGCCTTCCATTTGGCGCATCTCGCGGCGTATAACCACATCTTTGCTTGTCGTATTGCCGGAGATATTGATGTGCCGTACATAACCGCGCGATCCTGGATCCACAGAAAAATTGATAACAACACTGTTGGTCGCATCATTAACTTCAGGATAAGTGGTGATTTGCGGATAGGCATAGCCTAAACGGCCAAAGTACTTGCGAATACTTTGCTCTGTAAATATGACCTCGGAAGCCGCATAAATATCACCGCGCTTAAAAGGGACAAGTGAGGCAATATCATCATCATAACCGAGCAGATTGCCGATAAAATTAACATCAGAAACGCTGTATATTTTCCCTTCATTAATATTAACCGTAACGTAAACCCCTTTTTTATCGGGCGTTAATGCTACCTGTGACTCATCAATAGCAAAACGAATATAACCACGGTCTAAATAATAACTTTTGATAACTTCAAGGTCACCCGCCAATTTCTGTTTTTGGTAGGCATCATCAGCAAAGAAGTCCCACCAACCGCCGGAATCACCTAGGGTCAGGCGTTTTAATAAATCTTGATCCGTAAAAGCATTGTTGCCGACAATATTTATCTGCTCAATTTTTGCCGTGCGGCCTTCTTTAAATCTAAATTTAATCGAGACACGATTACGTGGCAATGACGTCACCACGGCCTCAACTTTGGCACTGTATTTACCTACACTATGATAAAAATCTTCAAGACTTTTTTCAATTCCCGAGAGAGTGGTACGATCCAGAGATTCACCCACTTTCAGCGCTGATGATTTAAGCGAATCAAAGATTTGTTCTTCAGTGAGCTTTTTGTTTCCGGAGAGTTCTACATTACTAATGGTCGGGCGTTCTTTTACTTTGAATATTAAAACATCCCCCTCTCTGAGTAACTCAATAGACTCAAAGTAACTGCTGGCATAAAGCTGTTTTAACGCTTTTCCTAATGCATAATCGTCAACGGCATCACCTTCCCGAATAGGCAAACTGAGCAACGCAGCACCTAAAGTCACGCGCTGCAGACCTTCAAACTGCAAATCAGAAACGGTAAATTTTTCCGCAAAGGAAAATCCCGAAATACAACTGCCGATTACCAATGCACCAGTAAGTAAAAATTTCTTAATCATTTTATTAGCTAATCCTTTACAACACTTATAGGGTGTTTTTTGTACTTACTAAGCACATCATTTTTGAGGAAACCGCCAGCATGAGACTTAAGTAAAACCTTAAACAACTGGAATAGGTAACCAAATATAAAAGATGTGGCGTTTATAAACTAATGACCTAAGTTTCAATACCATCATGAGTTAAACGATGGTTCCGAAGGTTCTATAATAAATCAAAATCATTCAGTATAGCAATCAGCATCAGGGTTATTAAAATAGCGCCACCTATTCTAAATCCTATCTCTTGCACCCTTTCTGGAACCGCTTTTCCCGTCACAACTTCGAAAAAATAGTATAACAGGTGCCCGCCATCTAATACCGGCAGAGGAATTAAATTCATTAATCCCAAGTTGACACTAATTAAGGCTAAAAATCCTAAAAAATATTCAATACCATAATTTGCACTCATACCGGCGCCTTTAGCAATTGCGACCGGTCCACTGAGATTTTTAACTGAAATATCGCCAGTGACCAGCTTTACTATGGTATTAAAAGTTAACTTTGTAAGCACCCCGGTTTGTTCAATGGCGCGATCCAGTGCGGCTAATGGCCCAAATTGCAGTTTAACCCGGTATTCTTCCGGGTAAGTCTCCATTGCAGGGGAAACGCCAATATGCCCTTGAATAAGTTCAGATTCAAGCTTTCTTGCTGCCGGTGTCAGCTTAACTGTTTGTGTTATTGTGCCTCTTTCGATTTCAAGTTGCAGCGTTTGCTGTGCATTTTTTTGGATAAGCGCGACAAATTGCTGCCAATTGTTTAATTTCTCACCATCAATGCTTAATAACTTATCACCGATTCGTAAACCGGCCTTGTCTGCTGCCCCGCCTTTAGTCAGTTGCCCAACCTCTAAATAGATCGCAGGCCGATAGGGAATAAAACCTAAGCTGCTAATAATTGACTCTGTTTTGGGATCAAATTGCCAATCCTGCAATGAGACAGTGAAACTTTTTGTAGGTTCACTGGAGAGTCCAGCATTGTTATTTTTTAGTGGCTGATGGCTGTCTTTTAGCGGCTGAATAGTGATATTAAACTGATTTTCACCAATTTGATTAACCAATGCTAAGTTCAATGAATCCCAATCTTCAACCGCTTGGTTGTTGATAGCAACCACTTGAAAGTGCTTTTCGTCTTGTAAAACACTCATGGGGCTGTTGAACTCTGTTGTTTCAACGATAGGTTTAGCGCTGTTCACGCCGATCATATACATAAAAAAGAAGGCAATAACGGCTAATATAAAATTAGCAACAGGTCCTGCAGAAACAATTGCAATGCGCTGCCAAACGGTTTTTTGATCAAAGGCAAATGCTTCATCCCCAGCACTTAATTTGTCGATTCGGCCATCGAGCATTTTAACATAACCACCGAGAGGGATCGCTGCAACAGCAAATTCGGTTCCCTGTTTATCAAACCATTTAAATAAAACTTTACCAAAGCCAATAGAAAAACGGTGAACTTTCACGCCGCATTTTCTTGCCACCCAAAAATGTCCAAATTCATGAACAGCCACCAGAATGCTTAATGCGACGATAAATGCGCCTAAGTTCCACAAACTACTCAGCATAAATAATCCCGTTTAATAATCTCACTGGCGCTTAACCTCGCCTGGCTATCAATCTTCAACAAATAATCAACTGACTCAATATTTGCACTTTCATGCGTCATTAAAACGCACCAGCTAAATGCCATAAACTACTCAGCATAAATAATCCCGTTTAATAATATCACTGGCGCTTAACCTCGCCTGGCTATCAATCTCTAACAAATGCTCGACTGATTCAATAGCAGCACTTTGATATTGATTTAAAACACGCTCAACAAGTTGTGATATCTGGGTGAACTTGATGCTCTGATTTAAAAAAGCCTCAACCGCAATTTCATTTGCTGCATTTAGAATAGTGGTTGACTGCTGCCCTTCAAAACAAGCGTCAATGGCTAATTTCAGACAGGGATAACGATCAAAATCAGGCGCGCTAAAACTAAAATCAGGCGCGGCAAAAAAATCTAAAGAATCGATTCCACTTTCTATACGCTGCTCACCTCCTAAGACGTAGGCAATCGGAATGCGCATATTCGGGTTGCCCATCTGCGCTATCACACTACCATCTTTATATTGCACCATGGAATGAATGACCGATTGAGGGTGTATTATTATCTGCAACTGCTCTTTCGTTGCATTAAATAACCAGCGCGCTTCAATATACTCAAGTCCTTTATTCATCATGGTGGCCGAGTCTATTGATATTTTTTTACCCATCGACCAATTAGGATGCTTAACAGCCTGAGCCGGAGTGATCGCTGAAAATTCTGCTAAGGGTTTTTCTAAGAAGGGACCACCAGAACCGGTTAACAGTATCTTAGAGACACCTTCCCCGGATAAATCACAAGCGCCAATAGTATCTTGCAACTTCGGTGATAATGCCTGATAAATAGCATTGTGCTCACTATCAACGGGCCAAAGCTTTGCACCTGACTTTTTAACAGCATCAATAAAAAGTGCGCCGGACATCACCAAAGCTTCTTTGTTGGCTAAAAAAACTTCTTTACCCGCATCAACCGCCGCGAGCGTTGTTTTTAACCCTGCGGCGCCAACAATAGCAGCCATCACTGAATCCACATAATCACTTGCAAGTAGTTGTAATAACGCCTGCTCATCATCAAGCACATGGCATGATAAATTATCTACTTTTAGTAAGCTGCGCAATTTTTCAGCCGCTATTTTACAGCTCATTGAAACGTACAACGGGGTAAACTCGCGGCACAGCGCGAACATTTTATCAACACTGGATGAGGCTGCTAATAAGGTAATCTGATATAACCCGGGGTTACTCCGGCAAACGCTGAGTGTACTATCGCCTATCGAACCCGTTGCGCCTAATATAGCTAATTTTTTCATATTCTAACTTAACCAGAATAGGTAAATAAGGGTAAAAATCGGCACAGCAGCGGTTAAACTATCTATCCTGTCTAAAATGCCACCATGGCCAGGTAATAAATTACTGCTGTCCTTTACTCCGGCTTCTCGTTTAAATAAACTTTCACTTAAGTCACCGAGTGTAGAAACCATAATAGTGACCAAAGAGCCGACCAAAAAGATGGCCATTTGATCCGTTGGAATGACAAAGAAGGCTGAGCCTAGCATTGCCACAAGCATTGCGCTCATTATTCCGCCCAAAAAGCCCTCTATGGTTTTTCCGGGGCTAACCTTAGCCGCCAATTTGCGCTTACCAAATTTTTTCCCGCAAAAATAGGCTCCAATATCGGCGGCCCAAACCAGAAAGCAAACGTACATGAGTAGTTCAGCACCGAAATAAAAATCATGCTCAATATTGACCGAACGTAAAACAACCATTGCCCAAAATAAAGGTACTAGGGTTAACAAACCAAAAACAGATTTAATTAATTTATTTTTGTGCCATAGCTTTGCTGATTTTGGGTAACTGATAACCATTAGCAGAGACAGGCACCACCAAAGCGCCGCAGCGAACAGGGCATAGATAATATAACCGTTGACCTTACCCGCGCTCCAGATTTGTTCGGCGGGTATTAATAATAATGTCCCACCAAGCAGTAAACCGAAAATAAATAGAGTCAGACCGGAAGGCGTTTTACTCACGAACCCCGCCCACTCTTTACTCGATAGCAGGTAAATGGCGGCACCAAAAAGCATAAAAAACTTTAATGGAAGAAAGAAGATACCAGCAATGGTAAGAGGAGCTAAAATTAAAGCAGTTATAATTCGTTGTTGCACAGAAACACCTTGATTAAATACATTGATACTGAAAAAACCAGCAACTTGATTATTAGCTTATTAATTGTGCAGCGGTTTTTCCAAAGCGACGCTCTTTGCTTGAAAATACATCTAGCGCATATTGAAACTCTCGACCGTCAAAGTCCGGCCACAAAACATCGCTAAAATAAAATTCCGCATAAGCCAATTGCCATAATATAAAGTTACTAATACGTTGGTCGCCCCCCGTGCGGATCAGAAGATCCACTGGCGGTAATTCCGCCAAACAGATAACACTATTGAGGAGCTGTTCATTGATATCTTCTATCTTAAGCTTACCTGCCGCCACTAAAGTGGCTAACTTTTTGGTTGCCTGCGTAATATCCCAGCGGCCACCATAATTTGCGGCAACATTGACCACTAAACCGGTATTATCTTGGGTTGCATTTTCAGCTTCAATGATTTTTTTTTGTAAACTTTCGCTAAATCCAGACAGCTCACCAATGACTTTAAGTTTAATATTGTTTTTTTGTAACTTTTTGACTTCACTGCTTAATACAGTAAAAAAAAGCGCCATCAGCATATTAACTTCCTGCTCTGGGCGTTGCCAATTTTCACTGCTGAATGCGAACAAAGTTAACGCCTCAAGTTTTTGCTCACTTGCAAAAGCAATTGCCCGGCGTAAAGATTTAACCCCGTGTTTATGCCCTAATACACGATGTTTTCCTTTGCTTTGTGCCCAGCGACCATTTCCGTCCATAATAATAGCGACATGCCTGGCATGTTTTAAATTTTCATTTAATTTGGTCACAATCAACCTTGATGAATTGAACAATAGCGGAACATTAGTCAGCATATCCAAAACAGGGATATGCTAACGCTAGATGGTTAAACTTCAAGTAGTTCGGCTTCTTTGACAACAAGCAGCTCTTCAATCAGTTTAATATGATCATTGGTTGTTTTTTGCACTAACTCTTCGCCAATACGTTGCTCATCTTCACTGATATCTTTATCTTTTTCCAGTATTTTTAAGTCGTTATTTGCATCACGACGAACATTCCGGATGGCGATACGGCTATTTTCTGCTTCACCACGCACAATTTTAATTAAATCACGACGGCGCTCTTCTGTTAGCGGAGGTAAAGGAATACGAATAACAGTACCCGCAGACATCGGGTTTAAGCCGAGGCTTGAGCCCATGATAGCTTTTTCCACAGCCTTAATTAACGAGGCATCAAAAACCGTGACTGTTAATGTACGGGCATCTTCAGTAGAGACATTACCTACTTGACGAATAGGTGTATTACTGCCGTAATACGGCACCATAATACCATCTAATAAACTGGGGTGTGCACGACCCGTGCGAATTTTTGCAAGTTGGTTTCTAAATGCTTCAACACTTTTACCCATACGGGTTTGAGCATCATTTTTAACTTCATTGATCATAACAATTTCCCTAATTTTCAGTTATAAATTGATTATTGTTTTTCTATTATTGTCTCACAATGTTTAATAGTTGTACCTTCATCTTCGCCTAACACAACACGGTTTAACGCACCGGGCTTGTTCATATTAAATACGCGTATAGGTAAACTATGATCCCGTGCTAATGTAAACGCAGCGAGATCCATTACTTTTAACTCTTTTTCCAATACTAATTGATAATCAATCTCTTTATATAATTTTGCATCGGGATTTTTAGCCGGATCGGCATCAAAAACACCATCTACTTTTGTGCCTTTTAAAACAGCATCGGCTTCAATTTCAATACCGCGTAAACAAGCGGCTGAATCGGTAGTAAAAAACGGGTTACCTGTGCCAGCGGCAAAAATCACCACAGTCCCTTGTTTAAGGTATCTTATTGCTTTTGCCCAGTTGTAATCATCACAAACGCCGTTTAAAGGAATCGCTGACATTAAACGCGAATTAACGTGCGAACGTTGCAGGGCATCGCGCATTGCAAGACCGTTCATTACCGTCGCCAGCATTCCCATATGATCACCAACAACTCGGTTCATTCCAGCCTCGGCCAAACCTGCTCCACGGAAAATATTACCGCCACCGATAACCAACCCAACCTGCACACCCACTTCTATTAATGATTTAATTTCAAGCGCCATACGATCCAGCACTTTAGGATCGATACCAAACCCCTCCTCGCCGACCAAAGCCTCGCCACTTAATTTTAATAAAATGCGGCGATATGCAGATTTTGGTTTTGTTTTCATGCTAGTTCCTTAATGTAGACTTAATACCGGTTAGATTAATAAATTTTGAGCGTAATTTGTTAACCTAACAGGTATAAATAATTAAATGTTAAAGACAATACTAAACCCTATTTTGAATGCAAAAGAACCGCAGACGTAGCTGCGGTTCTTTAAAGACAATAAACAAAGCTTATTGTTCAAAAAAATTGATTACTTAGCAGAAGCTGCCATTGTCGCAGCAACTTCAGCAGCAAAATCTTCAACTTTCTTATCGATGCCTTCACCCACTTCTAAACGAATAAATGAGATAACCTCAGCGCCAGCGTCTTTAAGAAGCTTAGCAACTTTGATAGAAGGATCTTTAATAAAGGGTTGACTTGTCAGGCTGACTTCACCAGAAAATTTAGCCATACGGCCAACAACCATTTTTTCAGCAATAGCTTCAGGTTTACCACTTTCTACTGCGATTGCCAGCTGAATTTCTTTCTCTTTAGCAATAACGTCAGCAGGTACATCTGCAGCATTAACATACTGAGGAGCAGCTGCAGCAACGTGCATTGCAATATCTTTAGAAAGATCTGCATCGCCACCTTTAAGCACAGTGATAACGCCAATTTTGGCACCGTGTACATAAGCACCAAGGTTTTCACCTTCAACGATATGTAAACGACGAATAGAGATGTTTTCACCAATTTTAGACACTAAGTTAGCACGAGCAACTTCTACAGTTTCACCATCGTAAGCTAATTCATTGAGAGCTTCCACGCTAGTCACTTTATTGGCTAATGCGATGTCTGCAATTTTATTTGCAAAAGCAAGGAAGCTTTTATCCATTGCTACAAAATCTGTTTCACAGTTGATTTCAGCAAGAAGGGCAACACTACCTTCAACTTTTGCTAAGATCACACCTTCAGCAGCAACTCGGCCAGCTTTTTTAGCGGCTTTAACTGCACCTGATTTACGCATATTTTCAATTGCAAGCTCAAGGTCACCCTCGGCTTCAACTAGTGCTTTTTTACAATCCATCATACCCGCAGCAGTACGGTCACGAAGTTCTTTAACTTGCTTAGCTGTTATAGTAATAGCCATTGTCTAATTCCTATTATTTCAATTAAAAAGGGGGGGCAACAGCCCCCCAATAATCAATCATAGACTGATTAATAAGAGATACTTAGCTCTAAAGGCTAATTATTCGCTAACTTCTTCAACAAAACCGTCTTGCTCAGCTTGTACTATAACATCTTGCGCACGACCAGCTTTAATCGTTGTAGCAGCTGCTTCTAAGTAAAGTTTGATAGCACGGATCGCATCATCATTACCAGGTACAACATAATCAATGTTATCTGGGCATGAGTTAGTATCAACAATAGAGATTACAGGAATTCCTAGGTTGTTCGCTTCTTTGATTGCAATGTGTTCGTGATCTGCATCGATTACGAAGATTACATCTGGGATGCCGCCCATGTTTTTGATGCCACCAAGCGTTTTGTCAAGTTTCTCTAATTCACGAGCAAGCATTAATGCTTCTTTTTTAGTTACTTTGTCAAAAGTACCGTCTTGGCTTTGAACTTCAAGGTCTTTCAAACGTTTGATCGATTGACGAACTGTTTTCCAGTTAGTCAACATACCACCTAACCAACGGTGATCAACGTAGAATTGGTCACAGCTGATAGCTGCTTCTTTTACTGCGTCTGAAGCTGCACGTTTAGTACCAACAAATAGAACTTTACCTTTCTTAGCAGCTTTCTGCTCTAAGAAATCAAGTGCACTGTTGAACATTGGAACAGTTTTTTCAAGGTTGATGATATGAACTTTGTTACGAGCGCCGAAAATGAACGGTTTCATTTTTGGATTCCAGTAACGAGTTTGGTGACCGAAGTGAACGCCTGCTTGTAGCATATCGCGCATTGATACATTTGCCATGAGAATTTCCTTTTAAGGGGTTAGGCCTCCACACATCCCATACACTCGACCGAATTTCAAATTATTTGAAATCAGGCACCCCGAGTGACGTGTCGACGTGTGTGTGTTATTTGAAGAACGTCTTTAAATTTAAGAATTCAACCAGTGAATCTACAAATCATAAAGTACGCGCCAGTTAAGTGAGATTTGTTACAATTAAGTTATGTTACAATCTCGACGCGCTTTATACCATAGAACTAATTTTAACTCAATAAGTGTCCTGCAAAGTAATTGTTAAAGAGCTTGCCCATTGAGTGCTTACGCATTTGATATTGTAGTTGAAATAGGAGATGCGGCGATAGACACTCCGCCTATTATAAATCTATTTCAAAGTTTATGCGGACTCATCGGTTATTTGTAAACCAAGCGCTTATAAGCGCTTGGTTTAACTTTCTTTGTTGGAATTTCGCCCTGACGGCGTGTATATGATGAGAAACCGAAACGCAGTTTCGCAGTTCGAGGGAGTCATGCTCTTTCAACAGCAAGAGAGATAAGGTAAAGAGAGTTTTGTTCGAGACACTATACTGCCCCATAACTCACAGTGCCGTCCGAGACGTTTTTTTATCTTGATAAATAAATCCCTTTTTAACGCACCGGCTCGGACAGCACATCCATGTGCAGAGCCAAGCCTAATGAAATCAACAAGGGCACGCAGAGCTTAGCCCGCTCATAAACCTGAACTGGCGTTCAATTCGCTCCTCGATTTCCTTTGCTAAAGGAATTGATTGATCAAGAAAAATGGTCGGAAATTTCCGTAGCCGCTTTGGTTTGGTTTTAAAAAAGATTTGGGTGTCCAATCTTTTTTTCCTCTTTTATTAATCCGAAAAATTTTCCACCTTTTCTTTTAGGTTAACTCATATTTCAGGTATGGTTAACCATCCTATTAAATGAATTTATGCTTATGCCAATGACTGATTTACTTAAGAAAATTATAAAGACTAAAGTTCAAGAAAAATCTAATTTCATTCATAAAATCAGATTCCCTCGATATAAAAACCTTCAGAATGACACTTTTCTTACTTTTGATTCTGCGTTAACAGCTCTTGTTGGACCAAATGGCTCTGGTAAATCATCTGTTTTAACTTCTTTGTATGGTTGCCCTGATGGTTATTCCTTAGGAAAATATTGGTTTTCTACTGCATTAGATCCAATTGATGAAAGCGGAGGAGTTAATCGAATAATATATAAATTTGTACCTGCAGGAATGGATGACTCTGTCGAAGTAATTAAAAAAAGGGTTAGGTCGGCTCGTACAGGTGCTAGAAAGAATCCCGATTATTGGGAAACAGCTAGACCTAGTATGACTGATAATATGGCAAAAATGCCAGATGTCATTTTTCCTGAACATGCCCCTTTCAGAAATCAATCTCGATGGAAAGCTATTGATAAAAAAGTAGTATATATTGACTTTCGAAGTGAATTAAGTTCATTTGATATATCTTTTTACTTTAAAGATATGAGTAAGCATGAATATTACAGTCATGTTCAAGACTTTCTTCGTAATAGGTCAAAAGTGTTAGAAAGTAAGCTACTTCAACCAAAATATCTACCAGTAACTTGGCATTCACAGGTTATTAATAAAGTAGAACACTTAACAAAAACTCAATTATTTTGGGCTAATAAAATACTGGGAAAAACATACACTTCTGCAAAAAGGATTTTTCATACTTTATTTGATAACAAAGGCTCTTCTATTATTTTTTATGATGGAACAAAAAGTTATTCTGAGGCCGTAGCAGGTAGTGGTGAAGTTGCAGTAGTTAATTGTGTTTGTCGTGTACTATCTGCGCCTGAGAATGCTTTAATTTTACTTGATGAACCTGAGGTGTCTTTACACCCTGGCGCACAGAATGAGTTAAGAAATTTACTTTTCACTGCAATTATTGATAAAAATGCGCAAATAGTAATATCTACTCATTCGGAGCATTTTCTTAAAGGGTTGCCTAGCAATGCAATCAAACTTTTTCAGCAAAACCCAGCAAATAATCGATTTGATGTTATTAACGAATGTACACCTGAACAAGCTTTTTGCAGATTGGGTGGGGTAGTTAACAACAAGCGGAAAATATATGTAGAAGATAATTTAGCTAAGGCTGTTGTAGAGGCCGCTTTAGATGATATTGATTCCACTATAAGATCACAATATATTGTCGCGCCCTATTCAGGTGGCGCAGAGACTATCATTAAAAATTTATCCGTACATTTTGCAATTAATGATGGTAGTGAGGATATTGTTTTTCTTGATGGAGATAAACGCTGTTCGGTAGAGCCAAAGGATAGAGAGAAATATAAAATCAAGATTGAGAATAAAACGTTAGTATTAAAAAAACGTAGAACTAGTATTTCAGTATCTGATTACCCAAAGGTTAATAATTTATTAAGGGAACAAACAAATGTAAAGGGCAATACCTTTCCCCTACCATTGAATGGTGGAACCGCTGGAGAAGAACGGAATAAAGAAGACAAAATTCAGTTTCAGTTAAAAATATTAGATGCTTACCATAATAAATTTTTCTTTATGAATGTTGATACGCCTGAAGAGTTGCTATGGAAAATATCAACGGGTCCCTTTGTAGAAATATTTAAAGCTCAGCATACGCATATAGATGAGTATAAAGACCTACTTGAAAATTCAGCAAAGTCTCACCACGGAGAAGAAGAAACAAATGCTTCAACGATATTACAATTCCAAAAAACATTTCTTAAAAATCGGAATAAAAAGCATCCACTTTGGGAGGGTTTTTTAGACGAATTACGGAAAGGGCTCGGGGTTGAGCAAATTGAGAACTAACTTTCCAAATTTATTAACCAAATTATTTATTTTATATTAAGTATCGCTTGGATTAACTTCTTACCTAATCGTGGAGGAACTGCATTTCCAATTTGCTTAGCTTGCTCTGTCTTATTACCCAAAAAAGTAAAATTATCAGGGAATGACTGAAGCCTTGCCGCATGACGCAAGGTAATGCCGTGATTATTCCAAGGGTGAGTAAAACGACCTTTAGATGGATTATTACAGCCTGTCGTAATAGTATTACTAGGCTGATGGATTAGTATCCTACCATAGACATCATTATGGCCGTTGTAACCATTAGAGTGGCATTTTAATTTATGTTTATCCCCTGCATCCTCTCTGCTTCCATTTAGAGGAGTGTCCGCAAAGCGTTCTATCATAATAGAACTTGGCTGCATATATACATTACACTTATCGTCTTTTGGAATAGGCTCCCCGCTCTTTAAACTATATAAAAGGTCTTTTGACTCTTCTTTTGTATATTTTGTTTTTTTTAAAAAATACTCGTCAATATAACGATCAATATATTCTTCAGGAATGGGTTCAAAAACAGTAGATGCAGGCTGCCAATAAGGATGCTTTCCAGAGCTAGGAGAAAAGTGTGTTGGTATAGGAGGGAATTGAACCGAGTTATCTAGGACATCTTTTCTTACACCGTAAATAAAAACTCGCTTCCTATTTTGAGAAACACCATAATCTTTTGCATTGAGGATATCGCAATAACATATTTCATAATCTTCTTTAGTTGCTAATTCAATAAATTTATTTAAGTGATTTTCATGTCGCTTCCAAAGTAATCCGGTGACATTTTCTACTAAAAATGCTTTTGGCCTAAACTCATGAACGAATTCAAAATAGCGTAATAGAAGGATATTTCTAGGATCATCAACACCAGAGTTATTTATTCTGTGTGTAGAGAAACCTTGGCAAGGTGGACCTCCAAGAATCAGATCAAGTTCCCCTATTTTAAGTTTTAATGATCTTCTTAACTTCAAAGGCTCTACAAAGTTAATATCATCGTTAATTAACTTAATTGAACGCTTTTCTTTTACTATAAAGTTCTCTTTATAGGTATTAGATGCAGCCTTATCAAACTCAATTGCAGCAATCACATTAACCCCAGCATCGTGGGCTGCTATTGTAAATCCTCCTGCCCCAGCAAATAAATCAATTGCTTTAGTTGTCATTAAAAATACCTATAAATTATTAGCAAATAGATTTTACCGTTTTATCTAATAATTACCATCTTCATAAGTAAAAAGCAAAAAGCGGGAACACCCAAACCTTTTTGGGGCATGGGTCAGATCTTTCATTTTGCATTATTTAACAAGACACCCATGTTAATTATTTAATGCTCATAATAAGACTGCTTTATTGGAGAACAGAGTTAGTGAAGGGCTTGAGTAATAAAGGTTAGAAAAATGGGTCGCATTTTGTTATTTTAGGGTTACGAACCAGAGTACTTTAATGATTTATTTAACTCAATTATTTGACAGGTGTGGAGCGTCCATATATGTCCAATATTTTTTTTGTTGGCTAAAATAGCGACGAAGGCGCAAAAGCCAACTGTACTTTGTTCTTGTTGAACAGCTGTTTAGCTGCTGGATATAATTAATAATGGTAGCGACAGGATATAACCGTAATGTGGCTGTCATTAACTGTATATACTAGACGATTTGATTCATCTACACGTCTAGACCAAAAACCTGATAAATTTTCTTTAAGAGGTTCAGGTTTTCCTATCCCCTCAAATGGAGAACGCTTAGTGTCAGTAATTAATTTATTGATTCTTTTAAGCGTTCTTTTATCTTGTCCTTGCCAATATACATAGTCAGACCATGCATCATCAGTCCATGCTAACAACCTAGTCATTTAATATTTCTCGCTCAATCACTTGAGCCGATTTGAATTGCTCAATAGAGCGAGCTAAATGAGCTGCGTTAGCAGGAGACTTTAATAAATGAACAGTTTCCATCAAGCTGTTGTAATGATCCATAGACATAACAACAGCATCTTCAGAATCTCTACGTGTAATTACTGTATAATCTGCGTCGTTTACGACATTATCAAGTACAGATTTAAGCCCATTTCTTGCTTCAGTAAAAGATACAATTCTCATAGCCCCCCCTTTTTTAGTTGTACAATAAATAGGACAAGTCTAATTCAAAAGGGTAACCTGTGCAACATTAGGTACAGGTCAAATTGAAGCAGCTAACAGTGTATTAGTCTGCATTCTTACTAATACACATTTAAAATTTTATTTTATGGTAATAATTATATTACAACAGACCTATAAAACAGTTAGATAGACGCAGTGTGTAATTGTAAATTAATATCTTATGTTGGAAAAATGACGCAGTTGCATTTATAGAGACCTCTACAAATGCAGACCATAAAAATTAACTGATTATTTTCAATAAGTTAAAAAAAATCGGTGATATCCGAGCCTTGTTATAAATAAACTAAACCAGTGCGGCTACGAAAATTTCCGACCGTTTTTCTTGCTCAATCAATTCCTTTAGCAAGTGGAACATGGAGTGAATTGAGCGGCTGCTCAGGCTTATGAGCGGGCTAAGCTCTGCGTGCCCTTTGTTTCTGCTAAGTTCGGCTCTGCACATGGATGTGCTGTCCGGACTGGTGCGTTAAAAAGGAATTTATTTAGTAAGATAAAAAAACGTCTCGGCGAATTGAGCGGCAGCTCAGGTTTATGAGCGGGCTAAGCTCTGCGTGACCTGTATACGGCATTCTTTTGGGCGAGTTATGCGACAGCATAGTGTCACGAGCGGACTAAGCTCCGCGTGACCTGTTTTCTTTTGCTGTTGAAAGAGCATGACTCCATCGAACTGCGAAACTGCGTTTCGGTTTCTCATCGTCTACACGCCGTCAAGGGTGGAATACCAACAATGAAGGTGACACCAAAAGCTCACAAGCTAAGGCTTACGAATAACCAATACGGCATCAACATTATCATGCAGAGCTTGGCATCGATCAAAATAACTCGCCGTCAGAGCGGAATACCAACAATGAATGTGACACCAAAAGCTCACAAGCTAAGGCTTACAAACAATCCGTAGCGGCTAGGAAATTTCCTGACCACGTGGATCGTGGCATCGATCAAAATAACTCGCCGTCAGAGCGGAATACCAACAATGAAAGTTAAACCATCAGCCTCCAAGCGAAAGCTTACAAATAACCAATGCGGTATTAACTTTAGGGTTGTTACGGTGAAAGCAGTTGCTTACTTTAAGAATAAGAAAAAACAGAAAATAAACAGATAACGGCTGTCGGCTGATAACTGATAGCTGATAGCCATCGGCCATCGGCCAACTATAACACCGTCTCCAGTGTGGCATTCTCACAATTATCTGCATCGGAATGCAGCGTAACGCTATTCAATCTGAATCCTCCCGCTGCATCTATCATAACCGTAAAATTCGTATCGGACATTTTCACACTAAACGTTCCGCGGCCCTGAATACCTTTTAAATCCCATCTGTCATTAAGCCAGCCAGACCTGGCAAAAGTTAATCCACATGGCTTATCCGGGAAAGCAAAAAAAAGATTTTCGCTGATATTTGTTTCATAACAGGTAGAACTAGGACTGAGCCCCTTTCTATAGGATGCCTCCAGAAACTCAGATCCGTCAAACTCAAGATCACAAGCATTAGCATAGAGCGGAGAGATAAAGCCGAATAACAGTAGCACTGTAATTTTAAATTTATTAAGGCAAAACATTGGGCTAATTACCTATCAGCGGCGGTATATCAAAATAGGGTTGATTAGGAATAAATTGTCTGAACAGCAATCGACCATTTACCAGAATGTCATGGTTGCCTGGGGCTGTGCGAAAATAATACATTCCGTCATATCCCGTTCGATAGGACAAGCAACCTCCACCAATGATGCAGAGTTCAACAAACGCACCGTTCATTGGAAAAATTCCGTTTCGAGCACTAAAATCAATTCGTCCTCTGACATCCGTTGCATGAGCCGCCATCGAAGTAAGCAATAATAAAAAAGAAAGGGGCAAGGTGACTTTACGTGTTAAGCATTTTATAGTGTTAATGCCCATATGCTTCTCCGAAATCAAGCCAAACAGGCACAATGCCTTCCATTTTTCTGGATCCATACTTGTGGGTAATAATTTTTTTATTGTTAAGATCAAGGGTTACCCTATTTCGAGCCCCCGGCATGGAGAAATTTGCAGTCGGGAATCGCCCTTTATCGGGCACCACCCAAAATTGCAGTGTACTGGCTGACGCTTCGATATTACCCGGTTCCAGGGTCACCATAACCTGCTGCATCTCTTCATTATTAGCTTGAAGAGGCTTGCCATCTGAATCTTTTAGCCTCACAGGAACCTCAACCAACCAAGCCTGCTGGTCCTGCATTGACCGTCTCTGTATTTTTTGTGACTCCATATCGCTGTGCATGTAATATGCGGCAAAAAGCACTAACGCATAGGTCGCTGTCGATCCAAAGACATTAAACTCAACCCGAATTTTTCCCAAACTGAGAAACTGCCCCTCGTATTCTCCTTTTGCTTCATTTACATTTTTTTTATTACCGGGCGTCAGCAGAAGATAAATAATAGCGGCTGGAATTAATGGCAGTAAAAGCATGGCGGATGTAATCAGCAAAGGGTAGTAGGTGTCCATTAACATTTCCTATTAGCTATCTTGTTTTGTCCCAGACTATCGCTGTAATAATCGCTTTTAAAAGGGCTGAAAGCTTGTAGATACCACTCAACAATGTGAAATCAGCGTTCATTATTTTGTCAGGTGCGATGGTATTAGTTTAATTAACAACGGTATTAGTTTAATGAGCAACGGTATTAGTTTAATGAATTGCATCAGTATTTACGCTTATAAGCGTAGTACAAAAAAAGTATGGAGATAAGAATGGTACTAGGAAGGGAAAACTAAAATTTTTAAATTGTGAGCTAAAACTGGCCCCCTTTTTAACTTAACAAATAACCCAACGCAATGGCTTACTCACCTTTGTTTAATTGGTATTAATCTGCCCCGCCATGCAAGCTTCTTTATGCCCACCGACCATTTCGATATTAGCAGCGGTTTGTACGGATAAAAAATACAACTCTAGAGAAACATGAGGAGCGACTTCAATCTCACTGACATGACCTTAAAACATCCTTTTTCAGTAACCAGTTCAATTTTACGGGTGAATATTTTTTCAACAAATTAAAATACTTCTAATTCATATTTAATTTCATCCGTATTCGTCAGGACAAGTTTATACGTCTGTCCGGTAACTAAATTGAGCTTATAGGGTAATTGCTGGCCATTTCTAATTTAAGGATGATGACATTTGCGCGGCTTAAATCTCCTTCTGCCAATGATAATGTACGAAGGAAGTTGCCCATTCTTATATTAAACGTCCAATCGCATTCGCTTTTATTTTATTCACTGTCTATTCTATTTATGTAATACAAAAAAACGACCGTCACGAAAAAAAGACGATTTATAAAAAACATAAAATTTAATTATCTTCAATTAGCAAAAAAATGTATTATTGTCATACATAACATCGATAACAAAATCGATAACAAATCGATTTTGACTCATAATAAATTATAAAAATTTGTTATTTAGTTGTTAACTATTTGCTAGTTATTTGTTAATATGTTATGTATGCTTCATTAATGTATACGGCAGTAATAAGTATTATTATTCTAATAGTCCGATCGACTCCTGTCTTATATTTCCCATGCAGAAGGGTTCCAATGTATTCAAGTTTTAGCACAATATCAGCCTCAGCACGTAATTTGCATCTACAAGTTGCTCGTACAATTGCGCAAGGCATTTTGTCTGGTGCTTTACCTCAAGGATCGAAAATTCCGAATGAAATGACTTTATGTGACCAATTCGGTGTCAGTCGAACAGCTTTACGTGAAGCGGTAAAATTACTCAGTTCAAAGGGTCTATTACGATCTAAACCGAAAATTGGCACAACGGTAACGGATAAAACCAATTGGAATTTTATCGATCCGCAATTGCTTGAGTGGATGGATGGCCTTGAAAATTCAAAAGTTTTTTACCAACAATTTCTTGGTTTACGAAAAGCGATTGAACCCGAAGCCTGCGCATTAGCTGCAAAAAATGCTTCGGCAGAACAACGTATCGAACTTTCAGATACTTTTCAGAAGATGGAAGAAATTGCTAAAGATTTTGATCATGACCGTTGGGCAGAAGTAGACATGCATTTCCATCGTTTGATTTTCTTATCAACGGGCAATGACTTCTATTTACCTTTTGGTAATGTTTTAGCAACCATCTTTATGAGTTTTATTCTCTATTCATCAGAAAATGCTGGAGTATGTATTAAAGAGCGTCGCGCAATTTATGTGGCCATTATGGCAGGCAAAGAAGAACAAGCACGCGAAGCATCCCGATTTTCATATCATTGAGAAAATACTGTTTTCCAAGTAATTTTTCGGTTTAAAACAACTTTCAGATAGTTTTTTCTCAGACAAATATTGGCGAGCTTAGCTCGCCTTTTTTATATCTGCAGAATAATACGAATCTACTTATATCAGCCTATTCTTCGTGTTTCCACGCTTTTATTGATAGCGCATCGTTTATTTATAAGCACTCGTTTATAAGCATTTTTGATCGCTATCAGGCACAAGCTTACGAAAAACCGATCTGGTAAGGGAGTTTGATTGGGCGGATTAAATATTGCTCGAATGACTTAATAAAAGCGAGGCTTTTATTTTTATTCCGCATAGCCGAAATAAGGAGAACCATTAATACACCATTTTGCGGTTTCAGGCACACCTATTACAGCCGTCTCGTACTGTTCAACAAGTTGGAGTCGATATTTAGCGGCCCCTTTCGCTAATGACATACCTGATCTTCCGCCGTCTGCATCTAAAAATTTAAACTCTTCCTGCTGATATCCATGTTCGTATATATGTTCAGCGAACGCATCTACTAAGGCTTCTTTTGAGTTATATTTTGTTATTTTTAATGGCATAATTTTTTCTCTATTAGTTATTATCTGATTGTTCATGAATCTTAGGCTTCTATAAATTCTGCAAGCCTAATTCGCACGGTGGCGCTGCTTTATCAGTCCAAAAAGATCATTATCTTGCTGTTGCTTAACCTGCTAGTTTATAAATAAATGTAGACTTATATGATCATTTTTAGCGTATATTGATAAAAGTCGTCAATAAACTACGCACGGTAGCGCTAAGGTTATATTCATAGGTACCCTCTGGTTATAATGTTAAATCCAATGTTTTATATCTTTAAATACAATGTTTTATATCTTTAAATACAATGTCTTATATCTTTAAATACAATGTCTTATATCTTTAAATCCAATGTTTTATGTCGTTAAATACAATATTTATGTCGTTAAATACAATGTATTCCGAAGTGCATTCTCATTAAATTTCCCATAACAAGCTGCAGATTTTTGTACCATGGATGGGAGAATGCGGATGATGGGGAATGGCTGTCAGGTGACAGCGCCCCTTCCACCTAATAACAAAGTTTTTAAATTGACCGCTAAATCTTTCAAGCATAGGCAGCTTTTTAGCTTCACGCCTAAATCTTTCCTTGAGCGGAAAGAATCAATTTCACAGCGACTAAGGTCAGTCACTAACGGCGTAATATGGTCATTAAATTTATGCTCAGTTCTTATGTCACTGAATTTCATTCGTGTTTTAAGTATCTCATATTAGGGTTAGCCTATTTTTAACAGGCAAATAAAGGCGATAAGCATAAATGGCACACAGTAGAGGCATTCACTGTTTTTTATTGTCAGGAAAGCGCTCGACGGCAAAACTATCACCAAAGGCTCTGCCGTTTTTAGACTGTTTCATTAATCCCATCTAATTCCATAAACCCCTTTAGAAAATTGACCTTTTACATTGCAAACACTCAAACGAATTACACCCTTATTCTCATGGCTTTATCCAGTGTTCTTTTTTAGTGTTTGTTGATTGACAGAAGGCTATGCAACAGCAGGGAGAAGCTTAAATTTCATGAAGTGTTGGTCCGGCATTTAATTTTCATGCTTGTTAGTATGCACTTTTTTACAAAAAAAAACATGATCTGACAACTTAACATGTAAAGAGAATAAAAACATTTTATCATATAAAAGCAAACAACCTGTATTAAAATTGACTGAATGGAAGTAGTTTAACTTTATTCCACAGCACAATATTTAACTATATTGCGTAAAGAAAACCCAAATATTTATAAATAAACCGATACGGCTGCAGATCAAGCCTCCAGTATGCGAATCGATATTGCCGCCGCTGAGGTCCGGTTATCGACGCCCAATTTTTTATAAATCTGCTCTAAATGTTTATTAACCGTGCGCGCGAAAAAATGGGACATCCAAACCTTTTGATAAAGAAATCAAACCAATGCGGCTAGGCAATTTCCGACCGTTTTTCTTGCTCAATCAATTCCTTTAGCAAGTGGAACATGGAGTGAATTGAGCGGCTGCTCAGGCTTATGAGTGGGCTAAGCTCTGCGTGACCTGTTTTCTTTTGCTGTTGAAAGAGCATGACTCTCTCGAACTGCGAAACTGCGTTTCGGTTTCTCATCATCTACACGCTGTCAGGGCGGCATCAACATTACCATGCAGAGAAAAAAAGGCTGTACATTCAAACCTTTGTTAAGCTAATAATTTGATTTGTAAAAATTCAATAAGTGGATGTACCACAATTTCCTTTGCTAAAGTCATCGAGCAAACAAGAAAAACTGTCGAAGATATCCGTAGCCGCACTAGTTTGGAAGTCTAATATATTGAATTGATGATGAAATATAAGTATATGTCCAACCTTTTGGTTTTGCAGAGAGGTTGTTGTAGCGATTGTAAATGAAAATGCTAAACAGAGGATCAGTCACTTAAGCGCAACAACGAATTATCGCTAGGCGGAGAAATATTGCCACTTCTGACAATAGATATCCAACTAACGATTTAATTTAGAGATTATAAATATGAAGCGACTTAACTTACTTCAATCACGATTTTACCGCGCGTTCTGCCCGATTGACTTTGTTTATGCGCAGCAACGATTTGTTCAAGTGAAAAACGGTGTTCGATCAACGGAGTTAGTTTGTTTGCTTCAACTAAGGTATTAAGTTCGCCTAAAATGCGGCTACTTGGATCAATAAATACAAAAGCCCCGATCACACCATGCTGTTTAGCAATTTCTTCACTTGGTGCTTCAGTAATAGACACCAACATGCCGCCTTTTTTGATCAACGCCCAAGAGTCCTGCTGTACTGCACCCCCTATCGTATCAAGTACTAAATCCACCGCTTCAATCTGCTCACTTAACGGTCCTTTGGTATAATCAACAGCTTGATCAGCACCTAGTTCAGTTAACAATGCTTGGTTATCTTTCGATGCAGTTGCAATAACAATCGCACCTTTTGCTTTAGCAATCTGTATCGCTAAGTGGCCAACACCACCAGCCCCAGCATGAATAAGTACACGCTGACCAGCTTGAATCTGGCCAACATCCACCAAACATTGCCACGCAGTAATACCAGCTAAAGGTAACGATGCTGCTTGTGCAAAATCTAATTTTTTAGATTTTAAAACGGCTTCATCAGCTTTAACGGCAATAAAGTCTGCATAGCTACCGTTACGGCTAATATCTGGGCGACTAAATACTTCATCTCCGACCTTAAACTCGGTTACATCTGCACCCACTTCAGTGACAATACCAGCAACATCCCAGCCCAGGGTAACGGGTAAAGCATAAGGAATAAATTCTTTTAAATAACCTTCACGAATCTTCCAATCAACAGGGTTAATTGAAGTGGCTTTCACTGCAACTAAGATATCGTCAGCATTGATTTTAGGTGTATCGATTTGAACTAACTGTAGCGTTTCTGTACCACCATATTGTTTAATTTGAACTGCGCGCATGATGTATTCCTTAGGTATAAAATCGGATGAGTTAAAGCTAAATAAGCATAGAGCCATCACTGACTCTTTGCTGATAATTTATTGTAATGTCGCTTTATAGTGCAACACCATTAACGATTAATTTCACGTCAATGTTGCCACGTACAGCATTTGAATAAGGACAAACTTGATGCGCCGTTGTCACTAATTCAACCGCTGCTTGTTGTTCTAATTCAAGTTCAATCGATAATGTAACCGTTAACGCAAAACCACCCGTTTCATTTGGTCCGATGCCCACCGTAGAAGTTGTTGGAGCAGACTTGATAGCAACCTTGGTTTCACCTGCCACATGTAAAAGTGCATTTGAAAAACAAGCGGCATAACCGGCAGCAAATAACTGTTCAGGGTTAGTTGCTTCACCCGTGCCGCCCATCTCTTTTGGATAACTTAATGCAACGTTTAACTTGTTATCGTCAGTGCTTACTTGTCCGTTTCTGCCTGCTAGTGCTGTTGCTGATGTTGTGTATAACGTTGTCATGGTCGTTTCCTTTTTATAAATTAAAAGAGTAAGTTCAATTGCAAAATTAAGTGGCGAGCAATTAGATTGCGCGCAATTCATTTTTGTATGGTAATTGAGTTTTTCTAACAAAGCAAGTATATTGTGCACAATGTATTTATTCTTTATTTAACACTACTGGACCTTCTTTATGAGTAAACCCAATCCAACATCAAATCTGAGCCTGGATAAACAGATCTGTTTTTCTTTATACAGCGCATCAAATGCAATGGGCCGTGCCTATCAGCCGCTGCTTAAAAAATTAGATTTAACCTACCTGCAATACATAGTGATGATGGTGTTATGGGAAGACTCAACCATGAATGTCAAAGCATTAGGCAACAAAGTACATTTAGATTCGGGCACCTTAACGCCACTATTAAAACGTTTAGAAGCGAAAGGTTTGATTGTGCGTGCGCGTAGTAAAGAAGATGAACGAGTGAGAATAATTAGCTTATCCGATGCGGGTACTGCGTTGCGCCAACAAGCAGAACAAGTACCTACGGATATGTTTTGTAAATCTAAGATGGACATTGAAGCGTTAAATTCACTTAAGGCATCCTGTGATCTGTTACTGAAAAACTTAACGGGCAAGGATTAGAAACGCAGTATAATTAGGGTCAGGTTAAATTTAATCTGCCATTGAGTGAATTATAAACAACAATTTAATTTTAACCTGACCCCATTAATGTGCAAAGTCTGTAAAATCATATCCTCATTGAAAGCCCCAGAAAAACAGGCGTTATCCCTTAATGCAGTGCCATTTAGACTTGACCCCAGAGCCCTACTCAAAATAATGTCGTGTTTTTTCATTAAGCCGAGTTCAGCTTAATTACCGATTTATTTGTTGTTCAACCGATAAATTGACACTTTAACGGTACGTATTTACGAACTAAGGTTCTTGACGTGTACTTGCTAATACAATTTCACGAATACATACATTTTGTGGTTGTACATAGGCAAATTCAATTGAACGTGCAACATCATCAGGTGTAAGAATATTACCCATTGTTGCTTTCCACTCTTGGTAACCCGCTTTAATTTCTGCTGATGTTGTATGTGACAACAATTCAGTTTCAACCGCGCCCGGCGCAATAGTGATCACTCGTACATCTGATGTAGCAACGTCTTCACGTACATTTTCCGTGATTGCGTGTACCGCAAATTTGGTACCACAGTAAGCAGCGTGAGCACCGAATGTTTTACGACCCGCAACTGAACTGATGTTAATGATGGTACCCGTGTTACGTGCTTTCATTGGCGCTAAAACAGCTTGCATACCGTTTAATAATGCAATGACATTAACGTCGAACATTGTTTTGAATTCTTCTGCAGGCTGAGTATCAATTTGACCTAATAACATCATACCAGCGTTGTTCACTAATAAATCAGCAGGGCCGTATAACGCTTCTGCTTTAGAGAGTGCAGCATGGAACTGAGCATGTACTGTTAAGTCTACTTTTTCACATAAGCAGTTTGGTAGGTCTAGCGCATCCAGTTTTTCAACACGACGAGCTACTAATAATAATGGGTGACCAGCCGCGCTTAAACGCTTCGCTGTAGCTTCACCAATACCTGAACTTGCACCGGTGATCACGACTAATTTTTTCATAATATACTCTCTATGTTGATAACATTTAATATTGAATGGCAACTATTAAGCTGCGTACTTAGTTGCTTTAATCGTAGTGATTAACATTAGATCTAAGCGCTCCTTAGTGGATGAAGAGAGTATATAGAAATGAATATTGTTGATATATACACAATAAAGAACATAACTGTTACGCTTTAAGCTACAATTAATTCATTTGAATTCACCCTATAGGCCTAGTATGCAAAGCAGTTCTTCTCTTGCTGACATTCGCGCTTTTGTTTCCATTGCACAGCAAGGTAGCTTCACCAAAGCAGCAGAAGTATTACAGTCATCGCGTGCCCATGTATCTCGCCAACTGGCCCAACTCGAACAACAACTGGGCGTACAACTTATTATCCGTACCACCCGAGCACAGCGCCTTACTCCGATTGGTGAACAATTTTTTAAGCAATGCCTTACTTCTTTACAAACTATTGACCAAGCCGTGATTACCGCCAAGGATGATACCGAACAACTCCAAGGGAGCATTTGTATAAACTGTGTTGGTGGAGTAATTGGAGAGGATATATTGGCGAACATTATCAGTGATTTTAATTTACAATATCCTGATATTGATGTTGAGTTAGATTTTAGCAGCCCGCGCGTTGACTTGATTTCAGAAGCCTTTGATTTAGTTGTGCGGATGGGTGCATTAGAAGATTCAGGATTAGTAGCGAGAAAGCTCACTGATATTAAGGTCCAAGTTTTAGCCAGTCCTGATTATTTAGCCAAGCACCCTGCTATTAAACACCCCAAAGATCTTGAACAACATAATTGCTTAACCGGCAGCATCAAACGTTGGTACTTTCATCAAAAATCAGTGCAACACAACAATGCTCTAACCCATGAATTAGAGATCAATGTCAAAGGGAACTTTAGTTGTAAAAGTGGTCGCGCATTAATTAACGCAGCCAAGAATGGCAATGGGATTGTACGTTTACCCAAATTATATTGTGAAGATGAAATTAATGGCAATATACTGGCACCAGCACTGATATCTATATCTCATGAAGAACAGTGGCATTCGCCTGATGTACCACTTTTTCTGCTTTATCACCGCAATCGTTATCAGCCCGCACGATTAAAAGTATTAATTAATTTTATTTGCCAGAAATTTAAAGCTATTTAACATTGCCATAAAAGCACTGCCCGTAAGGCAGTGTTAAATTACAATCAATGGGGTCACCCATTAGCAAGTTCTGGTCAAGCTGGTATGTAAGTTTCCTTGGGTATTTTTAACCCAGTATTAAATCGTACATGAACCGCTAATTTGTTACTTATTAACTGATGTTACGCACCATAGGAAGAATTGGACAGCCACCTATATTTCATTATCAATTAAACATATTAGAATTCCAAACCGATGCGGCTACGAAAATTTCCGACCATTTTTCTTGAAAAATCAATTCCTTTAGCAAGTGGAAAAAGGGAGCGAATTGAACGCTAGTTCAGGAAAAAAGCGGGACAGCCAAACCTTTTTGCTGGTTTTTTGATTAATGTGTGTGGAGATAATTGGCCGTTTTATGATCTTTATTGAACAGGCCAAGGGGAATAAAGAGTAAAAAACAAGTAGCAGTGTTCGCCCGACGACAGTCGTTTACTCTCCTTTATCCTCTGTTTAATCGATATTAATCAGCCCCACCATGCCCGCTTCTTTATGCCCGGGAAGAGCACAGGCCACTTCGATATTAGCACCGGTTTGTACGGGTACAAAATACCACTCTACCGAAGTATGAGGACCAACTTCAATCTCAGTGATATGGCCTTTAATCTCCGCCAAAAAATCCCCTTTTTCAGTAACCAATTCAACTTTACGGGTAAATATTTTTTCAATAAATTCAAATGATTCAAATTCATGTTTAATTACATCCGTATTGGTCAGAACAATTTTATACGCCTGTCCTGTGACTAAATTTAGCTTGTTGGGTCTAAAGTACATGCCCTCTGTATCGCTACCCATTTCGAAGTTAAGGGTTATAACATTCGCGCGGCTTAAATCGCCTTCTGCTAATGTAAAGGGAGTGTAGAATAGTGTTAATGCCAAGGATAATACTATTAATATAGTTTTCATCTTAATTTCCTCATCTCGTAATTAAAATTAGCGAACAGAGTTATTTATTGGTTGAAAAAAACAACAACCAAACCTTTTTAGGTTAATGAATTGTTTTAATAATTCAAAAAATGGATATTCTCGACTTTCGAGTAAATAGCTTCCCCACCTTGTCTTAATCACTTATTAATTTCTGTGACCATGTACTATTTTTACAATAACAAACATTATGTTACAGGTTTATTTACAAAAAAAACAAAAATATTTAATCAACAAAAGAACACGGCTATTTCATAGGAAAGGTTCGGCTCTGCACAGGGATGTGCTGTCCGAACCGGTGCGTTAAAAAGCGGTTGGGCAGCGCAAGATAAAAAATGGCTAGGCGAATTAAACGACAGTTTAGGTTCATGAGCGGGACAGGCTCTGCCGTCCCTGTATCAGCCTTTCTTTTGCTTACTTTTCTTTGGCTGTTGAAAGAGCATGACTCCCTCGAACTGCGAAACTGCGTTTCGGTTTCTCATCATCTACACGCCGTCAAAGGCGGAATACCAACAACGAAAGTGACACCAAAAGCTCACAGGCAAAGGCCTGTAAACCAATCAAATCGGTTAGGTTAAAAAATCATTGGGGTTCTCGACTAAACCTCTCGAGAATGACGAGAAAAAATAAAAGAAAAGCTCACAAGTGAAGGCTTACAAATAACCGATGCGTCGTTGGCATTAACACGCGGAGCGTGGGAACGAACAACAAACATCATCTTACTGATATATCTATAAATAAAACAAAAACACTTAATCAAAATTTAATAAGACTCATGTTAATTATTCTCTACAATTATCTTGAAAAATATTTATACTACTCAAATGCTTAAAAGTGTGACGCAGATCTAACCAGGTGACAATTTCTGTCGCCTTAGTGGGATTTTTCAATATTGACCTTAATCGGAAGAAACTATGAACGCTGTAAAAACCATCAATAGAAAACAAGTTAGACCCACAGACGCTTATATCGAATACAACATGGAACCAAAAACAATTGCATTCAGTACTATAACGATTGTTCAGCAAATGATGGATGTTGACGCCAATATTGCCGGTAATGTTCACGGTGGCTCAATCATGAAATTAGTCGATAATACGGCTTGTATGGTGGGTATGCGTCATACCGGAGGCAATGCCGTCACTGTATCTCTCGACCGCCTGGATTTCCATTCTCCAGTGTATGTAGGTGATATTCTAAGAATAAAAACCAGTGTCAATTATGTTGGCTCTACTTCAATGGAAATTGGAGCTCGAATTGAAGCAGAGTCAGTTTTAACAGGCGAAGTTCGCCATACTGCCTCTGCATATCTCACCTTTGTTTCTCTCGATCCTGAAGGAAAACCGCGTCATATTCCACAGATAATTTGTGAAACAGAGAGAGAGCGAGAACGTTTTTCAGCAGCATTAGAACGTAAACAGAAACGTTCAGATGCGAGAAAAGAAGCAAAGGAACGAGCACAGATTAAAAAGTTACCAACAGAATAAAGCCCTAAGCATCTTAAAAATAAGAAGTTAAAAATTAAAAGAAAAGTTGCTTTCACAGCCCTTGAGGTTAAAGCGGAATTTTATTTAAAAACGATAGAAAACAATGGGTTGAAAACTTAAAAACAGCTGGAACCGCCCTTTTTCGGCTATTCCCATATCAATAAAAGGATTTAACTTCGCTGGCTTCATTGCGATAAATTCTTTATAGTTAATCTTTAAATTTATCAGTAACAAATAAAGAGAATAAAATATGACTGGAATCATTAAAACATCCGAAGAAATCGAAAAAATGCGTATTGCCGGACAACTGGCTGCGGATGTATTGACGATGATAGAACCTTTTATTCAAATAGGGGTCACGACTAATGAATTGGACAAAATCTGTCATGATTATATTGTTGACGTACAAGGCTGTATTCCGGCACCTTTAAATTACCACGGTTTTCCAAAATCAGTCTGCACATCGGTTAACTATGTAGTCTGTCATGGTATTCCCAATAATAAAGCATTAAAGGACGGGGATTCAATAAACATTGATATCACGGTAATTAAAGATGGTTATCACGGAGATACATCAAAAATGTTTTTCGTAGGTAAACCATCGATTCAGGCGGAACGTTTAGCGCGTATTACGCAGGAGTGTTTATATCTGGGGATTAACCTGGTAAAACCCGGCGCACGTTTGGGCGATATCGGTGCAGTAATTCAAAAACATGCAGAAAAAAACAGTTATTCTGTGGTGCGTGAATACTGCGGCCATGGTATTGGTATCGGCTTTCATGAAGAGCCACAGGTATTGCATTATGGTAAAGCCAATACAGGCGAAGTGATTAAAGTAGGCCAGTGTTTTACTATTGAACCGATGATCAATGCGGGTAAAAAAACCTGTAAAGTCCTTGGTGATGATTGGACTGTTATTACCAAAGATAAAAAATTATCGGCACAATGGGAACATACTTTATTAGTCACTGAAACCGGTGTAGAGATATTAACCCTGCGCCCTGAAGAAACCATTGCACGTGTTATTAATCATAACTAATTTAAATCCTAAAAATTAAACCTTTCTGTCATTCTAATACCAATTCTACTCATTAGATGGTCTATTTAGGCGCAGGAAAAATGGATGAAAGCAAGGCATTGATTGCAGTAACTAGTTATTCTAATTATAAAATCAATAGCTAAGACTAAAACGTAGTTTTATGTCTAGCTAGCATCCATTTTAACCAGCATAAATGACTAGAAAATCAGTAGATTTGGTATGTTAGGTGTTTTGCACCCATCATTTAATTCTAATTAAGCAGAGGTTAACATGGATTTTGAAACGCTTTCCCCAAAAAATATACCCGAAGATGACCTGACGCTGCCCTTCCTAAAAAATCATTTAAAGGAATTCCACGAATGGCAGATTGAGTGCTTTTATAAAAAACATAAAATCGCCGACATTGTGACACTGCGGGCGCATTATATTGATCAACTCTTAATACGCTTGTGGAAGCATGCAGGACTCGCCTTAAGTGAGGATATCTGCCTTATTGCTGTTGGAGGTTATGGTCGCGGTGAACTGCATCCCAAATCTGATATTGATCTCCTTATTCTTTCAAAAGAAGGATTTAATAAAGAATCAGAAAAAAAAATAAGTGCCTTTATTACCCAATTATGGGATCTAAAACTCGATGTTGGTAACAGTGTACGTACCTTACAGGATTGTTTGGAGCAAGGCAGTGCCGATATCACGGTTGCCACCAGTATGCTTGAAGCGCGTTATATCAGTGGCAATAAACAAGCGTTTGAAAAGCTAACGGCACTGATTGAGAATAAAGATTTTTGGCCTTCGGATCGGTTTTTCACGGTTAAAAAAGAAGAACAAATTAAGCGGCATAAAAATTGCCGCGGTGATGGTTATAACCTCGAACCTGATCTTAAAAATGGCAGTGGCGGTTTACGTGACATTCAAACTATTGCATGGATTGCCAAGCGTCATTTTGGTGTCCATAGCCTGATAGAATTAACCGGCTCTAACTACATAACCCAAGGTGAATACCGTGAGTTAGTCGACTGTCAGGCAATGCTGTGGACAATTCGTTTTGCGCTGCATTCTGTTACAAATAGACCCGATAATCGTCTGCTGTTTGATTATCAGACCGAGGTCGCACGTATGCTTGGTTACTCAGGAGCAGGTAATACAGCTATTGAGCAGATGATGAAAGCGTTTTATCAAACTATTCATCGCGTCAAAGAGCTCAATGAGATGTTACTGCAATATTTTGACGAGACTATTTTAGGTAATATTCCAACGCACATTGAAGCTATTGATGGAAACTTTCAATTGCGCGAAGATATGATTGAACTCAAAACCACCTCTTTATTTAACGAACAGCCAGAGTCAATCCTGCAGCTATTTTTGCATATCGCTGAAAATCCGAAAATTAAAGGCATCTACTCTCCAACTCTGCGTGAACTTCATGGGGCGCGACGCTGCTTAACACACTGGTTGCAGGATATTCCCGAGTGCCGTGATGTTTTTATGGAAATTATCAGGCATCCGCGGGGAATGGGACTGGCATTCACCCTGATGCATAAATATGGCATTCTAGCGGCTTATATTCCACAGTGGAGCCGAATTGTCGGACAGATGCAGTTTGACTTGTTTCATGCTTATACGGTTGATGAACATACTCATAAACTGATTAAGAATATTTGCAATTTTAATGAAAATAAAGAGATATACCCAATAACCACTGATATATTTAATGAGTTAGATAAACCTGAACTCCTTTATTTAGCGGCTATTTTTCATGATATTGCGAAAGGGCAAAAGGGAGATCACTCTGTACTGGGTGCGGTTGATGCGCGCGCATTTTGTGAATTACACGGACTCACTCGCTATGATAGTAAAACCGTCGCCTGGCTAGTCAAGCAACATCTCACTATGTCGGTAACCGCACAACGCCGCGATATCAGTGATCCGCGGGTGGTTATTGAATTTGCAAAAATAGTGCGCGATGAAAAACGGTTAAACCTATTACAATGTTTAACCGTTGCTGATATTCGCGCCACCAACGAAGAAACCTGGAACAGTTGGAAAGCGGCTTTGTTACGCGATTTATATTTAAGCACGTTAAAAGTACTGCGCCGCGGATTGGAAAGCCCACCGGATATTCGCGATCGGATCCGCGACAGGCAACGTAAGACTCTGGTTCTTTTGCGCCAGCAAGGTATTACGGACTCTCAGGCAAAAACACTTTGGAAACGCTTTAAGCTCGATTATTTTTTCCGTTATCGCTCGAAACAAATAGCCTGGCATACTAAAAATCTTTTAGCGCATAAAGATCATAGCCGGCCAATGGTTATAATTAGTGAGCAAAAAAGCAGCGAGGCAACTGAAATTTTTGTCTATCATAAAGAGATGCCCGCGTTATTTTCCAGCGTGGTCACTGTTATCGATAATAAAAAACTCAGTATTCATGATGCAAAAATTCTCTGCAGCAGAGATGATTTCTCATTAAGTACTTTTACTGTATTAGAAGAGGACGGTAGCCATATTGATCCTGAGAAAATTCAGCGTCTCAAAAAAGAAATCGAAATGGCACTGCTCGCGCCGGAAAAAGTCAACAGGCAACAAACTCGTCTGGCACGTGTTAAACGCCAATTCAAATTTGAACCGCAAGTGACTTTTTTACCTACCCGTCGTAAACGCACCCAAATTGAACTGGTCGCTTTTGATGCACCGGGGATTTTAGCTGATATTGGTGAGATTTTCAGATTCAGCGGCATGGTTCTTTTTACTGCCAAAATAACCACCATTGGTGAACGTGCGGAGGATCTCTTTATTATTTCAACGGCTGAAGGCAATGCACTGACTGAGCAGCAGGAAGAAAACTTAAAAGCTCAGTTAATGACCGAGCTCAGCCCTGACTGATAAAAATTTGCAGTAACTAATTAATGGCGGAAACTCGCCATTAATTTTATTCTGTTTCAAAGGCTACAAAATCATGGCTGAGCTTTAGGGATTTAAGGCTTTAAGGCTTTAAGGCTGCGAGCTTCTAATACCGTCAACGAAACTTTATTATTCTTCTTGAAAAGCAACAAAATCATGGCTTAATACCGACAACGAGACTTTATCACCAACCTTCAACTGCATACAGTTACCATAATGATTACTCTGCTTTACAATATAATGCTTACTTAAATAGTCAATGCTGACATGCTGGTATGCGCCCAAGAAATCAACCTTTTTGATAGTCCCTTTAGCGCTGGGATCAACTTCAACCGCGAGCTGCTCGGGTCGTAATAACAGGGTTAATGCTGTATTTACTGAATGTTCAATAATAGCATTACAGTTGAGTAAACCCAGATCGGACTGATAAGAATATTTATCCCTTACCGTGACCCTGAGATAATTACTCAAGCCCATAAAATCAGCTACATACCTTGAGTTGGGATGACTGTATAACATTTGAGCAGTATCAATTTGTACTATTTTACCCGACCGCATCAAAGCAATTCTATCGGCAAAAGCAAAACCTTCTTCTTTAGAATGGGTGACAAATAATGCGCTCATGGAATGCGCTTTAAGTAACTGTCTGATTTCATCGATTAACTGAAAACGAACATGCGGGTCTAAATTCGAGAAAGGTTCATCTAATAACATCAATTCAGGTTGATAAGCCAGCGCACGGGCAATCGCAATACGCTGCTGCTGCCCACCTGAAAGTTGATGCGGGAAACGATCGGCATAATCCTTTAGTCGTACTAGGGTTAATACTTCAGAGACCAGTTTTCGTTGCTCGCTACGGCTCAATTTCTGTAATGAAAACGCGACATTATCAAAAACATTAAGGTGCGGGAAAAGTGCATAATCCTGAAAAATCAAACCTACTTTGCGTTCTTCCGGTGGAATATTAATGCCCGTATTATTAACGGTTTTAGCATTTATGTTTATCTCACCAGAAAGCTCTATTTGCAAACCGGCAATCGCCCGGAGCAGGGTTGTTTTACCACAGCCACTCTCCCCCAATAAACACACTATTTCATTATTAGCGAGCTCCAAATCCAGCGAATTAAGCACTTGGTTATTTTGATAAAAACAACTTAATTTATTAACAATAAGGGTGGACATTAAGAGGATTTCTCCATTAAACGGCTGACGACAATAAAGGGTACAAGCCCTATTAAAACAATTAATAAAGCGGGTAAGGCTGCGTATTCTATCATCTCATCGGAGACAAATTGATAAGCATAAGTTGCCAGCGTTTCAAAATTAAACGGCCGCAATAATAAAGCCGTGGGCAGTTCTTTCATGGCCTCGATAAAAACCAAAATAAAGGCACTTAACATTCCTCTGGTGATTAACGGTAAATTAACGCGACGAATGGTTTGTGCCGCACTTTGCCCAAGTGTGCGCGAGGCACTGTCCAATGACGGAGAAACTTGAGCCAGACTGCTGTCTATACTGCCAACGGCTATCGCACTAAAACGCACTAAATAACCGGCCACTAAAATAAACAGCGTACCGGAAAAAAGCAGCCCTACTCTTGAATAACCATACTCAACAAGCTGTCTATTGAACCACAAATCTAAACTGGTCAAGGGAATAAGCACTGCGATCGCAACCACGGTACCCGGCAGCGCATAGCCTAAAGAGGATAACCGTATTGTTGCCCTAGCCAATACGCCCGGTGATAAGCGCTGGTAGAAATTAACAATTAATGCGATTAACAGAGATAAAGAGGCAACAATCGTTGCCAGCCAAACACTGTTTAGCGTGTATTTCCATAAAGAAAGGTTAAATGACTGGCTAAAATAAAGGCTCGCATAATAAAACAGAACCGCTAAGGGCAGAATAAAAGCAAAAAAGAAGAGTCCCCAGGAAAAGGTTAATACTCCCCACTTTCGCCAGCCCTGCAAAACAAAACGTAACTCGGTATGGGTTGAACCACTGCCCTGGTATAATTTTTGTCTGCGACGGCTGTAATTTTCAAGGCTGATTAAAATAACCAGGGCCAATAACATCAGTGATGATATTTTTGCAGCGGTGGTCAAACTGCCTAATTCCAACCAGGTATTATAAACCGCCGTGGTTAAGGTACTGACTGAAAAATAATGAACCGTTGCAAAATCACCCAAGGTTTCCATGGCAATTAATGATAACCCCACCGCGAGAGCAGTACGGGAAAGCGGTAAAGAGACACGTAAAAAAGCACGCAGAGGTGATAAGCCCAGAGTACGAGCAGCTTGAAATAATCCACCCGATTGCCCTAAAAAAGCCCCCCGTAATAACAGGTATAAATAAGGATAGAGCGCTAAACTTAAAATAATGATTGCGCCGGAAATAGTGCGAATATCGGGAAAATAATAATCAGACGGCTGTTGCCAGCCCATTAATGCGCGTAAAAAATGCTGCACCGGACCTGAAAAATCCAGCAGGTCAGTGTACACAATAGCAACAATATAAGGCGGAAGGGCCAGCGGCAACATTAACGCCCACTGCAATATGCTACGACCGGGGAATTCGCAACAGGCAACAAACCAGGCAACGGGCAGTGCAAAAATACAACTTAAAGTAATCACCCCTAGGACCATGAGTAATGTATTTAAACTGTAATCCCACAATACCGTATCAATTAAGTGTTGAAAACTACCACTATCATCGATCTGAAAAGCACTTAAAATAAGTGCTAATATGGGCGCAATTAAAAGACAAGTTACTGCCCATGGCAGTAACTTGTAAAGGTTTATTCTAGAGATCAAATTTCACTTCATCCAGTAACTTAACGGCTGTTCGATGCTGTTTGGCAATATCAGAAAGCGAAATGGAATCTGCTTTGAATTCGCCCCATGATCCGACCAATTTAGAAGGAGCCACGTTTGCATTGACAGGATACTCGTAATTCGCTTCTGCGTAAATCTGCTGCGCAGTTTCACCCGATAAAAATTCCATCAGTTTAACGGCGCTTGCTTTATTAGGTGCATACTTAGTCAATACCACACCACTGACATTAACATGTGAACCGGTTGTTGTCTGATTCGGGAAGTTAATATTGACCGCTTCAGCCCAACTCACTTGTTGCGGATCCGCAAGCATCTTCCCCAGGTAATAACTGTTACCTAAGGCATAATCACAAAGGCCATCTTTAATCGCTTTCACTTGAGCACGATCATTACCCTGTGGTTTACGCGCAAGATTAGCTTTTAGGCCTTCAAGCCAGGTTTTTGCGTTTGCCTTACCTTCATGAGCAATCACAGAAGCAAGCAATGAGACATTGTAAGGATGCTTGCCCGCACGCATACATACCTTACCTTTAAATTCCGGGGTGGCTAAATCTTGATAGGTAATATTCGGTGTGGGTCCAACCCGCTCAGCAGAAGAATAAATATTACGGACACGTGTTGTTAATGCAAACCAATGCTGTTTTGGATCGCGATACTGGCTGGGGATATTTTCGGTTAATATTTTGCTGTCAACGGATTGCGTAAGACGCTCATCATTGATCATCATTAAGCGGCTAAAATCCGAGGTTAATACAAGATCCGCAGGCGATAATTTCCCTTCACGTTTGACCCGCTCAATCAAACCACTTTTGGCAAATAATATGTTTACTTTAATGCCCGTTTGTTGAGTGAATTTTTCCATAATAGGCGCGATCAGAAAAGGCTGACGAAATGAGTAAATATTTACTTCTTCAGCATGAGCGGCAAAGCTGCTGACACTTAAGGTTGAGAAGATAGCGGCAGAGGTAAGCAATTTTTTTATAAACATTTTATTGTCCTAAATAGGAATAATTCACGATACAATAATACTAATGAGAATCATTACCATTTGCAAGCGGTTTTCTATTTTATTGAAACTTTCTTGATTTAAGTCAAAATAACCCTGTACTAAGCAAGCTGTTCAACAGAAAAACCTAACTGACATACTCACTTTAAAAATAAACACGTACCACAGATACCGCAACACAGCCCGGGCGACGCGTATTTTTTATTTCGACAGAAATCTCTTTTTCAATTTCTAAACCATTCTTGACCGGCGTGACTTTAATTAAGCGACTATGCGCTCGAATAACACTGCCTGTTTTAACGGGATAGGGGAAACGAACCTGATTAAGCCCATAATTAACCATCATTTTTGCATTTGGATAAAGCGGTTTTGTCGGGTTCACACTATCAGTTAAACGCGGTAATAAAGATAAGGTAAGAAAACCATGGGCAATGGTTGTTTTAAAAGGAGAATCCGTTTTTGCCTTATCAACATCGTTATGCAGCCATTGATGATCTTCGGTAACGTCAGCAAACTGGTCAATTCTCTGTTGAGAAACCGTTAACCAGTCACCAACATGCACTTCCTCTCCGATTTGACTTTGCAAAGATAAAAACAGCTCTCTTACCTCGGGTAACAAGCGCACCGGTTTTTGCGCCACATTGACCGACTGGCCATCTTCCAACACCGCATACTCTTTCGCCCACAATAAAAGCTGACTTTTATTGTGGTGGGCATTTTTAATGAATAATGAATAATAATCTCGAATAGAGGGCGACATCCATTGTTTAAAATCAATGCCAAACTTTCCCATAAATTCAATTTTATATTTATTCATATCAAACTTTTTCATTTAACAATTCCAGATTAATGGTGGAAAAAAAATATCTGTTTATACCAAAAGAATTAATTAAGTGATCAATGATCGCGAAGGAAAAATTAGCACTTAAGTTGCATTCGATCGTTGTTCTCCTTCACAAAATCGTATCGAACGATTTTGAACAGCTTTAGCTGGCCACAAAGTGGTGAAGAACAGGACGTTCTGAATAAAACTCACAACGCAGTTAGGGATTATTTTAACCAGCAAGGGTGATCACCTTTTTAGTTCTTTTGGTATTATTACTCAACACCGTCAACTAAACTGTCATTAATATTTTTTAATACTTCAACAGGATTTGTCGCTTGAGTGATTGGGCGACCAATAACCAGATAATCAGAACCGGCATCAATTGCTTGCTTTGGTGTCATAATTCGGCGCTGATCACCTGCATCACTGCCCAGTGGGCGAATTCCTGGCGTTATTAATTTAAATTCAGCGCCTAATAAGGTTTTTAATTCCTGCGCTTCGTGGGCTGAACATACGACGCCATCCAGACCGCTTAATTTAGCCAGTTTCGCAAGACGCTTCACCTGTTCTGCGGGGGATAATTCAATACCCAATTCTTGTAAATCGCTTTGATCCATACTGGTTAACACTGTCACTGCAATTAATAGCGGTGCATTAGTGCCATAGGGCTCTAGAATGTTTTTTGCAGCCTCCATCATGCGCCGCCCTCCACTGGCATGGACATTCACCATCCACACACCTAAATCAGCAGCCGCTTTAACAGCACTGGCAACGGTATTGGGAATATCATGAAATTTAAGATCTAAAAAAACATCAAATTCTTTGGCAACCAACTGTTTTACAAATTCAGGGCCAAAATGGGTAAACATCTCTTTACCAATTTTTAAGCGGCAATTCTTTGGATCCAACTGGCTGATAAAGTTCAATGCCTGCTGCTTATCCTGATAATCTAATGCAATAACGACCTTAGGATCTACTAACTGATTCATTCTATTTCCTGTCTTTTAATTATGTATTTTAAGCTGTCTGCAGAAAGCTTACGGCTGACAGCTATTTTTTATTCGCCGTCCAACCCGCGAATAGGTTTAATCCTTCCCCAATTTTTACAGGAAGGGCATTGCCAGTATAATTTTTTGCTCGAATATCCACATTTTTGACAGCGATATTTAGGGCGCAGTGTGATCTGCTCTGACACCAGCTTTTGTAAAAAAGTGAGACTCTCTTTTTCACTTGTCGATTGGGCTAATTGCAAATGGTAAGTCATTAAATGGTTAAACCCTTTCATCGTGGTGTTACGCTGTAACTCCTGCAGCATGAATTCTTGAGCTTTTTCAATGCCGTGATATTTAGCAATAAGTTTAGCTAACAATATAACGGCACTGGCCCCTGCTCCCATACTGACGATATTATAAAGGTAGCCTATTAATTCCTGTTCACTGCCCTGCTGCTGATGTAATTTTAATAACCTGTCGAGTATAACCTCGGTAAAATCGATATCCAGTTCGGGAATTGATTGTAAAATTTGCAGTGCCTTTTGCGGCTTATTTTGCAAAATATAATAATCACAGAGAGCGATATTTGCACGCATACAATTTGGAAAAACAGTTAATGCCTTTTGATACAATTTAATTTTTTGTTTTTCGTCTTCCGGTGTTTTTAATTGATCCGCCAAACTGCAGTAGAGATAGGATAAGGTTCTGCGCTTTTTTGTCCCCTTAGATAATTTGTGCAGGGACTCAGTCACTCTCACCGCATCTTTCCATTCTTTAAGTTGCTGATAGATTAGCAACAGATTTTCCAGTGCGACCTCCTGATACTCAGGTGATGCCTTTAACTGTACAAATATTTCTTCACTGCGATCAAATAAACCTGCCTGGTAAAAGTCTTTACCTAATTGTAGCAAAGCCAAATCACGTTGTTCTAGTGTCAGAGAGGGGCGAGCGATTAAGTTCTGGTGAATGCGAATTGCACGTTCGACTTCGCCACGCTGACGGAATAGATTGCCCAATGCGAGGTGTGTTTCAATGGTTTCATTATCAACCTCCAGCAGAGCAATAAAGTGATCAACGGCTTTATCGGGTTGATCGCTTAGCAAAAAGTTCAACCCTTGGACGTAATCTCTGCTGAGCTTATTACCTTTTTGTTGCTTTTTTTGGTGTACGCTTCTTACCCCCATATACCAGCCATATAAGGCAGCGACAGGGAGTAAAAGAAAAAACAGCTCTTGCACTAAAAGTTAATCTTTTACGGGTAAGGCACGTAACTCATTAAGTTCCTTACTGTGCTTTTTATTCATTTTAAGTAACTGCCTATTTGTTATTTTTAATTTTAAATAAAAGAGCACCGCAATAGCGCCGGATGCAATAAAACCGATTAAAAATATAATCGCTAATAATGTAGAAAGGCGCATTTCACTTTGTGCCAGCAAATAATTAATATTAACTAACTGCTGATTTTTTAAACCGAGTAAAGCAGCAACCACAAAGAATAAAATTGTAATAATGAGAGTAATAATACGTTTCATAGCGATACCTTAGCAAAGAAAGATGAGTTACTAGTCTAGTATATATTACACAGGGAATAAATCATTGATATGTATGTAATGCCCAAAAAATAAAAGGTGCCCCCCTCATTCCTAATGCGTTGTGAGTTTTATTCAGAACATACTGTTCTTCACCACTTTGTGGGCAGCTAAAGCTATTCAAAATCGTTCCAGGCGATTTTGAATAGTGAGAACAAGGATCGAACGCAACTCCCCCCCCCTTATTTAGGGCTAATTTCCCCTTCGCAATCATTGAGTGCTTGATTAATTCTTTTGCAATATGCAGATTTTATTATGCAGGTACCAATTCTACTCACTAGGTGATCTATTAAAGCACCTGAAAACAAGGCATTGATTGCAATAAATAGTTGTTCTGATGACAAAAATAGTAGGGTATTATTTTGAATAGCTTCAGCTCACCACGAGAAGTGGTGAATGCTAGGAGGTTATAAATAAAATCAATCGTAAAAACTAAAACTGCGTTTTCTATCTAGTTAGCATTCATTTTAACAAGCCCAAATGAATAGAGCATCACTGGGTTTAGTCTCATGATAAGCAAAGCAGATAAAAACAGTCATTGATGTTTTTAAAGGGAATGTAGGATAAAATTTAAGGTAAAAAAAATGGTGCTGTAAAAGCACCATTTTTTAGTTAAGCATTTGCTGCATTTACCCGCTCTCTCAATGCTTTGCCGGGTTTAAAGTGAGGAACATACTTACCGTCGAGTTCAACTCTATCACCTGTTTTGGGATTTCGTCCAACTCTTGGGGCGCGATAATGTAAAGAGAAACTACCAAAACCTCTAACTTCAATTCGTTCGCCTTGTGCAAGTGAATCGGCCATTAACGTTAGTGTTTCTTTTACGCTATCTTCCACCTCTTTTACCGACAATTGAAAGTGCTTACTGGTTAGTCTTTCGATCAAATCAGACTTAGTCATAACTTACCTCGTGTTCAAATTCGAATACAGTAAACCGACTCCAGTTAATGCTAATTATTACCTAATCGCTCTGGAAAATCGGGAATGCTTTTCCCAAGTTATTTAGGCAAGAGTGGCTGATTACCAGCCACTCTACAATTATTTGCCTTTAGCTGCATTAAATGCATCAAGCATTGCATTACCCATGCTTGCTTCGTCTTGTTGTTTCAAGCTATCAACTGCTTCTTTCTCGTCAGCTTCATCTTTTGCTTTGATAGAAAGGCTAATTACGCGGTTTTTACGATCTACACCGACAAATTTAGCATCAATCGCATCACCAGCTTTAAGTACTGTCGCTGCATTCTCAACACGCTCACGTGCGATATCACCTACACGAATGTAACCTTCAACGCCTTCAGCAAGAGTAATCGTTGCACCTTTAGCATCAACTTCAGAAATAGTACCTACAACAATAGACCCTTTCTTGTTTTCTGCTAAGTAATTATTGAACGGGTCAATTGAAATTTGCTTGATACCTAAAGAGATACGCTCACGTTCTGGATCAACTTGAAGCACAACAGCTTCGATCTCATCGCCTTTTTTGTAATCTAGAACGGCTTTTTCGCCTTCAGCTTCCCAACTAATGTCAGAAAGGTGAACTAGACCGTCGATGTTGCCATCAAGACCGATGAAGATACCAAAGTCAGTGATAGATTTAATCTTACCAGAAACTTTTTGACCTTTATCATGAGTTGAAGAGAACTCTTCCCATGGATTAGCTTTACACTGTTTAAGGCCTAGAGAAATACGACGACGTTCTTCATCGATATCCAGTACCATAACTTCAGCCGAATCACCAAGGTTAACAACTTTAGATGGGTGAATGTTTTTGTTAGTCCAATCCATTTCTGAAACGTGAACTAAACCTTCAACGCCTTCTTCGATCTCAACAAAACAACCGTAGTCAGTTAAGTTAGTCACTTTACCACTTAAGCGAGTTCCTTCAGGGTAACGCTTAGCGATTGCTACCCATGGATCTTCACCAAGTTGCTTAAGACCTAGCGATACACGAGTACGCTCACGATCAAATTTAAGCACTTTAACATTGATTTCATCACCAACATTAACGATTTCACTTGGGTGTTTAACACGCTTCCAAGCCATATCAGTAATGTGTAATAGACCGTCAACACCACCTAGATCTACGAACGCGCCGTAGTCGGTTAAGTTCTTAACGATACCTTTAATTTCTTGACCTTCTTGAAGATTTTCAAGTAGTTCATCGCGTTCAACACTGTTTTCAGTTTCAATAACAGCACGGCGAGATACAACAACGTTATTACGTTTTTGATCAAGTTTAATCACTTTGAATTCAATATCTTTGTTTTCAAGGTGAGCAGTGTCACGTACTGGACGTACGTCAACTAATGATCCTGGTAGGAAAGCACGGATACCGTTTAATTCAACAGTGAAACCACCTTTAACTTTACCGTTGATAACACCGATAACAGTTTCTTGGTCTTCGTACGCTTTCTCTAGTTGGATCCAAGCTTCGTGACGTTTCGCTTTTTCACGAGAAAGTTTAGTTTCACCGAAACCGTCCTCTACCGCGTCTAACGCTACATCTACAACATCGCCAACAGCAACTTCTAGTTCACCAGCAGCATTTTTAAATTCTTCAACTGGGATTGCAGCTTCAGATTTAAGACCTGCATCAACGAATACTAGGTTGTTACGGATTCCTACAATTGTACCTTTAACAATCGTACCGGGACGAGTTTCTACCGTTTGTAGAGATTCTTCAAATAGTTCAGCAAAAGATTCCATCATCTATTTATTCACACTTATTTTTTATACAACCACTTACAATCCATTAGCAAGGGAGGCTGAAAAAGATTACTGCTTCATCCATAAAGCAATATTAGTTAATAGTTGCTTATTCAACTATTAATTTTAGTTTAAGTTTCATCAATTCAAATATCTGATCTACAACCTGCACAACAGTTAATGACGTTGAATCGATCACCAAAGCATCTTCTGCGGGTTTTAAAGGCGCAACAGGACGATTTCGATCTCGAAAATCACGTTCTTTGATTTCGCTTAAAATTTCCGCAAGGCTAACATCAAACCCCTTGCATTGCAACTGATTAAAACGCCGTGACGCTCGCTGCTCTGCGCTCGCATCCAGAAATATTTTGACGGGTGCATCGGGAAAGACCACTGTCCCCATGTCTCGTCCGTCAGCAATTAAACCGGGTTCTTTGTAAAATGCTTTTTGCCTAGTCAATAACGCATCACGAACAAGTTGCAATGCAGCAATTTGAGAGGCTGCTTGTGCGACTGTTTCGGTTCTTAATTTATCACCAACGTTCTCACCTGCTAATAAAGTATCAACACCAACACCATTAGATTGAAAAGAAACATTCAAGTTTAACGCCAAATTCGCCAAACTTTTTTGATCATCCAAACTTATTTTTTTTTGTAGCGCTGCAAAAGCTAAAATTCGATACAGGGCCCCGCTATCAAGCAGATTCCACTTTAGTCTTGCTGCTATTATATGGCATACGGTGCCTTTTCCTGAGCCACTTGGGCCATCAACAGTGACCAAATTAATGTTAGACACATAAACTCCTGGGGTCGCTTAAAAATTATGTTTAAAAATTGTGATTGTCAAAAACTAACGCTAATCAAATAGTGGGTATATACCCATGTTATAAAAAATCAATTTATCTCATCCATAAATTCATCCAAGTTTTGATCGAGCGCTTTCTGCTCTTGAGTCGTTTTCTTCATAAAGTGCTCGACATCTGTACTATTAGAGTAAAACTTAAAGGCTTCATACTGGATGTAGGCTTCTTTAACAAATAGATAGGGGTCCAGCGATTGTTCAAGAAGGGGTTCCTGATCGATAAATCCTGCCCGTATTTCGGCCCCATCAAGCCCCCACAAGCCTACATTTTGCCACAAGCTAAGGTAACTACTCGGAAAAAATAAACCATCGACAACATCCCCGACTAATTTTCGCGTACTGCGAGGTCCGATCACCGGTACCATCAAATACGGACCATTCGCAACTGACCATCTTCCAAGCACGTTACTAAAGCTTTCTCTACGGCGCTCAATACCAATTGCACTGCCGACATCTATCAATCCGAATATTCCAAAAGTAGAGTTAAGGGTAAACCTCATTAATGCATCGAACGAGTGTTTAAAATCAAGCTGTATTAAATTATTGAGCACAGTAGTCGGCTCTTCAAGATTTAAGACAAAATTATGAATCGCCTTGCGTCCGTCATTGGGCATCACATAAATGTAACTTTTTGCTACCGGACGGTATAGGTAAGTGTCCAGAACCTTATAGTTAAATTCCCAGATAAGACGGTTAACAGGTTCAATGGGATCCCTCATTTGGTATTGACTATCGCCATTAACCGTTTGTGCAAACGGCGCAGTTGAAAACAGCAAAAAAATAAGAAAAGTCAGTTTTAGCATATTGGAATACTCTTTATCCTTAAAGTAAATACCCAGTTTGTATAATTTTACAACAGGAAAATACAGCATCACTTGTTATCAATTTACAGCGGCGAGTGATCAGTCGTGGTTGTCAAAAAAACCTCACTGCATTGAGTATAACGATTCAAAATCCAGATCGTTATACTTTTTAAATTAAATACAAACTTACTCTAGCTGTTGTGAAACAAGCACTTTTACGTTTTGTTTTTCTCCGGCGACAATGGCAGAACTTTCACCTTGCCACTGTCCTGCACTATTACTTGCATTACCATCAACTGAAATACGTGCTTTAATAATGAAATTAGGATAATCACTTAGTTTTACCCCCTTCACCATGGAATTAGCATCGGAAAGCTCAATGGTTGCTGGAAAAGTAGGTAGTTTTATTTTGAGCGCTGCAATCGGCATTGGCGGGCCGCCAACGGCTTGAGCATAAACAAATAAAAAGCCATTTTCTGGCACAACAACATTATCATCAACAGAAATTTCCACCCGATAAGTCATACCTATGGCAGCAGGCGGATTGTCAATGCTGCTATCGGGATTAGTCACTGATGCAGTAGAATTATCAATAACACTATCGGTATCTTTAGACATTTGCTGTTTTGCATAGCGAATGCTGTCACGCAGTGTGCCTGCCTGGGTCGAATTATTATCAACCAGCGTTTGCATTTTTTCCCAACGCTGGATGGCTAATGCATAATCCTGCTTTTCAAGGGCCATAAATGCCAACATAGACCATGCCTGCAGTTCATTGGGATACTCTCTTAACAGCTCGGTTAATAAATATTCCGCTTGATTTTGGCCGTCAGCATCGCCCGTCTGCATTTTCAACTGGATATCAACAAGCCGAATATTAAGAGACTCAGGCGCTAATAATAACGCTTTTTTAATCGCATCTGAGGCAACATCGGTCTCCTTAAAGACCATTGCTAGGCGGCTATACAATAACCAGCCATCGGGATCATTATCGTTTTGGCTTAGTTGGGTGCGTAAACCTAACATTAAATCGCGCAGCTCTTGCTCATTAGGACGGTTATCCTGGTCATTAAAGAGTTTATCTTGCAAATCCGGGTAACGCTCCACAACCGATTGCCACTGTGCAACTTGCTGATAAGCACCCACCGAGCTATACAGTCCATAACTGCCCAAAACCAGAATAAGGACAGCCGGAAGCCATAACATTTTACTGTTTTTATAATCCTTTTGTGTCTCTTTATCGACAGTATCATCGAGTAAATTATGTTGTAATTCACTGCGGAATATTTCTTTATCAACAATAAGATCCTGTGCTTCATCGTTTTCAAGTTCAGTTAAACGAATATCATATAACGCGCGATTTAATTGATTGCGGCGATCCCCTTGCCGGCCATTTTTATAGTGACGTATAAAAGGGATCGTCAGCAGAGCACTTGCGATAATCACAAGCAAAATACTGGTCAACCAAAACTGTAAAATCATTCCTTATTCCCTTTTTGTGACTTTTTATCTGTGGATTTTTTATTACTTAAAATTTCTTGCAAACGCTGTTCTTCCTCAGGATCTAACTGCGCCTCCTGTTTTTTTTGTCGTGTTACCAGAGCATATATAAAGTAGAACCCTACCAAAATAAACAACAAAGGACCAAGCCACAGGAAAATAGTCGCAGGTGTCATCGGCGGATCATAACGTATAAAGTTACCGTAACGGGTAACCATATAGGCAATAACTTGCTCTTCATTTTTGCCTTCTTTCACCAGCTGATAAGTTTTGTTGCGTAAATCTTCCGCGAGCTTGGCATTAGAATCGGCAATATTCTGATTCTGACATTTAGGGCAACGTAACTGCTTTGTTAAGTCATGAAAAGTCTGTTCTTGTTGTGCATTATCAAACTCAAAAAGATCAGTCGCACTAAAAGCTAATGGACTAAAAAAAAACATGAGACAAAACAGATAAGCGCTGAAATTAACTGTTTTAAAGCGATTATTTTGAACATGTAGATCTACTGAAGTCAATTGCATCGGTTACTCCATATTATCAAAGATAGCAGATAATTTATCTTGCCAATTGCGGTCATTTAAATCCCCGACATGGCGATACTGGATGATACCTTTGCTATCAATAAAGAAGGTTTCAGGCGCACCATAAACACCCAGATCAAGCCCCAGCATACCATCTTTATCAAACAGACTGATTGCATAGGGATCCTTAAGATCCGTTAACCACTTAATCGCTTTAATACGATTGTCTTTGTAGTCCATACCGATAATATACAGCCCCTGCCCGGCCAACTTAGTTAAAAATTGATGCTCGGCATAACAGGTTGGGCACCAGGTAGCCCAGACATTAAGTAATAATTTTTGACCTTTAAATATAGAGGCATCGTGCTGCTTGTCCGGGTCATAAAGATCCTGCAGAGTAAACTCCGGGACAGTTTGACCAATTAAAGTGGACTCGAGTTTTCGAGGATCAGTATAGAGACCTTGAAACAGGAAATAACAAGCAATCAAAAAGATCACTAAAGGGACTGATAGCGTCAGTATTTTTTTGCTCTTGACCATATTCAGATAACCTCCGCTGCTGATTTAGAAACTTTTTTTACCCGGTAGCGGCGATCAAACATCACCAAAACACCCGCCAATGCCATCATCAGGGGACCAAACCAGATCCAGCGTATAAAAGATTTATAATAAACACGTACAGACCAAGCCCCGTCCGGTAAGACTTCACCCATGGCGATATACAAATCACGGGTAAAACCTGAATCAATAGCGGCTTCGGTCATCGCCGTTCTTTGCACCGTGTAAATTCTTTTTTCAGGCTCCATCACAGCGACCGTTTCCTGATCATATTTAACGGTAAATTGCCCGACAATGCCGCCGTAGTTTTTCCCCTGCAGGTCATTGACGGCATCAAAATGAAAATCGTAATGCTCAAAGCGAACACTGTCCCCTATCCTTAATTTAACATCACGCTCGATAGAGAAATTCTGGGTCATAGTGATACCTATCACCATAACGGCGAATCCGGCATGACCCAAAGTCATTGCCCAATGACTGTTACCTAATTTTTTCATGCCGGTCCACAGGCTAAAACGGTGTGTCGAACGCAGGTAAATTTCCATCCCCGTTCCCACTAATATCCACATACCCAGAAAGACGCCTAATAATGCGAGCCAAGTGAAATGGGATGCAAAAGCTAATAGAAAGACCAGCGTGAGCAAGGTACTAACAACTAATAGGATAACCATTGGTTTGAATAAATCGCTTAAATTCTGACGTTGCCAGCGCACTAAAGAGCCCACGCCTAAAAAGAGTGCAAAGGGTACAACCAAAACAGTAAATATACGGTTAAAGAAGGGTTCACCAATCGAAATACTGCCTAAGCCCATTTCTTTATGGACAAGCGGTAACAGGGTCCCTAATAAAACCACAATTAACGCCGCGATTAATAAAATATTATTAATGAGCAGCATAGTTTCACGGGAGATAAGACTATAACGACCACGACTTTTTACTTTAGACGCCTGTACCGCGTAAAGTAATAATGAACCACCAATCACTAAAATCAAATAGGTTAATATAAATAGACCACGAGTAGGGTCACTTGCAAAGGCGTGTACCGACACCAAAACACCCGAGCGCACCAAAAAAGTGCCCAGCAGGCTTAATGAAAATGCAGTGATCGCAAGTAGCACTGTCCAGGATTTAAAAACACCCCGTTTTTCACTCACCGCTAATGAATGGATTAAAGCCGTACCGGCAAGCCAGGGCATAAAAGAGGCATTTTCAACGGGATCCCAAAACCACCATCCACCCCAACCCAATTCGTAATAAGCCCACCAGCTTCCCAATGCGATACCTAAGGTTAAGAAGGTCCAGGCAGCTATTGTCCAAGGACGGGACCATTTAGCCCAAGCACTGTCCAGGCGCCCTTCCATTAGTGCCGCAATAGCAAAAGCAAAAGCAACTGAAAAACCGACATACCCCATATACAACATAGGTGGGTGAAAAATAAGGCCAATATCCTGCAGTAGCGGGTTAAGATCCCGGCCATCAACGGGGAAATAGGGGAGAGTACGATCAAAAGGGTTCGAGGTTAATAAAACAAATAAGTAAAAACCCAATGATAATAAACCTAAGACAGCGAGTACCCGAGCAACAGACTCAACGGGTAAGCGTTTACTCATCAGCGCAACAGCCGTACTCCAAATGGATAATAGAAGCACCCATAAAAGTAACGATCCTTCATGTGCTCCCCAGACGGCAGACAAGCGGTAATACCAGGGCATCGCTGAGTTAGAATTGGTAGCAATATAAGCCACCGTAAAATCATTAACCAGAAACAGATAAGCTAAGATAATAAATGACAAAGCAACAAAAACAAACTGTAAAACAGTTAAAATCTTAGCGGATTCAATGGCACTTTGCTGGTGAGCATAGATCCCATAGAGCGGATAAACGACTTGTAATAATGAAAACATGCAGGCTATTGCCAGCACAACTTGACCAATTTCAGGTAACATGAAATGTCTTTTCCTTATAGTTATTTGTTATTGGCTTTGAAATTATCCATGCCAACCAGTGCCTCAGAAACTTCCGGGGGCATATACTCTTCGTCATGTTTAGCAAGCACTTCAGAAGCGTTAATTTGGGTGGCATTCAGTAAATGACCCTGAGCAACAATACCTTGCCCCTCACGGAATAAATCCGGCAAAATACCATCAAAAAAGACAGTCACAATACCACCACCGTTATCCACCAAATCAAAGCTTACTTTTAAACTCTCTGGATTCCGCTTTACTGATCCCTGTACGACCATGCCGCCAATGCGTAAGCGTTGCCCGACTTCAGGTTTTATACCGGTTTCTTTTTTACCTTCAATTATTTCTGTCGGTGTATAAAAAAGATCGATATTTTGCTGCAAAGCAAACAGCACTAACCCCACGGCCAGTGATAGGGCAACCGCCAAAAAGGAGGTGATTAACAAACGCTTTTTACGTCTCGGATTCATAGTGTGTCTTTCCTGTTTTTGGCTTTCTTTATTCGCTCTTCACGTGCAATACGCTGAGTGACAGTTTTTAATATTTTTTTTCTTTTTGTTAGGGTATTGATGATTAAAACAGCCAGCACTAAAAAAGAGATGCCGTAGGACAACCAAACATAAAAACCATAGCCTCCCATTGCAAAAAAATCTGCTAATGAATTAAATGCCATCTTAATTTTTTCCCGTTATTTTAACATTATTTAAAGCTAATTGTCTTACCCAGGGACGATGGCTTTCACGTGTTAAAATTTCATTTCGAAAGCGCATCAATATTAACGCCCCTAATAAAGTCGCAAAAGCTGCAATCATAATAAGTAAGGGCCATAACATTTCGACCGCCATTGATGGCTTACCAAATTTACTGATAGTTGGCCCCTGATGCAAGGTATTCCACCACACGACTGAGTAATGAATAACAGGTAAGTTAATCACCCCCACTAAGGTCAAGATTGAAGCGGCTCTGCCTGCTAATACTTTATCAGAAAATGCGTTATATAAAGCAATAATACCTAAATAGACAAACAGTAATATCAGCTCCGAGGTCAAGCGCGCATCCCAAACCCACCATGCACCCCACATAGGTTTACCCCATGCAGCACCGGTAAACAGGGCGATAAAAGTAAACACAGCACCAATGGGCGCCGTTGCCGCAACGGTCATTTCAGCTAATCTAATTTGCCACACTAAAGCCACAAATGCCGCAATAGCCATGCTTGAATACGCCCCCATCGCCATCATGGCCGCTGGAACATGGATATAAATGATTCGAAAACTATCACCCTGTTGATAATCTGCGGGGGCAAATAACAGTCCCCACAGCAAGCCAATGATAAATGTAATCACGGTCAGAACAACAAACCAGGGTAATAGTTTACCCGCTAATTGATAACTCTTTTCAGGTTTTGCATAAGGATGCAGCCATTTCCACATAATCTATCTCTATCTGTTTTTATTAATACTTAGATTCAAATAATAAGTGCATATTATCAACTGACATTACTCACCACATTGTTATGAATCAATAAGTTACTATTTTTAGACCTTGCTATAAGCCCTATTCTATCTGGGGACTGCGTAACATCAGTTATCAACTAACGCTGACACGCAATGATGCCGCTATTGCAAAAGGCGCTAAAATAATGGCGGTAATTAACATTGCACCTAATAAAGCTAATAACCCTATATAGGATTGACCATAGGATGCGGCATCAATCGCCATGGTCGAAAAAATTAAAATAGGAATACTCAGCGGCAGCATGATTAAACTTAATAGTATCCCCCCTTTTCTTAAGCCGACCGTCAGGGCAACACCAATAGCACCAAATAAACTCAAAATGGGCGTACCGATTAAAAGCGTTAAAAATAATGCAATATAGGTATCAATATCAAGTGATAAAAAAGTCGCCAAAAGAGGGGAAACCAATAAAAGAGGCAACCCGGTTAATAACCAGTGCGCAAATACCTTCGCGCTGACCAGCCACGCAAGCGGAAAGGGGGACAACATTAACTGCTCTAATGAGCCGTCAATAAAATCATCTTTAAATAACCGCTCAAAGGACAATAAAGCCGCCAATAATGCAGCCACCCAAATAATACCGGGTGCGATACGCTCCAGCAAAGCAGGATCTGTACCTATACCTAAGGGGAAGAGCGTGACCACAATAATGAAAAACCAAACAGGATTTAAAATATCACTGCCGTGACGGAATGCCCCCTGCAGCTCTTTAGCAACCACTTGAAAAAACGCGCTAAACAATGCCCTAAACATAGTCTTCATCGGCAGCAGCCCCACCTAATTCAATTTTCCGCAACAATGAAGAATCAAGCGTCATATCCTGATGTGTCGTGAGGAGCACAATCCCCCCCTTTTCTGCATGCTTTACAAATAACCCTTCTAACACGGCAATACCTGACTTATCAATGGCGGTAAAAGGTTCATCTAATACCCATAACGGGCACTTATTGATCCATAACCGGGCTAAAGCCACCCGACGTTGTTGTCCTGCAGAAAGCTGAGCCGTTGTCACATCTTCATAACCTGCCAATCCAACCTGTGCTAAAACAAACCACAAATCAATATCCTGCTTTGCTGCATGTAAGGTCTGAAAAAACTGCAAATTTTCTAAAGGAGTTAATTCAGGTTTTATACCTGTTTTATGACCAAGATATAAAAGCTGCTGGTAAAAAAATTCGCGATCTTTATCTATTGAGGAGCCTTGCCAAAAAATATCACCTGAATACGCGGTGGACAACCCTATTAGTAATCGAAACAGGCTTGTTTTACCCACGCCATTAGGTCCTTCAATCTGCACTATCTCGCCCGGTTTAATGGTAAAGCTTAGATCTTTGAATAAAATACGATCCTCACGGACAACCGTCAGCATTTTGCAGTGCAGCATGAACTTAACCTAATAAATTTAAAGATAACACTTGTACAAAGACAATCATTAAGGGGGTATTTGAATGCTAACACAGAAGATTATATGAAGTAATAAACATAACAGATTAATATGTGCGTTAATGTCGATACTCTTACGTAAATTTCTCCGGATTTTTGAGCAATTCACTCAATAAAGACGCTCTTTAAGATCAGAAAAGGATTTAGATATTCGCATCAGTGAATCTTTTTGGCTTTAATTAAAACCAAAAAAGCCCGGACTTAATAATAAGCCGGGCTAATTAAAGGATTTTTTAGCTGTTATCTAGCGGTGAACTCGGGGTATGCCTCTACACCACAATCGTGCAAATCCATACCTGTTTCCTCTTCTTCAGCGCTAACACGAACGCCCATAGTGACTTTAATCACGCTCCAAACAATCCATGACGCAACAAAGACAAAACCAAAGATAACCGCTGCACCATATAGTTGGCTGGCAAAAGAAGCACCCTCGTTATTTAGCGGCACAACTAATAGACCAAACAGACCACAGACACCGTGCACGGATAAGGCACCTACCGGATCATCTAACTTTAATTTATCAAAAGTGAGAATACTGTAAATAACGATGATACCAGCAACCGCACCTATACCCGCTGCAAATAGAGGCGTTGGCGATAAAGGATCCGCAGTAATAGCGACTAAACCTGCTAATGCACCGTTTAAAATCATGGTTAAATCGGCTTTACCCCATTTAAGTTTACTGACTATCAGAGCAGCAATTGCGCCCGTCGCCGCTGCCGCATTGGTATTAACAAAAATCAAACCAACCGCACTGGCATTTTCTGCATTCGACAGTGCCAATTGCGAGCCTCCGTTAAAACCAAACCAGCCCATCCATAGGATAAGTGTCCCTAACGTTGCAAGCGGCATGTTTGAACCTGGAATCGGGTGAACTGCACCGTTTTTACCAAACTTACCTTTACGTGCGCCCAGTAATATAACCGCAGCTAATGCCGCGGCAGCGCCTGCCATATGAACAATACCGGAACCTGCGAAGTCACTAAAACCGGCTTCAGCAAGGAAGCCGCCGCCCCAAGTCCAGTACCCTTCCATTGGGTAAATGAAACCTGTTAAAAAGACCGAGAATATTAAGAATGCCCACAGCTTCATACGTTCAGCAACTGCGCCGGATACGATTGACATTGCCGTTGCCACAAAAACAACTTGAAAGAAGAAATCTGATTCAAGTGAATGGTCAGCACCTTCCGCTTGGATACCTATCAAACTGCCAAATGAAGGTAACCAACCGCCTGCGCTATTATCAACATACATAATGTTATAACCAACCAGCAGGAACATGGTACAAGCGATAGCATATAACACGATGTTTTTAGTTAAAATTTCAGTGGTATTTTTAGATCGAACAAGCCCTGCTTCTAACATTGCAAAACCTGCTGCCATCCACATGACTAAGACACCTGATATTAAAAAATAGAAGGTATCAAGGGCAAACCTGAGTTCTGTTACTGTGTTTTCCATAATAATTCCTCTTTTTAAAAATTACTCAAATAGATTAAAGGGCTTCTTCATCAAGCTCACCGGTACGGATACGCACGACTTGCTCAAGGGGTTGAATAAATATTTTCCCGTCACCTACTTTCCCGGTATTAGCAGCGGCAGAAATAGCTTCAACTAAACGATCCACATCCTCTTTTTTGATAGCAATTTCAAGTTTCACTTTTGGTAAAAAATCCACCTGATATTCAGCACCACGATAAAGTTCAGTGTGACCTTTTTGACGGCCAAAACCTTTGACTTCTGAAACGGTTACACCAGCAATGCCAGCATTCATAATCGCTTCTCTTACTTCATCTAATTTAAACGGTTTAATTATTGCGGTTAACATTTTCATTAGCATTCCCTTTTTATTTAAGATTTCAATGAGTGGTAAAAATAAACAGTTAATTACTTTTTTCCTTATTTAAACATAAGCAAATAACATGCCAAAAACAAAAAGCTTTAAGATACAAGAAGTTAATCTTTAGTGTTAATTATTCCAATCTCAACAGCGCACCAAAAAGGTGCAACTATCACGTCTTTAGGCACGAGAATAAATAAGCGACTGAAATAACCGCAATCGCTTTATAGGCCTTCAAGTTAATGAAATGAATAGGTGAATTTGGCAGCCTGCTTTTAAAGCATCTTTGATCTGTAGAAATCCCTCTTCAACCCTTAGCAAATAAAGGTTGATCTGCTATGATGAGCAAATATTTTTATTCCAATCATTCACAGGTATCTTTCATGAAAAAAATAAGCCTTCTGGTTAGCGCGCTCATTTTCAGCCTTAACCTCTTTGCAAACCCCACAATAACGCCAAGTGCACCGGAAATTGGCGCAAAGGGCTATCTGCTTATTGATTTTAATTCAGGGAAAGTGCTTTCTGAGAATAATAGCGACGTCAGACTTGCCCCTGCCAGCCTGACCAAAATGATGACCAGTTATATCATTGGCCAGGAAATCAAATCCGGCAACTTATCACCTACCGATAAAGTGACCATTTCTGAAAAGGCGTGGTCCAAAAACTTCCCCGAGTCTTCTAAAATGTTTATTGAAGTCGGTAAGGAAGTGAGCGTAGCTGACTTAAATCGCGGCATTATAATACAATCGGGTAATGATGCCTGTGTGGCAATGGCTGAATATATTGCCGGCAGTGAAGGTGCATTTGCAGATTTAATGAATTCTTGGGCTGCGCAGTTAGGAATGGATAATACGCAATTTAAAAATAGCCACGGTTTAACCGCTGAAGGGCACTACACAACCCCCCATGATATGGCTCTCTTAGCGCAAGCATTAATTAATGACGTACCCGAGGAATACCTTATATACAGTGAAAAATCATTCAAATTTAATGGTATTGATCAACCCAATCGTAACTCTTTATTATGGGACAAAAGTTTAGACGTCGATGGGATCAAAACTGGCCATACTAATGAGGCGGGTTACAGCCTAATTTCTTCGGCAACCAAAGACGGTATGCGTTTGATCAGTGTTGTAATGGGCACCCATTCAACTTCAGCACGTCTGACCGAAAGTAAAAAATTACTCAATTGGGGATTCCGCTTTTTTGAAACGCTTACCCCTTATAATGCAGGCGACCAATTAGCGAATGAAAGAATTTGGATGGGTAGCCAGGCAATGATTCGCTTAGGTGTAAAAGATGATACGCCTATTACGCTGCCAAGAGGCGAAGCCAAAAATTTAACCGCTAATTTTATTATTGAAAATGAATTACGTGCACCCATCCAAAAGGGTGATGTTGTCGGCAAGGTAAACTATTCAGTGACTGGTCAACAAGCAGATCCTGATCAAACGGTAGCGACATACGATCTGATTGCCTTAGAAACCGTCGAGGAAGGTGGTTTATTTAGTCGCCTGATAGATTATATTAAATTATTGTTTATCGGTTGGTTTAGCTGATTTTAGCCCCATATTATAATCATAAGCGAACCGGTTCAGAGACAGCCCCTGAGTGAGTTCGCTTATACAACATAACAAAAGTCGATTAATATTGCCCCCTGGAGTTTAAAATGGCGTTAAATACCAACTTTGATACCCTACTAGAGTTCCCCTGTTTATTTACCTTTAAAGTAATGGGTGTTGCTAAACCAGAATTTATGGAGCAAGTGCTTGAGGTGCTCCAAAAACACGCTCCGGGAGATTATGCACCGACCATAAAACCCAGCTCAAAGGGCAATTATTGTGCTTTAAGTATTCCGGTCACTGTTACCAGCAAAGACCACATTGAAACGATCTACACTGAAGTGAGCGAACTTGAACTTGTTCGCCATATTCTTTAACACTGTGATTACTGAATGAATACATTAGATACACAGCTTAAATTACGTTACTTAGGCAGACAGGATTACCTAAGCTCGTGGCAGGCAATGAGCGACTTCACCAGTCAACGTGATCAAAATACCGTGGATGAAATATGGTTAGTCGAACACCCGGCCGTGTTTACCCAAGGCCTTGCGGGCAAAGCTGAACACCTGTTAAAGCAAAGTGAGATTCCGGTTGTGCAAAGCGATCGCGGCGGGCAAATCACTTTTCATGCACCCGGACAGCTGGTTGCATACTTACTGATTAACCTTCGCCGCAAGAGACTTAATGTGCGCGCATTAGTCACTATTATGGAAGACAGCATTATTAATTTATTAGCAGATTATAATGTTATCGCAGTAGCTAAACCCGATGCGCCGGGTGTCTATGTTGATGGTAAAAAAATAGCATCACTGGGACTGAAAATCCGCAAAGGCTGCTCTTTCCACGGATTGGCATTAAATGTTGATATGGATTTATCTCCTTTTTTGCAAATTAACCCCTGTGGTTACGCAGGACTAGAGATGACCCAATGTAAGGCTGAGGGATTAACACTTTCAGTTGACCAACTCGCACCGTTATTGATTGAAAAAATGAATCAAAAATTAGACTATTCACATATTGAGAGTTTTCACCATGAGTAATAAACCAAGTCAATTAACTGCAGGCAAAAAATTACGCGACGCCGACAAACTTTCTCATATTCCGATTAAAGTTGTCCCTTCGAACAAAACAACGCTGTTAAAAAAACCAGCTTGGATGAAAATAAAACTTTCTTCTGACAATACACGCGTTAATGAAATAAAAGCAGCATTACGTAAAAACAACCTCCATTCAGTTTGTGAAGAAGCCTCATGCCCAAACCTCAATGAATGTTTCAATCACGGCACCGCAACCTTTATGATTTTGGGTGACATTTGTACTCGACGTTGTCCATTTTGCGATGTGGGTCATGGTAAACCGCTGGCCGTCGACGCAAACGAACCGAAAAAATTGGCTGAAACCATTAAGGATATGAAACTAAAGTATGTTGTCATCACCTCGGTTGACCGCGATGATCTTCGTGATGGCGGCGCGCAACATTTTGCCGATTGTATTCGTGAAATTCGCTTATTAAATCCAGAGATTAAAATCGAAATTTTAGTACCTGATTTTAAAGGCCGTATGGATAAAGCCTTAGCCTGTTTTGAGCAGGATCTGCCCGATGTATTTAATCATAACCTTGAAACAGCCCCCCATTTATATAAGGAGGTTCGACCTGGCGCTGATTATAAATGGTCTTTAAAACTGCTCCAAAAATTTAAAGAGAAACATCCGCATATTCCAACAAAATCAGGTTTGATGGTTGGACTCGGTGAAACAAATGAAGAGATAGAGCAAGTACTTACTGACCTTAGAGCGCATGATGTTAATATGTTAACCCTAGGGCAATACTTACAACCTAGCCTCGACCATTTAGCGGTACAGCGTTATGTTCCACCCTCAGAATTTGATGAGTTAGGGGTAAAAGCCAAAGCTCTGGGATTTGATCAAGCGGCCTGCGGCCCCTTAGTTCGCTCCTCATACCATGCCGATTTACAAGCCTCTGGCAAAGAAGTGAAATAAACAGATCAATCGGCAGAGCGCATTAACGACGCTCTGCCGAT
>NZ_PJBP01000006.1 GCF_002836415.1 Psychromonas sp. MB-3u-54 | reverse complement strand
CTTGTCTTCCACAATCCTTGCGATAGGACAAAAAATAAAAATACCGGCGGCAACAATTGGGCTTGCTCAGGTGATGCCCGTTAGGCCTGGTTCGCATAAGGTCAGCAGCGGCGAGTCTCTGTCGGTCATTGCAAATCGTTACGCCATCAGTTCCGGTAACCTGAAAGCTTATAACAAGTTGAACTCAAGTTCATTATTGATAGGTCAGGTTCTGCAAATTCCAAGGACTGATTATGTTGCCTCGATGCCGGTGAGAATACAAAAAGAGCGGCTACACAGGGTAAAAGCGGGAGAATCGTTATCGGTGATAGCGCAGCGTTACGGCACCGTCGCCAGCACCCTTAAAACGGTTAATAATCTGTCTTCCATGACACTTGCTATCGGGCAAAAAATAAAAATACCGGGGGATAATAAGGCAATGCCGGTTAGAGCAAGTTCGCATAAGGTCAGCAGCGGGGAGTCTCTGTCGGTTATTGCCGAGCGTTATCAAATTGCTGCAAATAATTTAAAAGCCTATAACAAGTTGCATTCAAGTTCATTATTGATAGGTCAGGTTCTGCAAATCCCTGGGGGCGATTATATTGCTCCTGTAAAAAAAGACTGGCTGCATAAGGTAAAAGCGGGAGAGTCTTTATCTGTAATAGCACAACGTTACGATACGACTAGTGCACGATTAAAAGCGCATAACAGACTAAGTTCGACCACTGTTTTTATTGGCCAAAAGATTAAAATTCCATTACCCGGTTATGTTATACAAGAGCATAAAGTACGCAGTGGTGAATCACTTTCAGTGATTGCCAGTCGTTATGGTACAACCAGTGACGTGATCAAAGAATTTAACAAACTCAGTTCAACTTTGCTTAGGGTTGGTCAAGTTTTAACCATTCCTGTTAGTTAATCGTTTTCGGATACTCATTTTATGCCTATTCAAATTTTAGCTCCTCGCCTGGCCAACCAAATTGCTGCGGGCGAGGTTGTTGAACGCCCTGCTTCCGTGGTTAAAGAGCTGATTGAAAACAGCTTGGATGCCGGGGCGACAAAAATTGAGATCGATATCGAAAAGGGCGGCGCAAAATGTATCCGCGTTAAAGACAATGGTGTAGGCGTTTGTCAAGAACAGCTGACTCTGGCATTAAGCCGCCATGCGACCAGTAAAATAAGCCATTTAGACGATCTCGAAGCGATTGTCAGCCTGGGGTTTCGCGGAGAAGCCTTAGCCAGTGTCAGTTCTGTCTCGCGCCTGACATTTACCTCTAAACCAGCCGATCAGGATCAAGCCTGGCAGGCGATCGCTGAAGGCCGGGATATGAAAGTGCATATTCAACCTGCTGCACATCCGCAGGGCACAACGGTCGAAGTTCTGGATCTGTTTTTTAATACGCCCGCCAGACGGCGATTTTTAAAAACAGAAAAAACGGAATTTCAGCATATTGACGAATTGATTCGGCGCATCGCATTAAGCCGTTTTGAAATTACTTTTATACTTAAACACAATCATAAAATTGTTCGTCAGTATCGCGCCACACAGACACAAAATCAGCAGGAAAAACGTCTTGCCTCTATTTGTAGTGAAAGTTTCGTCAGCAGCGCCTTATATTTTCAAAATAGTGATAATGCGTTAAAAATATCCGGTTGGGTCTCGGATAGCCTCTCCGCACGGTCATCAAATGATGTGCAGTACTGCTATATCAATGGCAGGATGATTCGCGATAAATTAATTAACCATGCTATCAAACAGGTTTACGCATATTCCTTGCCCCATGGGAAATTCCCCGGTTACGTTATCTATATTGAATGTAATCCGGATCAAGTGGATGTGAATGTGCATCCTTCAAAACATGAGGTACGTTTTCATCAGGCGCGTTGGGTACATGATTTTATCGTCAGCACTCTAACGGTGACCCTCAATGAATCTCCGTTGTTAGGAGAACCACAAGAACAACCTAAATCCAGTGACCACGCTTATTTACCGGTCAGCAGCGAAGATGAAAAACCTGATTCTCAGTATGAGCCCAAAGAACAAAATACAAGTGCCGGGCGGGCTAGTGAGCAAACCGCCTCATCATCTTCAGGTTATGCCAAGCGCGCAGAAAACCCGCAACTGGATCAGGCTAAAATGGCAGCGGCATCTTCAGGTTATGCTAAGCGCGAAACACCCCCTGAACTGGATCAGGCTAAAATGGCTGCTTATTGTGATTTTGTCGCGGAGGCTCACTTACCTTTTTCGGCAGAAAAACGACCATTATCTGCTCTGTCTGATCTGGATTTTGCGGATATCTTGTGCTTGATCGACAGGCAATATTTATTAATTAAGCTCAATGCAAAGCAGCAGCTGCTCAATACTGACTCGCCTTTTTTGCTGTTGTCTCTGGAAAAAGCCGATTTAATGATTAAGCAAATTGAGTTGTTTTCTGCCTGGTCCGATGGAGAAGTGATAGCACAACCTTTGTTATTACCTGTGCGTGTTGAGCTTGATGCGCTTTTATTGAAAATCAGTGAAGACTTTAATGAGTTATTTATGCGCTTAGGTTTTGTTTTTAAAAGACAGAGCGGCAAGCTGATTATTAGTAAAGTGCCGGCGTTACTCAGGCAGGCGCCGGTTGCGAAAATCATTCCCGAGCTATTAACCTTTTTAAGTCAAAGAGATAATCATATGGATGCGCAGCAGGTTAATCTCTTTTGCGCATTTTTAGTCAAAATATTAAAACAGCAGCAAGCCGAAAACAGTCATTGGACAGAGCAAAGTGCCAAAGCACTTTTTGATTTATTACTTTCGTTATTCTCGGAACAGCTTGATGACTGGCAGAAAGAATTATTTAGAGTGCCCGATTTATCATTATTAGTACAAGGTTTTTTACATGAATAACTATCCCACCGTCCTATTTTTAATGGGGCCGACCGCTTCTGGAAAAACCGATTTAGCCATAAAATTAGCCCTGCAATGTGACTGTGAAATTATCAGTGTTGATTCCGCATTAATTTATAAAGGCATGGATATAGGGACGGCTAAACCAAGCAATGCCGAGCTGCAACAAGTGCCGCATGCTTTGGTTGATATTCTTGATCCGCTTGAGTCTTACTCGGCGGGTGACTTTCGGGAAGATGCATTAAGGTTAATGCAGGAGATCACCGAACGCGGTCATACTCCATTGCTCGTGGGGGGGACGATGCTGTATTACAAAGCCTTAGTAGACGGATTATCCCCGTTACCCAGTGCCAACCCGGAAATACGTGCGCAGATTGAGAAAGAAGCGCTGGAAAATGGCTGGCAGGCTTTACATGATAAGCTTGAGCTGATAGATCCCGTGTCAGCTGCACGTATCCATGTGAATGATCCCCAGCGTTTAGCGCGTGCACTTGAGGTTTTCCGCATCTCAGGAAAAAGCTTAACGGAACTGACGCAAGTGAAAAGTGATCCTATTCCCTATCACATTAAACAATTCGCCATCGCACCCGCTGAAAAAAGCGTATTACATGCGCGTATCGAGCAACGTTTTGAGCTAATGCTGGAATCCGGGTTTGAGCAAGAAGTGCGCAAACTTTATCAACGTGGCGATTTGCATTTAGATTTACCCTCAATGCGCTGTGTTGGTTACCGGCAAATGTGGGAATATTTGCAGGGGACAATGGATTATGAGGAAATGCGCTTTCGTGGCATTGTAGCAACCAGACAACTCGCTAAACGGCAAATGACTT
>NZ_PJBP01000005.1 GCF_002836415.1 Psychromonas sp. MB-3u-54 | reverse complement strand
AGCTGATTTATAGACCTATTTTTTTGACATGTATTACGAAAACATACACAAGGAAATTTTATGAAAATAACAAAAATTGCTTTCTTACTGGGTGCTGCCGCACTTGTACCGAGTATCGCTTCTGCCTCTACCTTAGAGGAGGTCGTTAAAAAAGGGGAACTCAGCTGTGGTATCTCAACCGGTATTGCTGGTTTCTCGTCAACGGATTCAAAAGGTGTTTGGAAAGGGCTCGATGTTGATTTTTGCCAATCGGTCGCAGCAGCTGTTTTCGGCGATGCATCAAAAGTAAAATATATTCCGTTAACAGCAAAAGAGCGTTTTACCGCATTACAAAGTGGTGAAATTGATATTTTATCACGTGCGACCACTTGGACGGCAACACGAGATACCTCGTTAGGTTTAAACTTTGCGGGCGTAAACTATTACGATGGACAAGGTTTCTTAGTAAGAAAAAAACTGGGTGTTAGTTCAGCAAAAGAGCTAAGCGGTGCAACTTTTTGTATTCAGGCGGGCACCACCTCTGAGCTCAATTTAACCGATTATTTCCAGGCAAATAACATGGAATATCGCGCGGTTACTTACGATACTTCAGGGCAAACAGTGAATGGGTTTAAAAGTGGTCGTTGTGACGTAATTACATCCGATGCATCACAGCTGTATGGTTTGAAACTTAAATTAGACGATCCCGATTCTGCGATTGTCTTACCAGAAATCATTTCTAAAGAGCCTTTGGGTCCTGTGGTACGTCAAGGGGATGATGAGTGGTTTAATGTCGTTCGTTGGACTATGTTTGCAACATTAGAAGCGGAAGAGTTAGGTGTCTCATCGGTTAATGTTGAAGCGATGCTCAAATCAGACAATCCAAGTATTATGCGTTTATTAGGCACTTCTGGTACGGCGGGTGAAAACCTCGGCCTTAAGGGTGACTGGGTTTACCAAATGGTTAAACAAGTCGGTAACTACGGCCAAATGTTTGATAGAAACGTAGGTAAAGACTCGCCTCTTAATATTGATCGTGGCCTTAATAAGTTATGGAATCAAGGCGGCTTAATGTACTCAATGCCAATCCGCTAAACACAGTTTAGGGGGGCTTTGTCCCCCCTTTTTCAAAGGCTTGTCTTGTTATGAATAAATCACAACTCCCCCCTACCAGCGGCGGCTTATTAAGTAGCCCCAGAAATCGCGCCATTATTTTCCAATTTCTTGCCCTGCTCGCTGTGGTTGCATGTGCACTCTACTTCACCAATAATATGTTCGACAATATCGAAAAAAGAGGCATCACCACCGGTTTTTCATTTTTAGGTGAAACAGCAGGCTTTGGCGTAAGTCAGTCACTGATTGCCTATGATGATACAACCTCTACTTTTTTAGATGTCTTTATTGTCGGGGTACTAAATACTCTGTTAGTCGGAGTGATCGGCATTATATGTGCTTCTATATTAGGATTATTGGTGGGTATCGGCCGTTTATCCTCTAATTTTATAGTGGCTAAGCTGTCGCTGGTTTATATTGAAACCTTCCGTAATATTCCTATTTTATTACAAATTTTATTTTGGTATAACATTGTGCTGGCGGCCTTACCCGGCCCACGCCAAAGTTTTAGCTATTTTGAATCTGTTTTTCTGAACAATCGCGGATTATTACTCCCTGAGCCGATTTTTCAATCGGGCAGTATGTTCATCCTGATTGCTTTTGTGCTCGCCTGTACCGCGGTTATTTTTTTAACCCGATGGGCAAAAAAACGTCATGATCAAACCGGTGAAGAATTCCCCTTAATTAAAGTCTCACTCGCTATATTAATACTGTCTCCTTTATTGGCTTATTTTGTGACCGGTCAGCCGATCGCCGCTGAATATCCCGCTCTAAAAGGGTTTAACTTTGTAGGCGGTTTAGCCATTATTCCGGAGTTCTTAGCACTCACCTTTGCACTCAGCATTTATACCGCAACTTACATTGCAGAAGCGGTGCGTGCGGGGATTGAAGCTGTCGCATCGGGACAAAAAGAAGCAGCAGAATCCCTGGGTTTAAAAAAACATATCATTTTACGCAAAGTCGTTTTGCCGCAAGCGCTGCGGGTCATTATTCCGCCGGTCATTAACCAGTATCTTAACCTAGTGAAAAACTCTTCCTTGGCCACTGCCATTGGTTACCCGGAAATTGTAACGCTGTTTTCAGGGACAACACTGAATCAGGTCGGCCAGGCTATTGAGATTATTATGATGACCATGGCGGTCTACCTCACCTTCAGTATTGTTATCTCTCTGCTGCTCAATTGGATCAATGCAAAAATGGAAATAAAAGGAAGATAAAATGGCTGTTTATACGTTTAAAGAAGCTAAAGCAGCACCCTCAACCAGCAAAGGTGTTGTATTCTGGTTACGAGAGAATCTATTTTCTGATATTAAAAATAGTGTCTTAACCCTGCTTGGTATTTATATTGTTTATATCATGCTCCCACCCCTGTTTAACTGGATGATCTTCGATGCAACATGGAGTGGTACACAAGAGGAGATTGTTAACAGTGGGGCGCGATGGATTTTTATCATCGAAAAGTTTGACCAGTTTATATATGGTTTTTACCCAGTAGAACAACACTGGCGTCCAAACTTAGTGGCCTTGCTTTCGATTGCTTTTTTATTGTCGATGAAGTTCATCCCTAATATTAAAGTGAAACTCGGCATAATGTTAATCTATCCATTTATCTGTTTTACCCTGATAAGTGGCGGTTGGTTTGGTCTTGAAGAAGTACCCACTGAAAAATGGGGCGGTTTAATGCTGACCATATTAGTGGCTGCAGTGGGGATTATTGCCTCATTTCCGATCGGTATTGTACTGGCTTTAGGACGCCAATCGGATATGCCTATTCTAAAAACATTATGTGTCGGGTTTATTGAATTTGTCCGTGGTGTCCCGCTGATTACCATTTTGTTTATGGCCTCCGTGGTCTTACCGCTGTTTTTTAGTGACGGTATTGATTTCGATAAATTATTACGGGCATTAATAGGGATCACCCTCTTTCAGTCCGCTTATATTGCCGAGGTAATCCGGGGTGGTTTACAGGCTATTCCAAAAGGGCAATATGAAGCTGCCGAGTCATTGGGCTTAGGTTACTGGCAAGGCATGCTGTTAATCATTTTGCCGCAGGCGTTAAAAATCTCTATTCCCAATTTAGTGGGATCGTTTATCTCACTGTTTAAAGATACAACACTGGTCTTAATCATCGGATTATTTGATGTATTAGCGATGGTAACGTTGACCACCAGTGATGCCCTCTGGTTAGGTTATGAAATCGAAGGTTATGTGTTTGTCACTATGATCTACTGGGTATGCTGCTTCTCCATGTCGCAATACTCAAAATCAGTCGAACGCAAATATCATACTGAGCATTAAGGAAAATATCATGTCCGAAGAAGAAGTAATGATCACGATGAAAAATGTTAATAAGTGGTATGGTGATTTCCATGTGCTTAAAGATATCAATTTGAATATTAAAAAAGGCGAAAAAGTGGTTATTTGTGGTCCGTCAGGATCCGGTAAGTCAACCACTATTCGTTGCTTAAACCACCTTGAAAAATTTCAGCAGGGCCAAATCAATATTAATGGCACGGAGCTGATTGATGATGTGAAAATTGTGCGTGATATCCGTGCCCAAGTGGGCATGGTATTTCAGCATTTTAATCTTTTCCCGCATCTTTCCGTGCTCGAAAACTTAGTATTAGCCCCTATTTGGGTACATCACAAACCACGGGCTGAAGCACTTAAAACCGCCATGTATTACCTTGAGCGGGTTAAAATTGCCGATCAGGCGCACAAATACCCGAATCAGCTTTCAGGCGGTCAGCAACAACGTGTCGCGATTGCCCGCTGCTTATGTATTAACCCTGAAATTATGCT
>NZ_PJBP01000004.1 GCF_002836415.1 Psychromonas sp. MB-3u-54 | reverse complement strand
GCTTGTAGCGGTGCTGGTTTCCCTTCCATAATAGACTCTACCAATTTAACCGTAACATCTACGACTAAACCGCTTTCTTTCATGGCATTCATTAGAAAACCTTTTCCCCAATCCGTCGTTGCATGTAACCATAAAAAGGCTTTTTTTCTGTCTGGTGCAAAACGTGACGCTAGAACAAGCTTTAAAAATTCATCTAGCAACGGGAAATGAATTTTATAATCATCGATCACTAGGCTATTTATTGGATTATTAACATTAAATGGAACATGAGTTCTTATTATTCGGTACTCCCCATCACCTTTATATTTTAAGCTAGCTTGTTTAGCGAACATATCAACACGATTATCAGCAATTGTAATATGTTGGGATACTCGCAGTTCATCGAGTACCGACATAATGCCAAGATTCCTAATTTTATTTTTATCTTCTTCCTTCTCACCTGAGATTAATAACTCTAATTCTTCTTTATTTAGAATTGATCCACATGTTCTAGCATAGAATTTAACTACATCATTTTGTCTATAAGGAATGAATTCACCATCGTTAGTGATGGTATAGTATCGGGCATTTTTATCATCGTAAGCGATGCTTTTTAATGCCTGTAAAATCGCATGGCAATTGATAATTGTGCCGCTTATCTCACCTTTATTAATCTCGGTAAGCTTTGCCTTTATAGAATTATAAGCAATACGTTCCTTACCTTTTAATAACTCAGGTGGGTACTCAATTTTGGTTTTAATTAGCTCTGGTGGAGCTGTCACTAAATCAATTTCTAACATGATTTAACCTCCATTTCCCTAGTTATCTGGAGGTTTTGCTTGTTCACAGCATACTCACGCTTATTATGTTTATCAATATACGGAAAGTAAGCCTCAGCTATCTCTCTTAAGGCCTTTTTTTTATCATTACCGTATTGACTAATCATGAGAAAATCGAATTTATCTAATGATTGCCCATCAAATCCGTCAGTAGTTGAATGAGAATAGAGGCGTTCTTTGCCATCAGTATTTGAAGTAAGTATTACACCAGCAGCCGCTCCGCTTTTACTGTTCGGAGATAACCATCGTAAACCAACTTTTTTAAATCCTGCAGATGAAAGAAGCATATCCCAACTAAATGAGCTGTTAACCATGCAGATAATTGATACTTGATTACCCACTATTTCCTGCTTCTGCATTGGCTTATTAGCTGCTGCTAGTGATTGTTCTTGTAATGCTAACAGTTCTTTATCTAGGTTTTTTTTGTGTTCTGAAGCACCTTTATACAATTGAGTTGTTTGATCGGATAGATCTAACGGCTGACCACTTCTAATTCTCACCTCGTATAATTCAGACTTAAAAGGTAAATACATCACTTGGTTTGGTCGTGTTGCACAATCATCTGCTTCAAAGTCGTAAGATAAGTAAGTTTGTATTAATGACCATGTGTCAAAATCAACACCATTTTTGATCTCAATATAGACACGAAAACGGTTTTTATTATTGCCTTGCCTATGAGAAGCCGTCGTATGGATAATGTATGACTGAATGGATAATGTTGATAAGCTGTGCTGAACATCATCAATAGAATAATCAATATCATCAAGATCAAGCCGTAACAAGGTGAAGTTATTGTGTGCTAATACTTCTAGTTTTGTTTTAGCTGATCCATCATGAGCACCAATAACCGCGGAGTTAGTTTTAGCTTCTTTTGCTGTTCTAAAGTCTGTTGCAGGTAAATCAGAGCAAAGGCTAATAAGCTCTTTCCATGTTATATAGGTAAAGTCTTTGGTTTGCATTACGGTGACAGCTTTGAGAAATTTAACTTCTGTATTATTAATCATTGGAAGTCACCATTTCGCTTGGCTAATAACTCTTGGACTAATTCTTTAATTTGAGGATCAGATTTTCCTTGCACTCTAGCTAACAAAACTGCATCTAATTCATGTTGGAGATACCCAACAGCACGACTACCTAATGAAATGGGTTTCGGCATTAATCCCTGATTAATTTGAGAGAATAAAGTCGACTTACTGAAAGCAAATTGCTTCAAAAGATTGGGCTGCTTGACGATTATAATATTCATAATAACTCCGTATAGTTTGTTTAAGTACGAAGCGGATTATTGAACTGTTTTTGAAGAAATTATAGTCTATTGCCAATGAACCAATAAGGTACTTTAAAGTAACCACTAACCTCAAAAGCACTGAAGTAATTAGAGAATTTGGTTCTAACCCACTCTATTAAATAATTCTTGCCATATTCCTAATTTACCTGATTGTGGACTTCCAAAATTATGATTTTTAGGAGCTGATACTTTAATAATTGAATCAATCAGCTTAGGTACATATTTTTCCTCTATTCCTTTTAAATTATATATTCCAATTACATCAATAATATATTTTTCAATCTCCTTTTTGCTCGGGTTTTTCATTCCAGCAGGCAAATCTTTCCAGGAGTGATCATAAACTTTTAATGCCAAGTTTAAATAATTGTCCATATCCTTATCAAAAACAGGGTTTTCATTAGTCGAATGAATTTCACTTTCATCTTCTAACAAATAACTTTCTGTTGGATCAAATATTATGGATTTATCTGGATCATACTCTTGGAACCATATAGCAATGCTTTCCAATGTCATTTCAATATTATTAGTATTATTTCCTACGCTTGAGCTGTGTAATATTTTTATAACACTAGTTTGTTCAGGAAGAGGGACATCATTATTTTTAGCGACAATATAATCACAAGCAATCAGAACATGATCTAACAATGCTTTTTCTAGGAGAATTGCCTTATCATTTGAATTTAATAGCGAAATGGAAGCGTTGTTATATCCTTCTATTGCAGCACACTCGGCTAGATCTTTAAATACTTCAGCTTTATACATCGAAAACGAGTTATATCGATCCTCCAACCCTGACGCAATCAAGGTTACCTCTGAAGCTGTTAACCCTTCTCTTTTTAAATGTATTAATGCCATACTAAACCACCTTTAAAATTTTTGTGTTAGTCATATTGAAACGACCATATGTAGCCTCTTCTATGTGTGTGCTCCACCACTGCATTATTTTGATGCGCTGATTTAAGTAAGTTGAATGGTTATAAGACTGGCTTACTGAATTACCTACTTTGTGCGATAAACACGCTTCTGAGGCTTCATAGCTGAAACCTTGATCACTTAACATTGTGCGAGCTAAACCACGTAAACCGTGTGCGGTCTGTTTTCCTTGGTATCCCAGACGCTTTAACGCCATGTTGGCACTGGCTTTATTTGCGTGTGAATTCGGATCTCTATCGGCTGGGAAAATATAAGGTGAGTTACCACTAAGCGGTTTAATTGCGTCAAGTATTGCCAATGTTTGCTCTGTTAATGGAATTTTATGTTCAACGCCTGTTTTCATTCGTTCGGCTCGAATAGTCCAAAGGTTATTATCTAAATCAATCTCTGACCATTGCGCCAAAGCGGTTTCCGCTGGTCGTGTCATGGTGTGCATCTGCCAAAGGATAAGCCAGCGTGTTACCTTTTTAATATTTGCCGTAGTAATTGCATTTAATAATTCGGGGAGCTGTTCAGGTTTGATATGAGGGTTATTAGTGGCTTTATTCGCCATAAATACCTCTTTGATGCCAGCCAACGAATTGGAATGAATAATTCCATGGTTAACGGCATAACGCATTATTTGGTTAAGGTATTGGCAAACTCTGGCAATCACTTCTAAATTGCCTTTGGCTTCAATGGGTCTAAGTGCAGTAATAACTTGCGGGGCAGTAATGGCCGTGATCGGTTGCTTACCGATAGCAGGGAAAATATGATTTATCAGGGTATTTGAGATGGTTTTATAGGTGCCCTCTTTTACTTCTGAGGCTTTCAGTTTGAGCCAATCATTAGCCACCATTTCAAAAGAATGCTTAAGAATAGCCTGTTTAGCTTTTAACCCACCATCCCGATGTTCTTTTGGATCAATTCCATCTGCTAATAGCTCTCGTGCTGCAACGGTTTTAGCTCTGGCTTTTGCTAAAGATAAATCAGGGTATTTGCCGAGACTTAAATTTGATCGTTTTCTGCTGATGGGTCGGTAGTAATTAAACAACCATAATTTAGAGCCTGTGGGCTTAACTCTTAGCGCCAAGCCATTGCCATCGTAGAGATGATATTCTTTCTCTTGAGGTTTTGCTTTCTTAATTTGGGTGTCTGTTAGGGGGGTTGTTTTAGCCATATTGGTAACATCGCCTTTAGTAACATTCCAGTGATACCGACAGTGTTACCTAAAACGCTGGATTGTGCAAGACGTTAAAAAACGCTATAAGACTATGAAATGGGCTTAGTTACTTGTTTTTAGTGGGGTTTTGTAAGGGTTTTGGAGTGTAAAATACTTTAAAAAAGGAAGTTATGGTGCTGATAGGCGGATTCGAACCGCCGACCTCACCCTTACCAAGGGTGCGCTCTACCAACTGAGCCATATCAGCAAAAGGGGATCTGATGATGACCTACTCTCACATGGGGAGACCCCACACTACCATCGGCGCAACTGCGTTTCACTGCTGAGTTCGGAATGGGATCAGGTGGTACCACAGCGCTATTGTCATCAGAAAAAAAATCTTAAAATTATTATAATTATAAATTAGAAAACCCCAGTTTATAACTGAGGTTTCTATTCTTCAAAAGAATTAGGCGCTTGGCGATGACCTACTCTCACATGGGGAGACCCCACACTACCATCGGCGCAATT
>NZ_PJBP01000003.1 GCF_002836415.1 Psychromonas sp. MB-3u-54 | reverse complement strand
GGATTCGAACCTTTGACCCCCTGGTCCCAAACCAGGTGCGCTACCAAGCTGCGCTAATCACCGAAAACTTACTTTTATTGTTAAGCCTTAATGCCTTAACAACGAGTACAAAGGTTACGGCGTTGTTCGCCCGCCGTCAAATATTATCTACTACAAAAGTCCTGAATGATTGTTTATTGAACGCTTTGTGTGTTTTATCTTCTTACCTGTATAGATAAAGCAAAATTTAATTAAATTACGGTAGTAATGACAGAAAAAATATTTTTTATGCAGCACAGAACCGATAAAATCTCGCAGCAACCTTTAAACATGGCAGATAGTGCACTTTCATATTGTAAAAAATGAATATTTAAATTTAAAAAATAGAAATTATGATAAATTGATTCTTATAGCACCACTGTCATGAAACTGTCACATTCACATGTTTCAATGCACGCACTTCCAGAGAGGGAGTCATTAATTAAATTAGATTTACACAACTCGCAATTTTTATTTACATATAGAATGGAATTAATTATGAAAAAAGTTATTGGTTTAGTAGCAGCAATCGGTTTGATGGCATCTCCACTTACCTTTGCAAACACCACTATTACTGTATCAGGTTCAACTTCTGTCACTAATGTGATGGAAGTGCTAGCTGAAACATACAGTAAAGAAACCGGTATTGATGTTGAAGTACAAGGTACAGGATCATCTGCAGGTGTTCGTGCAGCGAAAGACGGCACTAGCATGATCGGCATGGCATCTCGTGAAGTTACACGTAAAGAAGTAACTGCAGATACAGAAATGATTGTGATGGCGCGTGATGGTATTGCGGTAACGGTCAATAATTCAAATACAATTAAAAGCTTAACTAAAGATCAAATCGCTAAAATTTACCGCGGTGAGACTAAAAATTGGAAAGAAGTTGGTGGCGAAAGCAAACCAATAGTAGTGATTACGCGTGATACAGCATCAGGCACACGTGGCGCATTTGAGGACATTCTAAAACTTAAACGTAAAATTAACGGTATGAAAGTATCATCTATCACACCAACTGCACAGGTAGGTAATGGTAACGGTATGGTTAAAACTATCGTCGCTAACAATGATTTCGCAGTCGGTTACATCTCTCTTGGTTCTGTCGATAACTCATTACGCGCAGTAGCCGTTGAAGGTGTTGAAGCAACAGATGCAAACATTGTTGCAGGTGATTATAAAATTGCCCGCCCGTTCGTATTATTAGTTAAAAAAGATGTTGCTCAAGAAGCGCGTGATTTTATTGCCTATATCTTGTCAGATGCGGGTCAAAGCATTGTCGTATCACAAGGTTACATTCCAGTTAAATAATTTCTAAAAAATTAATCAAAGAGGAGCTTCTGCTCCTCTTTTTGCTTTGAAAATTTTGTAAGCGCAACTGATTGTAGTACATAATCAGATAAATATTTTTACCGTTATGATTCACATGGAATTTATTATGAAAAAGGTTATTGGGTTATTGGCCGCAATCGTTTTGTCGCCCCTCTCATTTGCATCTTCAGAAACGACAGTTACAATCGCCGGCTCAACTTCTGTTTCTCACGTATTGGAAGTTTTGGGAGAGACTTATCAGAAAAAAACAGGCATTGATGTAGAGGTGCAGGGAATGGGTTCATCGGCGGGTATTGTTGCCGTAAAAAATGGCATTACGATGCTCGGCATGTCTTCTCGCGAACTGGCCATTGACGAATTAACTGATATGAACACTACTGTGATTGCCCATGATGGTATCGCTATCGTCATCAATAAATCAAACCCCGTTGACAATTTAAGCCGCGAAGAAATAAAGAAAATATATCGTCAGGAAATAACCAATTGGAAAGAAGTCGGTGGCGAAGATAAACCGATTATTGCGGTAACGCGTGACGTGTCATCGGGTACGCGGGAAGAGTTCGAAAAAATATTGGGCCTAAAACGTATTGTTAATAATATAGAAGTATCAGATATTTCTCAGCGCACACTGGTTGGCAATGGTAACGGCATGGTTAAAACACTGGTTGCTAACAACATTTATGCCCTTGCTTATATTTCTTTAGGCTCAGTCGATAATGAATTATTAGTAAAAGCGCTTAGTGTAGATGGTATTGAAGCCACCAATGAACATATTTTTTCTGGTGACTATAAACTTGCCAGACCCTTTATAGTACTATATAAAAAGAATGTTGCTCAACCAGCCCTCGATTTTATTAACTATATTATGTCCGATGAAGCTCAAAAAATCATCGAAGATCAAGGCTATATCAGCATTGCACAATCTCATAATTAAAATAAGGGAGGCGCAGACGCGCCTCCTGTTGTAATAATTGACATTAAATAAGTAGTATTACCCTGAGGCAGCATAATGAATATTGGAAATAAAAGTATTCCACAGACAGCGCAAAGCATTTCAACAAAAAAACAGGATTGGGTAGGAATGTTTTTCCACTTTTTGTTTATTTGCTCGGCGCTGGTCGGTGTGATCTCTTTAGCCACTATTGCTTGGTTTCTCTTCTCTGAAGGTTTACCCGCATTCCGCCAAGCAGGCGTTATAGATTTAGTATTTGGTAATGAATGGTTACCACCTGCTCTGTTTGGTATTTTCCCAATGATAGTGGCGTCCTTAGCCTCTACTATCGGCGCTGTTGTGATTGGCGTGCCGATTGCGCTGTTAACGGCGGTTTTTCTGGCGGAGCTTGCGCCACAATGGTTAGCAAATATCGTCAGACCAGCGGTTGAACTACTGGCGGGTATTCCCTCGGTTGTTTACGGTTTTTTCGGCCTGGTGATTATTGTGCCCGCGATTGAAGTGATTTTTAATATTCCAGCAGGTAATACCGTTTTAGCCGGAATTATCGTTCTGGCGATTATGATATTGCCTACCGTCATTACCATTTCAGAAACCTCTTTACGCGCATTACCCCCGGTCTATAAAGAAGGTGCACTTGCATTGGGGGCATCACATATCTACAGCATATTTAAAGTACTTATTCCAGCCGCTAAAAGTGGTATTTTAACGGCTATTGCACTGGGTATTGCGCGTGCGCTTGGTGAAACAATGGCCATTATTATGGTAATGGGTAACGCCCCTGCTATGCCCGGTTCATTACTTGAACCGGCAAGAACCCTGACTGCAAATATTGCGATGGAAATGTCCTATGCAACGGGCATACATGCCAGCGCACTTTATGCGACCGGTATTGTTTTATTGGTATTTATCGTCATTCTAAATGCAGCTATTTTATACATTAACAAAAAGAGAGCCTACTAATGTTAAAACGACAAACTAAAGATAAGTTGTTATTAGCAGCAACCTGGTCTGCCGCTACTATTACTATTCTATTTCTGTTATGGGTTGTCTGGCACGTTTTAAGTAATGGTTTAAGCTATGTAACTTGGGAATTTATTACCAGTTCTTATACGCGCATTGGCGAAGCATCGGGCATCTGGCCGATGATAGTATCAACGGTTTATATGGTTGTTCTGACGCTGTCTATTGCCACTCCTATTGGTATCATGACGGCGATTTACTTAACTGAATATGCGAAACCGGGCAGTAAAATAGTACAAGTGATCCGTTTTTGTATCGAATCGTTGGCGGGTATTCCCTCAATCGTTTACGGTCTGTTTGGTATGACATTTTTTGTCACCACATTAGGGCTGGGATTCTCCATTTTAGCCGGTGCATTGACCTTATCGGTCCTTATTCTGCCGGTTATCATCCGTACCACAGAAGAAGCGCTAATGGCCGTACCGCTCAGTTACCGTGAAGGCGGTTATGCTTTAGGCAGCTCTAAAATATATACTATTTGGCGTTTGATTTTACCGAGTGCCATGCCGGGTATTGTCACCGCGGTAATCCTAAGTATCGGCCGTGTTATTGGAGAATCTGCACCGGTATTCTTAACCGCAGGTATGGTCACCAAGATTCCTGAATCAGTATTGGATTCAGGCAGGACATTAACAGTACATCTGTACAAGTTAACCCAAGAGCTATTTACTCAACATGAATGGGATCAGGCTTATGCCACTGCAACCGTTCTGATTGTGTTAGTACTTTGCTTAAATTTAGTCACGAAACTCATTGCTACCCGCTACAATAAAGCATCTCACTAAAGGTCATAAAAAATGAACAAGCTTGAAATAAACAACCTGAATCTTTTCTATGGCAAAAACCATGCATTAAAAGATATTTCATTTATCATTCCCGAGCGCCAGGTAACTGCGCTGATTGGCCCTTCCGGATGTGGTAAATCAACTTTACTGCGTACTTTAAATCGCATGAATGATCTGATTGCAGGTGTCACAATCACCGGTGAAGTGAAATTTAAAAATGAAGATATTTATGCGGATATTGATGTTCAGGATTTAAGAATGCGTGTCGGTATGGTTTTTCAAAAAGCCAATCCGTTTCCAATGAGCATTTATGAAAATGTTGCTTTCGGTCTTAAAGCACAGGGCATGAAAGATAAAAAAGAACTCTCTAAAATTGTAGAAGAGTCTCTGCGCAGTGCAGCGCTATGGGATGAAGTGTCGGATCGACTGAATATGCTGGCGACAGGTCTCTCCGGTGGACAGCAGCAGCGTTTATGTATTGCTCGTGCTATCGCGATGAAGCCGGAAGTTATCCTAATGGATGAACCAACCAGTGCATTGGATCCAATAGCAACCCATAAAATTGAAGAGTTAATGGATGAACTGCGTAAAAAGTTTACTATAGTCATCGTGACGCACTCGATGAACCAGGCTAAACGTATCTCAGATAAAACCGCTTTCTTCTGGATGGGTGAATTAGTTGAATACGGAGATACTGCAGAACTGTTTAAAAATCCGATTGATAAAAGAACTCAGGGTTATGTCAGTGGCGAGTTTGGTTAATAATAATTAACTAATCGAA
>NZ_PJBP01000002.1 GCF_002836415.1 Psychromonas sp. MB-3u-54 | reverse complement strand
TCGACGTAGGTGGCGCTGGTGTTCCCTGCAATGTCATTCAGCGTCAGGCTGACCGGAATATCCGCGCCGGCGACCACATCGGTCCCCCCATCGGTCACCGTAAACTCCGCGGTGTAGGTAGTGCTGTTGGCACGTTGCAGATTGCTTAAGGCAAAGCCACCAATAGTGCCCGATAGATTACTGTAGGTCTCACCGCCATCGTCCGCGACCGTCAGAGTTACCATAATCGTATCGCTCACTTTAATCTCCGCGTCAGGGATAGAGATGCCACTGATTACAGGTGCGATAGTATCCCCGGTCACCTTGAAGTTGCCGGTGGCGGCACTTTCGTTGCCGGCGGCATCGGTCTCTTTAACATTAAAATCGTAGGTTTCGCCATCGGCGATGTTGGCCTCGTAGGTCCAGGTATCGCCGCTAACAGTCGCCGCACCCAGTAAGATATCACCGTCATAAACATTAACGCTTGAGCCTTCCTCCGTTTTGCCACTGAGTACCGGCGCGGTATCGTCGGTGCTGTCGCCCGAGACTAAAGCGCCTGTCACTGAACCCTGATCATCGGTCACCAATAGGCTCGATGCCGTTGGTGTTGTGGTATCAATGTTAATCGTTTTAATACTTGGAGCACTGGTGTTACCTGCAAGGTCAGTTTGAGTGACAGTCATCGACTCGGCGCCTTCACCCATGGCTGTAATATCAGCATCGATCACCGCAACCGTCCAGTTACCATCATCGTCCACAATCGCGCGATTACCGTCCGCCAAGGCTCTCTCGCTGCTGAAGGTTAAGTTAACCGTTGCGCCCGCTTCACCTGACCCCGTAATGTTAAAATTTTCCGTTGCTTCGCCATGATTCACCACATTATCAGTGCTGATATCATTTACTACTACCCTATCGGCACTGGAATCTCTGGGTTCAGGCGTTCCACCTCCCCCACCAGACAGCGCGACTGCCCCAACAATACCACCAGCAAGAATGCCTCCAGTCCATACTAAAGGTGACAAACCACTCTCTTGTGCGAACCAGACAACCGTTGCTTCGCCATTATCATTCACCAAACTGCTCTCTAACACATCTGAGCTACTCACAGCCATACCTTCGGCAGGTGTTGATGTGCCATCCGCAGAGAAAATTGCATTCATATCGACGCTATAAAAATCATCAATATGCGCAACAGGCTTGCCCTCAACTTCAATGTATAAATAATCACCTTTACGCTTTAATACTAACTCATCAGGTGCCCGCTGAGTATCCTGTTCAACCAAGGTATAAACAGCGCCATTTAATGCAGTAAGGGTTTGTAATTCGGATAAAGCAAGCGTTTGCTGTGTACCGTCAGGTAACTCAACAATTAAAGTCAATTTGGTCATTTCAAATCCTTTGAATGGTAATAGAAGTATATAACTCGCCCCACCAGGTCAAATAATTATATCTTTTACATGAACAAAATAAGGGCGCAAATGATCAATACTAAACAAATAATCAACTAATAATCAACACACAAAGAAGATAGAGATAAAAAACCTTGAATAACCTCTTACTTTTCATCATTTTCTGATGAAAATTAAAAGACTTATCACCTGTAAAATCGTCATAATCACGATAAAAAAAACAGGAAATAATTGCAAAAACCATTAAAAATTAAGGATTTTGATTTATGGACCGCTGCTTATTTTAATATAACCTTAAGATATTTTTTCTGAAAAACGGTAAACGGAAAATCACTTTGCTCCATGATATTTATCTGACAAATAAATATATTTTCTCACGTTCTATATGGGGAAATCTAAAATAACGGCACGCTTTGTAGATGTTATGGTAAAACTACAAAGCAATAATCGACCTTTACAACGCAGTATTTTACCATTAGATGCTCAGCTAAATTTACCTTGGGATAAATACTCCGATCGCATACGCCATGGAGTAGCTATTGAAACAAGAAAATTATCTGCTGATGAGACGCTTGCATACCAAAGCATCGAAGCCTTAAATAAGCTCAAAATATCGCGCAGCATATTGATGATTTCCACCGACAAAATAGTCACATGAGCGTAGAGAAAACAGATGATTTATTGCTATTCTTACTCTATGGAAAAGGCACCGCGATTTATACGATTCAGCCTCATCGGTGAACGCCAGAATAGATTATAAAAATAGAAAATGATGGCAGTGATATTCAACAGTTCAAAGTTACAGAGCGTAATAAGAACGCGTTGCCCTGTATTGAAAATACTGCAGAACCCATTATTGAAACTGGATTTTTAGAAGCTTTACAGCGCGATACAATTTACTGAAAGATACATAACAACTTCCTGCAGTCATGCTTTGCTGGCATTAATTTTTCTACACAATACAAGATTATATCTTTAATACATTTGTTATAAATGTTCAGATTACTTACTCAACAACGAGCTACGTTTACAATATGGAAAAGTACTAAAAAGGCTATTTAATCGCGAACAGCGTTATTGAACAGCGTTATTGAACAGCTTACAAATGACAGCGGGTGTTAAATCATAAGGAATTTCAACCCAATAAAAACGCCAATTGAGGAAGATTAATAATAATTAACCATGAGCGGCTGATAAAGCAAGGGGGAAAACGATGACCCTATATCTGTTCTGCTGAAAAGAGATTAGCAGCAGAGTCATTTTAGACTGAGTAGATGCTGTCTATATTGACACGCGGTTAAGCGTACTTATAGCTCAAGACGAAATACTTTCCCGATTAAAAATACCAGTGAAATTATCCGCCGACTCAACAAGTGGATCAGTCAATTGCATCACATAGCACAAAGTATTTGGAAAGTGCCGCTTCTCACGGGCTGATAGTGATTTATTGGCAGCACTGGGCATTCGAGCCAAGGCAGGCAGAACTCAAAAAAGGATGACAGATCTAAATCTGTCATCCTTTTGAAAGAATCGCTATGGCCAAATATTAAATCAAGCTAAGCGGTTTACCTGATTACTCAGATTCATTATTGACAGACGGCTCAGTACTAACAGGCGCCTCAGTAATTTCGTTCTTCTGTAGAGTAACCGCTGTCTGTGCAAACAATCGGCCCTTAACAGTGGCACCGGTGTTCACTGCGATCAGTTTTTGACCCAGAATAATACCTTCAAAATGAGCACCTGTTCCAATCGTAACCGAATCAGCAACCTGCCAGAAAACATTCTCAGCTAATGCACCGCCAGCCAATATTACTTTCTTATCAGCCGCTTGGGTTAGTGTACCTGCAATCTGTAAGATCCACACATCCGTCGCGTTGCCTTCAAGCGTCACATCGGTTGTAATACCCACATCCGTAGACCATTTATAAAGACCGGGAGTCAGCGTTAATCCGCCAATTTCACCCGCACCCAATTCGGTCTCATCCGGTGAAACTCGCCCGGCAGCATCAGTGTATGCGATTCCCATATCACCAATAGCAGAACCTAGCGTGCTGGGTGCATTGATTGAGCAGGGTGCAGGACCATTCGCATCGGTGGCGTATATATCACCAACCACTTCGTCACAGCGAAGAAGCATTGCAGCCCCTGTGATAGGACTTGCACCAATATCCCCTGTAACTATCGAGTCAGAAACATTGGTAATACCCGATTTACTTAATACGGCAAAATTGTCCGCACTGTTAAGCTGGACAGGAGACTCCGGATAACCAGCGACGGCATTACCCACCAACAACCCGCTAATAAGTAAAGATAGTGATATCTTTTTTGAATAATTTTTAAGTGTGTTCATCAATTTTTCCTCCATGAGAAATTTTTTAATCTGAAAAGTAATAATGGCAAAGATTATATTATTGCCAAAAATAGATCGATCCATCCACGCTGAGCCTCAGACTGGATAGATCGCCATTACCATACAGATAACCCGTTCTAATTGTTGACTTTTTTAGCCACAGGCTACCACATAAAGGGGGTTTAGCAACGCCAGCCCGCACTGAAAATTGCTATCTTATTGATAATTATTATTAACGTTTATTTTATTTACAATGGAGGCAATCAAGCACATAACATCCGCTTAGAATAGGGTTTCAGAGAAAGAAAACGAGCGCTTCAGGCGCTTCCGGCGCTGCTGACAAAGCAGTTGATCAGGTGCTGATATTGATAAAAACATCACCTCTCAAGCAGATTAAAAAAAAGTAAAATAAAAAGTGAAAAAGTGAAATTTACTGCTATTAACGGCATTTCCCAAGATGCTTGTCATCTGTTAGTGGCTTATATAATTTGGATAATAGAGTTAATAAAGTCAGCTTAGCAGGCAGAATCAAGTCACTGCATTGACCTCCACAGTAATCAAATCAACCGTTTTTAATTTATTTATAGCGCAATTTGTTGTAAAAAAAAGACCAGACCAAGCGTCAAGTAAAGGCTGGACAGCCAAATATTTTGATAAGTTTTACACGCAGAAAAGCTTAGTATTCAGATGATATAGGCTTATCGTGACATTAATGCAAAGATCACCGCAGTTGGTTTGACCGGCAATTCAGCATTTCCCCCTCTCTTTGGAAAATAAAGCTAATGCTACCGGTGAGCCAACAACACTTTGCCAAAACGACCGACAAGCGTTAACCATGCAAACCAAGTGTGCTGAGCAATATAGGGACGTTTTTTATTAAAATAAGTAGGCAAGCGTCATGGGAAAGGGTTTATTAAAGGCCGATCGCGGAAGATTGGCAGCTCGTTGAGCTGCACTTATAGCGAAGCAATAACAGCAGCGCTATTTTTTACTGTTCTTTTATGGTGCCGGTCAGGGTTACAACGCTTCGAGCATCACTTCCGCTTTACTCACTTCAAACTCTTTTGGCGCTTCGACATTAAGCTGCGTCACCACACCATCATCAATGATCATCGCATAACGCTGGGAGCGTACACCGCCGAAACCGGCCGTATCCATTTCCAACCCTAAGCTCTTGGTAAAACTTGCATCCCCGTCCCCCAACATCATCAATTCAGAGGCATTGTGTGCTTCCCCCCACGCCTTCATAACAAAAGCATCGTTCACTGCTACACAAGCGATAAGATCCACCCCTTTAGCTTTAAACTGATCTGCCAATACCACATAACCCGGTAAATGTGATTCAGAGCAGGTTGGTGTAAACGCGCCAGGAACGGCAAATAACACGACTTTTTTACCCGCAAAAAGTTCCGTTATCTGATGATTTATCATGCCATCAGGCGTTAACTGACTCAATACTGCAGGCGCTAGTTGTTGACCTTGTTCAATCATTTTATTTTCCTTAAATAAGAGAATGTTGCAATTATAGTCTAACGCTAAATGCGGTCCATAAACAGGGATAAAAAACAGGGTTATTCGCGGTGTTTTGCTAAAATAGAACATGCGTTTTACAGACAGCTGAGCACTATCATAGCCGCCTGTTTTTTACTTAAAAGGACAGCCCTGCACCAGCAGGCAATTTTTATCCACTGCAAGAAATAGCAACCTGATTCTTTTAGTTGCTAAATAACCGCCTTGTCCCCGAGCATCTTGTGAAAACATGACCAATAACGAGGCCGCTATTTAACCTTGACTTGGAATCAATTTAAACTGGTTTTTAATTGATCTTTACGGCTTGATTGGGAAGTTACTCTGCCACATTGATATTAGAGCATAACTCATTTTAATTAAACCACTGCAATCAACGCCCCCT
>NZ_PJBP01000001.1 GCF_002836415.1 Psychromonas sp. MB-3u-54 | reverse complement strand
CTGGGTGAATCCGCTTCTGAAAGTTACAATGACAATAAATCATCGAACCATAGGATCTGCTCGCTCGAAGTGGTTTCTTAGGTTAAGCCGTACAATAGATAGGAAAATAAAATGAAATTAAGTACTACCGCCGAAATTATCGAAGATATTCGTTTAGGTAAAATGGTTATTTTGATGGATGATGAAGATCGTGAAAACGAAGGCGATCTGATTATGGCTGCTGATTTAGTCACCCCGGAAGCGATTAACTTTATGGCAACCTATGGTCGTGGCCTGGTGTGTCTAACATTAACGGCTGAGCGCTGTCAGCAACTTAAGTTGCCGCTAATGGTTGATGATAATACGGCTGCATTTTCGACTAACTTTACGGTTTCTATTGAAGCAGCCCTTGGTGTAACAACGGGTATTTCAGCGGCAGACCGCGCCGTTACAGTACAAGCTGCCGTGGCGAAAAACGCACAACCTACCGATATTGTTATGCCTGGTCATATCTTTCCGCTGATGGCGCAAGAAGGTGGCGTATTAACGCGTGCCGGGCACACTGAAGCAGGGTGTGATTTAGCGCGCTTGGCGGGTCGCGAGCCAGCTGGTGTAATCGTTGAAATCTTAAATAAAGATGGCACTATGGCGCGCCGTCCGGACCTTGAAATTTTTGCAGAAGAAAAGGGCATAAAATTAGGCACAGTTGCTGATTTAATTGAATACCGTAATAACAATGAAACCACTATTGAACGTGTCAGTTCTTGCAAATTACCGACAGAATATGGTGAGTTTGATTTAATCGCTTATCAGGACACTATTGATAAACAGGTTCATTTTGCGTTAGTTAATGGCGAGATTAAAGCCGGGCAAACCACTAATGTACGTGTGCATTTACAAAATACCTTCGCCGATAATTTCTTTTCCGATCGCTTGAGTAAACGCACCTGGCCATTAAATGATGCGCTGCAACGTTTAAATAAAGACGGTGGCGTCTTGGTTATGCTTGCTCATCAGGAGACACCGAGTTCATTGATTGAACAAGTAAAACAAATTGCCAATGAAGATGCCGGTGAACGAGTGGCCAAAAAAGAGCAAAAAGTTAGCCGCCGTGTGGGTGTCGGTTCGCAGATCCTGCGTGATTTAGGCGTACAGAAAATGGCCCTGTTAAGCTCTGAGAAAAAATATCATGCGTTATCAGGGTTTGGTTTAGAAGTGGTCGATTACATTACTGAATAGCCGGTATTGCCATTCGTAATAAAGTTAACAATTAATAAAAATGTGTTAAGATTCACAAAATTTTGCAATAAGGGTAGTAAATGAAAATTATTGAAGGTGGCTTAGCGGCACCACAAGCGCAGATCGCAATCGTTATCTCTCGTTTTAATAGCTTTATTAACGAGCAGTTATTAGCAGGAGCAATCGATACCCTTAAGCGTACTGGTCAAGTTGCTGATGATAATATTACTGTTGTACGTGTTCCTGGTGCCGTTGAGCTTCCATTGGTCGCTAAACGTGTTGCAGCCTCTAAAAAATTCGATGCAATTATCGCATTAGGCACAGTGATTCGCGGTGGTACACCACACTTTGAATTTGTTGCTAACGAATGTAATAAAGGCCTTGGTCAAGTCTCTATGGACTTTGATATACCGGTTGCCTTCGGGGTATTAACAACGGATTCAATTGAACAAGCGATTGAACGTGCGGGAACTAAAATGGGTAATAAAGGCAGTGAAGCAGCCTTAAGCGCATTAGAAATGGTCAATGTAATGGCGGAGTTTAAATAATGAAAATGAAACCAGCTGAACGTCGACGCGCCCGCCAATCTGCGGTACAGGCAATTTACCAATGGCAAATCACTAAACTGAGTGCCGGTCAAATTATTGAACAATTTAGTGTTGATCAGGATCTGTCAAAAACAGATGTCCCGTATTTTAAAGAATTATTAACCGGTGTTATTCATCGTGTTGACTTTTTAGATGAAAAATTATCTCCTTATCTTTCTCGTAAAATTGAAGATGTTGATATGGTCGATAAAGCGGTATTACGTTTAGCCATGTTTGAGTTAACTCAGCGTACCGATATTCCGCATAAAGTGGTCTTAAATGAAGCGATTGAATTAGCAAAAGACTTTGCTACGGACGAAAGTTACAAATTCGTTAATGGCGTTTTAGATAAAGCATTACGCAGTTTAAAACTACGAGAAGAAGCTTCAAGCAAGTAATACTGCTGCTCAGATGAGGCTTATACCCAAATTCCTTGGAGACGTATCTTCAAGCAATTTGGGGGCATAATAAAAAATCCAGTTGCTTCGGCACTGGATTTTTTGTGTCTAAAGAAAGAAATATTAACAGGAATAAAAATGAACAAAAGTTTATTGACCAATTTAGTGGCAGCCGCCATTTTAGCTGTCGGTCTGCTGTTAGGCGAAACACCGATAGCGGCTATTCTAACCATGGTGGGTTTATTTGCGCTGTCCGGCGCATTAACCAACTGGTTGGCAGTCTTCATGTTATTTGAAAAAGTTCCTTTTTTGTATGGTTCAGGCGTTGTTCCAGCCCATTTTGAGGAATTCAAAAAAAGTATTCACAGATTGATGATGGAGGAGTTTTTCACCCCTGAAAACGTGGATCGTTTTTTAAGCGCAGGATCAATGTCTGCGGCGAACATCAACCTTGAACCGGTGATTGAAAAGGTTGATTTAGATCCGACCTTTGACGGTTTGGTGGAGGTTATTATGGTCTCGTCATTTGGCGGAATGCTGGCTATGTTTGGTGGTAAAGAGGCGCTGGTGCCGCTGCGTGAACCCTTTATTGAACATATGAAAAAATCCATTATTGAAATGACTAATGATGATAAATTTATTCAGCTACTTAAAGACGAAGTTGAACAGCCCGAAATGATGCAGGATATTTTAGGTAAAATTGAGCAGATTATTGAGCAGCGTTTAAATGAATTAACCCCGAACATTGTTAAAGATATCATTCAAAAAATGATCAAACGTCATTTGGGGTGGCTGGTTATCTGGGGCGGGGTATTTGGAGGCCTGATTGGTCTTATCAGTGCCTTTGTTATCGCCTGATAGTGATCTAGGGCCTGTTGACCTTTCGTGTGCATTTTTGCACAAATACTGCCCTTGAGTTCATCTAAAAGCGTCCTGCGCAGCGTTGATCAAAGTTAATATAGAATAACTATGCTGTTCTCCTCATGCCTTGCTCAGAACACTTTTAGATTGAACAAAACTTGTACTCGAAGGATCGAAAGGCCCTAGCCTAGAGGGGAAATTATTATTACATTATCACCGAGGTTCAATACATTTCTGTTTTCTGTATTAGCGCTGCTGGCGTTTGCAGCCAATTCGATCCTTGCTCGTCTGGCGTTAGGAACGGGCGATATAGACGCAGCTGGTTTTACGATAGTGCGTTTATTATCGGCGATTGTAATGTTGACTATTCTGCTGCGTTTTAAACAGAAATCTAACGCGACTTTTAATGCTACTTCAGATGCACTGATCGCTGTAAAATCTAAATCAAGCTGGTTTTCGGCTTTGATGTTATTTATTTATGCCTGTGGTTTTTCCTTTGCCTATCTGTCACTCGATACAGGTACAGGTGCATTAGTACTGTTCGCTGCTGTGCAAATTACTATGGTTATTAAAAATCACCTTGAAGGCAATCGTTTACAGTTTATTGAATTGCTGGGCTTGATTATTGCATTCAGTGGTTTTGTATATTTGGTTTTTCCAAACTTAAGCACCCCGTCATTTCAGGGGTTTGTGTTAATGACCATAGCGGGTATAGCCTGGGGTTTTTATACCTTGAAAGGACGGGGTACAAGTGATCCTTTGTCTGCGAGCAATGCAAATTTTTTACGTACCTTACCTTTTATTTTTATTCTCTTTCTATGGTCGTATCCATCCATTATTTATACCTGGCAGGGTATGTTGTTGGCTATCACATCCGGCGTACTGGCATCTGCATTGGGGTATTATTGCTGGTATTTAGCGCTGGCCGGATTATCTATTACACAGGCGTCGGTAATACAGTTATCGGTGCCTGTTATTGCCGCACTGGGCGGCGTTATCTTTATGAACGAGCTAATCAGCTTAGATTTTATTATCTCAGCCGTATTAGTTTCCACCGGTATTTTACTGGTTGTGCTGGCTCACTATCAAAAGGCAAGGGGTGAGCTTTAGATATTTATTTAACCTGAATTCGGGATTAGAATATCGCACTTTAATATTGTCATCTTCGAGGTGTTTTAATCGAAGATCTCGATGAGATAAAAATTAGGGCCTTCGGACTGATGTCGGTCAGCACTCATCTTTACTCTGTGCCCTCGTGGTAGTGTCTTTAAGCTTTTTTGAAAATGAAAAATTCACCACAGAGCGCACCGAGTTAAAAAAGGAAAATATAAAACAATAATTGGTGTTTTAGTTATTTCTCCGTGTAGCGCGCAGCGCCTCTGTGCTCTCTGTGGTAGTACCTTTAAGCTTGAAAGCACTCGTGTTTTTTACCTAACTATCGAAGTCTTATTTTAAGGCTGCTTGGTATTGTTGTTTAAATTTATTAAATTTCGGTTGAATGACCATGGAACAGTAACCTTGTTCCGGATTTTTAAGAAAGTAACCCTGATGATAATCTTCAGCGGGGTAAAATGTTTCTAATTTTTCAATGGTGGTTTTAATGCTGTCGGCCAATACTGCCTGCTGCTCAAGGCTATTAATAAATTCTTGCGCTGACTGTTTTTGCTCGAGATCGTGATAAAAAATGGCAGAACGATATTGTGTGCCGATATCATGACCCTGGCGGTTTAATTGTGTCGCATCATGTAGACTGAAAAAAATAGTTAATAATTCCGGGTAACTTATCACTGAATCATCAAATTTTATTTGCACCACTTCGGCATGCCCGCTTGTACCAGTGCAAATATCTTCATAATTTGGGGAATCGGTTTGTCCACCCGTGTATCCGGAAACCGCACTCTTCACTCCCTTTAATGCATTAAAAGCCGCTTCCATACACCAAAAACATCCTCCTGCAAAAGTTGCTGTTGAAATTGCCATTTTTGTACCCCGTTATTAAATTATTAAATGTTAAATTTAACACATTGATATAACAACAATCTATTTTAATTATTAAACTTTATCAATCGCCATTATTTTTAAAACTGTAAATCAAGTGGGGTTCATTTCATTGGGTGTTTTCTTTAAATTATCCGCTGAATGTGAAGTTAAATCATTTATGGTGAGGACTAACGTTACATCAATGTGACTATTTTGTGATTAAAAGGTTAAAAAATTGATTACCACACTCATTGATAAAATGCTATACAGGTGTAATTGTTAGCAATTAATTGAAAGTTATTTTTTATACCTGCATAGTCTATTCTGAAAAATATGCAATTTAATTCTGTTGGCGCTTGCTATTTTAGTGTAGATCATATTTTGGAGAAGACGTGATGAGTGATAATAATAAAGGAAAAAATGTGGTTGATGCTGATTTAATTTCTGCTGATGTAAGTGAATTATTAGCTGTTAATAATGATGCGCCTGCTGATCCCTCTAATGTCCAACCAGAAAATCCCTTTGCGGTCGATCAAAATACATTGGATGAAATAGCTGCAATTCAAGAAGCAATTGCAGGCAATGATCAAAATATTGACGAGATCGAGACGGCTGCCGGGGAAGTCTCAAGCGATGGCGGCGTTTCCTCCGCGGTCGATTTCGCCCGTTCTGGAGAGGAAGAAATTGCCAGTACAAATTTTGAGACCCAAAGTTTAATTGCTACAACAACGCAATCAGTTGAAGTTACGAATCCTGATAGCTTGGTGAGTACGGTTAACATTGATCCGACACTCAGTGTTGACAGCCGCAG
>NZ_PJBP01000162.1 GCF_002836415.1 Psychromonas sp. MB-3u-54 | reverse complement strand
CCATGATTTTATTAAAAATAATTGAACTTCATTAAAAAAATTAAATTTAACTTAAGAAATCCGCCATTTAGCCAGCCTAAAATAAAATAGTCCTGTTATCACATCGTTGATGATTAGCTGCAGGATGACTTTTTTCCTATTGTCATCGAATAGTCATAATGAATCTTTAAAGTGTTTATCATGACTCTATTTAATAATATTTATCAATACGATCTGAAACTATTAATGTGGTGTAGAAAAAGCAGTACATCTCACCATTTTATTAGTCTGGTTCGAATCACATCAAAAAGCGGTGATGGTTATTTACAACTGTTACTGCCCGCTATCTATTGGCTGATGGCAACGCAATTTTATAATCACTTTCTGATCTTAATAATGCTGACTTTTATGCTGGAGCGGCTCCTGTATTTTATTTTAAAACATACATTATGCAGACGCCGACCACCGCAAGTTATCCCTGATTTTAAAAGCATAATACAAGCATCGGATCAATTTAGTTTTCCGTCAGGTCACTCGATGGCAGCATTTACCTTAGCTGGGCTTTTTACCTTTCATTTTGGTGTTATTGCTTTGCCACTTTACATATGGGCAACTGCCGTGGCGATATCTCGCGTTATTTTGGGAGTGCATTTTCCAACCGATATTTTAGCAGGTGCATTTATAGGTACAATTTTAGTTTATATAATGGTGGCACTATGAACATACTTTATGGCATTCAGGGGACAGGAAATGGGCACGTGGCGCGGAGCAGGGTAATCGCTAAATATATAGCCGAAAGTGATGCTAACGTTACCTATTTATTCTCCGGGCGAGACAAGAATCAATATTACGAAATGGAGGTCTTTAACGATCACCTGATTCACGAAGGATTAACCTTTGTGAGTGAGGGCGGGAAAGTTAATTATTTGAAAACCGCATTAAAAAATAATTTATGGCAATTTATCAAAGATGTTTTTTCATTAGATGTTAGCGGCTATGATTTAATCATTACAGACTTTGAACCGATCACGGCCTGGGCCGCTAAATTGAGAAATAAACCGGTTATCGGGCTGGGTCATCAATATGCTTTTGGTCCCAATACACCTCTGGCCGGAGAAAATTGGCTGGCAAAATGGGTGCTCAAAAACTTTGCTCCCGCCCCATTCGGCATCGGTTTACATTGGCATCCCTATCAAGAAAATATATTACCGCCGGTTATCGACATTAATTTATCCCGTAAAATCACCCAAAATTTTATTATGGTGTATTTACCTTTTGAAGATCAATCCGAGGTGACTGATTTATTAAAGACATTTAGCGATTATAATTTTATTCTTTACGCTCCGCAGTTAACCGAAAGTCAGCATGGAAACGTATTATGGCAAAAGACCTGTTATCAAGGATTTACAGATAACTTGACTCGAACCCGAGGCGTGATTTGTAACTCTGGATTTGAATTGATCAGTGAATGTTTACACTTGGGGATTCCAATACTGGTAAAACCAATTCATGGACAAATGGAACAGCTTTCCAATGCCCTTGCACTTAAACAATTACACTTAGCAGATGTAATGCATCATTTAGATGAAGATTTAATCGGCAATTGGTTAGAGATGTTAGATGATGATATTCAACATAAACCCCAATTAATCCCTAATGTGGCAAAAGAAATTGTTGCTTTGATCATGGAAAAAAATTGGGAAAAAACAAACGAGTTGAGTAAAACTCTGTGGAAAACGCCTATATTCCAATCCCGTTGATTGATCAACCTGTAAGGAAGCTCGAAGGCTCGAAGGCTCGAAGGCTCGAAGGCTTGAAGGCTTGAAGGCTCGAAGCTCGAAGGCTCGAAGCTCGAAGGCTCGAAGCTCGAAGGCTCGAAGGCTTGAAGGCTCGAAGGCTCAAAGGCTCAAAGGCTTGAAGGCTCAAAGGCTCAAAGGCTTGAAGGCTTGAAGGCTTGAAGGCTCAAAGGCTCGCAGTTCGAAGACTCGTAGCTCGAAGACTCGCAGCTCAAAGGCTCGCAGCTCAAAGGCTCGCAGTTCGAAGACTCGTAGCTCGAAGACTCGCAGCTCAAAGGCTCGCAGCTCAAAGGCTCGCAGCTCAAAGCTCGCAACTCGCAACTCGCAACTCGAAGACTCGTAGCTCGAAGACTCGCAGCTCAAAGCTCGCAACTCGCCGCTCGAAGGCTCGCAACTCGCCGCTCGAAGCTCGAAGACTCGAAGACTCGAAGACTCGCAGCTCAATTTACCGGGATGAGTTCATCTCTAATGATCCTTTGTCAATCATCTGCAACTGTAAAATAGTACGTTTAGTTAAATCATGCCGTCTTTTTTGATCAACATCTAAGGCCTCTGCAGCTGCGCTAAAAACAATGATGATCGTTGCATTGGCTTGCAGGTAAGCAACCTCGGCATTTAACTTATTAGCTTGCTGTAAATAACCACAAAGTGCCTTTGTAAAAGAATCTATTTCACGGCTCAGTGCAGCTCTGAATACACCTGATCTTTCCTGCAATAACAAGCGAAAAATATGAGCGTATTGTTCAATGAATTCCATAAAAGTCAGCACGGATATTTTCACGACTGAACCGCCTTTTTTAATGCGCAGCCTGGCTTGAGACCTTAGTTTCTTAAGCATTAAGCCTGCTTCGTCAATCAAAATTAAACCAAGCTCATTCATATCCGAAAAATGACGATAAAATGCGTTTGGTGAGAGTCCTGCCGCTTTAGTTACTTCCCGTAAACTTAAATTTGAAAAACTGCGTTCAGCACTTAATTGAGCGAAAGCTGCATCAATTAACAGACGGCGGGTTTTTTCTTTTTGTTGTGCTCTAATGCTACTCATGACCAGACCTTTTAATAAAAACCGTTCGTTATTCCGATAGCATTCCGAAGCATATGGGTATTCCCAGTGTAGGACTGTACCAAGCAACGTGCTGAGGTTGAAGTTAAATTTTTTTAAAAAAATACGCTGCGTGCCTGATCATTATGTTAGAATAAAATCAAGGTGTACAACTGTACTCTGAGTTTTTACTTTTATTATCTTTGCTGAGTTGGAGGCGAAATGAATAAACCCCGTATTCTTTGGCTTAATGTTTTGTTCTTTTTGAGCACGTTTTTATTAGCCGCAATTGCCGTACCTTACCGTGCTATCACGCATGGTTTTGATGCGCCCGAACTTATGTTTGCCTTGTTGTGTTTTATTTTCTGCGGCATGTCAATTACAGCCGGCTACCATAGATTATGGTCACACAAAACGTATCAGGCACATTGGAGTTTACGCTTTATTTTTGCCTTAGGTGGTGCATTCGCTTTACAAAATAGCATATTGCATTGGTCATCGGATCACCGAATTCATCACAAACATGTTGATAATAATGAGAAAGATCCATATTCCGCTAAAATGGGATTTTGGTATTCACACCTTGGCTGGATGCTGCGTGAATATCATCCAACTACTTATGACGACTATAATAACGTGCGGGATTTGCAAAAAGACCCTATTGTAATGTGGCAGCATAAGCATTATTTGCTGTTAACGCTGCTGCTAAATATTGGCATACCCCTATTTTTTGGTTTATGGCATGGTGAACTAATTAACAGCATTCTATTAGTGGGTTTTTTACGTTTAGTATTAAGTCACCATACCACTTTCTTTATCAATTCCTTAGCGCATATCTGGGGGAAACAAACCTACAGTGATAAAAACACTGCAAGGGATAATGGTTATTTGGCCTTTCTTACCTTTGGCGAGGGTTACCATAACTTCCACCATGTTTTTGAAAATGATTACCGTAATGGTATCCGTTGGTGGCAGTTTGATCCGACCAAGTGGTTGATAAAAAGTTGTGAATACCTGGGACTGACCAGTAAATTACGCATCAGTCCTGAGGATCGCTTGGAAAAAGCTAAATTAGCCATGACCTTAAAGCGCAGTCAACAAAAATTAGCCGCATATCCTGATTCGGAAAAAATGCTTGAGCGTTTACAATCCGAATATGACCTGCTTATTGTTAATATAAATGAGTATTATGCCGTACATAAACAATTGTTGTCAGAAAGGAAAAAAGAACTTGTTAATGATGTTGAAAATTCAGAGTTAATGAAAACCTGTCTGGAATTAAAAAAAGGTGTAGCAGAGCAGCAACGCAGTTGGAAATCATTAACGGCTAAACTTGTTTAAGGATACCAACCGCATTAACACCAAAAGAAATTAAATTGTGCTCTTAATTAAAAAGTTAGAATGTTCATTTAAATCAACAGTTTAATGGCTTATTGTTTTTGCAGTGTGAGCATTTAATTATTTATTTTGCTATTAATGAATGTATCCCAACGTGGAATGTTTTTATCCGTAGGGTGCATTCTATGCGCCGCAAGCAGCAAAAATCGGTGCGCAGAGCGCACCCTACGAGCTAATTACCAAACGTACTAATTTTAAAGATGGCACGAAACTTTCCTATTTTTCATATCAATAAGATATCTTCATTGGTTCAAACCGTGGAATCGAGTTTAAGTATTCATTTTCTAAAAGTGACGGTGTAATGGCCAATAAACAATTGGCAAAATCGTCAATATTTCGTTAAATTTCAATTAGTTTGTCCATGCTCGTTCCTCCTTTATCTCATCTTTTTGGGTCGATTATTCTAATCTCGGAACGAGCAATTAGTTCCCTTATTCTTCAATTTTTTTGGATATGAGGTTAACGAAAATCTAATCTGACTTAACAGAATAGTGATAAGTTACATTAACCATCCCTTTATAAACAATTTCGCCTTGCTCATCCATGAACTCTTGAACGGTAACATTAGCCTCGTCATAGGTCACACTCTGCCTCTCTGCTCTATCAGCAAAAAGTAGTACGAGTGCATCACTTAATGATGCACCGGATTGCATTTTCATCAAATTTTGTAATTTTTGAAACCCAAGCGAATAGGCCTCGTCTTTTGTGTCAACTTCCGTTACATGGAGAGTCTTACTTACAATTGCATGACTATAACCAGGAAGAGCATTTGCTGCATAAGCATTAGCGCCAAATAAAAAGAGTGATAATGCCATCACCAGGGCTTTTGTCATTGTATTCATTTTTTTTGTCCTCTTTAGCTAGTCAGTGCGCAATTAGCGCGCAAGTAGTACTTTATTCACACTTTATTAGTACACTTTTAGTATAGTACTGACTGTAAATATAGTATTAACTGTCTGCAGCGGTACAGGGAGATAGTAGCGCTAAAAAGAAACTCAGCAGTGTGGGGTTCGTTACTAAATAAAGCGTATTGGGCTAGGGTCTGTTGACCTTTGGAGTACGAATTTCGTTCAATCTAAAAGTGTTCTGAGCAAGGCATGCCTCGTTCAGATAGTTATTCTATGTAAATGACGTATAACGCAGCGCAGGACGCTTTTAGATGAACCCAAAGGGCCGCATTTGTGGATACGATCGACTAGGTTATCGACTACGTTATCGCCTATTTATGTAGAATAACGACAGGTTGCAGGCTCTGCCTTGTATAAAGCACCCACAAATTGCTGCAAAATGCACACGAAAGGTCAACAGACCCTAATATATATCCTAGAATTAATACCATAATGTAAAAGTAATCGATAATAAGGGGGCAGCGCAATGGCGCATTTATGGGATCAGGCTCAATTTATCGCACCAGGTTTAATGGTGATGGTAACCAATAGTTTAGGTGATAAGTTAGGTACCGAGGCGGTAAATATTAAGACCGGTAGAGTTGAAGTAATGTGCAAGCCGCATCAGGTAACAGTGCAGAACGATGGGGATTGTTTTTGGTTAGTATCCGGCAACATGCCAAATATTGATATCAGCAAAGATGAAGCTGATTTATTAGCTAAATTACTGCAGATTGAAATTGGAATGGGTGATAAATAAAGACAGTAC
>NZ_PJBP01000161.1 GCF_002836415.1 Psychromonas sp. MB-3u-54 | reverse complement strand
CAACAATAAGTGCCCACACAGATTGTTTGATTAAATTGTTAAAGAGCGTGCCTTTCGGCGAGGTGCGTATATTACGCTACCTGCAAACGATGTCAAGATTAATTTTTCAATGTTTTATCAGGATTATTAATCTTGCTAAAACATGAAATTATAATGTTTTTAATCAACGCTTAACGTTATTAAAAACTTAATCTCTTTCGTTCTAAGTAACCGGTTTGACTTGCGTCTTTCCCGTTTCCGTGGGGCGCATTATAGGGATTTTATGAACCTTGGCAAGGGCTTTATTGACTATTATTTCAATAAAATGTTCGAACGATTATTTAACAATCAATGTGCTCATTTATCAGCTAAAGAGTGCTTATTTTTTAACTGTTAAGCATAAATTATCTCTTTAAACATTCTGTTTTGATTCAAAAAAATCTATTTTTCTATATTACGGGCATAAAAAAAGGAGCTAAGCTCCTTTTTTTGTTCATTACTCTTTGTCGATACTATTATTTATAAAGACAAAGGTATGCAGTTTGTACTGCTACTTTAACATCAAAGCTCACATTTGCTTCTACTTCAAATGTTTCACCAGCATTAAATGTTTTCCAGTCCGTTGCGCCAGGTAGTTTAACCGTCAGAGCACCGTTTACGACTGTCATAAACTCGTAAGCATTAGTATCAAAAGTGTATTCACCGATATCCATTACGCCAAGTGTTCCAGGTAATGTTGCGCTTTGGAATGCTATTGATTTCACATTGCCATCAAAGTATTCATTGCTTTCAAAACTCATGTAATTTCCTTTATATATGTCGTTGATGTGCAAATGATTATGAACAAGACAAATTTAAAATTCAAGTAATTAAATGACCTCTTCAAATTCAGCTTCCATTAATTCAATTTTTTCCTGTGCATCCATCCAAGCCATTTCCGCTTCTTCGAGTGACTCTTTTAACTCGCCCTGCTGCTTTAATAACTCGGTTAAGCGTGCCTTTTGTGCGTGTTCATATATTGCAGGATCTGCCAGTTGCTTTTCTATCTCTTCTAATTGTTGACTCAATTTTTCCATTAACTTTTCTGAACTGTTGAGCTGCTTTTTATAAGGTGTTAATTTTTTACGAAATTCAGCTTCTAAATGCTTTTGTTCTTTACGATTAACAGTCGATGAGTTAACACTTTCAATGTCTTGAACTGGTTGTTTTTCAATACGTTGTTGTTCCGATAACCATTTATGGTAATCATCAAGATCACCCACAAAAGGCTCTACTTTATGATCATGCACTAAATATAAATCATCGGTTGTGGTGCGTAACAAATGACGGTCATGCGAGACTATTACCATTGCACCTTCAAACTCTTGCAGTGCCATAGTCAGTGCATGGCGCATTTCCAAATCAAGGTGGTTGGTCGGTTCATCAAGTAATAACAGGTTGGGTTTTTGCCACACTAATAGGGCCAACACTAAACGCGCTTTTTCTCCCCCCGAAAATGGCCTGACTTTATCTAACGCCTTATCCCCTTGAAAACCAAAAGTACCCAAAAAGTTTCGTAATGTGACTTCTTTTTCATCGGCTGCAAACCGGGCAAGGTGTTGCATTGGTGTTTCATCCAGAGATAAAAGCTCTAATTGATGCTGGGCGAAGTAACCAATTTTAGCCTTTGGATTAATCTCCAATTTACCCGAAAGAGGCTTAATTTGGTTTGATATTAGTTTAATAAGTGTTGATTTGCCTGCACCATTGCGACCCAATAAACCGATTCGACTGCCCGGCGCAAGATTTAATTTAATTTTGTCAAGAATCAATAGGTCGTCATAACCGGCACTCACTTTTTCTAAGGTTAATAACGGCATCGGCAAGGAATCGGGTTTTCTAAAGGAAAAACTAAATTGATTATCCAAATGCGCGGGTAATAATTGCTCCATTTTTTCCAATGCTTTAATACGGCTTTGTGCTTGTTTCGCTTTGCTGGCTTTATAACGAAAACGGTCAATATAATCTTGCATATGACTCATTTGCGTTTGCTGCTTTTCAAAAGAGGACTGCTGCTGTGCTAGCTTTTCAGCCCGTTGACGTTCGAAGCTGCTGTAGTTACCTGTATATTCATGAAGTTGCTGCTGTTCTATATGGATGATTTTATCAACGATAGTATCAATGAAATCACGATCATGGGATATTAGAATTAATGTGCCTGCATATTGACGTAACCATTTTTCCAACCAAATGACCGCATCTAAATCAAGATGATTGGTTGGTTCATCAAGTAATAATAAGTCAGAAGGACAAAGTAAAGCTTGCGCTAAATTTAAGCGCATACGCCAGCCACCCGAAAAATCACTGACGGAGCGACTTTGATCCGGCTCTGGAAAGCCTAAACCTGCCAGTAATTCAGCGGCACGGGATTCGATGGTATAACTCCCCGCATGGTCGAGTTTACCATGCAGTTCAGCTATTTTATTGCCGTTATTAGCAGCCTCAGCCTCTTTCAGTTGATGCTGTAACGCTCTAAAATCATGATCCCCGTCAATGACGTACTGCAGCGCATTCATATCCAGCGCAGGGGTTTCTTGAGCGACACTTGCCATACGCCAATGCTGTGGAATACTCAACTCACCATTATCTATCTGTGCTTCTTGCTTTAAAAGTGCAAAAAAACTTGATTTACCACAGCCATTAGCCCCGACTAATCCCACTTTCTGATGTGGGTTGATTGTTGCACTGGCATTTACAAGTAAAGGTTTACCGCCGCGAATTAATTCAATATTACTAGCCACAATCATAAATAGATCTTCTCAATATTATAGAAGCGAAAATAAGGGTAATAATAACGGACTTTACAAAGTTGAGCCATAGCAGTTGGTAATCAAATACAATTTCGTTACCATAGGATAATGATGGATCAAATAGATTATTAAAAAAATGGCATTAACAAAAAACAAAAAACGTTTTATCGCGGGCGCAACCTGTCCAAAATGCAATGAGCTTGACAGTATCGCTCTGACACTGGAAAATGCAGTTGAAACTCTAAGGTGTGTATCTTGTGGTCACACACAATCGCAAACACCTAAGCAAGCAACATCGGCAACACGCCAATTTGAGCAAATCATAGGGGTGTTTGATCCGAATGAAATTGAATAAAACTTAAATAATGAGAAATAATATGAAAATTACAAATGACTCGGTGGTTTCAATCCACTTCGGCGTTTCAGAAGTAGATGGCAACGCGTTAGACAGCACTGAAAATGGTGCTCCACTTGAATTCATTCAAGGTTCACATTATTTGGTACCAGGCCTAGAAGCTGAATTAGAAGGCAAACAGCTTGGTGATAAATTTGACGTTGAATTAGAAGCTAAAGATGCATATGGTCTTTTTCAGGACGAATTAGTACAACAAGTACCGCGTTCTTTATTCGAAGGTGTTGATGAAATTGAAGTGGGTATGTCATTCCAAGCTGAAACAGACCAGGGACCACGCTCCGTTGAAGTCACCGAAGTGGGTGAAGAAAATGTAAGTATTGATGCAAATCATCCTCTCGCTGGCATGGCTTTACGATTTGTAGGTGAAGTTGTAGCGGTTCGTGCGGCAAGCGAAGAAGAATTAGCTCACGGTCATACTCACTCAGCGGACAGCAGTTGTGAAGTCAATCACGAAGAAAAAGAATCCGTTCAGCAGTAATGCAGCGGCAATAAAAGTAAACTCGCGCAAGCTGATAGCTGTTGCGCGGGACATTACTAATATCTGATTGATTGAATGACAGTGTGATTTTACTCATGCTGGCTTTCAATCAATTTTCATCCTTTAAAGATAACAACCTCTTTTTACTTTCTGCTAATATAAACAGACTCCCCTCTTCATAAGTTAAACAAAGATCCATAAAGATATTGCCCCCTAATAAGCAGGAATAAAAATTAATTTTTGATTCGCGAGAAACTAATAATATTATCAATAAATTCCTCAGGCTCACTAACAAATGGCGCATGCGATGAGTACATAAATACTTTTTGCAGGGAATCTGGCAGTAATTGCTGCATCGCAACACTTGTTTCGATAGGAACTAAACCGTCAAACTGTCCAAAAATGGATAAACAGGGGAGCCTAATCTGAACAAATTCCATTCGTAAATCACTCTCACTGAGAAGATCCAAGCCTTCGCTTAAAGCCCTCAAAGAGGCTTGCTTTGTATCCGTTAAAAGTTTCTTTAATATAAGCGTGTCTTTACGTGCACTTTGACATCCCATTGCTTGAATGCCGATAAAGCGTGCCAATGTTTTATTGGCATTTTTCAGCAGCCCCGATTTGAAGTTTTCAAACACAATAGTCTCAACACCCGGCCAAAGTTCGTCGCCAACAAATTTTGGCGAAGTACAAACTTGAATTAATTTAGCAATTTTATCGGGGTATAAATAACAGGCATGACTCGCGATTAAACCACCCAGCGACCAACCACACCAGATCGACTGCTCCGGTACCCTTTCCATAATACGCTCGACTATTGTATCCAGAGAATATTCAGCTAATTCTTCACTGTTGCCAAATCCGGGAAGATCAATTAAATGCACTCGAAAATGAGCAGATAATCCTTCAAGCACCGGGTTCCAAACAGCAGAGTTCACCCCCCAGCCATGTAATAATATCAAATCGGGACCTTCACCCAGCACACGGCAATATACACTTTGTTCTATAATCACAGTCTCTCTCTTTTAATGGGATAAACGCTGGTGCAAACAGTTGCTACCTTTATTAAACAAAAATTCAAACAATTAATCGCACAATGCTTACCTGCCCGGTGTTTAATGTGCGAATTGTCAAGCCATGACAAGCTGATCTGTGAACATTGCCAAAGGGCACTACTCGAACCGAGAACCTGCTGTCAACGCTGCGGATTAGCATTGAATACTTCTTTACCCTTTTGCGGAGATTGTTTAAAAAAAGCACACTTATTTGAACAATTACACGCACTTGGAAATTACCAACCGCCCTATTCTCAGATGGTTAAAAAATTAAAATATACGAAACAGTTGCTTTACGGAGAACTATTGGGCGAATTACTCACGGAATCGATTATGCTTAATTTATCCGCGCAGCAGATAAGCGCAGTCGATTATTTATTACCCGTGCCCTTACACACAAAAAAACAGCGTACTCGCGGTTTTAATCAAGCCACGATCATCGCTAAGGTGATCGCAAAACGATTAAAAACGCCACTCTTATTAGAAGGGGTCGAGCGCCACATAAGCACAATACCGCAGGAAGGGCTTACATTATATAACAGAAAAAAAAATTTAAACGGGGCTTTTTCTATCAGCCGATCGAGGCAGCAGGAGATAACAGGTGCTTATATTGTCATTATCGATGATGTTGTCACCACCGGCGCGACCGTAAATAGTTTGTGCCACACGCTATTAGAAGCAGGGGCACAACGAATCGATATTTGGTGTATCAGCAGAACATCATTAACCACTCAAAAATCATAACATATCTGATGATATTCCATTCATTTATAGGGTTAAAATGAATGGATTAGATATTAAATAAAAATGGTTAGACTATGACAATAAGGATTAATGCACGATCATGAGTTTCACTATCAAGCGTTATCACCGGCATAAAAAAAGCATGTTTAAAACATGCTTTTTCAGTGTTAGCCAGTATTTTTTAATGCGATAAAATCTGATCTAAAAAGAGCTTTAAACGATCCGATTGCGGATTATCAAAGAATTTTTAGTGTTGGCCAGTTTTTTTAATGCGATAAAATCTGATCTAAAAAGAGTTTTAAACGATCCGATTGCGGATTATCAAAGAACTCATGGGGTTCATTCTCTTCGATAATTTGTCCCGCATCCATAAAGATCACTCGGTCTGCCACTTTTTTAGCAAAGCCCATTTCATGGGTTACACAAATCATAGTGATCCCTTCATCGGCCAGTTCAACCATCACATCCAGTACCTCCGATACCATTTCAGGATCGAGTGCTGAAGTGGGTTCGTCAAAG
>NZ_PJBP01000160.1 GCF_002836415.1 Psychromonas sp. MB-3u-54 | reverse complement strand
GTAGGATGCATTTTATGCATCGTTGATGATCACGGGTTATGTTATTGGTGGGGGGCATGCTATGCACCGTTAATGACGACGGTCGATACCATCGGTAGGATGCATTTTATGCATCGTTAATGTTGTTGGTGACGGGATTGATGAAATTGATAATGAATTTGGTGAATAACACAGACAATCGGTGCGCAGAGCGCACCCTACGGGTAGGTTATTTGTAGGATGCATTTTATGCATCGTTAATGTTGCTTGGTGCTGAAGCGCACCCTACGGGGTATGTTATTGGTAGGATGCATTTTATGCGGCGGTAATGTTTCTTGGTGCTGAAGCGCACCCTACGGGGTAGATGAAGCTCTATCTATTCTTATACTGAGTTGGGCAATAAGCTCTGCCGACTTCCGGCGACCTGAGTTTTGTATGCTTAGTTTTTCGGCCACTTACCCTGCTGCGCCACAATTTAAAACTGCTTGGTTTCATCTTATAACGCATAAGTCTTATCACCGCTGGTTCATTTAGGCCAAACTGATGTTCAATCGCTTCAAAGGGTGTTCTATCCTCCCAAGCCATTTCGATAACTCTAGACTCTTCACTCTCACTAAATAGGATCATCAAGTTCCAACTTTTTAAATTTAAAAGAATCAATACGTGAGAGAAGACCTTAAGGTTTAGTTAAAAAGTAGATTTATATTCGACGCCTTTATAATCGGCGTCAATTTTAATGGATATTCCCACTTTTTAATTAAGCAGTTAATCTTATTTCTTTTGTTAGAGTACCTTGCTTAAGCTGCTTAAGCTGCTTAAAGTTGCTGCTGAGTTGATCCTCGTGGGCACAAATACTTAACAGATCATCAATAAAATGAAACAGTGCACGTTGTTCGATCTGCTTGATCTTCTGCTGCTGCGCTGGCGTCAGCATGTGGTACATAGTGGCAGCACCAAAGTCGCCAAAAATGATATTGGCTTGTTCATCAAACAGGGTGTTATGCGCATATAAGTCGCCATGGCAGACTTGATTGTCATGTAAATGCGCAAATACGGCTTCCATTTGTACAACGATTTTCTCAATCTGCTTAATGGATAAGTTAAAGCCCGGCGTAAAAGTATCACGGGTACAGCTTTTAAAGCAGGGCGGTAGCCCCAAGTTATTATAATGTGCCGGTATTAAGGTCATAATTAACGCTAAATAATTTGGCTCATTCACTTGCGCGATTGACTGCACTAAATTGGCATGATGGCCGACCTTTAAACAGGCTTGTAATTCATCTTCCGGATAACCATCACTGGTGACTTCACCCTTAAACACTTTAACCGCAATATCATCGGGAAAGCGGCTTTGCGTTTTGTTCCAAACGGCTTTGGAGATAACCCCGGATGCACCCTGACCTAGGATATTTTGTAAGGTGAAGCTTGATGATGATAATGTCGGCACAGCATTGATTTTAACATTTGAGCGGGTAAAGGGATTACCTGCAAAAGCAAACCAGGCAAGCTTAGGTAATTCCAGCAATTGCTCCGGACACTCGGTCAGTCTATTGGCTGAAATACGAACTAATTCAAGGTTTTTACACTGACCCAGCGTTTTTGGCAGTGCGCTTAAACGATTACCCGCCAGTGCCAATTTTTGCAGTCGCGGCCGTTCACCCAAAGTGTCAGGTAACACTTCAATTTTATTGTCCGTTAATATCAACCAGCGTAATTTGGCGGGCAAAGCGTTTGCAGGCACCTGGTTAATGTTATTGGCTTTAAAACCCACCATCTCTAAATTAGCGCATTGACCCAGTACTTCAGGCAATGTTTCAAAAAGATTGTTTGATGCAAAAATGATTTTAAGCCTGGTTAACTGCATCAATTCTTGTGGCAATGAGGTCAATTGATTATTGGATAAATCAAGAATCTCCAGGCTATTCGCAAGTGATAAAATCTCGAGCGGGAATGAGGTTAAATTTTCAGATAAGGCGAGTCGTTGGGTTCCGGCTAATTCGCCTGATTTGAGCTGTGCAAGTGTCTGCAAAATAATATTCCCGTAAGGTCTGTGCTACAAAAAACGGTAGTCTACTAGAAAATGCAATAAAAAGGGCAGGTGCGGTGAGATGACGTCTGAATCATAATAATAATTCAAATAAAACAGCCCATTTTTACAGGCTGTTTACTGTGCTTTTATAAGGGAAAGGCTTTATGGTTTTAAATGAAAATAAGCCGGTTTGCTGGCTATCCGTGGATCGTCGATCGCCTTACCGACGGTGAAATGATAAAGGGTTTGCCATTGATCGTCCTTGAGGCCAAGTAGCTGGTGCACTTGATCATCAAAGAAACAACCTATACCCGTTGCCCGCAGGCCAAAAGCTTCTGCCTGCAGATACAAGACTTGACCTATTAGTCCGCTTTCCCAATATAAAGTGGGGTAACAGCTTGGGGATTTTGCCAAAGGTGCGGCAAAATTTGCCAGCATAGCCAATGAAAAAGCACTTTCACTGGCGATATCCTGTTGACAGCTGACCGCTTTGGCAATCCGTCTGATATTGCCTGTTTGTAGTAAATACAAAGGTTGTCGTTCAATGATCTGCGTCCACTCAAAATCACTGTCCATTTGCGCTTTTAATAACGGCAGGTGATCCTCATTTCGTACCCAAATATATAAACCGGGTGCGAGTCCCTGCACATTATGGACAAACAAAACCAGATCCAGCTGTGCCTCGAAAGGTAAGACTGAAAAAGGAATGCTATTGCCGGGCAGGGTTTTTTGCAGATTATGTAAAAAGGTGTTTAACGGCAGGTGACTGCTTTCCTTGTCATAACTTTGTGCACTGCGGCGTTGGCGAATAAGTGTTTCAGCACTTGCGGTGCACAGGCTCTCTGTCTCCGGGTCAATGACGCTGGTTTTTTTGGCGGGTGTGAGTTGTAACGGCTCCCGATGGCTGGATGAGACAACCTGATTGATAATCGGCCAGTCGATATGCACCTTACTCAGTTGATTCGCCTTGTGCCCATAATTAAGCGTTGGCAGCTGGTTTAACCATTGTTCAACAGCCGCGAGATCAGGTGTTGTCCGGCTCACCCAGCAGACACAATCGGCAAACTCGGTTTCTGCCTGCACGGTATTTGATTGTGCAAGCGCAAAGAGACTTTCTGACTTTTCAGCGGAGATATTGGGCAATACTTGAATCTGCCAGCCGTTGAGGTTGCAGGCAATGTTTAATGCCGCTAGGGCGTGACCTAAATCATGTTGGCAATAACGGTAAGCACGCTCGCCATATTTCCATGCCTCGCGCCAGGCAATACTGCTCAGCATCAAGGGAAAACCATCCATCTTTTTCAATGCCTGCGCGGCATCATCGGGTATTGCTGCGCGCTGTTCAAGCAGATGAACATAGGGGTTGTAATGCACACTGGCAGCCGCTTGCTGATCGACTTCCGGCAGCAGTAAATAACATTCGGTGGGATGCAGATTACCGCTGGAAGGATTAATGCGCAGTGCCCACTCTGAACCTTGATACTCTTTCCAGGCTGAAAGCCCTAAGCTGAGTTCCAACATACTGGCGATTGATGCGATAGAAATGGGTTCAGCTTCTTTTTCGGCCGCCTGAAAGAGTGCGGAATAAGGGGAATCGTTAGTTTGTTGCAACAGCGGTAAGGGGATTTGTTGTGCCCCTTCGTAAAGCCTATAGGGTAACGGCTGATTTGCCCAGTCCATGTAACCTGGCGAACGCGCATATCGGCCCGGCTGGTGTTTGCTCTGCTGGTGGTAATCTTTGATTGTCTGCAAGGCGGATTGGGTCATTATTTTCCTCAAAATTATTAACTGGCTGATTACTATAGAGGTTGTTGTGTCTAACTTAAAGCGGTGATTTGTAACAATAGAATCTGAATAATGCAGGTTGGTATTAGTCTTAGTCCTTATCTTGCTGCTGCCAAGGTGAGCGCCTTACCTTTCATTATTAATAAAGGTTAGGGTCTGTTGACCTTTTGTGTGTATTTTTTCAGCAATGTGTGCGTGCTTTATATAAGGCAGAGCTTGTTTTGTATCGTTATTCTACATAAGTAGGCGATAATGCATACGATCGTGCGCAAAAAATGCTGCCCTTCGGATTCATTCAAAAGCGTCCTACGCTGCGTTAATCAAAGTTTACATAGAATAACTCTGCTGCTCTCCTCATGCCTTGTTCAGAACACGTTTAGATTGAACGAAATTTGTACACCAAAGGTCAGCAGACCCTCGTTTTGTGTAAATTTGGAACGGCTAATGACTTTCTCAAGGTAAAGCTATTCTGCAATCATTAATCAGCCCTTAGATTATCGCCATGATGAACTGCGGTTATTGGTCATTTTCTAATAGACTGGACTGCTATTGATGAGTTGTTAATTACTGAGATAAGCTGCAGATAAAGCGGTAAAGCATTTGATTTTGTTACTTTTCATAGTAATCTCTAGGTTAAAAATTATCCTTGCACTTATTTGAAGACAGGTCGAATGATTTTTTCCGTATAAAAGCGGTTTCGTTGAACAGATAACTTAATATTTGAGGTGACATAGAATGAATATAGTTTGGGCAACAAGTGAGGCCGCACCCTATGCAAAAACAGGCGGATTAGCTGATGTATCATACTCACTACCATACGCTTTAGCTGAAAATGGCCACAATGTTTCAGTTTTTATGCCCTATTATCCGCAGGTTATGGCTGAAAAATGTGCTGATACAGAGTGTGTGCATGAACTGCTGGGTGTCCCTTTTGGAGAAGGAAGCGAGGAATGGGCACGTATCAGACGGCACAAGGTCAGTGAAAACCTTTCTTTTTACTTTATAGAATATGATCGATTTTTTGATCGTCCTAAACTATACGATTGGGACGGCAATGAATACTCTGATAATGCCGAACGCTTTATCTTTCTGAGCAGGGCAATTATGCAGGCTGTACTGGCTCTGGATATTAAGGTCGATGTACTTCACACCAACGACTGGCACACTTCGCTGTGCAACGTATATGTAAAAAGTGCCCTGTACAACGGATTTGATAATTTTAAGCAAACCCGATCAATTATCACTATTCACAATATTGGCTATCAGGGTGTGTTTAGTAAATCGAATCTTTACTGGACGGGCCTTGGCTGGGATTATTTTAACGTTCACTGTTTTGAATTCTACGATAAGCTGAATTTCCTAAAAGCAGGGGTGTTGACCGCCGATATGGCAACAACGGTTAGCCCTACCTATGCAGAGGAGATCCTATCCCCTGAATACGGATTCGGTCTGGAACATCCGCTTCAACACCGAGCCGTTCAAGGTAAACTGCGTGGCATTTTAAATGGCATTGATGTCATTGAGTGGGATCCTGCAACAGATAATTTTCTCCCTCACAACTTTTCACACAAAGATCTGAGCGGTAAAGCTTTATGCAAAGCGGCACTGCAGAAGGAATTTGGAATGGAAGTGCGCGCCGATGTGCCCATTTATGGTGTGGTATCGAGACTTGCCGAGCAGAAAGGGCTGGATGTCTTTATTGCATGTTTAGATAAGATGCTGGAAGAAGACGATGCCCAATTTGTTATTGTCGGTTCCGGTGAGAAGTGGCAGGAAGTGGCATTAGCAGATTATGCTAAAGCCTATCCGGATCGCTTTGGATGTCATATTGGCTACAGTAACAAGCTTGCTCATCTGGTCGAAGCGGGATCGGATTTCTTTGTTATGCCTTCAAGGTATGAGCCATGCGGGCTTAACCAGATGTACAGCATGAAATATGGGACCGTGCCTATTGTGCGATCAACGGGAGGGCTTGAAGACACAGTCAGCAACTATTCCGTTGATAATATCGATAGCGCAACCGGGTTTAAATTCTACGATCTGTATCCGGAAGCATTAAGAGAAACCATGAGATGGGCAGCTTCGGTATACCGTAACGATTTTCCGGCATTTGAAATAGTGATGAAAAATGGTATGACCAGTGATTTTTCATGGCATCACACGGCCGTGGAATACGAAGATCTATATCAGCATGCGAGTAATAAGTTCGGATAATAGATTACCGAATTCGGTATTTTGTTATCGGTAGGGTGGATCCTACGAGCTGTAAAGCTGTAAAGCTGTAAAGCTGTAAAGCTGT
>NZ_PJBP01000159.1 GCF_002836415.1 Psychromonas sp. MB-3u-54 | reverse complement strand
AATAGGATCCTGACAGAGAATTGTGCTGCCCATGCGAAAACATGAGCAGCTGCATTTTTGAAAAACAGCACCTTGCTTAATGAATTATGCTTCCGCTTTTAATTCAATATGCTCTGCCTGAATAAAGGCTGGGTGTGTGGCTAATTGCTGAGCATAAGCTGCAATGTTCTTATACTTGTCGAATTCACCATTTCTTTTCACTATTTCAACAATGAATGACATCATTATGTCTGCACCGCTGAGCTGGTCTGCGACTAAATAACGCTTATCTGCTAATGAATCATCAAAAAAGCGAATCACTTTTTCGGTTTCCAGATCCGCATAACCCGCTAAAAAATTAGTTTCGCAGCCGTCTTTTGCGACAAACATTTTTAACAGTAAAGGCAAAATCGCAGAGCTTTCAGCAAAGTGGATCCATTGAGAATACTCAACATACTCTTTGCTTCCGCGCTTCGGAGCAAACTGTCCATCAGCGTATTTATCAATCAGATATTCTGTTATTGCACCCGACTCAGCCACTATTAAACCATCATCTTCTATAACGGGCGACTTACCTAACGGATGAACTGATTTAAGCTCCACAGGCGCAAGGAAGGTCAGACTGTCACGTTGATACGGAATTATCTCGTACTTTATCTTAAGTTCTTCCAGCAACCAGATGATACGTTTGGAACGAGATTTATTTAAGTGATGTAATTTAATCATTAATATTCCTCTTTAATTTATTGTTATAGCGGGTTGTTTACTTTAACAACCAACTTACCAAAGTTCTTGCCTTCAAGCAGTCCCATAAAGGCTTCAGGCGTATTATCTAAACCTTCTATCACTTGCTCTTTATATTTCACTTTGCCTTCTTCAAGCCAGGTTGTCATATCGGCAGCAAAATCGTCATAACGATCTGCATAATCATCAAAGATAATAAACCCCTGCATTTTAATACGTTTCACCAAAATTGTTCCCATCAGCATAGACAAACGATCCGGACCGTCAGGTAATGACGTTGCATTGTATTGCGCCACTAAACCGCATACAGGCACTCTAGCACCTGTATTGAGCAGCGGCAGCACCGCGTCAAAAACTTTTCCGCCTACATTTTCATAGTAGACATCAATGCCCTTATCACATGCGGCAGTTAATTGCTGAGCAAAGTCTTCTGCTTTATGGTCAATACATTCATCAAATCCCAGTTCTTCTTTAGCATAACGACATTTTTCTTCACCGCCTGCAATCCCAACAACACGGCAGCCTTTAAGTTTCCCAATTTGGCCAACAGTTGCGCCGACAGGACCCGTTGCCGCAGCAACCACAATAGTGTCGCCTGGTTTGGGTTCGCCGATATCTAACAGTCCCTTATAAGCCGTAAATCCTGGCATCCCCATAATCCCAAGCGCATAGGAAGGGGCCGCCGGATTGGTACCGAGTTTGAGCAGCCCTTCACCATCAGATACGGCATAGTTCTGCCAACCTGTGTAGGCTAATACCCACTCGCCGACTTGGAAATTATCGTTGTTTGACGCTTCGATTTGGCAGACCGTGCCGCCCACCATGACGTCATCGATGGCGACTGGATCGGCATAAGATTTTGCATCACTCATTCGCCCTCTCATATAAGGGTCCAGTGAAAGATAGACAGTGCGAAGCAGAACTTCACCTTTTGCGGGAATAGGTTTCGCTGTCTTTTCAAGGCGAAAGTTGCTCTGTGCTGGTGCGCCGACAGGGCGGGAAGCTAATACGATACGTTGATTAGATTGATCAGTCATAAATATTCCTTTGATAAGTGTTTATAGTTTTTAACTAACTTAGTCGTGATAGTTAACATTCAAGCCTTAAATTAGACCGGTCGTCTACTGATAAGGGTAATAAAAACCCGACAATAAATAAGTACGGGTTTATGTTATTTTCTTAAAACGTTAACTTACCTTGTAAAATCTGTTCCGTTTTCTGCAGCGTACGTTGTAAGCCAGAAACGTCCTTACTTAGTTTGTATAAAATGGATCCGCCTAACCAAGTTTGATATAAAATTTCGGCGGTTTCCTGCGCGTTATTAACTTTAATCGAGCCGTCGTGTATGCCGCTTTCAATGCATTGAGCAATGGCTAAAACGACATCATTAGCACCTTTATTTAAGGCTAAGCGCATCGGCTCTGAAAGGTCGGAGACTTCAGCACTGAGCTTTACTACCAAACATCTTTGCGCACCACAGACACCCTGATTAAACTCAATCCAGTGCTGTAAATAGGTTAATAGCCGTTCGTTGGCAGGTAACTGCTTATTACTAAACAGAGCATTTAACCATTCCATGTACTTATCAAAGTAATCAGTAATAAGTGTTTCACCAAATTGCTCCTTCGATTTAAAATAATGATAGAAGGAGCCTTTAGGGACCTGTGCATGCTTTAGCAGCATTGATAAACCAACACTTGTAAACCCTTTTGCTACGATTAACTCGTAACCCATGTCTAAAATATGCTGGCGTGTTTCGTTAGTTTGTATTTTCATGGTCGTTACAATACCTTTAATTAGACCGGTCGTCTAGTGTGGGGTTGAAAATAAACATCATGCACAGAAAAACTGTCTGACGAATTGTTAAAAATCAAATGATTATCGTGAAGAAGGTTTAGGTTTTCCTGATTTTTGGGTAGCTTGCTAAGGTGGAAAGTGCATATGCCTCCTTATAAATTGATTTTATTAAGAGCGAACTAAACTAGACAGAAATTAACATTGAAATTAACATTGAAATTAACATTGAAATTAACATAGCCACCCATAATTATTGATAATTATTGGCGAATAAGGAAGATAGCTGCACCGGCCGATTTTATTCGCTACCATCCATGGCGCCAGCTAAAGTTGTTCTCATTTATTCCTTATAAATGAGTGGGAAGGACGTTTTTAATCCCAGGCATTACTTGATGAAGCAGCCATATTAGCTTGTATGGCGTATGTTGATTTAAACCCCATACGTGCCAAGATGGCGACAACCCCTGAAATCTTCACTGAAAATGTTGATTTATTGATATTAAGTAGATATTGTCATGATTATTTTGAGTGAGATAGGTATCGCGGCTTTTCGTGCATAGTGATGCTTATAAAGCTGTTATATTACTAAAGGAATGCACATGAGTAATCAAGAAGAGTTTAAATATCCTGTTAGTGTTAACTTGGCGCTCTGGATTAGTGTCGCTTTATTTATGGTTGGTGTTATTGAAACTATAGGGGTTGTTGATTTTCTACCTGAGTTATTGAAATCACAATTTACTGGTCCTGTTTTGATTGTTATAGGTTTACTTCTATTTGTATATCCATTCCGTGAAATTAAGAAAGTCATGCAAGAGCACAAGCAATCAAATAATGAGTAATGGTAATATAACAAATTGCTGCACGCGGACTCGATACAGTTATCGCTGGCGAGTAAGTAGTTATACCTACAAGGATGCCTTAGATGAATCGAGGAATTTTCGATGTTTTGGGGGTGATGATATCTACAATAATTCAAATAAGGAATGGAGTGTAGAGTTAACAGAGTGCCAAATGTATTGGTATGAATTAATCGCTTGTAGTCATGACGAGGTGAATTCAAGACAGCACATAACTGGACACCCATCTAATTGACTTTGGTTTGGTTTATTTATAAAAAGGTTTGGCTGTCCCATCTTTTGTAGTAAAAAGACCAATACCGAAGTGAAACAGAGCCTTTTACAAACAGTCGTATGGTGCTATTTTAGAGATTTTTCCAATGATAGGTATCACTCTACAGGTTATATTTATGGGTAGCTAAATTTAGTTTATAAATTAATAGGTTAGGATCTGTTTTGGAAATGGAATCGGTGGCACCTTAATACCTATTTCAAATCAAAAAAATCATTAAATTTTTACTTAATACATTGATTTGGTAAGGTTAAATAGTTATTGTTATGATTATTTTTTATAAGATAAATATTGCGGATTTTCGTGCATAGTGATGCTTATAAAGCTGTTAAATGTAATGATAACTATCGTGTTATTTAATATGGGTACTTTATGAAAACGATGATTTTCCACATAATGAGAACTTTCAGATGGCTTATTGTGACCTCCTCAAACATCTTATCTGCATTAATGATTTTTGTTTTAATTTTCTCTCTGTTTAATAACACCTCAAATCAGACTTCTAACCTAATCATAACGTTTATTGTTGCTGTTTTGTTTGGTGCGTTTTCCTGGTACTACGATGTACTTCTCAAAAAATTAGAACCGTAAAATAAATCAAATCAACAGTGACGCTAAAAATGTGCCATTCAGATCTGACCCTCATGACCGTTTTTAGCCCAAAAAAAGGAAGTTATCGATATGCCCAAAGTATGTGGTATTGAACTCAAAGGATCAGAAGCTATTTTGGCTATTATTGATGCCGATGAAAACGGACAGCAATATATCAATATTGAGCCTCGAAAGATTAAAATTGGAGATGATGAATCGACCAATGCGGTTCTATCTTTTTACGAATCCTTTAAGAATTATGTAATCAATAATCATATAGATGTAGTCGTTGTTAAAAAAAGAAAGAAGAATGGTACGATGTCAGGGGGAGGTGTTTCTTTTAAACTTGAAGCGTTGATTCAGTTGAACGGAATAGCAGACGTCGTTTTTGTTTCTGGCCAAGGAATTGCGGCCTCACACAAGAAAGATAACTTTGAACTACCTGAAGGGATCAATAAATATCAAGAAGCTGCATTTATGTCTGCCTGTCTATATATTAGGAAAAATAAATGAGTATTCTAGTTATAGATAGTGTGAATGCGCCCATTGAAATTAAAGATCAGCTGAAGATTCTTTCGAAAGACAAAAAATTGGACACATCTAATTGACCAAATATTAATCCGCTTCTATATCTTCGTCATTATCCTTGCTCACAAAAAAAGATTGGTTGTCCAACCTTAGTATAAATTAATAGGTTAGGATCTATTTTGAAAATGGAATAGGTGGCACCTTAACACCTATCTCAAATTAAAAAGTCATTAAACCTTTACTTAATACGTTGATTTATTAAGGTTGAATAGATATCGTTGTGATTATTTCTTATAAGATAGGTATTACAGATTTTCGTGGATAGTGATGCCTATAAAGCTATTAGCAGAATAGTAGAGTTTGATAAAAATGAATGACATGAATATATATGTGAGTATGACTCTTAGTTTTCTGATAGGTGGTTTGCTTAGTTTATTGATTAAGCATCTAAATCAAAAGGGTAAAAACAGCGCTTTTTTGGAAAATATTAATAAGCTAGAAGCAGAGAAGCAGGCTGCAATACTAGAAAAAGAGACTTCAGTTGAGAAACTAAAATCTCAATTCAATCATGATTTAGAGGTGCAAAAAAAAGAGTTCACGTTAGCAATTGAAAATAAAAAGTACAAATATGAGAGCAAGAAAAATGAGTACTATATATTCATGGCCTATTTGGATGTATTTAATAGTGTTCAAATGAAAGTATTGCATGACGATTTTTTGCCAGTAATAACATCCTATTATCAAACTGATGTGACGGGCTTTCAACAGAAATCTCACGAGAAAAGCATCGAGTTTAATAATAAATGTTTACTGGCGTTATCGAAGTTCAAAGAACAACAAGGAATATTATTCTCACAAGTTAATGGGCTAAAGCTATCTGCCAGTGAAGAAATTATGCAAGTAATATCCGAAATAATAGAAGAGATACAAGTTATAAGCGTTAATTTCCAGGATCTTATCGAAGACTTAGGTCGCTCTGACTTTCAATCTCAGCAACTACTTTCCAATGACTTACTTTCTAAAGAGCAGGATGAACAAGAGAAAATAACGTTGTTGAGAGAAAATCTACTAAGGGTTATGAAAGCTGACTTAGACCAACTGTGAAATTCAGCAAAAATTAACATTAAAATTAACATGGCCACCCATAATTATGGGTGAAGTTGATAGGGCATCGGTGATTAGTTAGCTTTCTCTTCTGGCTTTTGGTTTTACTTTATTGGTTGGCGTTCCGCCCTTGACGGCGTGTTGCTTAGAAAAATGGGTGGCATGGTTGTTGATGGTTGTTAGCCTCAAGTTGTTTAACTTCTTGAGGCTTTTTTATGGGCG
>NZ_PJBP01000085.1 GCF_002836415.1 Psychromonas sp. MB-3u-54 | reverse complement strand
GCCAATACAGATCCCACAATTTACTATAAATAAGTAGGCACGGGCTTGTTCAACAACCAGATAAGGTGTCGGCTGCGCGACACCTATCCTTATTTGTTATGATTTTTATCGTAAACTTAAATTAATGACAACTTTACTAGAATCCACATATAGCTACCAATCACTTAAGCCAAATTCTTCAAAATAAATATCACCATCATCCATACACCAAGGTCCTTCTTTTTCTAAAACGTCTATTGCTACTTGCAAAAGTGATTCTGGGTAAATATCACTAAAATTTTCAGTGATACTAGCAGTTAAATCTATAGAAGGATGTGAAAAACCGTTGGTAGAACTTGAATCAGGCATGGAAAATTCTGCAAGCTTTTCAAAATTCCCTTTCAAATAAGATCTTAGATCGCTAATTACATATTCTTGAATTGCATTAGGAACTGCTTTAACTAAACGAGAATTTACTATTTTTCTAATTTCTCGAAACTGAGGTCCACCAAAGCGAACTTTATCTAGGTTTTTATGGAGTAAAGCCCAATTTTTATAACCTGATACAGATGCAATTTTATCCAAAAAGAATGTATGATTATGTTGATTTTGTGCTCGTTTTTCTATTTTAGCGGCACGTTTTAGATTTGTAATGAATGACTCTGGGGTAAGATACATATAAACTCCATAGCTTTAAATTTTGGCTGACCCGCAAGCTAAATAAGCTAATTTGTATATATGATTAAGAATAAATAGGCTGCCTTTGCTTCGCGATCCGGATCTGCTAGCGTGCCTTGAACGCGAAACAATTTTTGCATGTCCTAAAATTAATGTCAACTTAAGCGATCACATATTGCAATGGATTAGTTTTATAGTAGTAATACATTAACTAAACAACATTGAATCATAACGCCCATATTCAGTGGCATATGAGCGTAGTGAATATAAGTCCACTGCAATTGCTTGTTATACAACGTTTGTATAGCTTAAATTAAGATTTTATAGAAGGAATATAATTATGAGTATGACACTGACAAGAATAAATCTAGAAACTGTTTTAAATAAAGTGGCAAGTGTAGACGATGCTAAGGGTAATTATTTGAAAGGTAAGTTAAATGAAACTAAAGACCAAAGCTTGGGTGACTTTGCAACATCTTTAGCTTATGAATTATCACTAACCCTGCATTATGAAAGATTTAAGAGTCGTTCTCTTCTTTCTCAGTAGTTATTTTGTAAATACGATCATTTGTATCACCTACATAATCCATGACTTCTGAAAGTTTACTTTTAAGGGATTTAATCTCCTTTAAGATAAGGTCTAGCTTCTCATTTTCTGACATATGTAAATCCTTTTAATTAGGTGATTCTTAGAGACATGTTAGTTTCAAAACATCATAACCTTTTGATGTGATGTTTACAAAGAGTTGTGGAAGTGGGAGTTGTATAACAGCGTATTAAACCGAAAAATTCCATATTTACGGTGGAAATACGGAAGATATCAATTTGTTAAAATTTATATCACAATACATTTATTCATCATAAAATCAAATAATTAAAATGGTTAATCAAATAGTTATCATGCTGATAGATGGAAAAAGTCCATATTAACGGCAGAAACACGGAATAACGCATATACTGTATATAAGATCATGTAAAAAATAACAGCGGAGAAATAAATGAAGTCTCCATTTTTAAATGCCGTAGCAGAAAGTATGCGTGTTAAATTCTATGCAGAAAAAACAATCAAGGCTTATATCTATTGGATAAAGTCCTATATTTACTTTAATAATAAGAAGCACCCATTCGAATGCCATAATGCTGAAGTAGAAGCGTTCCTTTCATACCTCGCCAATAGCAAAAAAGTAGCCCCAAAAACGCAAGCATTAGCGCTTAATGCATGATACCAAAAGAACTAAAAAGGTGATCACCCTTGCTGGTTAAAATCATCCCTAACCGCGTTCTGATTTTTGAAGTGAGAACAACTATCTCCTGCAACTCAGGCCTTGTTAGTGTTAATTTTTCCTGCGCAATACTTGATCACTTCATTAATTCTTTTGGTATTAGTTTATTTATACCGAGAATTCTTAGATAACCCCTTAACATTATCACTCAACTTTAAAAGAACAAATACGCAGCCTAAGTTACCCGTCGTATTAACTATTGATGAAGTTAGCCTATTACTTAAGTCTCTATCGAGTTCAGTAACATTACCTTGTTACCTCTTATATGGCAGTGGATTAAGATTAATGGAAGCAGTCAATTTACGAATTCAAGATATTAACTTTGATTATCTATCAATAAATATTTGGCAAGGTAAAGGAGGAAAGCACCGCAGCGTAACATTAGCACCTGAATTAATAGAATCATTACAGAATCATTACAGAATCAGATTGCTAAAGTTAATTTATATTATCAGCAAGATATGCAACGGACCGATTATCAAGGGGTATATTTACCTCATGCGCTGGCAGGTAAATACCCGAATGCAGCTAAAGAACTAAAATGGCACTATTTATTTCCTTCTACACAGCTGTCATTTGAACCTGGCACTGCAAATCTAAGACGTCACCATATGCATGAAAGTAATATACAAAAAGCAGTAAAAAATGCAGCACGTACTTTAGACTTTAAAAAACAAGTTACTTGCCATACATTACGACACTCTTTTGCAACACACTTATTGCAGCGTGGTACAGATATTCGCACGGTACAAGAGCAATTAGGACACACTGATCTCCGTACCACTCAGATCTATACACATGTATTACAAGCTGGTGCTAACTGTGTAAGAAGTCCTCTATCGGATTTAATAAAAAAAGATTGGACATCCACTTATATTTCATCATTAATTCAATAGATTAGAACTCCAAACCAATGCGGCTACGAAAATTTCCGACCGCTTTTCTTGCTCAATCAATTCCTTTAGCAAGTGGAAACATGGAGCGACAAATTTGAACGTTGGAATTTACGACAACGACCTGAAAGGCGCAGGGCAGGACGCTGAAGTAATTGAACACTAGTTCAGGATTATAAGCGGGCTAAGCTCTGCGTACCCTTGTTTTCCACTAAGTTCGGCTCTGCACAGTCCGAACTGGTGCGTTAAAAAGCGGTTGGGCAGTGCAAGAATAAAAAACGTCTAGGCGAATTGAGCGGCAGCTCAGGCTTATGAGTTATGCGCCAAAATAGTGTTACGAAAAAAACTCTATCTTTCTTACTGTTAAAAGAGAATGACTCTCTCGAACTGTGAAACTGCGTTTAGGTTTCTTATCATCTACACCCCGTCAGGACGGAATACCAAAAAAAGTTAAACCAAACTAATGCGGCTACGGATTCCCCGTCCATTTTTATTGAAATGAACGACTGCTTTAGCAAGAGAAAACATGGAGCGAATTAAACGATAGTTTAGGTTTATGAGAAGGCTCGGCCTAGATTTCTCTAGCCTCAGCCAGAACAGGGACGTAATGTCTGAGGTGGTGCGTTAAAAAGCGGTTGGGCATTTCAATATAAAAAAATGGCTCGGGGCAGCCTTTCTTTTGGTTACTTTTCTTTGGCTGTGCAAAGAGCATGGCTCCCTCGAACTGCGAAACTGCGTTTCGGTTTCTCATCGTTTACACGCCGTCAGGGCGGAATAACAACAAAAAAATCACACCAAGCGCTCACAAGCGAAGGCTTACAAACCAATCAAATCGGTTAGGTTAAAAACTCATTGAGATTCTCGACTAAACATCTCGAGAATGACGCTCAAAAAAAAGATGGGACAACCAAAGCTTTACTAATAAGCGATGCGCTATCAACTTTAGCAAGTCAACAAGCTTGGGTGGCTTCGTCATTCAAAATAGAACGTTATTAAACAAAAGATGACAGGACTAAAATATAAAAACACAGGTATCCCAAAAACTTTTTCACTACTTAATTAAACCCAGTATTTCTTTAAATTCTGCCGCTCGACAATCCCTAAGCAGTTCATAGAGGCACATTTCCAATCCCGTTATCTCAATGCCATTATTAAGCAGTTTGCTGACTGCCAGATTTTTATTGGCCAGCGTACGTGAAGAAATACAGTCAGAAACCAATTGCACTTCAAAACCTGTGCGCTTTAGATTTAATGCGCTTTGGTAAACACAAATATGTGCCTCAATGCCGCAAATAAGCCATGTGTCTACATTTTCTGTACGGACGGCCTGCATAAATTGGGGCTCTTCGCAGGCATCAAAGGTAAACTTGGCGATTGGCTGTTGCGTCTTCAGCAGGGAACTAAGCTTCTCTACAGTTGGACCCAGTTTGTCGGGATTTTGTTCAAGCCATATTATTGGCAAATCAAGCGCTTGAGCGCCTTTGATGAGTTTTTTGCAATTTGCAAGCAAAGCCTCACTATCATGGACCAAACCAGCGAGTTTACCTTGTATATCGATTATAATAAGACCGGTATTTTCTTTTCTTAACATAGATGCCTCCTTAAAGCTTACTACCTTATTCTCGCTTGTTATATTGCTAAACGATATGTTCAGGTAGAAAGAAGAATTTTAACTAGAGTTATAATATCCGTTTAAATTACTTGTATTTATAGTTCTATCAACAAGTTGTCTTTAAAAAGCAAATACAGATCATAAGCCAAGGCAATAAATTGCCGATTTTCCGGTGGAAACACAGACTCTTTATTAATGCTAAAAGCAATGACTAGCATGCATCTAAGGTTTTTTATGCCAGACAAAGTGCGAAGCCGCGATCAGTCCCTTGCCCTACTTAGCATTTCAACTCGTAACCACCTCTACCCCAGAATTCGACTCATCAATATTATCTGGCACGAGTATTTCAGACCGAATTCATTTCATAATAAATACTTAGAGTACAAAGTATGAAAACACATAAACCGACCATAAAAACAATATAGGTAGCCCACAACGCTATTGTTAATTGATTTTTACGGCTGAAATTGTTAGTATTCTTCGCCCAATTTTTAGTTAGTGATCTAATCACTTTGACTGCTACGACTATTCCGTGTTTACTTTTTGATTAACAATATTAAAGGACAAATATGATGAGTACCTTCGATGAATAACACATTCAATAAATACAGTATAGAAACGACTGACTATACCGTCGGTCAAGACAACATTCAAAAATGGGGATTCGATATTCATAACCCCGTATTCGGAATAAGCGCAGGACTTATTTTCCTACTGCTTTCTGCACTTCTTATCGTCGATCCCACTACCGCTAAAGATGCTATAAATGGCCTTAAGAATGGCATCATCGATAATTTTGATATCTTCTTTATGTGGTCTGCCAACTTTTTCGTTATTTTCGCTTTTGTATTAATGCTGTCACCCCTTGGTAAGATCCGTATTGGCGGCAAGGATGCATTGCCTGAGTATTCTATGGCTTCATGGCTGGCGATGCTGTTTTCCGCCGGTATTGGGATAGGCCTTATGTTTTGGGGGGTCGCTGAACCGACTGCATACTTTACTGACTGGTGGGGCACCCCGTTTAACGTAGAGGCGTATACGCCCGAAGCTAAATCGCTGGCTCTGGCGTCGACCATCTTTCACTGGGGTATACACGGCTGGGCTATTTATTCCATTGTCGCGCTGTCACTGGCATTTTTTGCCTATAACAAAGGACTGCCACTGTCCATGCGTTCTATTCTCTATCCTATTTTTGGCGATAGAGCCTGGGGTTGGTTAGGACATATAGTTGATATTATGGCAGTACTTGCCACTCTGTTTGGTTTGGCAACGTCGCTTGGCCTGGGCACGATGCAGGCCACCAGCGGTATCAACCATGTATTTGGCACCGACGGCGGCATTGGTATGCAGCTTATCATTATTGCATTCATCACTTTTATTGCCATTTTATCCGTTATTCGCGGCATTGAAGGTGGCGTTAAATTACTCAGTAATATCAATATGCTGTTTGCATTGGCTCTGCTGGTGTTCATGACTTATATCGGCTTTGATATTGTGAAAACCTCCATTCCGGAAACATTTATCGCTTATGTAAAAAACATTATTCCTCTGAGCAGCCCCGGCGGTCGTGATGACACAGATTGGATGCACGGCTGGACAGTCTTCTACTGGGCATGGTGGATTGCATGGTCACCCTTTGTCGGCATGTTTATAGCCCGCGTCTCTAAAGGTCGTACAGTACGTGAATTCCTGTTTTGCGTGATCGTGATCCCTACTCTGATGTCTCTTATTTGGATGGCAGTATTCGGTGGCATCGCTATCGATCAGGTCGTCAATAAGGTCGGTGAGCTGGGTGCCAATGGTTTGACGGATATTTCCCTTACCTTATTTCATGTCTATGATGGATTGTCCTTTGGCTCTGCGATTTCAGTTCTGTCGATTGTATTGATACTGATCTTCTTTGTCACCTCATCGGATTCCGGTTCACTGGTGATCGACAGTATCACTTCAGGCGGAAAAATAGACGCGCCTATTCCGCAGCGCATTTTCTGGGCAACAGTCGAGGGCGCCATCGCAGCAGTTTTGCTTTGGATCGGCGGCAAAGAAGCACTGCAGGCGTTACAGTCTGGTGTTGTTGTAACTGCCCTGCCATTTACCTTTGTGCTGCTATTGATGTGCGTTAGTCTGATTAAAGGTCTAAACAGCGAACGCCTTTTATACAAATAAGCTCCTTAAATAACCATAGGGTAAAATCAGAATCGCTCTCAGCTTATGTTTGAGAGCGATTTTTTTTGTAAACGTAAAAAATCAAAGCGTGCCCATTGATTATCACGCCGCGCAGAATCATTCTGCTGATGGGCTACGTTTCTTTCCAGAAAACAGATAAATTAAATAATAATACATATTAATATCAATAATCTGTCCCATTTTCTGACCCGCTGGAATGACCTTTTTTTTTGAAATAGTTAACCTGGAGATCTTCCCCGAATAATAGATAGATAGTGAGTTTTTTAACAAGATAGGTTATGTTGGTCGTGTTGGTTATATTAAAGGTAGTTGGTTTATCAAGGAGATAGATTATGTCTGGAAATAAAATTAATATTGATGCTAAAAATACTTTCACGGTAAATGGTCAAGTTTATAGCTATTATGCGATAAACAAAGGCGAACTAGCGGGTGACAATTCGATCACAAATTTGCCCGTATCAATCAAAGTGTTGCTGGAGAATTTATTACGCCATCAACAGGATAATGGCGGCAGCAGAAAAGAAATTGAAGCGCTCGCCGACAGTCGAGGGCGAGGCAGTACGACCGAAATTAGCTATCAGCCTGCGCGCGTTTTAATGCAGGATTTTACCGGCGTACCGGCCGTTGTTGATCTCGCAGCTATGCGTAACGCATTAGTTAAACAGGGACTTGACCCGCAAAAAATAAACCCCTTAGCCAAAGTTGATCTGGTAATCGACCATTCGGTTAACGTTGACAAGTTTTCAAGCAAATCCGCTTTTGATGAAAACGTGGCTATCGAAATGGCGCGCAACAAAGAACGTTATGAGTTTTTAAAATGGGGGCAACAGGCCTTTGAAAATTTCAGCGTAGTACCGCCCGGCACCGGCATCTGTCATCAGGTTAATCTTGAATATCTGGCTAAAGTGGTCTGGGACGAAACAACGAAAAATGAGTGTCTGGTCTATCCTGATACCCTGGTTGGTACCGATAGCCATACTACTATGATTAATGCGCTGGGCGTTTTAGGTTGGGGCGTTGGCGGAATTGAAGCCGAGGCGGTGATGCTTGGGCAACCCATTTCCATGCAGATCCCCGATGTAGTCGGATTTGAACTGACGGGCCAATTGGCAGAAGGGATCACCGCAACGGATCTGGTGCTACAGGTTGTTCAAATGCTAAGAAAGCACGGTGTGGTCGGCAAATTTGTCGAATTTTATGGTGCCGGTCTTGCGCATTTACCCTTAGCCGATCGCGCGACTATCGCCAATATGGCACCGGAATATGGTGCTACCTGCGGATTTTTCCCGGTCGATCAGCAAACCCTGAATTATTTACAATTGACGGGTCGTGATCAACAATCTATTGATCTGGTTGAGGCTTATTCTAAATTGCAGGGATTGTGGCGTGATGAAACTAGCCCAGTGGCTGATTTTTCCGATACTTTGTCTCTTAATATGAGCGATATTGAACCTAACCTTGCAGGACCAGACCGGCCGCAGGACAGAGTCCCGATGCGCCAGTTAAAAACGGCGACCGATGACTTTATTGATCTCAAAGGAAAGGGGCCGCAAAAAACCACCGACTTTCCAATCAATGACAGTGATCAATCGCTCCATCATGGTTCACTGGTGATCGCCGCTATTACCTCCTGCACTAATACTTCCAATCCTGCGGTTATGCTGGCAGCCGGACTGCTGGCTAAAAAAGCGCTGGCAAAAGGATTGGTTAAACAACCCTGGGTTAAAACCTCACTTGCCCCCGGCTCACGGGTAGTGACCGATTATCTGGTGGAAACAGGATTACAACAATCCTTAAATACACTCGGCTTTAATCTGGTGGGTTATGGCTGTACTACCTGTATTGGTAATTCAGGCCCTCTACCAAAGCCTGTTCAGGAGTGTATTGAGAAAAACGATCTTATCGCGAGTGCGGTTTTGTCGGGCAACCGTAATTTTGCAGGACGAATTCATCCACAGGTTAAGGCTTCCTGGTTAGCATCCCCCCCTTTAGTGGTGGCCTACTCGCTGGCCGGCACCACTCGAATCGATCTCAGTCAGGATCCAATTGGCACCGGCAGTGACGGTGAAAAGGTCTATTTAAAAGATATCTGGCCGAGTAATGCGGAAATCGCCGAGTTGCTCAAAAGTGTCAGTCATCAAATGTTCGAAAAGCGTTATAGCGCCGTATTTGACGGTGATAAAGAGTGGCAGGCAATCCAGTCTGGGAGTGATGCCAATTATGAGTTTTCCGATCAGTCCACCTATATTCAGCAACCGCCCTTTTTTGAGCCACAATATCGCGATAATTTTAGTAATATTGTTGATGCGCCTATTCTGGTTATGCTTGGAGATTCGGTTACAACGGATCATATTTCACCCGCAGGTGCCATTCCCAAAGACAGCCCCGCCGCTCAGTTTTTACGCGATCACGGGATTAAGGAAACCGATTTTAACTCTTACGGATCACGACGTGGCAATCATCAGATTATGATGCGCGGTACCTTTGGTAATATTCGCATCCGTAATGAGATGACACCGGATAAGGAAGGCGGTTACACCCATTTACAGGGTCAGTCGCAAGCCATGTTCATTTTTGATGCCGCCATGCATTATCAGCAGGAAAAAAGATCCAGTGTGGTTATTGCAGGTCGAGAATATGGGATGGGATCGAGCCGGGACTGGGCCGCTAAAGGCACTTTACTGCTGGGTGCTAAAGCGGTTATTGCCGAGAGTTTCGAGCGCATCCATCGAGCTAATCTGGCTGGAATGGGTGTATTACCCTTGCAGTTTATGGAAGGTGAAGATCGTAAATCGTTGCAGTTAAGCGGTGATGAATCCTTTGATATTATGGGTTTAGAGGGTGAAATGAGTGCCAATCAAACACTCGATGCGGTTATTCATTATCCGTCCGGTAAGCTACGTAAAATTAAAGTGTTGTCTCGGCTTGATACAGCCGTTGAGGTTGATTATTACCGCGCAGGCGGTGTACTCACTTATGTGCTTAACCGCATAGTTGCTAAAGGATAATAGTGTTGTAAGATAAAAATTCTTTGCGATAAAAAATCGGCGATCAATGTCAGGCTTTTGAAGCCTTTCCTTTTTCCTGCTGATGAGTTCAAAAGGGTGATCATTATGATCACCCTTTTTTTGTTACAATTTTTTTGATCTATTTGATTTTGATCTATTCGAAAAATTGCTAGCCTTGATCGTCCCTATCATCTCGCCATTGTCATCCTTTATCTTTGTAAATGACTGCTCAGAATGGGGTTTTTTCCAAAATGTAGATTAAGATTAGTGTTATTGATTTTAATAGCACTTTCATCACAGATTAAAATTCGGAATGATGGTGCTTTACCACTGATAACAATAACAGAACTGAAAAACTATAAAATCGCTTATTGTAGCGTCTGAAGTTGCACATAGTGCCAGATGGATGTCCAGAGTAAACCGAAGGCTACATTGAAAATGCAGGATAATTTTTCAAGCGTCAGTCACAAAAACACCTCAATTTTCTTTATAGTTTTCAGCTCTGCCAATGGGAGAGATGCAAGTGAGCGCCATACTTACGGTCAATCAGTTAATTCAGCGTGAGCAATATTTGCTCAATCAGTCCTATCAAAACTTACGTGCCTCTATTAATCGATTAATGGACAGCGGCGCCGCTTCATCGGAACAGTTAACCAGACTGGAGAGTGAGCTTGATGCCGAGTTATCATGGGCGACGGCCAATCGGGTGGAGCTGGCATTGGTCGATTACTATGATGACGTTAAACTGGTCACGGAATGGCAGCGCCGGTTGGCTGAAGTCGATAATTTGCCGACGCAGATAGCAGGGTTTTACAAAGAACAAAGGCAAGAAGCTGATCTGGCCGTGATACGTTCATTAATGAGCCGTTTAGTTTTCGATCTGCAGTGGGTTATAGAATCCAAGCGCGTTGTCCGCTTTAATGAGAACCGTATGCGGCGAAATATTGTGGCGACCTTTTTATGTGCCTTTCTTTTGTTTTTCAGCCCCTCTATTTCACGTGTATTGTTTTCGCTGGAATTTGAAAATTTACGCTTTTATTATACTTTTACCGCAGCAACGGCGGGTATTTTGGGGGCCGGTTTTAGCCAACTCACATCAATCCAATCTCGCATGCAAGCTGCAACGGTTGATCAGGTACGTGCTATCAGTCAATTAGGTTATATTCTTGCTCGTGCAGTGGTAGGTGCTGGAGCAGGCTTAATTATGTTTTACCTCGTGCAGTCCGGCTTGTTAAGTGGCGCATTCTTTCCTGAATTTATTCATACTCCCGAAGAGCTTTTACAATATAAAGAAAGCATCAATCTGTTATCCGAAAATTCTTATGCGGTCTCTCAAGCAGTGGAATCGACCTATGCTATTGGTACCTTAGCGCAACCTGCGCAGGGTTTATCTTTACTGATTGTGTGGTGTTTGCTGGCGGGATTTTCTGAAAAAATGATCCCCGGTATTTTAACCAGTAAAGCCAAACAAGCGACGGATTCTACCGACTCATAACAAGGGAACTGAGCCTTCAGGCTGTGCGGTTGCTGGAATGCTGAAGTGCTAAAATTCTGGAATTCTGGAATGCTGGAGTGCTAGAACGCTGGAACGCTAGAATGCTGGAACGCTAGAATGCTGGAATGCTAGAACGCTGAAATACTAGAATGCTAGAACGCTGGAGTGCTGAAACGCTGAAACGCTGGAATACTGAAGTGCTAGAGTGCTGGAACGCTGAAATGCTAGAATGCTGGTGTTTATTTTTATCACCCACATAGCTTTAAAGGGCTTCTTTGCAGGCCGATTAAAGTCTGTCAAACCGACTTTAACCTAAATATAGGCCGAAACTAACCCCGGATGATTGATAAAATGAGCGTTTATCGAAAGTTTAGTCATAAAACCGGCTGAGTAATCAGCCGGTTTTATGACTGAAACACTAAGTTAAGCCATAACAACATCAATTTTATCACTCTTCAATAGCGTCGCGCTTAAAACCACAGGAATCGCTTTTGAAATTGGCGTGTCACTCAAATCCCCCTTTCCGTCAATGGACATCAGGGGATTGGTTTCAGGAAAATAAGCTGCCGTATTGCCCTCCGGAATATCATAAGCCACCAGCTTAAACCCAAAAACTTTACGTTCAATGCGATCGGGCCAAAGGGATTCAATATCGACTAACTGGCTGTTTTTCAGCCCCAATGCAGCGATGTCATTGGCGTTAATAAAAAGGACTTTGCGTTCACCGAAAATACCGCGATAGCGATCATCAAAACCATAAATGCTGGTATTGTATTGATCGTGTGAACGCATCGTTTGTAAGACGAACACCGGATCCTTACTTAATTCCCGCAGGTTTGCGGGCAGTAAATGCAGCGGTAAATCATGCTCCATAAATTGTGCTTTTTTAGAGGGCGTTTGCCATTGCCGCTCAGCAGCGCTATTCCCAAGATAAAAACCACCCGGCTGTTTTATCTTGCTATTAATATCGCTAAACCCGGGAATACTTTTTGCGATTAGGTCGCGGATTCTGCTGTAATCTTCAATGACCCAAGACCAGTCTATCGGCTGTTTGCCCAAAGTTGCTTCGGCTATACCCGCAATAATAGCCGGCTCCGAGCGCATTCCGCCAGTATCACTTTCGACCACTCCAGCTGAGGCATGCACCATACTAAAAGAGTCTTCAACGGTGATGCTTTGTGCACCCGATGCCTGAATATCAATATCCGTGCGCCCCAGACAAGGTAGAATAAGCGAATCTTTCCCCGGAACAAGATGCGTACGGTTTAATTTTGTTGCGATATTCACCGTCAAGCTGCAGTTCGACAGTGCCTGTTGAGTTAAGGATGTATCCGGCGTTGCGGCCGCAAAATTCCCGCCTAAAGCAATAAATACTTTACTTTCGCCCGCAAGCATCGCTTTGATAGCTGCAACCGCGTTGTGTCCGGGTTTTGAAGGGGCCTGAAAATCAAAGGCATGCGACAGGTTGTCGATAAACGCAGCACTCGGTTTTTCGTCAATACCCATAGTGCGATCGCCCTGCACGTTACTGTGCCCGCGCACCGGACACAATCCCGCACCCGGTCGCCCTAATTGTCCAAACAATAGCTGCAGGTTGGTGATTTCTTGAATGGTTTTCACCGAATGTTTATGCTGAGTAATGCCCATCGCCCAGGTAATAATCACCCGCTTGGATTGACGATAAATGCCGGCTGCTTGTTCTATTTCAGATTGTGATAAGCCAGCCTGCTCGGTGATCTCATTCCACGGTGTCTCCTCAACCGTTTTTAAGTATTGCTCAATTCCTTGAGTGTGTTCTTCAATAAAGGCATGATCAAATATGGGCGAGCGCCCGGCGGCCAATTCTGCTTTTTCAGTCACAAAAAGGGCTTTAACCATACCGCGTACGACGGCCATATCGCCGCCGAGTTTAGGCCTGAAATAGCACTGACTAATTTGTGTCGAGCCATTAGTGAGCATTTCGGTCACCGATTGAGGATTAGTAAAACGCTCTAAGCCTCGCTCTTTTAAAGTATTAAAAGTGACAATAGCTGCCCCCCGACGTGATGCCTGACGCAGTGTATCTAACATACGGGGATGGTTTGTTCCCGGGTTTTGACCAAAAACAAAAATAGCATCGGCATCTTCAAAATCTTCCATTTTAACTGTGCCTTTACCGACACCAATGGATTTTTTCAAGGCTATCCCGGTTGCTTCATGGCACATATTGGAGCAGTCAGGAAAGTTATTAGTACCAAATGTTCGCACCATAAGTTGATATAAAAAGGCCGCTTCATTGCTCGCCCTACCGGAGGTATAAAACTCGGCCTGATCAGGGGACTCAAGGGTATTTAAGTGCTTGGCTATCAGCGTAAAAGCCTGCTGCCAACTAACAGCTTGATAGCAGTCAGTGTCGCGATTGTACTGAACAGGATGACTCAACCTGCCCTGATACTCTAAAAAGTAATCACTTTGCCGGGTTAACCAACTTACCCTATGTTGTTGAAAAAATTCCGGCGTAACACGGCGGCTTGTGGCTTCCCAATTAACGGCTTTCGCACCATTCTCACAAAACCTAAAGCGACTTTTTTCTGTAGATTCGCCCCATGCACAGCCGGGGCAATCGAACCCTTTGTCCTGATTTGTTTTTAGTAAGTTTAGAATGTTATGGGCAACATTTTCACTTTTCACCAAATGTTTAGTAGTACTTAATAGGGCTCCCCAGCCACCGGCCGATCCTGTATATTTTTTAACTGTCATTTTAATTCTCTATTCTGTGGTCAGATTTAAACGGAAAGCACCATGGTAGATATTAAATCCACCATTACGACTGAAGCCAATAAGTGTTAAATTGAAACGTTTTGCCATATTGATAGCAAGATTTGAGGGCGCCCCGACAGCAACCAGTACCGAAATGCCGGAAACAAGGACTTTCTGAACTAACTCGAAGCTAATTCGACCGCTTAGGAAGACAATTTTTTGTTGCTGATCAAGCTTCGGGCTGCGTGCTAATTTTCCGATCAACTTATCTAAGGCGTTATGACGCCCGACATCTTCACAGCTTAATAACAAAGCGCCTTTAGCATCGAATAAGCCGCAGCCATGCACTCCACCCGTTTGCATAAACATCGCTTGATATTGACGCAGTTGATCGCCGAAATAAGGAATAAGATGACCCGGTAACCAGTGTTCAGCCGTGTCTAAATGGGGAATATCGCGTAGCTCTAAAGACTGTATTGATGATTTACCGCACACCCCGCAACTGGAGAATGAGGTTGTATCTCTATTGATTAATGCCCAGTCAACAACCACATTCGCTGATAAGTGTACATTTATTTTATTTCGGAAAATTTCATTCGCATCTAATAGATCATTGATACCAATAATGTCGCAGGCTTTTTTGATAATACCTTCGGCCAACAATAGCCCGGTCACCAGATTAAGGTCGTCACCCGGTGTACGCATAGTCACTAAGTAAATTCGCTCTTGTTCATGGCCTAATCTGTCGCTATAAATCAGACTAATCTGTAAGGGTTCTTCAACAATCACTGAATCAATAGAAAGGCTCACTTGTGTGCCATTTATCTGCTGACGGGAACATGTCACTACACTCGGAGTATTTTGATTAGAATTAACCTTAAAAGCTGAATCCTTATGATCTAACCAATAATCGTCCTGATTTACTTTCTGCTCAGCCATAAACTTACTTCACTCCCCATAGGTTGACTTTAAAAACGGATATGATCTGCGCGGCCTTTTCTCGACAATTTTTTTACATTCAAAAAAAATCATGAAAAAAGTGCTCACTCGATAAGACAATGGCATTGCTGTTTGCCATTTATTTGTAGAATGCCATCAGCAAGATTTAAAAGAACCACAATGCAATATAGACACAACAAAATCCGCTCAGTTACAAGATAGTAAAATGCAATCGTTTTTATTATTCCCCTTAAAAATATCAATGCAGAATGCAACACATAAATATTCATGACACCAAGAATTGTTATTTTCAACTTATGTTATCTACGTCAAATCATTGTTTTTAAAGCGAAAGTTACGTTTTAACTGAGTGTTTTTATTGTAGGTCTTAACTTTTAAAAAAAACATTTAACAATAATTTGACAAATATGTAACAACAAAGTTGCAGACTACTCTTTGACTAGTGATCAATCAAACGGTAAAATTCGTTCGTTTGACAAGAAAAATCTATCACTCTACCAAGGGCAAAGTAATTAAATGCTTCACAAGGAATCGAATTCATGAATATCAAACTCCAGCAATTAAATCATTTTGTGATGGTAGTCGAAGAAGGCGGGTTTAGAGCCGCTTCAAATCGTGCAAATCGCTCTCAAGCGGCACTTTCTGCGTCAATAAAAGAGCTGGAAAAAAGACTCGGTCACCCCCTTTTTGAGACTGGAAACAAATCGACACTCACTCCATTCGGCAAAATATGTTTACCAAAAATAATGCTGTTCCTGAATGCTTATGGCTCATTAGTCAATGATTTACGGACGGCGGCGGCCGGACAACAGGGACGAGTCCGAATAGCAAGTGTTCCTTCCGTGGCAGGCAAGCTGATTCCAAGTGTGCTGGAGGCATTTTGCGAAAAGTATCCAAATGTAGAAGTCAGCTTAATTGATGATAATGCGCCCGTAGTCGAAGCTAGATTACTCGCAGGAGAAGTGGATTTAGCGATTGGAAACAGCTCTAATATTGCAGACGATGCGATAGATTTTACACCACTGATAAGAGATCCGATCGGCGTGGTGTGTTCACGAGAGAATCCAATCGCAGCACACCCACAGGGAGTAAAATGGCAAGCATTATTAAAACAACCTTTTATTAAAAACGGCACCTCGACCTTATTGGATCCAACACCCGCACGCGTCCTTAGCGAACGAGCGCTTTACTCGATAGACAACCTCACCTCGCTATTCTCGGTATTAGAATTGGGGATCGGTATCACGACACTGCCCAAGCTTGCTTTCCCGACCAACAACAACCGCTTGATTTGGATCCCCTTGACAGATCCGCCGCTTAAACGCCAAATTGGTATTTTTAAATTGGCAGATAAGAGCATCTCTCCTCAAGCACAGATTTTTCTCGATTTGTGTATTCAATATCTGAACTCCACTGAAGAATATGATTAACGTTTATTTCTAAGAAAAAGCGTGCCTGGTGTGAAATCGGGATAGTGAATGCTGCTTATTTAGGCAGTTGAATTTCGCTAAGCATAGGTTGGATGAAATGTGCGCCCTATAAAATATGATGCTCGAATATATTCCGAAAGTATAAAGTATTAGGGATCAGCAACTAAAAATCGTATAGTCAATTCAATTTCACAGTCAATGCCTTCCTATAAAACCAGTGGCCGAATCAACCCAGGATTGCCCTGCCGCTCAGGTTGAACCCCGTATAAACAAGGGATATTCGCGCAACAGAAAATATTATGTTGCAAATCAACATTTGTCGATCTTGCCAAATATTTTTCCGATTCTGTCCGGTATTTTTTGTCTTTTTTTTGGTTAATGGCTTTGGTTCTTCCTATACTCTTATTAGTCGGTGTGGAAATAATCGCAATGAAAACGCTGAAATTGTACGCAATATTGCCAAATTATGTACTGCCGACGTGTGGTTCGATGAATGTTAAATCGAATTAGCCCTTTACTTAGATTGAGGAGGTTTATCATGGCAAGTATTACAAGTGTCCGGCTCAGAGTCGGTAGAGTCAGTAGCGCGACAGAGTTCGCAGAGTTAACCATTCGAGTTAATTGGACCGCGCGTGAGCGTCAAGAAAATATGTTTTATCTCGTATCCGGCTTTGTCGTCGAGCGGGATGATGGCCGAGACTTCTTTGATATGTTACCTGACGGCAGCATTCATTGGTCTTCTATTGGTAATCTTGATGATTTCGTTGGCACAATAGGCAGGCAGTGGATACGTCCTAATGGAAGCTCAAGTCGAACTTTAGTGTTGCGCAGAAATTGGGATTTTGGCAATCAAGAAAGTGGTAGTGAAGAGTACATGGGCATTGCCACGGTTGTTCCTGAAATTCGGGGTGATATAAAATTCGCTCCCGAAATCTCAGCTAATTTGGGCTAACAAACTCAAGGATACCTTTGAACAAAAGAGAGGGGAAAAATTATCCCCCTCTTTTTATTAGGTTTTGTAGAGCAATCATCAATTTTTTAAAAGCTTTGTACGTCCTTACAAGGAGATTTATCATGAGCAAGTCCCCAATGGAAATAGATCCCATTTTATCCCCCATGGATATAAATTTTCACCAAAATAAAAGTTTTAAAATATCAAAGACACCCAGTCCAGACGCGGAAGCTGTGCCTGCCAAAGTAAAGGATATTGGCGCAAATAAAGGGTCTGGCCTATCGCAAGTCGATTACCCTTTAGAGCCACCAGCAGATGAACAGGCAGCGCCTGCTAAGGGACAAGCCGATTACCCTTTAGAGCCACCAGCAGATGAACAGGCAGCGCCTGCTAAGGGACAAGCCGATTACCCTTTAGAGCCACCGGCAGATGAACAAGCAGCATCTGCCAAGGGACAAGTTGATTACCCTTTAGAGCCGCCAGCAGAGGTACAGGCAGCGTCAGCTAAAGAACAAGCCGATCTAGCGCTCAAGCAGGAAGATAATGAAACAAAAAAGGCTGTTTCGGAGCGGAAAACCAAAGCTAAACCTGCGGTTTCAAAATCCAAAAAAGCAGCACAGAAGAAAAATTAGCCCCTTAGATAAAGCAAATATTAAAAGTAATACCAAAAGCATTAAATTTATGATCACTTGCTTCAAAGGAAAAATTTACGCTCACAAAGTCGCTGGGATGATTGTAAAGAGTAAATCGGATCAACGACCCCATAAACACACAGTTTGCCATCCAAAACATAGCCTTCAAGCGTACATTGCCGGCCATGCCCTCGGCGATGCACCCATAGCCGTCAACAGCAATGGGCCTTTTGGTATATTGCAGCCGCTAGCTAAACTGCTTGGCAAAAGAGTAGATTTTCTTGCGAATCTCCATGATCGCCATCTAGAGTTATAGCAAACGCATTAATTAAGTGTTCAAATTTTCCCACTCCCTTTGGCAGAGTGTTTTTACCTTTTCTACCTGATGACTAACGTTATTCCATCCTCGACTAACCTGATTAACTATATGTACATAATCTTTAAATACAAAATGGGCTAAATTATCGAATGTAATTGCCTGCCTTGTGCAAGACATTGGCGATGGAACAGCCCGTAGGGTGCGCTCCGCGCACCGATTTCCGCCGCTTCCGGTGCGCGCTAACGATAACATAAGACCAATTCCAAGAATTAATTTGTCATGTCGATTCAATCTCTTGACAGAGTCTTATACCAAACCTATTAATAAAGTGATCAGATTGACTATTAAAATTCATCCTAGCGGCTTTGTTGAAGGGGATGATGAAATTAAGCCATGCACATATAATGCAAACTTAATCTAGAGCGACTTGCTTCTATTGTAATACAATCGTTGTACAGTCCATTATTAATAGATAAAGTGCTTTCTTTAGACTTTTGACGTTACGCTTTTTTTCAAAATATCAAGGTTGTTCATTAATGAAATATATTGCACTGATCACCAATATGGATACACAAATCGAGCAACAATGGTTAGCGGTATTACAGAAAGGATTAGACAATGAAAAAATTCTTTTACCCAATCAGATAACAGCGGTTCAGGCACAACAGATTGATATTGCGATAGTGGCCAATCCCGATCCGGAAGTTATCACGCGATTTCCCAATTTAATCTGGATTCAAAGCTTATGGGTTGGTGTTGAAAAGCTGGCCACCACATTACCTCTGGACAGAATAAAGCTGGTCAAATTAAATGATCCGCACCTTACCCAAACCATGGCTGAAGCAGTACTTGCGTGGACTCTCTATTTACAGCGCAACATGCCTGAATACGCTCGACAGCAAGCACAAAAAAAATGGCTGCCAATCCCCTATAAAAGCCCTCAGGAAACACGTGTTTCAGTATTGGGTGCGGGCACACTGAGCATGGCAGCAGTCGATATCTTAAATCGACATGGTTACCCCGTTTGTTGTTGGAGCCGCGGCGCAAAACAACTTACTAATGGCCAACATTTCACCGGAAAATCCGGTTTGCAGTCAATGCTGCGTCAAACGGATATTTTGGTCAATTTACTGCCCTTAACACCCGCTACTCACCACCTTATTGATGGTGAGTTATTAAAGAATTTACCCAAAGGAAGCCGCTTTATAAATTTCTCACGCGCGGCAGTCGTCGATACCAAGGCATTATTAGCGCTATTGGATGAGTCACATATTGCACATGCTGTACTGGATGTTTTTGAGCAGGAACCCTTGCCCGTTGAAAGCGTGATTTGGCAGCATTCGAACATAACCGTTTTACCGCATATTTCGGGGCCAACAAATATCAACAGCGCGGCTGAAATTGTGGCTAAAAATATAACAAATTATCGTGCAACAAATATCATTCCCGATGCAGTCGACGGTGAGCAAGGTTATTGATTGCTGATATTGATATTGTTTAGCAATAATAGGGCAAGTTTTCAGATAAACTGATCATACATAACGCCAATATTTTTTCAGCGCCCCCTAAATGCTCAACTAAGCTGAGAAGCACCTTGTAATAGCGGATCAAATTAGTTAATTTTAGCGCCGTCAAAACAGGCCGGTTTTTGCTTGCTCTTCGGAGAATTTGAGTCTCAGCCATCGCTGCGCACAAACGACAACAGCGAGCATGGCTGCTTTTCAGAAGAGTTGTCGCTTAAATTTTCTCTACACGGCGCTTTACACATTTTAAATAACAGGAAGTCTTAATGCATCTTTGTCCCTTATGTTCATCAAATCAGACTCAGTTCTATTTTAAGGACAAGAATCGTTCCTATTTTCAGTGTTCCCGCTGTGAGTTAGTCTTTGTACCCGAGGAGCAGAGGCTCAATGCGAAGAGTGAGAAAGCCCACTATGATCAGCATGAGAATAACCCCGATGATCAGGGGTATCGACGCTTTTTATCGCGCTTATCCTTACCTCTTCTTGAAAGGATAGAGTCGGACTCTGCAGGATTGGATTTTGGCTGTGGACCGGGCCCTGCATTGGCACATGTGCTCCGCGAAGCCGGACACAAGGTTGCGTTATACGACATTTACTATCAGCCCGATACCGATGTACTGAAAAAAACCTATGATTTTGTAACTGCGACAGAAGTAATAGAGCACCTTTATGATCCTAAAAATATATGGTCGCAATGGCTAAGCTTAGTTAAGCCGGGTGGCTGGATAGGAATAATGACTAAACAGGTGATAGACCTTGAAGCATTTTCGCGCTGGCACTATAAAAATGACCCTACCCATGTCAGCTTTTTTAGTCAGGCGACTTTTCGCTATCTGGCGAAGCGTGACAAGCTTGAATTAGAATTCATTGGAAATGATGTGGTCTTACTGAGGAAACCTCTATCGTGAGCCGGAATAAGAAATTTTATTACTCACTTGGCGATGCTGGTATTAATGCGCAGGATTTGATAACTCAGCTTATGATACCAAAATCATTAAGTTTATGATCACTTGCTTGAAAGGAAAAATTGACGCTAACAAAGCCGTCAGGATGAATTTGACGAGTAAATATGATCACTTTATTAATACTTTTTCTATTAATAAATGTAGCGAGCGTGGAATATTTTTATCCGTGATCTAGAGAGAATGTAAACTCTCTAGTTCAATGGATTGAGTCGACATGATAAGTTAATTAATAGAATTGCTATTATGTTATCGGTAGGGTGCGCTTCGCGCACCGCAAGCCGCGGCAATCGGTGCGCGGAGCGCACCCTACGGGCTGAGGGAACCTCTGTAAAAAGTCGAAATAAGAAATTCGCTTGACCTTATTAATCAATTGGCGCGGTAGTAGCTTAAATTTTCACTGAGCTACTTGGAAGTAGAAACCTCTGCTTTTATGCTCTAATAAAAATTAGAGCAGCCTATGTCTTAAAACAAGGTTTGGATGTCGCGCTTTTTTACCTTCCTAGCATAGACATATCTATCTCCTCCGCCAAAATTCTCAAAGCATCGGATTGGTTTACCAGCACTAAGATGCTCGCAATCGCACCTTTTAATTGCTCATGAGCTGAAAAATCAGCCCACAGTTTGCGGATCATTCGATTAAAACTCAGCTGCCGATTGGTCATATTTGACTGGTAGGCGACGCCTAACAACTGGCGTATAGCATTTCTTGCTTCTTCTATACGACCTTCTATCGGTTCTAAAACACTTAATACCGTACTCTGAGCTTCATAAATAATGGAAGTTGCAACTGCCAGTTGCCGTTTCTTTTTAGATATTTTGGGCTCAGTGGCGTAAGAGGCAGCAATAATTTTGCTGCGCAAACCAGCCATTGCTGCACACTTGGAAATATTATATTTTTTCATTACCTGTTCAGTATCAAGCAACCATTGATTAAAATTTTCAAGAAAAATCAACTCTTTATTGGCTGATTTTGTGACCAGCTCAGGGATAAATAAACACTGCTTTAGCAAATCCTCATACGCGTCTATGTAGGAGTATTTCATGATTACTCCACCATCAATTTGGAGACTATATTACCATCAGCATCTTCCATCACCTGCCATTCCATACTCTCTTCAGTAATCTTCATTTTAATGTAAAGCAGCGTTTCTGGTTTTTTTTCTCTAAGTTTATCACTCTCAACCGTTACTATGGCACTGTCAATTTTTCCAGCTACGGCTCTTTTTTTTATTGCAGGTTGAAGCTGTTTTACCAAATTTATCATGAGCTTTTCTTTGATCATCTGATCATTAACATTATTACTTTTAAGTATTTCATCAAAAATAACACGCCCTTTTTTATCACTGATGATCGTTTCTATTGCTATATCAGACACCGTTTCAATAAAACTATCCAAAGATATTTTTATCTCTGCGCCACTTTTTATTGATTTTTCCAAACTATCAATTTGCAAATAAATCGACTTTCTTAAAGACGTTGAAATTTCTCTATTAAAGCTCGACACTTTAAACACGTTCTTTACCTCTGCATAGGTAATGGCATAAAATGATGTGTTATCAATGGGTTGGTAATCTTTTTCAACAGTCATTTCCAGTTCATCGATAGCAATAGGTATGGTTAACTCTGTATCATCGATCTTCATTCTGGGAATGGAGAAATGCCTTAACAACTCATCTTCAGCGTACATCTTGGCAATATTGGCAGACTCCACATCGGCGATAACCCGTGCATAGTTCAAATCTTTTACCAGAGAGCCTAAATAATCTTTTAACGTTGGCATACTCTTTCCTTGTAGTTTAAAAATGCCTAACCCAGACAACTGATACTACATTCGGCAGTTATCTGGATCAGGCATTTATGATGAAAACTCGGCTCTCGAGTTTCCATAATGACCCATCTTTAATTTCCTGTCGGTTGAGCAACGATTGCATCTTCCAAAATACCCAGTAGTTTTTCCATACCCGCTGGTATCTCATCCTGGGAAATCTTAATTTTCACACCAAGTTGATAGGTCTTATCAACTTTACTGCCCTGTCTGCTAGTTCTTTGATAAGAAGCATTAACCTTGAAGTTAACCGATGAGCTGTATTTGGCTTTAGCACTGGATTTTGCAAAAAGTGATGTGATCACCCCGGAGCCACCGCTTATACTTCCCGATGTACTCGAGTTATATCCAAAACTCGTCGATCCTTTAAACTCAGAACCAACACGGGTATATTCCATCGACGTTATTTTCGCATTGAAATTAATTTCCCCCTCTTCCACTCTAATAAACGGAATAGGTAACATAGTCAAAATAGGTACTTCCAACTGCATTTCATCAAACACAGCTGGCACCGCATCTTTATCTTCAGTTGTAACAGTTACCGTAAGTCCTGTACCACCAGCAACAGAAACGGTAGTACTTCCGTCATAACCACTGCCAGCGTTGGTCACATTAATCGCTGTTATTACACCACTGCCATCAACGGTCGCTGTTGCTCTGGCATCAGTCCCGACTCCTGCAATAGTGACTGCAGCACCTTGGGTATAGCCTGATCCCCCACTAGTAACCGCAATACTCGTAATTCTCCCTTTTATAGCCGCTTCATAAGGCGAGACCATTTTAGGATATTTAAAATTAACATAAACGGGTGTTCCAGGCGTCACTTCACCCGTTGTCTCATCCTCAGAATCCGGCGTAAAGCCGACTGATTTTATAAAATCAACGGTTGAAAGAGCCGCCTGAGCCTGTGCATCTACTATCGCGCCCAGCGGCCCTCCGATCATACTTTGGAAATCTATACTTGAAAGTTCCTGTCCTGGGGAATAATTTGAAATAGCCATAATACTTTCCTCGCATTTAACATTAGCGCAAATCGAATGCTTTGCTGGTGCACTCCAATAGGGTTTAAAATAAAATAAAAACTTAGTATTGATAACAACCATTATTTTATTTTGAATAAAATATGAATAGTCTTGTTTTTAAGTAATGCCCTATAGAGCCTATATAACCTAAAGGGCCTTATAATGAGTATGGTATACTTACCGGGTAAGTAAAGAATATTTTTGGGGTTAGAAATAGAAGTCAAAACAATATTAATAATCAACTACACCGCCCCTAAAGGAGCAGACTTGTAAAGCTAAGTTAACCGAAGCGCTTAGCGAGGATGAGAGATAAGTTAAGACGGATATCTTTGAATACCGCCTTAATATGTTCTCGAGAGGAAGCCGTGTTCCTCAAGCAGTGAAATGCGCATGACCCCATATGGGAAGGTTTAACCAATGTTCGTTTATTATTTTAAACGACAATTTTTTGTGAAAAATTTAAGCACCAAAACAGGTGAAAAGACAGGTTTAAACAAGAAGGTAAGCTTTTAATGCAGAGCAAGACTGCTGCTTAAAAACGCTAAATCAAGGTTATAAGCCGAACTCCATTCAGATCAAGTTAGTGGAAGCATCAAAAGAATTTAAACAACCGATGACGGCTTGCATGGGCACCGGCAGCAAGTTCATGGGTTGCGCGTCTGCCGCTAACGGCGACGTTATTAACCACAGCGATATTAAACTGTGTACCGATGTTTCTGAAGATGCAGCAGCAAGGGTCTATCTACTGCCTAAAGTCCCTCACTCCGGTAAGATTAGCCAAGCCATAAGCTTAATCATAAGGTTTTTCCCACTCATTAAAAATCGGTTTGTGCCCCTTTACAACCTGAAAAGTTAATTCGGCACTAGCCGGGACAATCTTTAGTTTTACTGCCGCTCGACATTGAAGCTATTCGGGCCCTAAAATCGACGATAACACAGCGGTAACAGCTAAGATCACCACTGCCATTAACATTTCATTCTTTATTGATTTTTGTAGTTTTTTGATACCTGTTTCTTGTTGTATTTCTTCTACAAGTCGAAATTTATGGTAAGCGGCAATTAACAAAATACTACCGACAAAAATCAGTTTTAGGAGCATGGCCAGACCATAAGTTGTGGTCAATAACGCCAGTGGATTTGCTAAAAATAAATATAACAAACCTATGCCACAAGCGATTAAAATGCCCACCATAAACATCGCAATTTGACCAAATAAGCACATCAACTTATACAGCGCAGGTGGCTGCAATAATTTGCAACTAAGCCATAAAGGGTATAGTGCACCTACCCACCAAGACACAGTGATAATATGAAAAGCCAGCAACCACTTTGCGACGCCACCTGTCACGGCACTGTGGCCTATAAAGGTAAATGAATATGCAAAGCTAACAATAGCCGCCACATATAAAAAGGTGAAAGTTGCATCTTTGAAGCTAAAGGTTCCGTATTTTGCATTAAGATTGTCCCACAATAATGCAAAGCCTAAAATGCTAAAGGCGAGCAAACGCCATAAAACAGAATCACCCACCGTACTTTGCCAAAGAAAGCTTATCAATCCAGTATCAAACATACCTGATAAGCCAGTTTCAGAAAAGGCTCCAACCTGAATAAAAAAGTTTATAATGACCGCGGCAAAACCTAACACACTGCCTATGGCAATATAATTAAGAAGCGACTTTTTATTAACGCTGGTATTTATTAAAGCGGCAATAAAAGGGCCGCCAATCGCTGCGGCTATCCCATTATATATCAACCACTTGGATATTATATTGCTATAATCCCAAAGAGTAATTTCCATCATAGGCACCCTAACTAAGTCTCATTGTCAGCATCTGAAATAGCAGGTGTTGTTGCCATACCGGCGTCCTTAACCTTGAAGGAAATGTCTCCTTGCAGTTTATGAGCATCTTTTCCCATCGCCAGCCACTTAACCTTATAACTACCCGTCTCAAGTACAGGCAATGCGATACTAAATGCAGCTTTAAAGTCTTTGCTTGGTTTAGCGTTAAGTTTAATTGAATTCCCTGATTGATCTGTCAGCTGCAATCTGACCAGTTTAACTTGTGCAGTAAATTCAAGGGTAAAATCTTCAGGAGATTGATTTAACTGCTCACCCTCTTTAGGAAATGAATTTTTCAGATGTGAATGGGCTATCGCCAAATTACTGACGACAAGAAAACTTAATATGGCTATCATTTTAAATATTTTCATTTTTATTCCATTGCTCTTTAAGTTAAAAAAATTCATCATCGTACAATCCATTGTAGCTGAGTATTTTTTGCCTCCTGCATAGCAGCTGTTGCCAAAATTTTCCCAGCCGTTAATCCTAAACGCTCAGATAAAGACCTCATTGACCAAAAATGAGTCATGTTAAAGGCATGACTGTAACATAATAAAACACACTATTAACATTTCGCGCGTTATGTTGACGACGGATGCTTTCTTTATGTCTGTATTAACAATATTTCAATAAATTACGGCACATAGCAATCACTGGAACGACGACTAAAAGCGTTAAGACCATAGCATCGAGCAGTCCTGCGCTGATATATATTAACATAGGCGCCCTTTTTTCACTCCTCAAACCGCAGTGGCAACATTGTAAAGACCCTCGAAATTTTCGTCATTAGAATAGGAATTCGGCTTTTTTCTCCTGATTTTATAAGCGCTTGATCTGCACTTTTTCTTTTTGATATAGCCCTAATGTGCCAAATTCACGAGCAGTACGGTATTTTTGGGGTATTATGTGATTGCTGCCTTTGTATCACTTTTAACTTGGAGCGTTATGACATAAGGTGTGACGAGTGAACACCATTGAAGAATCAACAGTGCTAAATTAATAAACGACGGCGCAGACGCCTGCCGTTCAAAAAATTTAATTAACGAAAGATTCGCTTTGACTGACATTCAATAATCAAAAGATAGGGAAAAATCATGAACAAAGTTGTTTTATTAGCGCTTATCTCCACCTTGAGTGCTTCACCGCTATGGGCTGATCATTTTAAGGGTCATGTTGATGTAAAAGTAGGGGAATTGTCACCGCGTGCGGCAGCAGGTCAGACGATTTTCAATCAAAACTGTGGCGCCTGCCACGGCATCGACGGTGAAGGAACACACGCAGGGCCACCGTTAATTCATGATATTTATAACCCTGGTCACCATGGTAATGGCGCTTTTTCCAGAGCGGTAACTAAGGGTGTTCAGCAACACCATTGGCCATACGGAAATATGCCGGCACAACCTGAGATTGGATTCTCAGACATGGCCGGAATTGTATCTTTCATTCGAGAGGTTCAGAAGCAAAATGGCATAGTAAAGAAAGTCCATAATATGTAGAAACCGCGCTGTATTATTCCCTTGCCTTGAATCGAAGAATCAGGTTTAGGTTTAATTCATTCAAAATCAGTTTGCGCCTATTTACGATCTGGAAAGCTAAGTCGCTAACGCCTCCTAAGCGTTACACACTAAAAATAAGCGACTAACTTAACTTGGCTATCGGGAAAACTCAAGCGTGGCGATAGCTTGAGTTTTCCCGATTTGAGGCACGTCGAAGAAAAACTTCCACTTTTGATTCTCTAAAATCAACTTATCAGTCCATGTTTTAAAAAAATGAAAGGTTATCAACCTAAAGCCCCCTAATTATCATAGCGTTAAATACTATAAAATAGCCCTCCGTAGAGATCCGTAAGCGCACGACTAACGTATAAAGTTCTGTATAGAGCCAAAAAAGTGAAACAGGGTGATCGGTAATCATTTGTATAATTGATAAATATTCTGATTAATTTTGTTCTGCACTGCCCGTTGAGATAACTTCCTTTTTGGCTACCTGTGCTTAATGTTTTATTGCCTATTTTTTTGGCAAAACGGCGAAATTCAGCAGCTGCGTTTACACTGGTTGTACAAAGGATTTAATAAACGACATGGCCGGCAACGTTATCATTAGAGTATTTTCAAATTGAGGCACCAAAAATTAGCATACTTGTAGATTGCTACCAAAGCATGTTTTGAAAAAATGGGGTGTCATCTAAAGTGCTTACTTTGGGTGATTATGTTGTGCTGTTAATTAAGATTCATGTATGTCATCTCACCAGAGGAAAATGAATATGAACAAAAATGCGACAAACACTGGCGGTAAATGTCCCGTTATGCACGGCGGTGCAACCGAGAGCAGCATGTCGAACGTGGCATGGTGGCCGAAGGCACTGAACCTCGACATTCTGCATCAACAGGATAGCAAGACCAATCCCATGGGACCGGACTTTAACTATCGGACAATGGTCAAAAAGCTTGATATCACCGCGCTCAAGAAAGATATGCACGCACTCATGACCGAGAGCCAGGACTGGTGGCTGGCGGACTGGGGGCACTACGGTGGTCTTATGATCCGCATGTCCTGGCACGCGGCGGGAACCTATCGTATCGCCGATGGACGAGGGGGTGCCGGCACCGGCAACCAGCGCTTTGCGCCAATCAACTCCTGGCCGGACAACGTCAATCTTGATAAGGCACGACGCCTGCTCTGGCCAATCAAGAAAAAATACGGCAATAAGCTCAGCTGGGCCGATTTGATTGCCTATGCGGGTACTATCGCTTATGAATCGATGGGCTTAAAAACCTTTGGTTTTGCCTTTGGGCGTGAAGATATCTGGCATCCGGAAAAGGACACCTACTGGGGTGCGGAAAAAGAGTGGCTTGCGCCCAGCGGCAGCGAAGGCAGCCGCTATTCCGGTGAGCGTGATCTGGAGAACCCGCTGGCCGCGGTGATGATGGGATTGATTTACGTTAACCCCGAAGGTGTGGACGGTAATCCCGATCCGCTTAAGACCGCGAATGATATTCGAGTCACCTTTGAGAGAATGGCGATGAACGATGAGGAAACCGTCGCGCTGACCGCAGGTGGTCACACGGTGGGCAAATGTCATGGCAATGGTGATGCCGCGCTACTTGGTTCGGAGCCTGAAGGTGCGGCTATTGAGGATCAGGGCTTTGGCTGGTTAAATAAGACCAAACGCGGCATTGGCCGCGATACTGTATCCAGTGGCATTGAAGGCGCATGGACAACAAATCCTACCCAGTGGGACAACGGTTACTTTCAATTGTTACTAAATTATGAGTGGGAACTGAAAAAGAGCCCCGCCGGTGCATGGCAATGGGAACCTATCAACATTAAGGAAGAAGACAGGCCCGTCGATGTTGAAGACGCCTCGATTAGCAACAATCCAATCATGACCGATGCCGACATGGCGATGAAGATGGATCCTGAATATAGAAAAATATCAGAGCGTTTCTACAATGACTTTGAATATTTCTCCGAAGTTTTCGCCCGCGCATGGTTTAAACTGACCCACCGTGATATGGGGCCAAAAGTCCGTTATCTCGGTCCCGATGTGCCGCAAGAAGAATTGATCTGGCAGGATCCGGTGCCCGCAGGAAGCACTGATTATGATATTCAGGCGGTGAAAGATAAAATAGCAGCCAGTAGTCTGAGCATAAGTGAAATGGTATCTACGGCATGGGACAGTGCCAGAACCTTCCGTGGTTCCGACAAACGCGGTGGTGCCAATGGCGCACGTATTCGCCTTGCTCCGCAAAAAGACTGGCAAGGTAACGAGCCTGCGCGTCTCGGTAAAGTGCTGACGGTGCTTGAAAAGATTGCGGCCGAAAGTGAGGTAAGTGTCGCTGATATGATTGTGCTGGCAGGTAACGTCGGTGTTGAGCAGGCAGCAAAAGCCGCTGGCTTTAATGTGACGGTACCCTTCTCCTCGGGACGCGGAGATGCAACCACTGAAGTAACCGATGAAGATTCTTTTGACGTACTAGAGCCCCTACATGACGCCTATCGCAACTGGCTCAAGCAGGACTACATTGTTAGCGCTGAAGAGCTGATGCTTGACCGTACGCAATTAATGGGCCTAACCGCTCATGAGATGACGGTACTCATTGGCGGAATGCGGGTGATTGCTACCAACCACGGAGGCACTAAACACGGTGTATTGACCGAGCATGAAGGAGCACTGACCAACGACTTCTTCGTCAACCTGACGGACATGAATTACACCTGGAAACCGACCGACAATAATCTCTATGAAATCCGCGACCGTAAAACAGATAAGGTCAAATGGACGGCAACACGGGTTGATTTAGTCTTTGGTTCGAATTCGATTCTGCGCGCCTATGCCGAAGTGTATGCACAGGATGACAACAAGGAAAAGTTTGTGCGAGACTTTGTAACTGCATGGACTAAGGTGATGAACGCTGATCGTTTCGATCTGCTCTGATTTTTGAGCACTAATTCCTATGAGGCTGATCGCTGCGCCGTAGGATCGGCAAATAGCGGGACAGATCTGGACGCTGCACATCTGCTCTGCTAAAAAAAAGGGAAAACCGTTAGTAGTTAATATAATAATCGCCTTAAACAGGCTAAAAAGATCGAAAAACGGGGTTATGTTCGCACATAAACCCCGTTTTTTATCCTGTTCAGAATACTTCAATTCTCTCTTTAGCGCGCTTTAAAACTATTCGAATGCAGCTGAACCATCAGAATTGTGCTTTATCGACGGTTTTTAGCCATATTGGATTTGAGAAAGCTTTCTGTTCTTGCTTATCTTCTACGACTAAACTTACCCAGCCTGATTTTTGTGGAAGATCAAATACGACCGATGCCTTCTCGCCCGATAACGTCTGCTCACTGATCACACCCTCATTGCCGATTAACTGCACCGACTTAAGCCCATTGACCGACAGCAGATCAAAATCGATTGATTGCGGCTGATTTTTAGCCAGCTTTAGGGTGTCGCCAAACATAACGTCTTGTGGGTATATGACAGGACCAAAGGACACATAAGCGCGGCCATTTTTCATTGCCTGAGCAAATGCTTTAGCGTTTGGTTTACTTCCTGTATAGACAAACATACGGTTAAGACCGGTTGTTTGATTCCAGACATCATGGGTGTCAGAACCGGCAGTATAGTAATAAGGTAAACCTTCAGACCATAGCTGACGTGCTTTATTAATCGCTTTTTTATAGTCCACTACCGCATTTATCTCGATCAGATCAATGCTTGGATTAAAGCCGCCGGGTGCCGTATTTTTTTCCAGGCTGCTCAGATAACCATAAGGAATATAGGGATGGTTAGAAGCGACTGCAGTTGCACCCATAAAGCGGGCATCTTTAATAATGCTGTGGATATCATCCACACCGGGATCCACCGATAACTGCGCACCAACCTCAACAGGGAAGACATTAAAATGCCCCCACGATGCTGAGATTTCTATCGATGGAATAAAGGGTACACCACGCTTATCCGATAGCGCTTTAATAGCCGCATTGTTTTTTGTTGAGTCATGGTCACTCACAAAAGTAACACTAAGACCCGCTGCCAGCTGTGAACGTACCAGATACTCAGGTGATGTCGACCCTTCCAACACATCGGCATGATGATGCAGATCACCCGCGTACCAGCCTTGTTGCGTTGGATAGGTACTGACCGGGATTGCGCTGGTCAGATTAGTTGTTTTATTGGGCACAATGCTGGCATCAAGCAATACAGGTTTAGCTAAAAAATTATCACCCGCAGAAACTTTAAGCTGATAATCGCCGGGAGCCAATGTAAATTTGGCCTGACCGACACTGTCTAACCCGGTGAAGAATGTTTTCGCGCCAAAAAATTCAATCAGCGGTTTATTACCCTTTTCAATCTGAATTTTAGCGTCTAATGCAGACCTTGTTTGCGCATCCGTTACCTGAATATTAACTTTACCCGGAACCAGAAGATCAGCAAATGAAAGCGTTTGTGACTCATTATTTTTGATACTGATATTATGCTTTGTACTGTCTGAATAACCTTTACCCGCTGCATATACCTGGTAATCTCCCACGGGCAGATCAAAATTATACTGACCATTCTTACCTATTACCCAAATGTACGGCACATCATCTTTAAGCACGACTACCGCTGGCTGATCGACAGATTGACCATTTTTAGTTTTTACGCTGCCCGTCAATGTTCCGGCCTGCAGATTTTTACGCTCAATCTCAGCCTTCACCACCGGTGAAAGGTCGCCGCTGGCCAGTACCTGATAGTCACCTTCAAAGGTCATTGATTGTGACTTTTTCAGGCTATGTTTTGTATATAGATCCCGAGATTTGTATTTCAGTTCTGTCATATACGGCGCATGCAATGCAATTGCCCAATCAGCGTCATAGCCAACAAAACGGTCTGCGATAGGATTATCAAGCAGCGCTTCATCTTTACCCGCATAACCCGGCACGGCAAACTTATAACCACCATCCGGCCACAATGTATAACCGGATAACATATCAGCGACTGCTTCACCTTCGTTGGTCATGGTGGTTTTAACATGAATGAGATCAGAATCGGATGCCAGGCTATAAACAGTACTAATAATAACCTTACCAAAATCACGGGTAACCTTAACTATCGCCTCATCCTTACTGTCTTTAATTATCTCAACGTTTTGATAAGTGTTCGGCCAGCTTGACCAGTTATTCGGAATAAAATCTGCAAAGGCGACACGATCATTGCTTAAGGATCCATCTTTTTTAACATTCGCAATATCAACAATACAACCGCGCGCTACACCCCAAGGAGGCGCGGAACCGATCGCTAACGAAAAGGCTAACTTGTCATTCCTGACGGTTAAGTCTTGATCAGAAGTTGCGTTACCGGCGGGGATAATAGTCTTGCCTTGAATAATACTGACCGCTGCATGACTTTGCGTCGTGGTAGCCAAACCAGAAGCTAATATAACGGCACTAACAAGCAGGGTTTTACGAAATGACTTTATCATTACTGTTTACCTTACGCAGACACGGTAGCCTGCTTTTTATTTACATGAGTGTTTCGAAAAAAGCAGGCTACCGTGTCTTTAACACAAGTGCAAAAAAGCCAAGTTCTTGATTTTTAATGAAATATATAAAATTTGCAAATTTGAAATTAACACGCTGAGCCGAACAGCATACATGTTTTCAAATTTCAACGTTGGTTTGGGGCGAAATAATCCAAGAAGTGCATGATCATTCAAGTGTTATTAAAAAATGCGTAAGTGCTCGGCATTGAATTAAGATCATAGTTTTTTGTGAATACCACTGTATTTAATTTTTTTCATTAACAATTAATTGAACTATAGTTGATTAAATATTGATTAAGTTTTTGGCAGAAAAAGCGTCACAGTAAAGATTATTTCACACGAGAAGTAGATGTTGTGCTGATTAATTTAAATAGGTGGCATGTGTTTTTGTGCACAGTGCCGTCTGTAAGCTGTTAGCTTATAAGCCCTTTCAATATAATGGCGACTTCTTTAAAAAAGTGTATTACAAAAAGTTACTTGTAGGCTGTAACGATTTTAATGCCTGATTTTAATAAAAGTTATTGGTTGATTTTGATTGATAAGGATATATCACTATGTGTAATGACTTATGCATAATGCCCCCCTCTCCGGATCTGCACAACAAAATAGACGAGTCTAAGCGTGCATTCCTAAAGGGAAGTCTTCTTGGTGTAGATCAGGTCGATTTACTCGACATGCGAACATTTACCTTGATCACCGGGCGTCCGGCAAAAACCCGTTCACACAACAATTCGCTAGAGTCTGCTTCTGTAAAAGGCGTGCGTAAAGCGCTGGTTTTATTAGTGGACTTCTCTGACAAAAAAGCCATCGAACCAAAAAGTCACTTTAATGATCTCATGTTTTCATTAGGTAAAAAAAGTATGCGGGATTACTACCGCGAGGTTTCCTATAACAACCTGGATGTACAAGGTGAAGTAGCAGGCAGCGGCGCAACTAAAGATTGGTTTCGTGCACCCAAGACAAAAAGTTATTATACCAATAATGACTTTGGCTTCGGCAGCTACCCGAAAAACGCACAAAAACTGGTTGAGGACGTCATTGACTTAGCGGCATCCCACGTCAACTTTGCCAATTATGACAATTCCGGCGATGGGAAAGTTGAGTCGTTAGTAATTATCTGCGCCGGCATCGGTGGCGAGCAATCTGGTAACAAGAGTGACTTCTGGTCACATAAATGGAGCATAGCGCCAAAGTCGGTCGATGGGGTGATCGTTGATCGTTATTTCATGGCACCGGAGAATGGCAAAGTAGGCGTAATGGCACACGAGCTTGGGCATCTGCTAATGGGGTGGCCTGACTTATATGATACTGACTACTCCAGTCGAGGTACCGGACGCTGGGATCTCATGGCCGGAGGTAGCTGGAATAATAATGGCGAGACCCCTGCTCACCCTACTGCCTGGTGTAAAGAAAAAGCGGGCTGGATCACGCCAACGGTTATTTTTTCTGCCGATCAGGCGATCAATCTGCAACCTTATGCAGATCATGCCCAAGCTTATAAATTGCCTATTGGTAGTGCAGGCAGTAAAGAGTATTTTTTGCTCAGTAACCGAAAAAAGCGCGGCTTTGATCTGCATTTGCCCGGTGAAGGACTGATTATTGAGCATATTGATGACAATAAAATCAATAACACCGACGAGAACCATTATCTGGTAGACATAGAACAATGTGATGGACTGAGGGAGCTAAACTTAAACATTAATAGCGGAAATGTTGGTGATGCTTACCCTAGCACTGCTAACAATTCATTCACTAATAGTACTTCGCCAAGCAGCAAAAGTTACGCTGGCGCAGACTCCAAGATAGCGGTAACCAATATCACTAAGTCCGGTGACAACGTGACAGCTAATGTCAATGTTGGTGGTGCTACGGCTAAGGTTTGGAAGAATAATGTGACCGTTAGCAAAACCTATGCGACTTACCACAGCAAAAATGCCTGGGCATACATTGCCGGTTCCGGCTGGCGTAAAATAGACGGTCTATCAACCGATGGTGTTACCAATGTATTTATATTGCTGGTCTATGCACAAGCATTCAACAGGAAAGTTTCAGTGCAAATTGATAGCAGTAAAATTTATATCGCTTATATGAACTAGGAGAGATCAAATGAATTTTTCAAACAAGGCTGTAACACGTACTTTCGCATCACCTAATTCTCAAAATTGCTGGGGTTATCTCGCCACGATTGGCTGGAGAAAAATAAAAACAAGCACTAATGATGGTTCTACTAATCTATTTATGATGCTGAATGCCGCCAAAGCCAGTGGCAAAACAGTTTCTGGAACGATTGAGGATAGCACCAGCCAAATTACTATCCTTTACCTTAACTAGGAGATTGTAATGGCACAAACCATCAATATTAATATAAATGAAACCGGCGGAAGTGCTGGAGGTTTAAGCATTGAGCAAGCGGCTGAAGTAGATACTCCAAGTCCTGATATGACAGAGATAAGCTCATCGGATAACTTTGATGGGGCTCCTGCACCGGAAGGTGCTGACATTCCAAAAATAGGATATGGCGAAGCTCCAAGCCCTGATATGACAGAGATAAGCTCATCGGATAGCTTTGATGCAGCTCCTGAACCAGAAAGTGCTGACATTTCACAAATGGGATATGGCGAAGCCCCAAGCCCTAATATGGCCGAGGTAAACTCATCGGGCAACTTTAATGATGATCCTGAACCGGAGGGTGATGGCATGTCGCAAATAGGACATGCCGAAGTCCCCAGTCCTGACTTAGCAGAGATAAGCTCATCGGACAGCTTTGATGATGCTCCTGCGCCCAAAAGTTGAGGTTATATAACGCAGTAGATGGATTACCTTCTCCGCTGGGGGCTATAACGTCCTTGTCTGAAAGGCAGTTTTAATTATCGGGCTCTGCAGCTACCGCTCTAGAGCCCGAAAATTTTCCAAAGACAAAAGTCATGGAGAAACACGTAGAAAACAAGTCTGATGAATGAATAAAGCAGGCGGCCTACTCGCCAAAAAAGATGAAAATCACCCTTTTCAGCAGCGTTAAAAGCAGCATGAGTAATTACGTAGCAGCAAAGTTCGTAGGTATTACGAGATCCTATTAAAGCGGTTTGTTGCGTTCTAAAATTGAAATCCTATTAAAGCGACTTTGGAAAAAGATGAATAAATATGCTCGAAATGATCGATATTTAATATTGCTGCTGTTTAAAACAATATGATTATTTTCACCCTGGATCTTGAAGTCAATCCGTTATATCGAGGCTGGATTATAGGCCTATGTCTTTTTTTTACATTATCGGGAATATCTATGGCAAACGTAAGTGCTGCACCCAATGAATCAATCTTGGTTGGCCGGGTGATTCGGTTAGAAAAACAAGCTAATGGCAAGACGGAAATGCAGCTAAAAATAGAAGAAGTTGAGTGCATTTACGGGCCCTGTTTTTCTGAAAAAGATCAGGAAATAACTTGTTTTACCTTTCAAGACACTAAACACGTGATCGTCGGAAGTCGCATTAAGGCAAAGGTCGAATATATAGGCGGCCCACACCATGGTCAATATCAATTATTAAAAATTGACGAATAACCGCTTCAAGAGACGGAGGTGTGAACATGAATAATTGGGCTCATGATATTACCTAATGATTTCCAGATATCCCCTCAATATTATTATTTAATTAAAATAAATCAAAGGGAATTGATTAATCTAAAGCATATGACAGTCAGAATATCTAAGGTCCTCTTTTGCGACTTGAAAGCTAACACTAGTTGACCCCATACGCTTTATAAAAATGAACTCAACTACACTAATAGTCTGTGATCTGCTGGTTATTATTCGCCCGGAGTGAAATGTAATAGTCAATTAAATAACTAATTACTTCTGCCGAAAAAGCTTAATAAATAGATCTATAACTCAATTTAATCAGTCTATTATTGAAAATAAAACAATTCATTGAATATCAAATAAATATGAATTACCGTAATTTTCAAGCCCAAAGACTGGAAATGAAAATATCTACAGCCTAGCAAGGTACCCATCAGGAGCATTCATGTTTGAAGCATTAAAGCTTAGATTTTTTATCTCGAAAGTGCAGGCAGAGCTATTAGCTCAGCACCGAGATCAGGATTTTACAAAAACTATATGCCAACTGCCATCAAATATGGAACAGCTCAATTTGCTGCGTAAGCATGCATACTTCCGAAAAGATAGCATGGCTCCGTTTATGGCCGTTTGTCACCTATTAGGTGAAAGTATTGAATCAGACAGCTTAGAAATAGAAATAAAGAACACATGTGCAGCCCTACTTGCTGAGCGGCTACAAAAAGCAAGAACCGATCTTAAATTTCATCGCCGTCACTTTAAGATTTTTGGTAATTTAGAGAGAAAACTAGCGCCATGGATCGAAGTTAAAGACACCTAACGAAGTCGTTCGCTACGCTCACTAGGAAGCCCTTAACCGGAACCTGTTATAAATCAAAGTGAGCACTATGAAATTATTCAAATCTGTCATATCACAGTAACTTCACCGGAATCTTTTCAAAATCACTGTAATGAAAATATTGATGCGTTAGACACCCAGTTTGCAAAGAGCATACTTTCGGAAAAGTCGATAAATCAAAGTATTAGACTAAAAGTAAATGGGCTTTTGCCTTTTCAAATTAATATTCATTTCTCACTTATCAGCGCCCCTCATAAAAACAGGCTATCGCCTTGAAAGCTTCGTATAAACAAATAACGATAAGAAAATAACACTGGCACCTATTATTTTTTGCGGCTCAACTGTCTCACCCAACATTGTTATACTGAGTATTAATGTCCAAATAGGCTCTAAAATCATAATCAATGAAGCGGTTTCTATATTCACTGAATACTGCCCTACTGCCTGAAGTAAATAACGCAGTGAGGTTGCGACAATGGTAGACACAATAAACCAGCCTATAACGCTGTTACTTAGTTCGTAGGGGGCGTGCTGGGTCAAGGAAACAAAAATTGCACTGCTGATCCCGACGGTGAATAGTTGTAAACATATAGAGACTAACGGCTTAACATCTTTTGTCACTTTTTTATTAAACACAAAATAGACGGAAATTAATGCTGAAGCGAGTAAAAAATACCACTGACTTTTCTCAACGTGCCAACCATTAGACAGCGTCAGCAGCATCATTCCGATTATGGCAACCGGTAATGCCAACCAAAAGGCCTTATTGGGTCTTGTTTGAAAAAATAGCCATGAAGTAAAGGGAGCAATTATCATGGCCAAACTCATAATAAAAGCGCCCCCTGAAAGGCTGTTAGTGATAGAAACAGCATACACCCAGACCTGCATTGAGAGCGCTAAAACAAGGCCAACAGCGCAAGCTGAAATCACTTGATTTGTATTCAAACTAAGCACATTTCGGTAGCAAAAAGGAAATAAAATAAGACTGGCAATCAGAAATCTAGCAGCAATAAAAATATCACCAGGCATCTCTACAACAACTGATTTTGATGCAATCCATCCAACAGCCGCAAGCAGTGTTGCCAGTAATAGATGAAATTCTCCGCGCATAGTGTTTTCTCTTGTTAGGGATTGTCAGGCAGTCACGAAATATTTCAAAAGAAATCACAACAACTTGCTTTTATTATAACTTTTGTAACACTGTATGTCTTTGATAAATAAATTTAAACTAGTGCCTTCGGACTTAAATACGAACATTCATTTTCATGATCAAGTGTGCGTGGTCATTCTTTGTACTACCACAGAGGGCAGCGCTACACAGAGAAAAAGTGAGTGGTAACCGACATAAGTTCATATAGAAAAAGTTATTGTCTATACGCCTTTTATCAATTGGTTATGGTTTGTCAGGTTGTTAATTTATAATGCAAACTTAAGTCCGAAGACACTAGGTCATAGAAGTTTAAGAGCAATCTCGCATATGTGCAGGGTTGCTCTTAGAGAGTAGATGTTAGGCGATGCTTGGCGGTTATAACCTACTGGTTATATTCCGGGTAATCAGTCAGCCCCTTTTGTGCACCACCAAACAGAGTCTCCGGATCGTGCGCTGCTAATGGATAACCTTCCTTAATACGCTTTGGAAGATCCGGGTTAGCCACAAAGGATCGCCCGAAAGCAATCATATCGGCGACGCCTTCAGTAATAGCCTGTTCAGCTTTCTCGGCATGATAGCGACCGGCATAAATTAGAACGCCTTGATAGGCTTCACGTACGGCTTGTTTAAATGCTTGCGGCGTATCGGGTGCATCATCCCAATCAACTTCTGCAATATGAAGATAAACAATCTTGTGTGTATTAAGTAAAACCGCCGCTGCCGTGTATGTCTCAATTGGCGTGGCATCAACGGTACCATTTAGAGATGTAAAGGGCGCTAAACGTACACCAACACGGTCAGCGCCTATCGCATCAACCATAGCGCCAACAACCTCTCCCAAAAAGCGCAATCTATTTTCGATGGAACCTCCGTATTGATCGGTTCGATTGTTGGCTTCTGAATCAATAAACTGATTGATCAAATAACCATTTGCAGAATGCAGTTCAATGCCGTCAAATCCAGCCTCAACCGCATTGAGTGCAGCTTGACGATACTCTTCCACTACCTGCTTTATATCTTCTATTGTCATTGCTCGCGGCTCGACAACGTCAACAAATCCATTCTGATCTGTACCGTTATCGATAAACACTTTTACCTTTTCAGCTTTTATTGCAGAAGAGGATATGGGCTGTTCTCCTCCCGTATTATCCGGGTGAGAAACACGTCCAACATGCCAAAGTTGAGCGAATATGACGCCACCTTTATGGTGAACAGCATCGGTAACTTTCCGCCAGCCATCAATTTGCTCAGGTGTATAAATACCGGGAGTCCAGGCGTAGCCCTGGCCGAGTGCCGATATCTGCGTACCTTCGGTGACAATAAGACCTGCAGTCGCACGCTGTGCATAGTATTCAGCCATCATATTATGGGACACATTACCCGGCTGATCGGCTCGAGCGCGCGTCATTGGCGCCATAACAATACGATTTTTGAGTCGAATACTGCCTAATTGTAAGGGTTGAAATAGTAAGTTTGTCATTATCTTTTTCCTTGGAGAATTAGTTTGCTTGAATTAGCTCAATTTGGTATCCCTCAGGCTGGCTAGTAAAAGCAATATGCGTTGCGCCGCCTTTAACTTGTCCCGACTCACGCATAACGTTGCCGCCTAATGTTTTTTCTTCGATAAGGAGAAATATACGCCGATCGAACATATGTTTGAAATTATCATTAATTCTTATTACAATAATTTTTTGTTATTAACATAGGTCGACCTCATCATGATCAATCCTCTTTGGCTTAATACATTTAAAACCTTGATAGAAGTTGGCCACTTTACTCAAACGGCTGAAAAGCTGAATATGACTCAGCCGGGTGTCAGTCAGCATATAAAAAAGCTGGAAAATGCGTGCAGTCATTCTCTAATTAGGCGTGAAAAGAAGGGGTTTGAACTCACTGAACAAGGAAAAATGGTTTATGAATACGCGCTAAAATTCGCTGAAGATGAAGCAAAGCTAATCGAAAATTTGAGTTTTGATAATCCCTATTCAGGACAATGTACTTTATCTTGTTCAGGATCTTTGGCGTTGCTTATCTATCCGAAACTTTTATTATTACAACAACGATATCCGGATTTGAGTATTCATCTTGAAGCGGCGCCCAATCAAAAAATATTAAGTGAAGTGCAATCCGGTAATATCGACTTGGGCATAGTCACCCACATTCCAAATGGTAGCTTTTATCAAAGTGAAATCATTGGTCGCGAAACCTTATGTTTGCTGCTGCCAAAGGCATATCAGAATAAAAAAATCACCTCCGAGTTGCTGTTTAACTGTGGGTTAATTGATCATCCTGATGCAATGCATTACTTATCACTTTACTTTGATTTATGCGGGGAAAAAGAATTGGCGAATATAAATTTGAATGCGTTACCAACCTCAAGCTATATCAATCAACTTAACCAAATATTACTTCCCGTTGCTAAAGGGCTTGGGTTTACGGTACTGCCAGAAAGTGCAGTAGAAAACTTCTCGCAAAAAAAGAGTCTTTATATTGTTAAAACGGCAAAAAAAGTGGAAGAAACTCTTTATTTAGTACAAAAAAGGAACCGAAATTTAGCACACCGTTACCACTCGATATACAGGTTATTACACAGTGTTCTTAAATAAAGAAAAGCTTGAGTAGATTACGGTACCTTGATAATTTGAGGAATAAAATCACATTGATAGATCTCAAAATGACATTGTATTTTTTAATTTACAAGGGTGATATGACAGACTTTATTCATTAATAACGGCTTTGTTACGTCCCAATGATTTCGCCTTATATAAGTTTTTATCAGCATTTTTAATGAATGTTTCTGCCGCAGAATCTTCGATCGATGGAATTTTTATATAAGCGCCAATACTCACCGTAACATAATCAGAGACAGCTGATTTTGGATGCGTAATTTGACATAACTCAACATTATTTTTTATCAACTCGGCTAACTGTAATGTCTTCTGCGCACTCGCCCCGGTAAAAAAAACAATAAATTCCTCTCCGCCAAATCTTGCAACAATATCCGTTTTTCTGGATAAGGCGTTTTTAATGGCATCGGCAACCTGCTTTAAGCATTGATCGCCCTTCAGGTGACCATAAGAGTCGTTATATAACTTAAAAGAGTCAACATCTATCATTAACACCGCCAGCTCAGTCTGATCTCGTTGCGCTTTATCAAAGCTGAAATCGAGTAATTTCATAAAAAAACGTTTATTACCTAACCCTGTTAATGGATCGGTTTCACTTAATCTTTTGAACATCTTATGTCGTGCTTTTGTCCTTCGGTGCTGGCGTTCGATTGCGGTGGTATCTTCAATAACGCCATAAATGATGGCGACCTCACCTTGATCGTTCAGTTCAAGTACCTTAGCTCGGCTTGTAAAGTAATAAGTGATATTTGTTCTTGGATCAGAATAGGGAAATTGATTTTTGTACTCTTCGGTTTCTTGACTGAGTAAGGCCTGATATTCAGCGAATATTAATTTCGCCTGCTGAGATGATTTTAGCTCAACATTTTTAAGATAATCGCCAGCGATTGGGCAAGTGTCAGAAACAGAGTGATAGGGTAAAGATTTATCAAGGTTAAAAACATCCTCCATATACTGATTGCAATAAAATAGACCGGGCGAGTTTTCAATATCAATAATCCACCAGCAAACCTTATGGAAATTAAGATAGAGATTTAGCGCTTGAATATGTTTTTCCAGGGAAGATAACCTCATAAATTCGAACCTTCTTTGTACACGATTTTTAGCTGTGTTTTTCTCGCCAGAAGATCATTACTCGATGCTCGATAAATGAGCACATTGCTATTTACAGCATAAATATCAAGGTCAAAACTAGCGATAAGATGTTTGCAAGTTAAGCTAATTAGCATTATTTGTCCCGAATTATGAACAAAGACACGCTCGTAATCAAGGGCTAAAATCATCCAATTTTGCGCAACTATTGGTATCGGGAGAAAGCGAGCGCAAATGAGATTATCTCAACGGATAAAGAGTAAAAAATTTTCAAGTCGCAATCCCCCTTTGCACCTTACAAAATCATCAAGAACGATGCCACCCATCAAGAACGATGCCACCCATCAAGAACGATGCCACCCATTTTTCTAACCAATAACATAGCCTCTTTCTGCATTCATTTAGATAAAATGTTATGACTATTTATACATACCAATTGAACGTTTTCAATAAATGGGGCTTAGAGGGTAAAATATGAGGAAGATGGCCGTTTTAAATCAGCAGAACAGGCTTGATCTTAATCAGGCGGGGATGAGTTACCGATAATTGAAGAATTCAACTTTAAGCACACAACCAGCGTTGGCAGTTTGCTGCACCTTGGCACCGCTTTCAATCTAAATGTTCACAGTATTCAGTTAATGCCGTATGGCACCTACCGCCCCTTTAAATAAATGACCAAATTCGGTCATGATTTTAAGCCAATTGTCTGCAGGAATATTAAGTCTATTGAGGATATCTTGACTGTTTGAACTGATGGCTCCGCGCTTATCTTCTCGTATGATTCGGCCGGTCTCTTCAACAAGCATAATGTAATCCTTCACACTGAACATTAACCCGTTAGACATGTTCCGGTGCTCACTGCCTACGAATGGCAGTCATTCTGGTTGCTCACCTTTTATAACGGAGTGAATTCGGCGTTGAATGCTGGTGTAATCTGAGGTTTCAGGGGTTGTCGCTATCTTGGTGCGAATCGGGTTTAAATCAACATACGCCATACAAGCCAGTATTGCGGCTTCATCAAGTAATGCCTGAGATTTAAAGCGCCCTTCCCACTCATTTATAAGGGATAAATGAGAACAGCTTTAGCTGACCTGTCTGGCAATCGGCTCACTGAGTGAACGCATAAACCAGCTAATATCAATTAAACGTCGACGATATTCGGTAATGCAGTCATGAACGGTTTCAAGATCAAACGCATTGAGGTCTTCACCTTTAACAAACTTTTCGTCAGTACCGTCCCTTTAAAGCCTTTGTGCCATTGATCAAACACTGCTTTATTTAACCAGCTTTCAGCTTTATCAGCATTCACTTTAAGGACAACATGTAAGTGATTACTCATGACTGCATAAGCACAGAGATCAATTGCAAAGATGGTCGCAAGCTCAATAATGCGAGAATCAACCCACTCTCGGCGATGCTCATAGTTGTCACCTGTTGTGATATCAATGCCACACGAGAATGCTTTGCACACAACACGTGAACAGCAGTGATAGTAAGGCGTGTCATCTAAGCTCACAATGGTTTTTCTTGGCTTGGCCATCATTCATCACCTGAAAGTAAATAAAGATAACTAAAGACCAGACCAGTGGAAAAATATTCGCCAAAAATGATGGGTGGCTAAGTTAAACTCAATTTAAACTCATTTTGCAAGGTACTTAAAATCGAAAGCCAATCAAAAAGGTAATCCACTCGGTGAACAGCACCATAAATACCCGTTCTTGACCGTTAAAATAACCGCCCATGGCTTTATTCTTGACTTTATGAGCCCCTTTGATGCAAGCTGCGTTTTTATCACTATCGTCTAAGGCAATGTTGCCGTGAGTGATAACGTAATATTTAATGATATTTTTAATAATGGCTTGCAACTATCGCTGCCATGGGCTTTTTGAACAATAAAATACCCAACATAAGTGGCTGGGTTTAGCTTCATTGAGACTTCGTCGACCTAACGCGGCCCAGTTGAACGTTTCGGTGATAATCAGGCCGATAAGAAATACTGAGGCCAGAATTTTGACATCGGGTCAGGCGCGCATTGGGGTTGATAGATTTGAGTGCGTCACTCACTTTTTCAATAAATAAGGTCACAAGAGGAAGTTAATTAATTCTGGCCAGGCTTGAAGTTGGAGTCACCGCAGAAATCTTGTCTCGCTTTCAGCATAATACTTTCAATAATTAAAGCTGCTAGAACTGCTGTATCGAATGATACTATTGCGGGTACTTATATCCCTAATACTGTTGCCTTATTTTAAGTGAGGCCCACTCATAAATGATAAAACTGTAATGACAATTACTAAATATTTTCACTTCAATTTAGCTGTGGCGATGCCGTTGTTAACGCTGTTGGTCACGTTTTTCATGACCTATGTGGCATTCGATACCGCCAAGATTGAACTCAAAAAAAATACGCAGACCTATTTTGATTTTCGTGTACGCGATGCCATCAGCCTTATCAATAATCGCATGCGTATTTATCAGCAGGTGTTGTATGGGGCGAGTGGTTTATTCATCGCCTCAAACAGTATCGAACGTAATGAATTCAAAAAATATATTGCAACGCTCAATTTAACTAAGAACTACCCTGGCATACAAGGTGTAGGATTATCCCTCATTATACCATCAGCGACAATAACTCAGCACATTGCATCCATTCGTAGCCAAGGGTTCCCTGAATACACTGTTTGGCCCGAGGCGCAGGGTGATTTTTCCACCGCTATCGTCTACCTGGAGCCATTGATTGATCGTAATCTGCGGGCTTTTGGCTATGATATGTTCAGCGAGCCAGTGCGACATGCCGCCATGCAAAAAGCCACTGATACGGGGCTGCCTCAGCTGTCAGGCAAGATAAAGCTGGTACAGGAGACTGGCGAGCAAGATCAAGCGGGATTTTTGATGTATCTCCCTATCTATCAGAACGGCACTAAGCACAAAACCCTCACAGAACGGCAAGCGCATATTCTGGGCTGGGTATATTCACCTTTTCGAATGAATGATCTTATGGATGGGCTCTTTGGTGAACGGGCTAATGATATGGACATTCGTATATTCGATGGTGAAATTATGTCGAATGAAGCATTACTGTATGATTCTAGTGGCCTTAATGTCACGACTAATAACGCGCTTGAAGCTACTCATGTCTTACATATTGCCGACCATCCATGGACTGTTCGAATCCGCCCTTTAGTGTTAATGACCTCACGCGTTAAGGCTGTTAGTCCAAATTTAGTGGCAGGTATTGGGATAATCCTAAGCGTCCTTTTCACATTATTGATTTGGTTCCTTGTGTCAGGCCGAGAACGTGCTATCAATACGGCACGCTATATAAATAAAGAATTGAGCGTTGAGCGACAACGCTTAAGTGACATCATTGATGGAACAAATGCCGGCACTTGGGAATGGAATTTTCAGACCGGTGAAGTATTCTTTAATGACCATTGGGCCCGAATCATTGGTTATGAACTGAGCGAGCTTGAACCTGTTTCTATTGCCACATGGCTAAATTTTTTACACCCAGACGACGCAAAGCTCTCGATAAAACGTTTACAACAGCACTTCTCAGGCGAGTTAGCTTATTACGAATGCGAAGTACGCATGCGACATAAAGATGGACACTGGGTATGGGCGTTAGGTCGGGGAAAAATAACAACATCGACGCCTGATGGCAAGCGATTATTGATGTCTGGAACGCATCAGGATATCACCGAAAAAAAGTTAGCTTCAGAAAAGCTACAGGATAGTGCTGCCCGGATCAAAGCTATCCTCAACACGGTAGTGGACGGCATCATCACCATGAATGAAGACGGCATTGTAGAGAGCATCAACCCAGCAACCGAGCACATTTTTGGCTATAGCGCTGCTGAAGTGGTTGGGCATAACATCAAGATGCTGATGCCCGAACCTTATCGTAGTCAGCATGACGGTTACATTAAGCATCATGATGCCAAAGATGAGTCGAAAATAATTGGTATTAACCGCGAGTTTGAGGGGAAACGCAAGGATGGTAGTATCTTCCCAATGGAATTAGGAGTGAGTAAAGTACTTCTGGGTAAAAAGAAACTTTTCACGGGTGTTGTTCGTGATATCACCGAGCGAAAACGGGCTAAGGAGGCGCTAATGGTTGCCAAGACCGAGGCGGAAAAGGCTAATCTGGCCAAGTCACAATTCCTCGCGGCCATGAGCCACGAAATCCGTACCCCCATGAACGGCGTGATTGGTATGGTGGATGTGCTGCAACAAAGCAGCCTCAAGGGATTTCAAGCAGACATGGTTGATACCATCCGTGATTCTGCGTTTTCATTGCTGTCGATCATCGAAGATATTCTCGATTTTTCTAAAATTGAAGCCGGCAAACTGGACATTGAGCATGAACCCATGGCGGTAGCCGAAATAGTAGAGAAGGCTTGCTTTATGCTGGCTCATTTGGCTGAGAACAAAAAGGTAGAACTGACACTGTTTACTGATCCCGCGATTCCTGACATCACCCTAGGCGATGCCAATCGTCTGCGCCAGATTTTAATTAATCTGACCAATAATGCCATCAAGTTTTCCAGCAGGTCGCATCACCCCGGCCGCGTTTCGATACAGGCCCTGATGACAGACACTACCATGTTGGAGATCCGCGTGATTGATAACGGTATCGGCATGAATGAGTCCGCCCTATCGGCATTGTTCATGCCATTTTACCAAGCAAATGTCACCACGACACGACGCTTCGGTGGCACCGGGTTAGGCCTCACTATCGCCCATAATTTAGTGCAATTGATGGGCGGTGAAATTACCGTGCAGAGTACACTGAATCAAGGATCTACTTTCAGTGTGCGCTTGCCTCTGAAGGCCAGCAATGACGTAGATCTAGCACAACCCCAACGAGAGGCTTCAACGGGAATAACCCCCGATCGATTCACTGGGCTTTGCTGCTTAGTGATAGGTAACGCAGAGGGGCTGGCTGATCATCTGGCGGCTTATCTGAGGGCCGCTGGTGCAGTGGTTGATCAGTCACCCAGCTTGGCGGTAGCAAAGAAGCAGGTCATTACGACGACATCTGGACCGTCGGTATGGCTGGTTGACGCCAGCAATAGGCCTCCATCGTCGGCGGAACTCCGACTCATAGCAAGTGCCCGGCCAGAACAGACGATTCGTTTTGTCATCATCGGCCGAGGTACACGTCGATACCCGCGTTGGCAAGATGTCAATTTAAGCGTTTCTGTGGATGGTAATGTCCTGATGCGGCAGACCGTGCTGCAAGCGGTAGCCATTGCTGCCGGGCTGGCGCAGCCGGAAGTAGAAAGGCTGCATGCAGGCAAAGGTGAGCAATCATTCGTGGCACCTTTGCGTAGCGACGCGCTAGCGCAAGGCAGATTGATTCTGGTAGCAGAAGATAACCAAATCAACCAGAAGGTGATTGTGCAGCAGCTTGCCTTGCTTGGCTTTACCGCTGATATTACGAGTAATGGCCTTGAAGCATTGGCCCGTTCGCACAGCGGCGATTATGCCCTGCTGTTAACTGATTTACACATGCCGAGGATGGATGGCTATGAACTGACCGCCGCCATCCGCGCCGAAGAAAATGGCCGCCGTCATCTTCCAATCATCGCTATCACCGCTAACGCACTGAAAGGTGAAGCACAACACCGTCGCGATGTTGGTATGGATGATTACATTAGCAAGCCAGTACCATTGGAAAGTCTGAGGGTCATCTTAGAAAAATGGCTGCCGCTTGCCGCAGCAAAACCCGTTGATGTAAGCGTACTTGCGGCGCTGGTAGGCGACGATCCTGTGATAATAAGCGACTTTCTGCAGCATTTTAATGATAGCGCAACGCAGATTGCCGCAGAGTTAACCACCGCTTGTGCCAACGGTGAGGCACTGCGAGCTCAAGCTGAGGCGCACAAACTAAAATCATCAGCCCGCGCTGTAGGGGCACTAGTTTTAGGCGAATTATGCAAAGAAATAGAACTGGCGGCTAAGGCCAGTCAGCTTGAGGCCCTAACCGTATTAAAACGCCGTTTTGAGGTAGAAATGGCCGCCGTGAAAATATATTTAGATAGGTTATAAGCGACTAAAATTAAATATAAAAATATAATAAGGAAGTAATTGTGATTAATAGTTCGCCACTCAACATTATGATCCTCGATGATGAATGCTTTATGCTCAAACTGCTTAAACATATGCTGACTAACTTGGGATTTAATCAGCTGACAACCCATGACAACGGGAAAAAGGCCTTAGCATCGTTAGACAGTGCCAGTAGTCAAACGAATTTAATCCTGCTCGATCTCAATATGCCAGAAATGGACGGCATAGAGGTCGTACGACACTTGGCTGAAAAATCTTATTCTGGCAGTATTATTCTGGTGAGCGGCGAAGATTCTCGTATGTTGCAAACCGCAGAAAGACTGGTGAGGGCGCACAACATACCGCTGCTTGGCTCCTTGCAAAAACCCGTTAATCCACAAAATCTGTCCACCCTAATCGATAGCTGGAAGCCTTCCTGTTATGTAAGTCCACAGGTCGTAAAGAAAATTTATGATGCCGACGATGTACGTGCAGCCATTGTTAATCATCAACTGGTGAATTACTACCAGCCCAAAGTAGATGTTGCCAGTGGCAAGGTAATGGGCGTCGAGACGCTGGTACGCTGGCGTCACCCCCAATATGGACTGGTGTTTCCAGATCAATTTATTGGTGTGGCGGAAGATAATGGGTTGATTAACGATTTGACAAGAGAGGTCATCAGTGACGCATTCTCTCAAACAAAGATTTGGCGAGATGCGGGCTTGGCTCTGCGAGTAGCTGTTAACCTTTCCATGGAAAATCTTGACTCACTGGAATTTACAGATTACCTAACGATGGCTGCCGCCACCGCAGGTATCGTACCGGACGACATAGTATTGGAAGTAACTGAAAGCCGGTTAATTAAGAATTTAACTACGCCAATGGAAGTCCTCTCCCGTTTGCGCCTAAAACGTTTCCACTTGTCGATTGATGATTTCGGCACCGGCCATTCATCGCTTATGCAGTTGCGAGACTTGCCCTTTAATGAGCTTAAAGTGGATCAGGGCTTTGTCCATGGTGCCGCCAACAACGAAACTTTATTCATTATTTATAACGCAAGCCTGAGTTTGGCTCAACAACTCGGCATGAAATCAGTGGCTGAAGGTGTCGAAGATCAAGCTGACTGGGATTTTATACGCAGCTCAGGCTGCGACTTAGCCCAAGGTTACTACATCGCGAAACCCATGCCAGCAGATGAAATTCACGATTGGCTCATAAAATGGGAAGCGAACAGGGTAAATCTCATTACACCCTATGAATAGTTTTTTATAGCCGGAGTAATAAAAAATGCCCACCCTACTGATAGCAACAGATAACAACAAAATATCGGGATTTTAAATCTCATTAGCCCGATATTTTGGTGTTGGGATTTAAAATACTATTTCGGCCTCAGCAGCCTAGTACATATATATCCGCATCGAACACTCATTATATGTAGTAACACTCGTGTCAATAAGCTGTGCAATAAAAATTATTTTGACGATTGTATTCAATTCTGACGGATAATGTATGAGACTCCACAACGGGCAATCGCTGTACATCATGCGATGCGTGATCTGGCTAACATCAAATCTAGTTCTTCTGCAGTGGAGCTTGCCACTCAAGCGCGTCCTTCTTCAGGAATGTAATGCTATTATGGTGATGAGATTATATAGGGGCCAGGCGTCATTTCCTAGCAAATACAGAGTAATAAATGCAAGCTTCACTAGGCAGATTTTCACAATGCCTCACACAAGAAGACGTTGCCAATCTCGTAGGTATAAAGAATGATCAAAGTTTAAAAAAGTCTGGATATCCATTAATTACACTGACTATAATTTAATGGAAAAACTTATAAATATCAGCCCTAACAAGAAAAATTTAACACGTATTTAAGTGCCTCAACGAGCAGAGATGCATAGGTTGTCATTAAAATATTTTAAATCAGGGGGATTAATGTAAAGATCGATGCAGTACATTCTTCTTGGCACCAGTATGTTCAGCGTAAGAGGCTAATTCTTCTAATGACCCCAGCGCACTATGATAATATTTTCCAAACGACTCGCTAATTCACACTAGGTTTGATCATCAATTCCTAATACATCAAGTCATTGTGGCCAAGCACCTAATCCGCTTATCGTCCAATCCAGTCACGCAAGATAATCAATCAGCCCAAAAGAAATGCCTCGAATATATGCTGAACCTTCTCTCCCACAAAACCATACCAAGGTTTAATGGCGCATATTGGGAATCAACGTAAGCCATGCAGATAATTAACGCATTTTCATCTAATAAAGCCTGCGCTTTAAAACGCCCTTCCATTCATTTTCAGGGAAAAAATGAGAATAGCTTTAACTGGCCCGCAGGGTAAATTCCATGGATGCCAGAGAATCGAATCGAATTGAATCGATCAGTGCAATTATCTTCTTTAGTCGCTTACAAGCGATAAATTCATTTAATGAACACAGACTAATTTATTGGGAAAAAATGAGAACAGCTTTAGCTGGCTAAAGGGTGAGCCCTGGATGCTGGTTAATCAACCAAAAGATCTCCATTAATCTTTCTCACCATCTATTGATCACCGTTTTTACATTCAAATACTGCTGCTATTGGCTTAACAATCCTGGCATTAAATAAAGGCCGTTCCAACGCAGACAAAATTCTTGATTGATAACGCTCTGTTTTCTAATTCATCAACATGAAAAACCAGATCATAGCGATCAGATATAATGGCATAAGCGCGGGTATTCACCGTAAAATAATGTATTATTCAGCGATTAAAAAATGCAGAAAACTAAGGGTTATATGACCAAAAAATGGGAAAGTTGGAACAAAAATATTGTTCATAATATCGAACATATTTATTATCCAACGACAGAAGTTGAATTAGCTGAAAAAGTACAACATTCAAAATCAATTCGAGTTGTAGGAAATGGACAGTCTTCCTCGGATATTGCAGCTGGAACAACTGCTATAATTTCTCTTGAAAAATATTGTGCGGTTACAAATGTAGATCGCGATCAGTACAAAATTACTATTGAAGCCGGTAGTTCACTCAAGGGGCTATTAGAAGCGATTCAGCACGAGGGGTGGACATTACCAGCACTTCCAGATATCGATACAATTACCGTTGGAGGCGCACTCGCCACTGCGACTCATGGCACAGGTCATGATGCGAGAATCCTAGCACAGTACATGATTGCTTGTAGATTTGTGAACGCAGATGGAACGGTGGCGGAATATACTGAATTTTCTGAAGAGTTTGATGCTATTAGGGTATCTTTAGGTGTATTGGGTATCTTTTCTACCGTAACATTTCGATGTGAACCATTGTGGAATTTACAATTGGAAGAGCGACCTATGAAAGACCGCGACTGGCTAAAGTCTTACCTATCTATGCTGGATAACCATCGTTTTCTGCGGATTTTATGGCTTCCTCATACCAATTATGGATATGTCATTACTGGCGATATTGCAGATTCACCGTCCAAACAGATAGAAATTCCATGGTATGTGAAATATCGCCGTTCACTGTCTGCAAAACTGTACCGACGAACGGTGAAGAAACCGCGTTTTACAGTCACGGCAAATAAAATCATTCAAAAATTATTTTTCAATCATAGTCAAAATAAATTTGGTTCCCTCTACGATGCGACGGTTACAAAATCGCGAGGATCTACCTTAGAGCTTGCAGAATGGATTGTTTCATTAGATCGCTTTGAAGCGCTCTTTCATGACCTCAAAGATGCACTGAATGACTTGAGTAATGATGCTTATGCTCATATTCCCATGGACATTCGTTTTTTAAGGAATGATAAAAGCTGGCTCAGTTATGCATACGGACAAGATTGTGTCTCTATTGGATGTGTATCTCGTATTGCAGAAGTAGCTGATCAATATGAAGCATTTGCCGTGATTGAGACCGTTTTCAGACGTCATGGCGGAAGACCACACTGGGCAAAACGTCATAAGATGGCTGGCGATGAATTTAGTGAATTGTATCCAAAATGGAACAACTTTATTGCGCTTAGGGAAAAATTGGATCCCAGTGGGAAATTTCTCAATGCGTATTTGACAAAGTTATTGGGATTGTAATGAAACCAGTTGCGCTGATATTTGATTTTGACGGCGTTATTGTTGATAATTTTGAGATCCATCTCTCAGGATGGATCTCTGTATTTGAAAAAGAGTATAGTGTGAGTTTCCGACAATCAGTTCAACGTTATTGACAAAAAAAAGGGCGCACATGCATTAATTACAATGGCTATTATTTAATGCGAAGTCTCATAAATATTAGCCCTAACAAGCTGAATTTAAAGGGGCTTAAGTAACCCAACGAGCAAAGATACAATACATTGTTTCTGGTAATTCAACATTTACCCGAATGTTCAGTGTAAGAAACGAATTATTCTAACGCCCCCACCGTACTATGATAATTTTCACCAAAACGATTCGCTAATTAACACCAGATTTCAGCATAAATTCCGAATGCATAAAGTAATTGGATAGTAAGGCATATCACGCCCAAGGAACCCTGTGCTGCATGAGATTGCGTCATAATCATTCAAAACAGTGCTGAATAAAATAGAGCAGCAGATTAATATTTAGTCAATTAGATGGGTGTTCGGCTATGACTGTCTTACAAAAATAAAAATCAGGGCCCAAATTTACTTAGTTGCCATTACCCGCACAATCCGTACGAAGCGGGCATAGTGCGATCGACCTTTTAGGCTCTATAAATTATGATAAGATAATCAAGTGATGACACATAGGTTTTCACATATATAATCCACATTGCTTCTATCTCTCACATTGATATATAAACATTAAAGGTGTTTTATTTTATATGTTCACCTACTTAGTTGTGTATATTTAGCTGCTGGTATTTATTTCCCAGCATAGCCCCTGAAGCTCCTTGGAAATTGATTATAAGCATATTAGTAACGCGTTTAAATGTAATCTAAAAGCAGAAGTGAAATGCATAAAAATAAGGATTAAATCCGCAAAAATAAAACCAACAAATATTGAGTTGAAAAAAATAATCTCATAGAAGCAGTTAAACAGGATAAAATCATATAAACGCTCAAGCATGGTCTGATTTATTTGCTTAATCGGCATTAACAAGCGCAGATCTAATTAAAAAATAACTTATCAAACTGCCCTTAGTAGAAAAATTACAATGACAAAATTTAACCAGAGAAGAGTTTCCTTGGGTTAGTTTAAAACACCTCTTTTACGGCCTGTCCAAAGAGGATTTATGCAATTAATATTTCGGAGAAAATAACGATGTCAGAAATAAATAAGTATTCAAAAACAGTGACTTTAGATGAATCACAACCGGCTTCACAGGCCATGCTTTATGCTATTGGTTTGAAAGAAGAGGATATGAAAAAAGCGCAAGTTGGTATTGTTTCGACAGGATGGGAAGGAAATCCATGCAATATGCACTTAAACGAATTTGCTAAAGATGTGAAAAAAAGTGTGACCGCCGCTGATTTGGTGGGATTAATTTTTCACACAATCGGAGTGAGTGATGGTATTTCAAACGGGACTACCGGAATGAAGTACTCTTTAGTGTCTCGTGAGATCATTGCTGATTCTATTGAAACTGTTGTCAGTGCGCAATTTTATGATGCGATTGTTGCCATCGTAGGATGTGATAAAAACATGCCCGGCGCAATGATGGCATTGTCGCGTTTAAATCGTCCGGGAATATTGGTTTATGGCGGTTCGGTTAAAGCTGGGAAATGGAAAGGTGAAGACTTAAATATCGTTTCTGCTTTCGAAGCTTATGGAAAAAAATTACAGGGTGTTATCTCCCATGAAGATTATAAAGGGGTAATTCAAAATGCTATCCCGGGTCCGGGTGCTTGCGGTGGCATGTATACGGCAAATACCATGTCTTCTGCTATTGAAGCCTTAGGCATGAGTTTGCCTTACTCTTCATCTAACCCGGCGGTTAGCGATGACAAAAAAAGAGAATTAACAACAGTGGGTGATGCAGTTAAAAACCTGCTGGAAAAAGATATCAAACCAAAAGATATTATGACCAAAAAAGCGTTCGAAAATGCCTTAAGAATTATTATGATTTTAGGGGGCTCTACCAATGCAACTTTACATATGATTGCCATGGCCCGATCATCTGGTGTTGACTTGAGTTTGAATGATTTCCAAAAGATGGCAGATAAAACCCCATTATTGGCAAATTTAAAACCTTCCGGAGAATTCCTAATGCAAGACTTGCATGAAATCGGCGGGATCCCTGCGGTAATGAAATACTTATTGGCAGAAGGTTTATTACATGGGGATTGCTTGACCGTTACAGGTAATACTATTGCCGAAAACCTAGCTGATTTACCCGGCCTTCCAGAAGATCAGGACATTATTAGACCTTTGTCTAACCCATTAAAAGAAACTGGTCACTTACAGATTCTTTATGGAAACTTGGCACCTGAAGGTTCAGTTGCAAAAATAACCGGTAAAGAAGGCGAAGTATTCGAAGGCCCGGCAAGAGTTTATGAAGATGAATTTTCAGCAATAAAAGGTATCGGAGACGAAGTACAAAAAGGGGAAGTTATTGTTATCCGTTATTCAGGACCAAAAGGTGCTCCTGGCATGCCTGAGATGCTAAAACCAACTTCAGCGGTAATGGGGGCGGGTCTTGGAAAAGACGTGGCATTAATTACAGATGGTAGATTCTCCGGAGGTTCTCACGGTTTTGTTGTTGGACACGTGACGCCAGAGGCATCGGAAGGTGGATTGATTGCCCTGGTCCAAAATGGTGACATGATTAGAATTGATTCTGTTACTAATAAATTGGAATTGAAAGTCGATCCGGCTGAAATCGCTAAGCGTAAAGCTGCTTGGATAAAACCTGCTTACCGAGCGACAAATGGTGTATTAAGAAAGTATATTGCCACGGTAAAATCGGCATCTCTGGGATGTGTTACCGATGAAATCGATGAACTGTAGTCTCTAAGTATATTGGTTATTAATTTGTTATCTCGAAGACCTGGCAGGATCCGTTGGCTTTTTGAGTACAAATTGCGTTCAATCTAAAAGTGTTCTGAGCAAGGCATGCCTCGTTTACATAGTTATTCTATGTAAACGAGGCGCAGGACGCTTTTAGATGGATTCGAAGGGCAATCATTGCTGAAAAAAACACACTAAAGATCAACAGTCCCTAATTCACCACTTTCTCCTCCTCTCCACTCACTTTGTTAATATACTTGACGTGACTTTATGAGCAGAATTAAGCACACGACCGAACTGCTTTTTAATACCGCCCCCTTTATACATTGCCTCTACACGCTGTCGATTTCTTTGTACGTTACTTGCATTAGTAATTTTCTGAGCAATAGTGTGCTTAAGCGCTTCAACATTGAAGCTCTTTTTAGTTCAAAGGCATCCCCGACTTCTACGGAAGACAGACCAGTAACCGCTTGAATGAATAACGACTTCCCAGCGCCCGTTTTCCCTAATAACCACAAAGTAGGTAAATGCTTGCGCTGAAGTTCATGAGCTTGAGCCAAGTCAGGATTTTTAATGGGATTTATAAATTCTTTTATTTGCTCAAACATGGTGAATTCAACTCGTTGGGAAGATTGATAGGATTGGTATCAGGGTGATAGAAAGTTATTTACAGGGGCGAATCAAAAGAAGTCTCGCCTGCTTGTCTCATTCTATTAGTGGAGAAAAAATACAATAACACTTGAGTCTGCAAATAAGCTACCGTCACTGATGAGGATAGTTTTATTGCAGGAAGCAATAATGACAACCAAAATAATATATTAAACATCTTTAAAATATTATTCAACAATAAAAAAAGAAAAGAAAACAATAGATCGAGGTGCTTTCTTTAGAAATACGACAGTCCTTGTTATCACTAGAAAAATCATATATTAACAAAAAATCAGGTCTCTGTAATATCACGCATTACTTTAAAGCACATGCTCAACCCATAGAAAACTAACACTATAAAACCGTTAACGGGTGACGTGTTTTTTATTCTTCGTCTGTAATATGCGGACATAGCATCAAAAAAACAGGTCACTTTGTGCCTCTTTTCGCCTTCGAAAGCTGTATTGCTTTAGCCCCCATTGAGTTAGCAACTTATTATCTTGAAAGCTCTTTGTTCCTATTGTACATAGTTTTGGTTAATTTTTTATTTTGTTTAATTTCAATAAGTTGCGACTATTTCCATTGATTTATTCAATGGCACATAATGATGACGGGGATGAAGAAAATAATTTTTATTCATCAGCTGTGCTTATTACAATTAAACGACAAAAAATGCCAGTCAGGTGATAGACATTTTGATTAAAAGCGAACAAGGTTATCGCCGTAACGCCCTGAATTATCATATTGTCAGATAGGATAATACTCAGCCTATGGCTTTCCTGTCAACGCTTGACTTGGCATCTTACAATACAAAGCCCATCAATCTGGATTTGGCGGTTCGCTAACCTTGTCGAACTGAAAAATTTCACCTATATACCGATTTATCTCGGCGCCCTAGGTATCTTTTTATTGTTCTTTTACTTTGAATTTTGGGTCATTGAAAATATCAATATACCCCTTCAATTATATTAAAAATAAGGAATAAGTCTTTGCTTATTCCCTATTATAACCAAAGCGCTTTATTGTATTGTTACCCCTGCAACACCGAAGCCACTGTAGCCTCCTAATTCACCCACCGGATGGATATCTATATCGACGATGCCTTCAAATTCAATATCAACTTTCATAAAATGCCATCCATAACCTGAAGGCACCTCAATAAATTCACTTTCACCGTTGATAACAAGCTCAACAAATGCGGCATCATCGGTCCAAACTGCTGCAATAAAATAGACAGAAGCAGTATTTATCTGTTGACTAGCACTTTCAAGTTTAATTTTAGCACCGTTAGCCTCCTTCCAAGACATGCTTTGATAACCTGAATTTATTTCAGTTCTATCATTAATAAAAGAATACGTGCCATCACGGTATTTTTGTTCACCATAAAAAGAGAAATTTTGCAGAGAAGCATTAGAGAGTTCTTCATTGCCCTTAATCGAGTTTGCAGTATAAAAAGTGACATCTGTAGTATCAATTATTGCACCAAAATTTGTATCTATATCAACAAAAGCTGCATAGTTAAAAACAGAAGAGGCAACAGGCGCATTTGTTTCTAAATTTTCTTCATCAAAAACAATGCCAGCAAACATAACTGTGCTGTAACCGGAACGATCGGACTCTGTCGCTATATGGACAGGCACTGTGCCATCAAAAACAATATCAACGGTAAAGGAATGCCAAGCATAACCATAGGGAAGCGTAATAACCTCAATCTGATCACCCGCTGTTACAATAATATTAGATTGCTCGTCAGACCATGCACCTGCTTGCATATACAAACGCGCAGTTTGTTCATTGCCCGTACCCTGTAAAACAAATGATAGGCTATTATCGCTGTTAAATTCCATACTCGCATAGCCACTGTCAATTTCAACCCCTTGATTTTGAAAGCTAAAATGATCTTTATCTGAATACCTTATTTCACCAACATTAGCCGTAAGGCTGCTGTTATCAAGCGTGTCTCTGGTATATTCCTGATTATATGTAATATCACTTTTAAAGGAATAAAGTTTCTTTTCACCAATCTCAAGATCATCTGATTGTGCAATAATCTCATGCGATAGAACAACCTTCCCGGTAAAATTAGCTGAACTAGTACCCTGTTCAGTAACAGTATCCTGATCAGTAACAGTATCCTGATCAATAACAGTATCCTGATCAGTAACAGTACCCTGATCAGTCGCTGTCACCTGATCAGTAGCAGTGTCTTCATCTGGAATAAAATCAGTCGGCACTTGATAACATAATTCGTTAGAATTTGCCCTTCCAGCTTCATTAAATGCTGTAATGCGATAGCAATATGTCTCATTGCTAACAAGATCTAAATCATTATATTCTTGGCTATTAACGGGTAATATCGTAATATTTTGCATCTTATCATCGCCTAAAAGGCGTTTTTCGACTAAAAAACCATCTTCATTTGATGAGTTATCATCCCAAGTAATATGTAAACTTGCAGATAGTACAGTAGGACTGATAACTAATAAGAAAATTACAATTAGGCGGTTATAAATTAAATTGACTAGCTGACTCATTTTGTCTCCACAAAAGTGATCAAGCAGTTATTTATAATTTGCAAATTAGAAGGGATGATAAGAAGTATTATCGCCTTGGTAACTCCGCTGCCATAGACTAAATAGCCAGTCAACAGGCCGGTGGTTTTGCGTATTAAGGTTTCCCTTAATTTGCTTTTTTCCAGCTACAATATTTAAACAACTGAATAGAAATAACAGGATTGATTAAATTCGAGCGTATTTAAACAGAAAAGCGTACAAATTAACAGCAAAAGTCATATGTTGATCATTATTTTATAAAACATATGTAATACAGAAAGGCATGTGCAAGTACACTTTTATTAGTACTTTCTTACCGTATTCACATTTTTAATAGTTACATTCCTAAATATAACTATAAAAAAAACAAGTGTTAAGATGATTAATAGTGCAGGTCCAGGTAGTTGTAGAAGACATTCTGAATTTTAAGTATCTTCAGCTAATGAGCGTGGAAAAAATTATAATAAATAGACTTAATTTTTACATGAAGTTCCTGTTTTTATGCGCGCAGCCATTTAAAATTACAACCAGACAATAAACATTCATGGAAATCACTCTCATCTGAATAACACATAAGCGTGCGCGGCAGATGCTTCAAATCGATCATTAACGGCGGTATCCTGAATGCAAAGAGACACAATTCCCAAACAGAAGCACCGTCGATCATTGTGGACTTGATAGTCACAACCCGAAAATCTCGAGAGTATGTTTAAAGTCAAACTATAAAAATGGTGGTTGAAAATGCTAAGTTTGCTGAATTAAGCCTTCCAATGAATATGGTATAATGAACAAAACGGCTTATTGAAGTAGTCAAGTAACAGATTTTTAACACGTTTGGGCCGAAATAGTTCAATAAGTGCATAGCTCAACGCCATTCCCGACTTCTAAAGAAGACTCCCAGCGCAGCAAAGAAAAACACAGCAGCAATAGCAAAAAGAAAATACAAAAACAACAGTTCGAGGTGGTTTCTTTAAAAACGCGGTCGCCCTTGTTATCATTAGGGAATTATCCATTGACAAAAAATCCGGTCTCGGTAATATCACGCTTTAATTTAAGGCGCATGTTCAAACCATAGAAAGCTAACGCTATAAAAACGTTACCGGGTGACATATTTAAAGATACAACCTATAAGCTCAGGAATGAATGTATTTTTAACATATCCCATATTCCGCACCTATAACCAACTGATGCAAATAACAATCTTATTTTTGTGGCACTGAAAATGAAAAATAAATTTTATTCAAGCAATTCGCTATACCTTGACCGGAATATCGGATAATTCTATTTGGCTGAGTGTTATAGGAAACAGGCAATATTTAGGCGGTTTTTTCAGTAAGACCCAATGGACTCAGTCAATATTACAAAAAATCAGGGGGGTAATTTGAAACAACTATCTGTGTTGAAAGAAGAAACTTTAAAGCGTTTTATGGATATTTTCGAAGCTTCTCACGAAGGGCTGTGGGGAATGGGGCCGGATTTTCAGATTGATTTTTTAAATCGCAGTTTCTATAACGCCTTTGCTGTCAGTACCGAAGGCGCCAACCTGAAGGAGTGGACTTCACTTGTTCATCCCGATGATGTTCATCTCTTTACTCAAAAGGTAGAACAAAAAAACGACAATATGACCACTGTTGTTGATAGTGAATATCGCGTAAAGAATAAAGTTGGCGAATATCGATGGATAGCGGCTAAGGGAACCTCTCGATTTGATCCCGATGGTAGCTTTATTTATATGGCCGGTTCGCATAAAGATGTGACCGAAGAAAAAGAAAATCAACACCGACTCTATCAAACCGCCTATATAGATCCCAATACAGGTTTGATGAATGCGCACAAGTTACTTCAGGATTTAAAGGGTAATGTTAGCCGACCAGTCGGTGCCCTGTTATTTATCAAATTGATGAACTTTAATGTCTATATTGATTCTTATGGCGCTCATGCCGGGCATAAAATAGTGCGAAAATTATTAACTTGTCTTGAGCAGCTATTTGTTGGTGATGGTCAATTTTATCGCCAAAAATCGAGTGAATTTGTGATCAGAATAACTAATCCGGTTACTTCAGAGCAGATAGAAAAGTCGATTGAGCAGTTGCTGGCAATATTTAAAAATACTGGCAAAGACCTTCAGAATAACGATATACCAAATTTGAGTGTGGGCATTTGTATGTTGCCATCAAGCGCTGAATGCGAAAAAACACTTCTGCATCAGGTCAAACTGACCATGATATATGCGCACGAACACACCGAACAGAAATTTGCTTTTTTTAATGAGCAAATTAAACATATTGTAAAAAAGAAACTTTATATAAAAACAGCTATGAAATCAGCTCTTCACAATAATGAATTCCTATTGAAGTTTCAGCCACTCATACAGTCTCAGACGAAAAACGTGGATAGTTTCGAGGCACTTATTCGTTGGGAAAGCCCTATTTTTGGCGAAATCATGCCGGATGAATTCATCCCTGCAGCCGAGCAAAATCTAAATATCATTGACATTGGTTACTTTGTGATCGAACAGGCCTGCACTTTTATTTGCCACTATCATCAAGTCAACGACCGCCGGGTAAAAATAGCCATTAATATTTCAGGGATACAGTTACTACAACATGATTTTGTCGATCGGGTACTTTCTATTGTCAGTCAATTTATGCTTAATAACAGCGATATCGTTCTTGAGATCACGGAATCGCTGTTGTTGGACTCCAATCACTTCGCAAAAGAGCAGATAACAAGATTAAGAGATAAGGGATTTTCTATCTCTATGGATGATTTTGGCAGCGGATATTCATCACTGAATAATTTTTTTACTCTGCCTTTTACGCAACTAAAAATCGATCGTCAAGTGGTCAATCAGTCGATGATGACCACAGAAGCCAGGGCCTACCTTGTCTTCCTGATCCAACTTTGCCAGAATAAGGATATTGAAGTCGTTGCAGAAGGAATTGAAACCCAGGAAATGAGCGAAGCGATGCTGGCAATAGGCGTTAATCTATTGCAGGGCTATCTCTTCTCCAAGCCAGCATCCGCCCCCGCCGCCCTAAAATTTGTGAATACAGATTGTAGCCCATTATAAGGAATGAGAATTTAAGCTGTCGTAATACACATTTTCGTTAACAACGTCATTATTAACGAGGTAATTTCTAACAGCTTTAAAATCACCACGACAGCAAATTCTCGAAGCAAAGCAGAAAAATCAAATGACAGCTCGAAAAAACAAAAAATTGTCTCGTAAAAATCTCTATATGCAACGACTTGACGTTATAATCGACGCGTTAAAAATAGCGTCATGGAGGGTTAGGCCTTTTTATTTGCTAACCCACTACAGTTCACTGCTAGCAATTATTTTGTTGAATAAAGACGCTTACCTATTATTACGGTAACTCAGTGATAGGCGTATGTTATGAATAAAGGAAAACGAGTGAGTCAGAAGCAAAAGCACCCATTAATTTTTAATTAAATAAGCTGTGCAACCCGATTGCGGCCATTTTCTTTTGCCAGATAAAGTGCCTTATCGTCTCGTTTTAATGCTTCATCCAATGATTCGTTTTTTACGTCTAGACGAGTGACACCAAAACACGCGGTGATATTTAGTGGCTGGTCATCAATAATTATATCTATTTTTTCTATGCCTAATCTAAGGCGTTGCGCTAGTTCAATTGCCATTTTCAGATCAGTATGGGGCATGATTACCGCAAACTCATCTCCCCCTATCCGTCCCATGATATCCACATTGCGCATCATCGCTTTTAATGTATTAGCAACTGATAACAGAGTAGTATCACCTGCTGCATGACCATATTGATCATTGATGGACTTGAAGTGATCGAGATCAATCATCATAACAGCCAGTGATGATTGATAGCGTAAACTGCGTTCAATTTCTATTGAACCACACTCAAAAAAGGCGCGACGATTTAACATCTTAGTGAGGCTGTCGGTTCGTGCTAATAACTCGGCTCGATCTCTGGCTTGCTCCAGTTCTTCGGTACGCACGCTGACAAGTTGTTCCAGTAGTTGCTGATCTTTTTCTAGATGCTCAATATGAATTAATTCAATTTCTTCTTTTTCTTTCTTGAGTTGATTAAAACGGTCTGCAGAGCGAAAGAGAGAAGAGCGGCTTCAATAGAAAAACACAGTCCAGTGAATAGATCAGAGTATAGGCTTACTGGCATCATGCCGATATGCTGTAACACGCCTAAAATCAGACCCAGAGACCAAATAGTCCATCCTAAAATATAAAAGCGAGCATATAACCTGCCTTTTAAATAGATGATCCAACCGATAACGGGGAAAAAAACGGAAAGTAACATGTTAAGGAGATCTAAAATAACGGCATAGTCACGATAACCTATCAAGCTGAAAAAAATGGAAAGTCCGGCTGCAACAAATATTAATTGTAAGAGCCTGTCGATAATCACTGATTCAGTCGCGGTATTTAAAAATGAGCGGGTAAACTGAGTTGCCATTATCATCACGAAGGCGGTGAAAAAAACAGGAGAAAAATCACTAAACCAGTTTGAATTTGACCACAGGTAGCGATAGCCAAATCCTGTGCCAGTCAATAAAGCCAGCAGTGCGCTAATAAGGTATGCGCTATACCAAAAAAATTCGGCAAAGCGAGTCGAATAGCCAATAAATAGATTATAAAAAAACAGTATAATGCCTAAACCGAACATGGCGCCGATAATAAAATATCGGTTTGCATAATACTGACTATATTCATTTACTGTCCATAGTCTAATCTGTGTTTCAGCTTGGCCTGCTTGTTCATAAGAAAAATGAATCAATAATTGTTGTTCTGCCTTTGCAGGGGTAATTATTTCAAAGACATTGCTTTCGAATGCAAAAGCACGTTGTGTAAAGGGCAGATGATCTCCGCCATAAAACTTCTTTTCTCCGTTAATATATACGTTCACATAATCCCATTGCTGATGAACTGACTCCAGCAACCATAACAAATCAGTGTCTTCCGTATTTCTAACTGTCATTTTAAGCCAGTAATCTGAGGTACTGATGCCAAAACCACTTTTTCCATCGGGCAGGGGCTGAAATTTTGAGAATAAGGGGGCTGATTGTACTTGATCAATGTTATAAGTTTTTTCCGAATCCTCTAAATAATACATACTTAAAGCAGAGCTTTCTCCCTGCATCACTTGCTTTAAGTTAACCGTTGATTTAGCAAGACAATAGTTAAGATTAATAACAATGCCAGCAAAGGTATAAATAGGAATGTTAATCTTTGACAGACTGGTTTTTTAGGATTGTTATGATAAGGCATTGGACAGGTATTCCCCATTTTATGAAAAAAGAAAAATCAATCCATTGCAAAAAATCACAAACTTTAAGTGAAATTTCCTTAAATATATCATCAAGAAGATCTGTATAAATTTAATCATTTATATTGGGGATTATGCAAAATTTGTTCAGGATAATTATGAACGTTTTTGCTTAAAATTACTACACTCTATGCCTAAAATGAGAAATTGCTGATAGTGAAAGATGAAAAAATACCCCCCCCCTTCTAGCAGATTTATACTTATAGCTATCCTATTAGCGTCCTGTGGTAATAGTTAAAATTCGGCTAAAACGCCTCTGCGCTTACAACTAAACGCAAGCAAAAAATCGTTGTGAGCGCTTGTGAAAAACCATACTCAAGGCGGCCATATTTTGCTGAACTATCGCCTTATGTAGAACTTGTCGAGGAAGCTGAAAAGATGGTCTTACAAACCTTCGCCGGTAAAAGTTTTATAAAAGCCAGCCCTGATACCAATAATCAGTGGGCTTGCAGAGAAACAATAAATTTTTCTGCAAACTAGTCTGCGCAGCAAAGATACCTGTGCCCAGACATGATCTTCGAGCACAGTTTGTCCATTATCAAAAAATTCCCGTTCGCTAACTTCCCGTGCAGCGATCCAACCTAATGCTAGCAGTTTGGTATCACCGTTTATAAGTGCCCTACTTTAACCAATATAACGGTTTCTTGTTCAACATATGGAGTGTGCTCACTTAAGTGTGGGCTGCGAAGCCAAGTTCCTTGGGGATAACGACCATATTCATCAATAAACTCGCCACTGATAACAAATATTTCTTCGCCACCAAAATGGCGGTGCCTTTGAAAATGCTCTCCCTTAGGCCATTTAACCAGCGCGGTCGATTCTCCTTTATAGTGGTGAAGGGGCATAACTGACAAGCCCCCTATTCCCGGTGACCAAGCTGTTTTTTGCGTATTTATAACAACATGCTGATCATCACCTGCTTGAAACTGGTGCAGTTTCACCAACAGCACACAGCCTTCTTTGCTAAAAGGCGCGTGTTTAAATCCTTCAGGATTTCGAAAGTAACTGCCCGCATCATAATCACCCGTGTGATCAGAAAAAGTACCTGACAATACCAGTATTTCTTCACCCAAAGGGTGATCATGCTCTTTAAAACTGCTGCCGGGATCAAACTTAACCAAGCTGGTTGCATGACCTCTTTCAGCGTCTTCTCTGGCTAAAGGCTTACGCCAAACACCAGCATGCGGACTGGCAACCCAAGATTGAAGTTGGGTTTGAATAGCAATTTTTTTGTCAAAATTCATATTTAACATCTATTTTACTCCATTTTTATGGTTGCTGCGGTTGCCTAAAATAAACATAATAGGTTAATAGCCAAGGTATCAAGTGGTTATTTGATCTGCCAAAGAGAGCACCAAATGAGTTAATACATAATATAATACCACCAGCAATGATGGCAACTACCAATGCTTTGAGGAAAATAGGCATCTTATTTGAATCCTGATAGCCAGTTGGAAAGCCCAAAATTCAAACCTTTCTATGGCGAAGAAGGGGGTAAAGACAGACGCCATTGAACCTATTCAACGCAATATTTTTTTCCATCCATTAGTTCTTACTGGCGCAAAACGACCCAGAAAGTTCTAAGTGTGGTGCTTGCTTTACGCTAAGCGCACGGTTATTCTGCTCCTATTTTATGGATAACAGATTAAAGTATTACGATGAAAAAGCAGTTTAGATTACCGATAATTCTTGATGGTGGAATGGGCCGTGAGCTTAAGCGCATTGGTGCGCCTTTTCAGCAGCCTGAGTGGTCAGCTCAAGCGTTAATTGAATCCCCTCATTTTATCTCTCAAGTACATCAAAGCTTTATAGAGGCAGGGGCTGAGATTATTACCACTAATACCTACGCATTAGTGCCCTTTCATATTGGCGAGAAACGTTTTAACAAGCAGGGGGCTGACCTTATTAAGCTTGCCGCCAGATTAGCACGAGAATGCGTCAAGAATCATCCTGAGGTGTTAGTCGCGGGTTGTATTCCGCCGGTGTTAGGATCTTATCGGCCGGATCTATTTTCAGAGGAACAAGCAAAGCCATTGCTTGAGTTATTGATAAAAAATCAGGAAGCTGATGTGGATATTTGGTTAGCTGAAACCATCTCTTCTATCGCAGAAGCCGCCATGATCAAGGCACGCACCCTTGTCACCGGTAAACCTACCTGGATTTCCTTTACCGTTAAAGATGAAATAAGCACCGAGCCGGCCCTGCGTTCAGGCGAATCGGTTTATGATGCGGTTAGCCAAATCGCAGGGCAAAATATTGCGGCGATTTTATTTAATTGCAGCTGTGTCGAAGTGATGGAGAGCGCGCTTATCACCGCTAAACAGGCGTTATTAGATAAAGGAATTGAAGATCAGATTCAGTTAGGCGTATATGCGAATAATTTCCCTCCGATCGGTGAACTGCACCAGGCGAATCAGGATAATGGCGTCTCCGGCATAAGAGATGATCTTACTCCGGAAAAATACAATGAATTTGCATTATCCTGGATTAATGCGGGTGCATCTATTGTCGGTGGATGTTGCGGGGTTTCACCAGCACAGATCAAAAAATTAGCCGAGCTTAAATAGCCTTATAGCTTTCGAGCTTTCGAGCTTCGAGCTTCGAGCTTTCGAGCTTCGAGCTTTCGAGCTTTCGAGCTTCGAGCTTCGAGCTTTCGAGCTTCGAGCTTTCGAGCTTCGAGCTTCGAGCCTTATAGCTTCGAGCTTTCGAGCTTTCGAGCTTCGAGCTTTCGAGCTTCGAGCTTCGAGCCTTATAGCTTCGAGCTTTCGAGCTTCGAGCCTTACAGCCTTATAGCCTTACAGCTTTATAGCTTGAATGTCAGTCCTTCCTGAGACATCATTCGCTTGATAGAGTCGCGTTGCAGCATAGCTTGCAAATGACGACGCAGGTTTGGAAAGTCCTGTGCACGACTGTCATAGCGGCAACTCCAGTAAGCGACCATAAACAGATGAAAGTCTGCGCCGCTTACTCTATCACCCAGAACCCATGGGCCTTTGTTGCCCAGATCATCATTAATGATCGACCAACAGCGGTTCAGCTCCTGAGTTGCTTTATTCACCACCGGGGTCAAATCGCTATCGCCACCGACGCAGTGCTCCGGGTGAGCCCAGCGGTTGGCAGCTTCCTGCAAGGTGTTCGACATCCAGGTGAGATATTGGTAATAGTGGCCTCGTTGCGGCGAATGCAGTGCGGGTGCCAAACCCGCATCCGGGTGCTGGTCAAGCAGGTACATCAGAATCGCCGCCGATTCATAAATGACCTCGCCGCGGTGCGCTAATGCGGGCACTTTGCCGTTGGGGTTAATTGCTAGATACTCAGGTGTGCGCTGCATGCCTTTCGTCAAATCGATCTCGATCAACTGATAAGCTGCGCCCAACTCTTCCAGTATGGCGTGAGTGGCCATGTTGGCCCCACCGCGATCCCAATACAGTGTGTAAATAATACTTCTCCTTTCTGCAATTAAATGTGCAACTGTTATAAATGTACAACTTCTAAATATGTACAACGGCTAAATGTGCACCGAAATGAAGCAACTAGATCACCTTGCCTCAGATTTTTAGTGAGCGCTGGCTTTGCTTACCAAATCTTGAGCTTGACGCCGTAACATTCCTTCAGCACCCAGCCTAAGTGCTTTTTGAGCCAGAGAGATGGCTTGATTATAAGCACCTTCTAGATAACGCAGTTCTCCTAAACGATAATAACTTTCAGGGAAACGAGGCGCCATTCTAAGCGCTCTTTCAAGAGAAGACGCGGCGGCCTTAGGGTCGCCATTTTGCGCCTGCTGCTCGGCACGCTTAATCAAATATACGACCGCAGAGGGCGCCCTAGCCGCGCTATCAACCGGCGCTTCCTGAGGGGAGACAACGGGCGGTTGCACAGGTTCAGGCGGAGTCTCGATGACAGCCGGCCGTTTAGTTTCATCCATCGGTTGGGTGGGTATTGTGCCACAAGCAACCAACACCCATGGCAAACACAGTACTGCACATTTATTAAAAAAATTCATCATTGCCTCACATTTTATCTACTAATTTTTTAAACCAATCGATCACTTTTGCCGCTCCCTGTTGACAACGAATCTCTTGATCCGGCTCGGTGCCCACCAAAAAGGGTAACGGAATGCTGTTCGTACAAGACGGCTCGCTACCCTGGCCCGTATCCCTGTCAACCCACACCATTTTGATATCTTCAGGGGGTAAATTTTGAATGGGCAACCGTGAACGCTGCCTAAAAATATCAGCCCAGACACGCAGCGCACCACTGGAACCGGTCAAGCCCGTACTGGTATTATCATCATTCCCTAACCACACAACCGCCATCATATCCCCGGAAAAACCGGCAAACCAACTATCACGCAAATCATTGGTTGTCCCTGTTTTTCCTGCGACGGGGAAATCAGGTAATAACCATTCTAAAGACTTAGCCGTCCCTTCATGGGTAACAGCCTGCATTGCATGACTCAACATATAAATAGATGCAGCATCAAAACGTTTATCAACTTCCAGCGGGTAACTGGTCAATAATTCACCGCCGGGTTCGAGCACCGCATTGATAGCCATTAAAGGCGTGTAAAAGCCATCAGCAGAAATCGTCTGGTATATCTGTGCGACCTCAATCGGCAGCAGATCCACCGCTCCCAGTGTGACAGAAGGTAATGCGGGAAAGCGCTGCTTCACCCCCAAACGATGCACGGTATCAACCACCTTATCCACTCCGATAGTATTACCTAAACGCGCAGTGGCCTGATTATAAGAGTGGGCCAGCGCTTTATATAACAACACATCACCATGGTCCTCAAGATCATAATTTTTCGGGGCCCACTGATCACCATTAGGCAACGGTAATATATACTCGTCATCACTTATCGGTGTCGCGAGTGTATAACGTTCCGGCTGTTCAAGGGCCGTCAAATAGACAGCAGGTTTAAGCAATGAACCGATTTGACGGCGCGCATCCAGGGCACGATTAAAACCGGCATAACGCCCATCTTTTCCGCCAAGAACGGCAATCACGGCTCCCGTGTTGGGCCTTGTAATAACTACGGCCCCCTGCAATTCGTCACTCTTTCCACTGGACGCGTGTTTGGCAATATTAGCGGCCAGACTTGATTCGGCACTCATCTGTACAAGCGGATCAAAATGGGTGAAGATTGCCAGTCCGCTGGAACTAAGATCTTTGTCTTTATAGTCGCGCTGCAACTGTCGGCGCACCAGATCTAAGTAAGCCGGATAGCGTCTATTACTTGCAGCACTAGTTCCGCCAATGCCCAACGGACGTTTTTTAGCTTTCTCCGCCAAATCAATATCCAGACGTTCTTCGCGAACGGCAATATCTAAGACCAGATTTCGACGTTCCAAAGCCCGCGCAGGGTTACGCCAAGGGTTGTAATAACTTGCTCCCCTGACTAAAGCCACTAGCAACGCCTGCCGCTCTATCGACAGATCAGACAATGGACGATTGAAATAATACTGGCTTGCGAGGCCAAAACCATGGATAGACCTTGGGCCATCCTGACCAAGATAGACCTCATTAATATAACCCTCTAAAATTTCAGATTTACTGAAATGCAGTTCGAGCAGTAAAGCCATGACAGCTTCTCGCGCTTTACGGGTTAACGTTTGCTCTGAACTGAGGTAATAATTCTTAATCAGTTGCTGAGTCAACGTCGAAGCTCCCTGAGAGATACCGCCCTCTTTAATATTGGCTATTAATGCGCGGACAATACCGCGCGGGGAAATGCCAAAGTGACTGTAAAAACGGTTATCCTCGACAGCGACGAGCATATTTTGTAACGACTCAGGGACGTCAGACAGCTGAACCAATAAACGATCTTCATGATGTGAAGGGTAAATGCCGCCGATGGCAAGGGGCTCTAAACGCAGTAACTGCGCACCATCATTGCTAACGACTTGAGACACCCTGCCGTCTTGTATACGCAAAGTAACCTGACGAGCTGGCTCAAGGTCATCACTAAACTGAAATCCGGGGGTATAAATATTTACTGTATTACCATTAATATTGGCCTGACCGGGATTTTCAAGACGATATACAAAACGATAACCCAACATGCCTAACTCTTTTTTGAGATCTTGGACAGTGAGCGGTGCTCCTACATATAACTCTAAAGGCCGCGCATAAACCGTTGATGGCACAGACCATTTTTTACCGGTAAAGGTAGTTCGAATGGTGGAATCAATATATATAATGGCCATCAGTGCAATCACCGAGAAGACCAGAAGTAACTTCCACCATAATGCCAATTTGGATTTTTTCTTTTTATTTTGAATCAACACACCCACCTCTTTTTATGCCACTAAAGCCTGGCACTTTTGCTAAAAGCACTTTTATAAATCAAATTATACCTATGCGATTATTTTTTTGTTTTATATTTCAGCTGCCATGGTCTTTTAGTCAGTATAGCGACCCTAACGGCCATCGATTTTAATCAGTATACATGATCAGCAGATTGCTCTTATTTCCGAGGCTATTATATAGAAGTGAGGTTAACAGTCATTAATGCACAAAAAATTTATCTTCACAAAATGCTTAACTGTCAAGTGCTGAAATACTCATGGCTTTAATATAAGCAAAAACATTTTGACCAACCGCTAACCTTAATTCATTTAAGGATTTTATGGTTATTTTAGCCAGTATTTTTTGGTTTCCCGTGTTTAAGGTTAATAATACACTGCTGGTCGGCAGCTGTTCTATTTGTTCGATTCGCACGCGCAAACAGTTTTGCAGTGAACTAAATTCTAATTTTTGGGTCGCCAGAATCACATCTTTGCTTTCAATTTTGATTTGAATATCTTTCAGGATCAGGGGTTTTTCCATCGCGACAAAAACCGCCTGCTGATCAATTAAACCGTGCAGGACAGAAAACTCATCATCCCAATGGACAGCTTGTACATTGACCATTAAACCTGAATGGTTATGTTTTGCTAAGCTTAAATCCAGATTTAAAAACAATGACTGGGGACAGCCAATACTTTCAATCTCCCCCTGATTCATGAGGATCATGGTCTGGCTCAGGTAAAAAACTTCCTGCATTGAGTGGGTAATATAAATAATCGGAATTTTTTTACTGAGCTTTTTGATAAAGGGTAATAATAACTGTCTGCTGTGCTGATCTAAGGATGACATGGGTTCATCCATCAGTAATAAATCGGGGCCGGTTAAAATGGCTCTGGCAATGGCAATTCGCTGTTTTTGGCCTCCCGATAATTGCTGAATTTTTTTATTAATGAGCGGCTCAAAATCAAGTAATTCGGCTAATTCAGTAATAGTGTATAAACTGTTTTTTGCTTTTTTAGTGGCGAGTTTAAGATTACCCAGCGCATCAAGATGCGGGAATAAGCGCGGCTCTTGAAATACCATACCAATATGACGTTTTTCTGTTTTAATAAAGGTCGCATTATCCTGCCAGGTTTTTCCCCGCCATTCTAAAGCACCACAAAAACTATTATCCAAGCCAGCCAGAACACGGAGAAAAGAGGTTTTTCCCGCCCCCGAATCGCCAAAAACCGCACAAACGCCCTGCAGTTCCACTTGCCCTTGAAAATGAAACAGGGGTTTGTGCTGTGCTGATTTTTTAAGATCAAATTTAAGCATGGATCATTCTCTGTTGGCGTTTTTTTAATACACCGTAAATAAGCACCAGCAGGGTCATCGAAAAGGCTAATAAACCGAACGACAGCAGATGTGCCTGCTGGTATTGTAATGTTTCCACATGATCAAAAAGCGCAATGGACAGCAGTTGCGTCTCCCCCGGAATATTTCCGCCGATCATCAGCACCACGCCAAATTCTCCGACCGTATGCGCAAATCCGAGCGCGCCGGCAATAATAAAACTGGGTAAAACCATCGGAAAAACAACTTTGTAAAAGGTTTCTATCGGATTAAAACCCAATGTCGCTGCAACTTCGAGGTAATCTTTATCTAAATTGACAAAGGCACTTTGTAAAGGTTGCACTACAAAGGGTAAGGAATAAATAACGGAAGCAATTAATAAACCGACAAATGAAAAAGCCAGTGTATCACCGGTTAAGCTTAGCCAGAATCCACCGATAAAATTATCGGGTGAAAATGAAATAAGCAGATAAAAGCCTAATACTGTCGGGGGTAATACCAGGGGCAAAGCCACTAAGGCTTCAATAAAGGGCCGCAAGACAAAACGACTGCGGGCAAGCCACCAGGCTAATGGCGGCGAAATAATCAGCAAAATGAGCGTGGTTAACCCCGCCAGTTTAAAGGTCAGTATAATCGCGCTGTAATCTAATTCAGTTAACATATTTTATTGACAGATACCCTTTTGCCCGAATCAACCTTTGTATTGCTGTCGAAGTTAAATAAGCGATAAAATCAGTCGCCTCAGCCCTTTTTTTTGAACCGCTCAGCAGTACACCTTGTTGTAAAATAGGCTGATAATAGCTGGTTGGAATTAAAAAAAAGTTAAGTCCCTGATGCGCTAGCAATAGTGAATAGGCCACAATACCGGCTTTAACATTACCCGAATCTATAAATTGATAAGTCTGATTGATGTTAGCCCCTTGTACATAAGAGAACTGCTTCGATAAATTCAGGTGGTTAAGGGTTTGTTCAGCCGCCAAACCATAGGGTGCAAGATTCGGGTTGGCAATGGCTATCCGCCCTTTAATTTTTTGCAGGGTGCGCGCATTAACCGGCCCCTTATATTGTGGTGCCCAGAAGGCTATTCGCCCTTGTGCATAGGTAAAACGCGAACCGCTCACGCCTTTATTCGAGTCTTCGGTCAATTTTGCCCTTTTCAGATCAGCAGACAAAAATAGATCAAAGGGCGCCCCCTGCTGAATCTGATGATATAAAATACCCGTTGACGCACTTGATATTAATATCTTCTGCCCGGTTTCTCTCTCATAAAGTGCAGCAATTTCAATCAGAGTTGTTTTAAAATTACTGGCTACCGCAACTTTAATACTCGCTTGTACTGAAAAGCTGCAAAGTAAAAGAATAAAAAGCAGGCTATGGCTCATTTTTCTGAACATTTTTATGACCATTTATCCAGGGCACTATTGTCTGATTCTCGCGCATCAACCCAATAACTTATCCCCTGACTATTACACTCTTTTTTCCAGAAAGGAGCCTGGGTTTTGAGATAATCCATAATGTATTCGCACGCTGCAAAAGCGTCCTTACGATGCGCAGTGGCGATACCGACAAAAACAATCTGTTCGCTTAGTGTTAACTCACCAACACGATGGATCAGAGTACAGGCCAGAATATTCCAGCGCTGCTTTGCCTGAAGAACAATTTGAGCTAAGGATTTTTCTGTCATCCCAGGATAATGCTCCAGGGTTAAACCCGCCACTTGTTCTCCCTGATTCATATCCCGTACTAAGCCCGTAAAAGTGACCACTGCACCGACGCTCGATTGTTCACGTAGACAGTCGTATTCACGCTGTTGATTAAAATCTTCAGTTTGCACTCGAATCATCTTTAACCTCCCGTAACCGGAGGGAAAAAAGCAACTTCATCACCACTGCAAAGTACGACATTATCGGCCTGCATGGTTTGATTGACCGCGACCATTAATGACCCTTTTGAAAGTACCGACAACCAGTTGTTATCACGCAATTTCAAGTTTTCAAGCAGGGTCGTCAGATCGTTATTTTCAGCGCTCGGCAGCTGCAGTTCACTGAGACCTAACTGATCGCGTATTTGTGCAAAAAATAAAACCTTAATCATCACAATTCCTTATTTACTGGGATTTAAAGTGCCCGGATTTACCACCGGTTTTCTCAAGCAGTTTAACCTGAGTTATCACCATATCTTTTTGTACCGCTTTACACATATCATAAATCGTTAATGCGGCCACGGACGCCGCAGTCAAGGCTTCCATTTCAACCCCGGTTTTGCCGCTTAATCGGCATAAGCTCTGAATACGCACACGGTTAAATTCAGGCTCCGCCACTATCTCGACCTCTACTTTAGTCAACGCTAAAGGGTGACAAAGCGGGATAATATCAGAGGTTTTTTTTGCCGCCATAATGCCGGCTATACGGGCAGTGGCAAAAACATCACCCTTATGGTGCTGTCCGTTTAAAATTAATGCCAGCGTTTCAGTTTTCATTTCCACATAGGCTTGCGCAATAGCTTGACGCTGGGTGCTACTTTTGTCCGTGACATCAACCATATTGGCTTTGCCATCTTGATTAATGTGAGTGAATAAAGGGGTCATATTTTACCTTCTAAGTAATAGCTTATAAGTTTTCGAACATGTAAATCAACACTGCGTTTATGTATTAGTTTAAAACATTAAATTGTAAAGATGTTTCTAACTATGTTCACCGATTTAAAGACCAATATGGGGCATAAAATTACACGGCTTATGCTGAGAATTTAACTGTTCAACAATGATTTTAGACCAGGCGGTTTTACAGGCCCCAGTAGAGCCCGGCATACAGAAAATAACTGTTTTATTGGCAAAACCGGCCACTGCCCGACTTTGAATCGTCGATGAACCAATTTCCTGATAGGATACATGACGAAAAAGTTCACCGAAACCTTCAACTTGCTTGTCAAATAAAACCGCCACCGCTTCGGGTGTGGTATCACGAGAAGTAAAACCGGTGCCGCCGGTGATTAATACCGCTTCAATTTCCGGATCGGCAATCCAGATCGAGACAATGGCACGAATTTTATAGAGATCATCAATAACAATCTTTTTATCCGCCAGTAAATGACCCGCTTGTTGTAATGCCTGAGCCAGGTAACCGCCCGAGGTATCGGTTTCTTCGTTACGCGTATCAGAGACGGTTAATACTGCCATCTTTGAGGCTTTAAACTCTGTTGTTGAAAGGTGACTCATCTTTATTCCTTAGTATTTTGCAGTTTTTGATGGATTTCCAGACAATTTAACCATTGATCCGGAGTATTGCTGTTCTGGAATCTGTAATTCTGCTGTTGTATAACATTAACCGGTTGTATTTCCAGTGTTTTAAGCAAGCTGTAAAGGGAGTAATCTTTTTTCTGCGTTGCAGCTAAGGCTTCAGTCAGATAATTTTTTAGTGCTAAAGTAAGCGCTAATATCATGGGAAAGTTAGCCTGCTCATAAAACACGCCCTGCGGGTGTTTTTTAAATTCTGATAATAAACCAGCACATTGCGGTTTACCCATTAAGGGCATATCGACGGGTAAAATAAACAAAGCATCGTAATCATCATACAATGCTTCAACGCAGGCATGTAACCCGCCAATAGGTCCGCACTGCTGATGAATATCGGTAATACAGTTGAAATCAGGATAAAAACCACTGACCAAGGTTTTATCAAGATCAAGACCTTCAAGCAAATCGACAGCACGTGTTAATAAACTTTGTTCGGATAATTGTAACTTGGCTTTATCCTGCCCCATTCGGGACGACAAGCCACCCGCTAAAACAATGCCTGCAATTTTCAATCTATTATATCCAGCTGTCAAAAAAAAAGGAGCATAAATGCTCCCTTACGGTACCGGCAGTATACGCCATAAAAATCAGAATGATAACTTGATTACCAGCCTTCTATGCCCTCCATATTCGGCAGTCTGTGGGCAATCCCTTTATGGCAGTCAACACAGGTTTTTTCGCCCGACGCAAGTGCTGTAGAGTGTTGCTTTTTACTGCGGGTACCTTGTTCACTGAAATCCATAAAATCAAATTCATGACAGTTGCGACATTCCTGAGAGTTGTTTTTTTTCATTCGATGCCATTCACGATTTGCCAAATACCCCCTTCTAGCTCGAAATTTCTCTTCAGTATCAATAGTTCCCATGGCAAAAGCGACTAACTCTTTAGATGCTTGAACTTTGCGGATGATTTTGTCAGTCCAGTTATGGGGTACATGACAGTCGGAACAAATTGCACGTACGCCTGAACGGTTAGCGTAGTGGATAGTCTCTTTGATTTCTTTGACAATCGGCGCATGACAACCTGAACAAAATGCTTCTGTATTGGTCGCTTCCATGCCCGTATTAAAACCACCCCAGAAAATCACCCCGCCTAAAAAACCAATCAACAGGATAAATCCCATCGCGGCAGAAGAGGGTGATTTCATAATGGTCCATAACCGTTTCAATAAATTTAGCATAAGTAGTTTGCTCCTAACTTACTGTAGCGAGTCAACGGGTCGGAAAGTATTTCCCACCAAGGGTTTCGCATCTGCTTGAGTAACATGGCATTGTAAGCAGAAATAACGACGCGGTGATACATCGGATAACGTTGTGCCCTCACGCGTTTCAAAATGGGTAACACTGATTTTTGTTGCCCCCATGGCGCCCGCATTTTTAAAACTGTGGCAAGATAAACATTTATTGGCGTTCAGATTAACCTGATAACCACGGGTAGTATGAGGAATAACAGGCGGTTGTTGTACATAGTTTCGATCGACCGTTGAATGATCTCTCGGTACGCGTTTCATCGCTTCTGATTCATTGACTTCTGAAATTTGCTGGTAACCCCGCAGTGAAGTAACTCCCCCGTTATCGGTTTGCATTACCTCCCCAGCACTCCATACGGATGTACTAAGAACAAATAGACCTAAAGCCATCATCCCGGTCAGACATTTTTTCATAACTTTCTCCATCTTGCTGTTAATGCTAAATAACAACGAAGAATTTAAATATTCTACGGCACCAAAACAGACCTGCCTGGAAATTGATGCCGTAACTCGCGGATTAAACTTTCTTAGTGATTTTCACTGCGCATTTTTTATAATCCGTTTGTTTCGACAGCGGATCCGTTGCATCAAGTGTAATTTTATTCACTAACTGTTTCGCATCAAACCAGGGCATAAATACCAAACCTCGAGGCGGTCGATTTCGTCCACGCGTTTCAACACGAGACGTTAACTCACCACGACGTGAAGCCAGTACTATCTCATCACCACGTCTGACACCGCGCGCTTTAGCATCATCAGGATGCATAAACACCACAGCATCCGGGAATGCTTTATAAAGTTCAGGCACGCGACGAGTCATGGATCCTGAATGCCAATGTTCTAATACACGGCCGGTGCTTAACCACAAGTCATATTCTTCATCGGGTGATTCAGCGGGCGGCTCATAGGGCAGTGCGAAAATAACCGCTTTCTTATCCGGATGGCCATAGAACTGAACTTCACTGCCTTTTTCGACATAGGGGTCGTAACCTTCACGGAAACGCCACAGGGTTTCTTTGCCGTCAACAACAGGCCAACGCAGACCGCGCGCTTCATGATACTGATCAAAAGGCGCTAAATCATGGCCGTGACCACGTCCAAATGAAGCGTATTCTTCAAACAAACCTTTTTGAATGTAGAAGCCAAAATCACGCGCTTCGTCATTTAATCGCTCATCAGCGACTTCCTCTAAACCAAAAGCATCAACCTGACCATTTTTATACAGCACATCATATAAAGTTTTACCCCGCACTTCCGGCATTTTTGCGATAAGATCTTCCGTCCAAACTTCTTCAATTTTAAAACGTTTAGAAAATTCAACTAATTGCCATAAATCAGATTTTGCACCTTCGGGTGCTTTAACTTGTTGATGCCAGAATTGCGTACGACGTTCTGCATTACCATAAGCGCCCTCTTTTTCCACCCACATGGCAGTCGGTAAAATAAGATCCCCCATTTGTGCGGTGACTGTAGGGTAAGGGTCCGACACAACAATAAAATTTTCCGGATTACGGTAACCCGGAATAATTTCTTCATTAATGTTAGCCCCCGCCTGCACGTTGTTATTACACATTACCCAGTAGGCATTTAATTTACTGTCTTTAAGCATACGGTTTTGTAATACAGCGTGATAGCCAGGTTTAGGTTCGATTGTACCTTCCGGCAGTTTCCATAATTTTTCGGCAATGGCACGATGTTTAGGATTTGCGACCACTAAATCAGCAGGTAAACGGTGAGAGAATGTACCCACTTCACGTGCAGTACCACAAGCTGAGGGTTGACCTGTTAATGAGAAAGGTCCGGATCCGGGTTTAGAAATTTTACCGGTTAACAGATGCACGTTATACATCAAGTTATTTGCCCAAACACCACGGGTATGCTGATTGAACCCCATGGTCCAATATGAAACGACTCTCTTAGCCGGATCAGCATAAACTTTGGCCAATTCAATCAATTTCTCAGCAGGGACGCCTGACATTTTAACAGCATAATCAACATCAAATTCAGAAACATACTCAGCAAATTCATCAAAACTTATCGGCGTTGACGCGCCAGAATCTGGATTTTCAGCGGCTTTTTGTAAAGGGTCAGTCGGCCGTAAACCATAACCTATATCCGTTACACCTTTACGGAAATTGGTATGTTTTTCTACAAAATCTTTATCAACCGCATCATTTTGAATAATGTAGTTAGCAATAAAGTTTAGAATCGCCAAATCAGATTGCGGCGTAAAAATCATGCCATTATCTGCCAGTTCAAATGAACGGTGAGTGTAGGTAGACAACACATGTACGCTGACATCGGGGTTGCTTAAACGACGATCGGCTAAACGCGACCAAAGAATAGGGTGCATCTCCGCCATGTTAGATCCCCACAGCACAAACACATCGGCATTTTCAAGATCGTCATAACAGCCCATTGGCTCATCGATACCAAAGGTGCGCATAAAACCACCCACCGCAGAAGCCATACAATGACGCGCATTTGGATCTAAATTATTGGTACGAAAACCCGCTTTCATTAATTTAGAAGCAGCATATCCTTCCCATAACGTCCATTGACCGGAACCGAACATCCCGACAGATGTAGGTCCTTTTTTCTTTAAAGCATCTTTAAATTTATCAGCCATGATATCAAAAGCAGCATCCCATGAAACAGGTTCAAACTCGCCATTTTTATCATAGACACCATCGGTCATACGCAGTAAGGGAGTGGTAAGACGATCCTTGCCATACATGATTTTTGACAGGAAATAACCCTTTACACAATTTAAACCTTTATTGACCGGTGATTCAGGGTCTCCTTGTGTTGCCACTACTCGGCCATGTTGTGTGCCTACCAAAACACTGCATCCCGTACCACAGAATCTACAAGGTGCTTTTTCCCATTTTATTTTTGTTAAATCTTGACTTGCAATTAAATTACTCGCTGTTGCCGGTAATGCAATACCTGCAACAGCAGCTGCTGATGCTGCAGCCTGCGCTTTCATAAATTCACGTCTTGTAAATTTCATGTTGCTTCCCTACTCTTTGATGAAACCAAATGATTTAATTGAGTTTCCACTGTTTAACCAATTAATATTAAGATTCTAATTTTTCAAATTCATGATAGACAAGGCCGGTACTAAGCACCCCGTCTAACGCATTGATGGTATCAATCACTTCCATAATAACGCGTTGATGAGGCGCTTCTAGCACCACCACGGCCTTACCAATAGGTGACACAGTGATTAATTCAGCACCGTCTAATGCATTGATACTTTTTTCTATTTCCTGCCGTTTTTCAGGCCTGATATGAACAATTAAACTGGATACGTGCAATTCTTCCGTTTTCATTCTAATTCCTTTATAAGGACAGATGCAGTTGGACAAGGTGCCACACAGGCACCACAACCAGTACATAGATCAAGATTAATTTCAGGGACGGCACTTAACCCTATTTGGAAAGTGAGAGCCTGCGCTTCACAACTTTCACTGCAACTGCGACAATAAACATTTTCATAGGCTAAGCATGACCCGTCGATCTGAGCTTTTTTTAACCAGGGTGATAGTTTTGTAGAGATAAAAATTTGTTCCTGGCAAATATCAGCACACTGTCCACAGAAAGAGCATTCACCAACAGTGAAATCGATATTGGGATAACCACCATCACCCTTGACGATAATTTTTTCCGGGCAAGCGGTTATGCAATCGCCACATTGAGTACAATTTTTCAAAAATAAATCTACATTCGCAATCCAAGGCAATAAATGATTAACCGTCACTTGGTTATTCTTTTTAAATAATCTTCTTTTGCTGTTATCAAACTTCACTAAAAGACCTTATTTATTATGTGGCTATTGGCTAATGATTTATTATTAAGTAAAATAAACGATTGAGAAAAATATTCTTTACAGACGTGATTACTATTGATTTAGATCAAAAACTGAATACAAAAAAAGAGAGGTTGATCACAGTTTTACTTTATTTTATTTTTTATAGTATCTTGTATCTTTTTTTAGAGGCTTGGTTAGCTGTTTTTTTTAGAGGAGCGGTTGTCTTTTTTTGAAGGCTTGATTATCTGTTTTTAGAGGTTTTGTTATCTGCTTTTAGAGGTTTTGTTATCTGTTTTTAGAGGAGCAGTGGTATTTTTAGAGACTGAATTATCTGTTTTTTTAGCGGTTTTGTTATCTGTTTTTAGAGCAGCTGCTGTCTTTATTTTAGAAGCTCTGTTCCATTTTACTGTTGTTTCAATTTTAATACTTTAAATTACAATGTGTTAGGCATAAATAAAGCGAGCAACAAGCATTTGGAACAGAGCCGTTTTAGAACATATTATTATAAAAATTCAAGTTTAACCGCCAATAGATGCAAGGTGTGGCGTACCTCCCACTTCTCCGTCTGCCAAATAATGACTCACTTTTTTGGTTTGCAGTGACGCTAATATTCGTTGTTTGAGCTTTTCTTTATCTGCAGATGATCCTAATAGATCGCGTAAATCAACCCCTTCTTCACCGAATAAGCACAGATGCAGCCGACCTACCGATGAAACCCTTAAACGATTACAGCTTTTACAAAAATCTTTACTGTAGGGCATGATCAAACCAATCTCCCCCTGATAATCAGGATGGCAAAAAATTTGTGCAGGTCCATCATGACTTAGCGACTCTTTTTTCGACCAGCCATTTTCTAACAGATTTTTTTTAATCCATTCGCCGGAAAGATGATGTTTATTAAAGAATTCACCGTTATCTTCTGTCTGCATCAATTCAATAAAACGTAATTGAATGGGCTGATCTTTTATCCAGTTAATATACAAATCAAGGTCAATATCATTAAGACCCTTCATTAATACACTGTTAATCTTAACCTGTTTAAAACCCGCCTTGACCGAATCATTGACACCCTGCATGACTTTTTGAAATATATTTTTCCCGGTAATAAGGTGAAAAGTTTTTGCATCTAAGCTGTCGACACTGACGTTAATGGCATCGAGACCGGCATCAAACCAGGCTTGAGCATTATTACTTAAATTGTAACCGTTAGTTGTAGTGGCCACTTTTTTAATGCCTGGAATAGTGGCAATAGCTTCAATTATTTGCGGGAAATCTTTGCGTAAAGCGGGTTCTCCGCCTGTAATACGCACTTTATTAGCACCCAGTTCTGCAAAAGCATTGACTAAGTTGGTTATCTCCTGCTTGCTCAAAAACTGTTTTTCATGGGTTCGCTGATATCCATCGGGCAGGCAGTAATTACATTTAAAATTACAGACATCGGTTATCGACAGGCGTAGGTATTCAAACTTCCGATCGAAGTTATCAATAAGTTGTTGGCTCATGTTAAGTTCCTTTCCAAATACGGGAGGCAAAGACATTTCTCTCTTTACCCTTCTTGCACTGACCAAAACGTCAGACAAGCGGCTTAACAGACTTATTTACCTTAAAAAGGAAACTTAGTTTTATTAAGCTCGGAGCTGGTTTTAAAAAATGAGATTTATTTACCAAGGTAAATAAATCTGGAAACAGACAGTAAAATCTGACTTATTAATCATAAAAAGATCTGCTGCGCTTACTTGCTTTTTTAGTTATACTTTATTTTGGAGTATATATATACATCTCCTGAAGGACTTATCAATAATCGGTTATAAGATCTATGACTCAAGCACACCATAAAAGTATGAGAGAAATTCTGTTTAGTGCCGATATTTTTGTTAAAATACTTTTTTTACTTTAACCGCGAAATATATGCTTCCAGATTCCCTAAAAATAAAGATCCGGGCAGGTTATGCGCTTATTACGCAGGCTTTACCCCATTTTTCAACGCGTAAAGCACAGAATTATCTGGTCGCTGAAATCGCAAAAGTACTTGCGGGTGAATATGACAAATCACGACGCATACTGGTTGCAGAGGCCGGTACCGGGATTGGCAAGTCATTAGCTTATATACTTGCAGCGCTACCTGTCGCGCAACATGCAAAGAAAAAACTAATTATTTCGACTGCGACAATCACTTTGCAGGAGCAATTAATGGTTAAAGATCTGCCTTTTTTTTTGCGTCATAGTGAATTTAAATTCACTTTTACCTTAGCTAAAGGACGTCAGCGTTATTGCTGTGAACATAAACTGTTCAGCACCCAAGAAAACACTGAACAACAGACTCTATTTACCGAAAAACCACAAGCGGGTGATCAACCATTACTAACACGTCTGCATAAAGCGTATCTTGCGGGTAAATGGTTAGGTGATCGTGATAGTTGGCCGACGCCCATTCCAAATCGCGTCTGGCAACAGATTGTTTCCGATAAATTCAGCTGTAAACGCGCCCTGGCTAATCATCGCCAGTGTCCTTTTCATCGTGCTCGCGATGCTATTAATAAAGCGGATATTATTGTTGTAAACCACGCGTTACTGCTTGCTGATCTGGAGTTGGGAGGGGGTATTATTTTACCTGAACCGGATAACTGTTTTTATGTGCTGGACGAAGCCCATCATTTGCCAAAAATATCCAGAGATTTTTCCAGTGCACGTGCCAGTATTAAGGGCAGTCAAGATTGGCTTAAGAAAATCAACCAGCTAAGCCAACATATCAATAAAGTCATTAAACGCCACACGACTATCACACCGGGCATTAATATGCTCGAAAGCGCACAGGAAATAATAAAGGAGCTGAAAATTGTGGAGTTATTTTTTAACAATAACCCCAGCTACTTTAATGAATCAGATAAATACCGGTTTGCATTGGGGGAGTTACCCGAAACATTATATATCCCCGCCTGTAATTTAAAAGAAGAAAGTAAAAAATGTTTATCTGCTTTAAATAAATTGTCAAATATTATCAGTGAAGAAATCAAAGACGGTAATATTAAAACAAAAGATATTGAACCCTTGATGATTGAACTGGGGTTTTTCCAGCAACGCATTGAAAATATGCGTACGCTTTGGGTTATGCTGACCAGGGAAAAAACAACTAAACAAGCGCCTATCGCTGCATGGGCAGAAAGAGAGAAAGCAGAGATTTATTTAAATGCTTCGCCGATCGAGGTCGGAGGAATATTAGAGAAGATGTTTTGGTCACAGGCCGCAGGGATTATTTTATGCTCCGCCACGTTGACCTCGCTGAATAATTTTGAATACTTTAAGCGCCAAAGCGGGTTGAAAAGCAATGACGGCACACAATACTTGCGCTTAAAGTCGCCCTTTAATTACCCCGCTGTCCCTTTAATCGTAGCGGATATGGAACACGATCCGACTCAAGCGGGTTTTGATGATGAACTGCTTGAAAAAATAGAACATTATTTGCAGGATAAAGAGGGTAATTTAGTTTTATTTGCCTCCTACTGGCAAATGAATTTAGTGGCCGATAAACTCAATAAAAAATACCAAGAGGCTTTATTAATACAAGGTGTATTATCGCGCAGCAAACTTATCGAAACGCATAAGCAGCGCTGTGATCAAGGCAAAACAAGTATCATCTTCGGTACCGGCGGATTATCCGAGGGGCTGGATTTACCCGGTCATTATTTAACTAACTTGATTATTACCAAATTACCTTTCGCTGTGCCAAACTCTCCCGTTGAAGAAGCGCATTCTGAATGGATAAAAGCCCAGGGTGGCAACCCTTTTTTACAACTTTCGATTCCAGAAACAAGTAAAAAACTGATCCAGTCGTGCGGACGATTGATTAGAAAAGAAAATGATACAGGGCAAATTGTTATATTGGATAAGAGAGTAAAAACAAAACGTTATGGAAAAGGTTTGCTGGATGCGCTCCCCCCTTTCGCTATTAAATTTGAGAATAAATATTAATGACTGACATTTTTTTCGACCCCGGCACTTGGGCTTTACTTGTTTTTGTAGGCTTGATCGCAGGTTTTATTGATGCGGTCGTTGGTGGAGGAGGCATGCTGACGGTGCCTACATTATTAAGCTTAGGGCTACCTGCACATTTAACCCTTGGCACCAATAAATTATCGGCTTGTTTTTCTTCGGGTACCGCATCTTATACTTACTTTAGAAAACAATTATTTAATCCACAATTTTGGCGAAATAGTTTCTACAGTACCTTAGCCGGTGCATTTATTGGCACTGTGTTTGTTAATTTAATTGATACCCAATGGCTAGAAAAAATACTGCCTGTTATTATTTTAATTGTCGCTCTCTATACACTATTAAATCAGATGCATGATATTGATAATTATAAACTGCCTGAAAATAAATCTATTTTTCGCATAAAACAGATAATTCAAGGCGTTTTGTTAGGCTTTTATGATGGGTTCTCCGGTCCGGGAACAGGTGCATTTTGGGTGATTTCAAATATGCGCCTTTATAAACTAAACATTTTGCTGTCTAGCGGCATTGCAAAGGCAATGAATTTTACCAGTAATTTAACCTCCCTATTAGTGTTCATCTGTTTTGGTCAAGTAGACTGGTTGATTGGTTTAACAATGGGAGCCTGTTTGATGTTGGGTGCATACATAGGGGCTCATTCTGCCATTCATTTTGGCGCTAAATTTATACGTCCCGTTTTCATATTAATTGTGGTAATAATGGCCATTAAATTAGGGTACAGCGCATGGTTCAGTTAAGTTCAATTCAATTCAAT
>NZ_PJBP01000178.1 GCF_002836415.1 Psychromonas sp. MB-3u-54 | reverse complement strand
TCGATTCCGGTAGTCGGCACCATTAATTACTTCTTTATTTTTAAAGAAGCTTGTTTTAAAAAACAAGAAAGAGTTTTGCTTCGTTAGCTCAGTCGGTAGAGCAGAGGATTGAAAATTCTCCTGTCCTTGGTTCATCTTTTGATCAATAATCAGGAGACGAAGCACCATCATCATTCAAGCCTTGATAAAGAAATTTATCGAGGCTTTTTTGTATTAGAATATTGCTTAAACATAATCGTCTCCGTGGTTTAACTTTTGATCAATGACCCACACCATCATTCAAGCTCTTAAAGTGAAAACTTTAAGAGCTTTTTTGTATTCGAATATTAATTAAATAATCGCATCTGAGAGTCAAATAGCGTATTTATACTTGGCAGTATTAAAGTCGGAAATCAATAATATGTGCATTATCGGGGTGTCTGTATCTTGGGGACGGTTTGTTATAAACTAAACTCAATCTGGGCTTGGTTAATAAGGGAAAGGCTTAATTAAATGTTTTATGAAGGGACTGAAAAGCGCTTAGAGATCATTACAACAGAAATGGATTTGTTACAACTTCCCGAGGCTTTTTGGCAGCAAATGGTCGAGCAGGCAGATGCTTTCATTATTTCAAAAATAGAGAATATACAGCTTAAAGCCTACCTTTTATCTGAGTCGAGTTTATTCGTTTGGCATAACAAATTATTACTGATCACCTGCGGTAATACTCACCTTGTAAAAGCAGCCCAATTCTTTCAAAAGCAATTCGATAAGCGGGTTATTCAATCCTTATTGTTTCATCGTCATCAAGCTCAGTTACCCGATTTACAAAAAAGCAGTTTTGCGCAAGACACTGTACTGTTAAAAACGCATTTACAGGGGGAAACAAAGCATTGGCAGGGAAATTACCGCGGTGACCTCTTTTTATTCGGAGAATCGCCTACAGGAGCTGTAAAGACGAAACAAATATTAATGCTGCATGGTTTGTGTGGTAATTTTGCCTGTTCGTTACAATCAGGCTCTGTTAGTCAGCAACTGATTGCCTCAAGATTAGCTGTATTACGGTTTTTCCCCTGCCTGCAAACAGATCAATTTACCTTTAGCCCAAAGGGTTATTCGTTAAATGCGCTTGCAGGAGAGCAATACTTAACTCTCCATATTACGCCGGAAAAATTAAGCACCTATTTGAGTGTGGAAAGCAGTTTTGAGGCGCAGGTTATGCAGCCCTTTAACGAGCATCTGCATGCCCTATTTCGACCACAACAAAGTCACTTAATGTCTTTTATTGATCATCCGGATCAAGGCTTAGAAATAACCGTTTCTTCGGTGATGTAATACCAAACGCTATTCCAGTATAAATACCACCTGTACCTGGTCATTTATTTTTATTTTATTCACTTGATAGGTACTTTCAGCCCTCTGCTCACTTACTGCACGCATCATAAGAGGCTGAGCATAATTGTGCTGATAATTAATGGCATAAATTTTTCCTAACTTAGCTTGATAGGCTGAGGCTAAATTCTCCGCTTTTTCTTTTGAATCTTGAATGGCCAGTTGGCGAACTTTTAATTGCCACTTTTGTGGTGATTGTAAGCCATAATGCATTTGCCCGATAGATTGGATATTTGCCGCCATTACAAGTTCTAAAAATAGATTCACTTTATCGATATCAGTTAATAGATAAGTCAAATCACGGGTTGCGGCAATCCCCTGCAAGGTACGTTGATCTTTTATATATTGGTATTGTGCTCTGGTATTGATTTGGCCTCTTTCCAGCACCTTAGTATCAAAGCCGCCCTTTTCGAGGTTAACTAACAGCGCAGCAACCTGTTGATCAACATTCTGCTTCGCTAAACCTGCGGTTTTCTCTAATGAAGTCGCTTGAAACTGAACCGTCACTTGATCCGGCTGTACTTCAATTTGTGCACTGCCGGTGACCGCAACATGCGGGCCATCGGGCAAAGCGCCTGCATTTACTAAAGTTGAAAGGGAAAGAGTCGTTATAATAAGCAGTATTGTAGTTCGAAAATAGCGCATAAATATCCTTAGAAATGTTCAGGTGAGTTTAGGACAGGGCTTGGATCATTTAGTTGCATCAAGCTGTTATTTTGGACAAAAAAAAGCCAGCAATTAAGCTGGCTTCATAATTTAAATATTCAACTGACCAGCAGCTGAATCCGTTAAATTATAGTACGTCGACTGCGTTAAGATCTGAGAATGCTTTCTCAAGACGTGCAACCATAGACTCTTGACCAGCGCGTAACCATGCACGTGGATCATAATATTTCTTGTTAGGAGCATCTTCACCCGTTGGGTTACCGATTTGGCTTTGTAAGAAATCATGTTTTTCGGCTTCATAACCGCGAACACCATCCCAACATGCCCACTGCGTATCTGTATCGATGTTCATTTTGATAACACCGTAACCGATAGACTCTTGAATTTCAGCTTCAGATGAACCAGAACCACCGTGGAATACGAAGTTTAAGCTGTTCGTTGGAAGACCGTGTTTTTCAGAAACAAACGCTTGTGAATCACGTAGGATAGCCGGAGTCAGTTTAACATTACCTGGCTTGTATACGCCGTGAACGTTACCAAAAGAAGCCGCGATAGTGAAGTTAGGGCTGATTTTAGAAAGCTCAGTATTAGCATAATCAACTTCAGATGGTTGAGTATAAAGTAACGAGTCATCCATACCAGAGTTATCAACACCGTCTTCTTCACCACCAGTACAACCTAGTTCTATTTCTAAGGTCATGCCCATTTTAGACATACGTGTTAGGTATTGAGCACAAGTTGCGATATTTTCTTCTAGAGGCTCTTCAGAAAGATCTATCATATGTGAAGAGAAAAGAGGCTTACCCGTTTCTGCAAAGTGCGCTTCAGAAGCAGTTAGTAGTCCGTCGATCCAAGGCAGTAATTTTCTCGCCGCGTGGTCGGTGTGAAGAATAACAGGAACGCCGTAAGCTTCAGCCATTGCGTGAACGTGTTTAGCTCCAGAAACCGCGCCAAGAATAGCAGCTTCGTGACCAGGAAGTTTAAGACCTTTACCTGCGTTAAATGCAGCACCGCCATTAGAAAATTGGATTACAACGGGTGCTTTAACTTTAGCTGCGGCTTCAAGTACAGCATTGATTGAATCACTGCCAACAACGTTTACCGCTGGAAGTGCAAATTTGTTTTCTTTTGCAACTGTAAATACTTTTTGTAAATCATCACCAGTGAGAACACCAGGTTTTACTACGTCTAAAATCTTAGTCATGAGGATAGTCCTGTTTATTTAGAGTTAAATTACATTTTGCTTAATTTCACGGCTGATATTACACAATTTTGTGATGAAAAGCACGGAAATGAAAATTGGATGAAAATTAAGAAAAGAGCGTTTATCTCGTTTTAGCTGTTTACTTAAGCATTTGCACGTGACTCTAGCATGGCCACAGCAGGTAATACTTTACCTTCAACAAATTCAAGGAAAGCACCGCCGCCCGTTGAGATGTAAGAAACATCTGCAGTAATACCAAATTTATCGATAGCCGCTAATGTGTCACCACCACCAGCAACAGAGAACGCATCGGATTCAGCAATTGCTTTAGCAATACCAGCAGTCCCCGCTTCAAAGTTTTTAAACTCAAAGACGCCAACCGGACCATTCCAAAGAATAGTTTTAGCATCTTTTAGAATAGCCGCTAATACAGCCGTTGAATCAGGACCTAAATCGAAGATCATGTCATCATCTTGCACGTCTGCCACGTTTTTAATAACGGCTTCTGCGTTTTCATCAAATGCTTTAGCACAGGCAACATCTGTCGCAACCGGAATAGCACAGTCAACCATTAGTTTTTTAGCTGTTTCAACTAAGTCGGCTTCGTATAATGATTTCCCAACATTATGGCCTTGCGCTGCAATAAAGGTATTAGCAATACCACCACCAACAACCAGTTGGTCAGCAATTTTAGACAGAGACTCAAGTACCGTAAGCTTGGTAGATACTTTAGAACCACCAACGATAGCGACTAATGGGCGAGCTGGTTTGTCCATTGCTTTACCTAATGCTTCAAGTTCAGCTGCAAGTAGCGGACCTGCACAGGCGACAGGCGCAAATTTAGCGATGCCATGAGTCGATGCTTGAGCACGGTGAGCCGTACCAAATGCATCCATTACGTAAACGTCACAAAGTGCAGCAAGTTGCTTCGCAAGACCTTCTTCGTCTTTCTTTTCACCTTTATTAAAACGGACGTTTTCCAGAACAACAACTTCACCTGCATTTACTTCCAGGCCATTTAAATAATCAGTCACTAAACGGACGGGCACATCTAATGCTTCATTTAAATAATCAACCACAGGTTGTAGAGAGAATGCAGCATTTTCTTCAGCGGTACCGCCTTCAACAGGACGACCTAAGTGAGATGTGATCATTAATTTAGCGCCTTTTTCTAACGCTAGTTTAATTGTCGGGATAGAAGCACGGATACGCGCATCGGATGTTACTTTACCATTTTTAACTGGCACATTAAGATCTTGGCGAATAAATACACGTTTGCCGGCTAAATCTTGATCTACCATTTTCTTTACTGACATGATGAGTCCTCTCATTTAATTTTAAAACTATATATATCCAAATTACTTGAAGATACAGTAATCCGCAAGACGCTAAATGATGGCCTTCTAACAAGATCGATCATTTTTTATCGTCTTGCCCTTCGGAAGATTTTCCCGAAAGCGAGCACTACCTTGTAACACTTGAGAAGGGAATAATCACTCTCATCCTGTTATGCCTAGGGCGAAACTCTGCATCTTCAGGTAGTTTGGGTATACTTCTGATATTACTGCCTGAATATCTGTCCAAGCCTAGCTATAACAAAGCTTTATAGTAAACATTTGTCGGTTCAACTTGTATTAGTGTGAGCAGTATAGACGAAAGTTTTTCTTACTTCGATATTAATGAGAGTGTAATTTACCTTTTTCCCCTGCGGGGGGAATTGATTTGCATCATTTTCCGTGATTTCTTTCACAACACAAGATGATAATTGAGGTTTTTAACCTAATTGGCTGAGATTTAAATTGATTAACAACAGCAGATTGCCCTCTTTTTTTTCCTGGTTAATAGTGTCAGTTATCCGCATCTTCCGCCTAAAAAAATGATCCAACGGCTGCAGATCTAATATTGAGCAATCCACTGAAAGGACCAAGCATCAACAATAATGTATCAACAAATAGAAGATTAAAATCAGGAATGGCTAAGCGCATAAAGGGAGCAGTGAAAGCGTTAATATTCGCCAGATAATAGAGCGAAATGAAAGACAATAAGACAATAAGGCAATAAGGCGATAAGGCAATAAGGCAATAAGGCGATAAGGCGATAAGGCAATAAGGCAATAAGGCAATAAGGCGATATTATTCACTTTTAAGAGAAGCATTCCACAACATCAATCTCAATCTCAATCTCAATCTCAATCTCAATCTCAATAGATTACTTTACACCTGAAAGTCTGCTGTGCAGCTTAAATTTCATATTTTTTGCGATCACCCAAGTCATAAAAGAGCGGCATGTTAAGCTTTTTCCAAGCCATATACAGATATAAAAAAGCAGCAGGAATAAAGCCGCCTGCAGCCCATTGCGACTGTGCAAACAGCACCGAAAACCAGCAAAGCACTAATAACACTGGCACGAGCTTAAGGTAATACAATGAAAAACAATGGCTTTCCTTAATAGCGATCCCCGATAGGGTAATAAATAATGCCCCCAGACTCAAATAAGCTGCCAATAATCCGCTTGTTGCAAGGCTAACGGCAACTAACCAAACGCCTATCCAACAGGAGGTGACCAATATCCAGCGCACGGATTTTTTATAAATATGTAATGAAGCAGCTTGCAATAAAGCGCCTAACGATAAAAATACAAGGACGTGTTTAAACCAATAGGGGTAAAAAATTTGTTGTGCTGCCAGCAGGAGTAAAGAGATGCCGGTTAATATCATCCCGCAACGGTATAATGTGATACTTAATTTATCCCAAGTATCTAATCGTTCTTTTACCCCAGTATCTGCCATAACCTAACCTCGATTTAAATGATAAATAATAAACTGATTTTTCTTTGTTTGTTAAGAATATGTAATAATAAACCTCTTGCAAATATATTGTTATAAAGCCAGAGGGTAATCATGAACAACATTGAAATTCGTGGCGCTAAAACTCACAATCTTAAAAATATAAATATTTCTATTCCACGCGATAAATTGATTGTGGTCACCGGACTTTCGGGTTCCGGAAAATCATCTCTGGCTTTTGATACTTTATATGCGGAAGGACAGCGCCGTTACGTTGAATCCCTTTCTGCCTACGCGCGCCAGTTTCTATCATTAATGGAAAAGCCCGATGTTGAGCATATCGAAGGTTTATCACCGGCTATCTCCATAGAGCAAAAATCGACTTCTCATAACCCGCGCTCTACGGTCGGAACTATTACTGAGATTCACGATTATCTGCGCCTTTTATTTGCGCGGATCGGTGATCCGCGCTGTCCGACACACAACGTCACTCTTAATGCACAAACCGTCAGTCAGATGGTCGATTCTATTTTAAGTAATCCGAGTGGCAGTAAAATGATGCTCCTTGCCCCGATTGTCAAAGAGCGTAAAGGTGAGCATGTAAAAACCTTTGCAAGCCTTGCTGCACAGGGATTTTTACGGGCGCGGATTGACGGGGATATTTGCGATTTAAGCGATCCGCCAATATTAGAATTACATAAAAAACACACTATTGAAGTGGTTGTGGATCGTTTTAAAGTGCGTGATGACTTAAAACAGCGCTTGGCTGAGTCGGTCGAAACAACCTTGAGTTTAAGTAACGGCTCAGCTGTTGTGGCCTTTATGGATAACGATCAACCGGAACAACTTTTTTCCGCTAACTTCGCCTGCCCGCATTGTGGTTACAGTATTGCAGAATTAGAACCGCGCATATTTTCCTTCAACAATCCGGCGGGTGCGTGCACAACCTGTGAAGGACTCGGCATCGAGCAATACTTTGATCCTGATTTAGTGGTCAGCAATCCCTCATTAAGCTTAGCTGAAGGCGCAATTAATGGTTGGAGCAGTAAATCTAATTATTATTTCCAGATGTTATTAGCTGTTTGTCAGCATTATGGATTTTCAGCCGAGATTCCCTTTCAGAATCTCAATAAAAAACAGCAGCAGGTGGTTTTATTTGGCTCAGGAAAAGAGAGGATCTCATTTTCATACAGCAATGATAAAGGAGATACTGTTTCCCGCTTGCATGTGTTTGAAGGTGTCATTCCAAATAGAACGCGTCGTTATCACGAAACCGAGTCCAGTGCGATGCGCGAATACCTTGCTAAATATATGAACCGCCAACCCTGCTCAAGCTGCCATGGATCGCGCTTAAAAGAATCCTCTCGTCATGTATTTATTAATGAGGTTAACTTGCCTTATATCTCGCAATTATCAATTGCCGATGCGGAATCTTTTTTTGCCAATATCAGACTGCAGGGGCAAAAAGCGACAATAGCAGAAAAAATTCTTAAGGAAATTTTAGAACGGCTCAGTTTTTTAGTCAACGTTGGTCTTAATTACCTCAGTTTAGAACGCAGTGCTGAAACTCTTTCCGGGGGTGAAGCGCAGCGTATTCGCCTTGCCAGCCAAATTGGTGCAGGGTTAATGGGGGTAATGTACGTTTTAGATGAGCCTTCTATCGGTTTGCATCAGCGTGATAATGCACGTTTACTGAAAACCTTAACCCATCTGCGCGATCTGGGGAATACGGTAATAGTTGTTGAACATGATGAAGAGGCCATTCGTCTGGCCGATCATATTATTGACATCGGGCCCGGTGCGGGAATCCATGGCGGTTTTATTATTGCAGAAGGTAATTATAAAACAATTCTTAAGGCCAAAAATTCATTAACTGCTGATTATCTCAGTGGCCGCAAGTCGATAGCCATTCCAGCAAAACGCACTGCGCTTAGCGATCAGTGGATTAAATTAAGCGGGGCAACGGGTAACAATCTAAAATCGGTCAATCTGGAAATACCGATTGGGGTATTAACTTGTATTACCGGTGTTTCGGGTTCAGGTAAATCGACCTTGATTAACGATACTCTGTACCCGCTTGCGCAAACCCGATTAAATAAGGCGACCATCCTTAAGGCTTCACCCTATCAAAAGATAAGCGGTCTTTCTCATTTAGATAAAGTGGTTGATATTAACCAGAGCCCGATAGGCCGGACACCGCGTTCAAATCCAGCGACCTACACTGGCATTTTCACTCCTATTCGAGAGTTGTTTGCAGCCACGGCTGAATCACGTGCGCGCGGTTATAAACCAGGTCGTTTTAGTTTTAATGTCAAAGGCGGACGCTGTGAAGCCTGCCAGGGTGATGGGGTTATTAAAGTTGAAATGAACTTCCTGCCCGATGTTTATGTGCCCTGTGATATCTGCCAGGGTCAACGTTATAACCGCGAAACATTAGCGGTTAAATACAAAGGAAAAAATATTCATGAAACCTTAGATATGACCGTTGAAGATGCTTTTAAATTTTATCAGCCGGTTCCCGTGATCGCCCGGAAATTACAAACTTTAATGGATGTGGGCCTGTCCTATATACGTTTAGGCCAGGCGGCAACCACCCTTTCAGGTGGTGAGGCTCAGCGGGTAAAATTAGCCAAAGAGCTTTCCAAACGTGATACCGGTAAAACCCTGTATATTCTGGATGAGCCAACCACAGGTTTACACTTTCATGATATTGCCCAGCTTTTAAAAGTCATTCAGGCTTTACGCGACCATGGTAATACTATTGTAATTATTGAGCATAATTTAGATGTGATTAAAACCGCGGATTGGATAGTTGATTTGGGACCGGAAGGCGGCAATGGCGGCGGCGAAATTATCGCAGCGGGCACGCCGGAAGAAGTTGTAAAAGTATCAGGTAGTTACACCGGGCAGTTTTTAAAAGAAATGTTAAACAAAAAATTATAAGCGCATAACAGCAGCGCATAAGCATAAGTATTGCAGTTATAAAAAAGAGACGTTGAAAATGGATTTACAGCAAAAATTAACCCGTGCATTTATAATAACTTTTGCGCTTTTAATGGGCATTGGAGCCCATTATTTCCAGTATAATCTGGGTGGTAGTAGTCTTAAATTACCACAGAACAATGTTGTCTGGATATTTTTCCCAGTCTTGATTGCTCTGGGTTTCTGGAAAATAACCGCACAGCAAAAAATATTCTACAGCCGTTTTACGGTGGTTTTATTAAGCGCTCTTATCCTCTTTTATATTCCTCTTTTTTACCCCAATAATGAACTGGCAAATCAAAGCTATGTGCGCTTATTGGGCCTGTTTGCCGGTGTATTGCTCTTTATCAGCCTGCAGCAGTTTCAGTTTGATAAAAAAAACCTCGAAAAGCTTTTATTACTGATTGTGCTTGCGGGGTTTTTACAAGCTTGCTACAGCCTAATGCAGGATTATCTGCTGCCCGCTGATAATATCTTTGGCTATAATGTAGATTACGGCCGCCCCGATGGTATTTTTCAACAGCCTAATGTTTTGGCCAGCTTTATGGTGACAACGCTGATTTTAGCCGGCTACTTATTACAGAAAATCCGAGATAAAAAGTTACAATTTTTTTTACTGTTAACTGCCCTATTAAATGCATGGGTGATAACCATAAGCGTCTCGCGCACCGGCTATTTGGGATTATTAATCGCTTTGATCTTATTTATTCCATGGGCATGGCAGAGCAATAAAAAGAAACTGGGCATTTTTCTTCTCGCTTTGTCTCTGGGCATCGGTTTTGCCTCACTCAAAAGTGATGTTTTAGGCGCAAAGAACGTAGAGAAGCTTAAAAAAGGGGGGGCACGCTTAAATTTCTATTCACACTCCTGGCAAATGATTAAAGATCAGCCTTTAATAGGCTATGGTTACGGTGGATTTGAAAAAAATTATTTAATCACTTACAACCAGCAGGTTAAAAATGGAAACTTACCTGCTTTTAATACCCGCCTTACCCACCCACATAACGAAATATTATTCTGGGCCGTTGAAGGTGGAGTTGTACCAATAGTAGCGATATTGTTATTGGCAATTGCTTTTATACGTTTATTAAGTGTGTTTAGATTAGCCCATGCAATGGCCTTATCCGCGCTAGTAGCGCCAATCATAGTGCATACCCAAACTGAATATCCGCTTTACCATTCAGCTCTGCACTGGTTAGTCCTGTTAGTATTGGTCTTTTATATTGACTCCCAGTCCGAAAATAGTCGCCAACAACTGTTCCGGCCAACTTTTGTATTACGTTCCTTGGCGTTATTAATTCCTCTCTTAACCATACTGTTTATGATCAGCAATTTATATAACATCTCAAAAATAACCGCATTTGAACGAAGTAAAAAGACAAAGATAGAGAAACAAACCAGTAAGGCTGCGGCAAGTAGTTCAGCGGTTAATGCCAACAAGCAAAAAAGTATAAACTCACAGCTAATGCCAAAAGAGTAATCACAGATTATGATTCAAAAATGTAAAACTAGGCTGCTATTATTGGTGAGTTTACTGCTGACGAATAACGTCTGTGCTGATATTTATATGCTGGTTGATAAGAAGGGTAATCAACATTTCGCTGAACGTAAAGTAGATTCAACTTACCGTTTGATATTAAAAAGTGATTCCAATACAAGTTCAAACTCCTTCAATACCCAGAAACGTAAAAATGTTACCGTTATTCACATACCGAGAAATAAAAAACTGCAAAAAAAATACCACCCTATTATTGTTCAAGCGGCACGGAAATATAACTTGGAATCTTCATTTATTCATGCGGTGATCACAGCAGAATCCAGCTATCAGTATAATGCAGTTTCATCCGCCGGTGCTCAAGGTTTGATGCAGCTGATGCCGGAGACGGCGCTGCGTTTTGGTGTTAATGATCCCTTTGATCCCAAGCAGAGTATTCACGCCGGCAGCGAATACCTGTATAAACTGCTGCAGGAGTTTAAAAGTAAAGAGCTGGCATTAGCGGCATACAATGCAGGAGAAGGCACAGTAAGACGTTATAATAAACAAATTCCGCCGTATCCGGAGACCGAACAATATATTGATAAAGTAATGGGATTTTATTGGTATTACCGTAATAGCCTCTAAAGTTCCCATTCTTTATTAACACGCTTAAATTTTAACCCTTCAGACTAAAACTGATTGGCTTACGCATTTTTTTGACGGGTTTGCTCTTTTCAGCTTGAGCCGCCCGATTATTTTTTGCAGCAGGCCGATCGCCGTGAGCTGCTGTTTCATGATCCACAACTTCATAACCTTCCGTTTGACCTTTTAAAGCAACCTGATAATGCTGCTCATTAAAACTAATAAGATCTCCAGCATAGATTTTTTTGCGTTTTTGAGTTTCAACCTGACCATTCAAAAAAACATAACCTTCGGTGATCGCAAGTTTCGCTTCCCCGCCACCCGATACTAAGTTTGCAAATTTGAGTATCTTATAAAGGGCTGTTGGCTCCTCTTTGATTTCTACCAGCGTTGCGTAAATTTCTTGCTCAGACATATCACCTTCTTAATGATTATATTAACCTATTATACAAACAGACTTATTTACCCGTCAGACTATGATCCCAATCTTTCCAAACCACCTCAAAACCTTTTGATTTAACCAACTTCGCCATTTTAGCCGGGGATCTGTCATCGGATATTTCAAACTGCTCAAGGGCTTTTTCAGATGTTTCTGCATAACCGCCCGGTTGTGTACTGGATCCCGCACTTAATGATGTAATACCTAAAGGTAAAACATGATTCCTAAAATGTTCAGATTCGCGGGTTGAAAGTGATAACTCAACTTCGGGGCTAAATAATCGATAGGCACAAATCAATTGTACCAGTTCTTTATCATCCATCACCGACTTTATTTCCATGCCGCCTGCACAGGGCCGTAAACGTGGAAATGAGATAGTATAGCGGCTTTGCCAGTACTTTTTCTCTAAATAATTCAAATGTGCGGCCACATAAAAACAATCGGTGCGCCACTCTTCAAGGCCTATTAAGCTTCCTAAACCCATTTTAAGCATACCTGCTTTACCGAGTCTATCCTGAGTATCTAAACGATATTTAAAATCAGATTTTTTACCCTTTAAATGATGCTCTGCATAGGTAACCGGATTATAGGTCTCCTGATACACTAATACGGCATCAACACCAAATTCAATAAGCTCTTCATATTCGTGCTGATCTAGGGGCTGTATCTCAATGGTGATATGTGAAAAATGTTTTTTTATAATAGGCAGCGCTTGTTTAAAATACTCCACCCCAACCTTGCGTTCAGACTCCCCGGTCACCAGTAAAATATGGGCAAAACCCATTTTTTTAATGGCTAAACATTCATTCTCAATCTCTTGCATATCCAAGGTCTTACGACGAATAGCATTATGCATAGAAAAACCGCAATAGGTGCAGATATTGCTGCACATATTGGATAGATAGAGCGGAATAAAAAATTGCTGGGTTTTACCAAAACGCTGCTCGGTCAGTTGTTGTGATTTTTGGGCCATTTGCTCGAGGAAAGGCTCGGCTGCAGGAGAGATTAACGCTTTAAAGTCTTCTAAATCTAAACGTTCTTTGAATAAAGCACGCTGCACATCATGGGTACTTTTGCCATAAATAGACAGGCGTATATCATCCCACTGATAATTTTTTATCTGTTCGCTGAAACTCATGATTTTCTTACCCCGCCTGTAAAAATGCAGTCAGTGGACTTGATGCGACGGCATGACTCACCTGCCCCGCTAAACCTGCAAGATATGCCTGTCGCCCGGCTTGTACAGCTTTAGCAAAAGCTTCACTCATCAAAACAGGATCACCTGCCACGGCCATGGCGGTATTGACTAATACCGCATCAGCGCCGAGTTCCATTGCCAGCGCCGCATGTGAAGGGCTGCCAATGCCGGCATCCACAATCACCGGAATATTCGCCTGCTCGATAATTATCTGTAAAAAATCAATGGTTTTCAGCCCTTTATTAGAGCCTATAGGTGCGCCCAAGGGCATCACCGCGGCACAACCTGCGGCTTCTAAATGTTTACATAAAACAGGATCGGCATGCACATAGGGAAGCACCACAAAACCATCACGCGCTAAAAATTCAGCGGCTTTTAATGTTTCAATCGGATCCGGCAGCAGATACTTAGGATCGGGATGAATTTCTAATTTTATCCAGTTGGTCTGCAGGGCTTCTCGGGCGAGTTGTGCGGCAAATATCGCCTCTTTAGCATTACGGGCACCGGAAGTATTAGGCAATAAATTCATGCCGTTTTTAATTAAGGGCGCAAGAATATCATCGTCCTTATGCTCCATATCAATACGCTTTAAGGCCATAGTGACTAATTCAGATTGTGATGCTTCGAGCGCCGCAATCATAGTTTGTTGGTCATTAAATTTACCTGTTCCGGTAAACAGGCGTGAGGTAAAGATTTTATCCGCAATCACTAATGGATCGCTGGACTGCATTTTATTAAATAACATCTATGACTATTCCCCTGCTATAGGTTCGGGAAGTGAAGGTTTTATTAGCAATCACTGATGGATCGCTGGACTGCATTTTATTAAATAACATCTGTCACTAGCCTCCTGCGATGGCTTGGAAAAGCGATATTTGATCGCCTTCATTAAGGGTATATTCAGCCCATTTTGAACGGCTGATAATATGCTGATTAACTGCCACTGCGCTGCCTTTTAAAGGACTTTCTAACAGCAATAATAATTGTTCAATATTACAATCAACGGGGATTGTTAGTACTTGCTCGTTTACAAAAATATTCATTTAATTTGTCCGCATACGGGGCATTTAGGATCTTTATTAATCACAAAGGTTTGCCACTCTAAGGTTTTAGCATCAAAAAGTTTTAATTTATTGTTGATCCCTGAAGGTAAACCGACCAGATACTTCAATGCCTCAAGTGCCTGCAATGTGCCAATGGTGCCAACCACTGGACCAAGTACTCCGGCATTACTGCAATTCAAAGCTGGCTCTTCACTATTAGGGAATAAGCAGTGATAACAGGCAGAATCATCTTTACTGTGGTCAAAAAACATTAACTGCCCTTCGAAGCGAATCGCAGCCCCCACAATCAATGGTTTGCAAGCTTGCACACAGGCACGATTAATCATCTGCCGACTGGCCATATTATCGGTACAATCTAAGACTAAATCCGCCAGAATAAGCTCCATCGAAAGTTGTGATTCACTCATTTGAGTATTAATGCTGCGTACTCGTACTTCAGGATTAAGTGCCTCTAAACGCTGTTTCATCAAGGTGACTTTAGCAGTGCCTAGATCACTGCTTTGGTAGGCGATTTGGCGTTGCAGATTGCTCACTTCCAAATGGTCAAAATCAGATATTACCAGCGTGCCTACCCCCGCAGCGGCTAAATACAGTGCGGCGGGTGAGCCGAGTCCTCCCATACCAATAATCAGTACCTTGGCAAATTTCAAAGCGCTCTGCCCGGACTCACCAACATCTTCCAATAACAGATGACGGCTATAACGTAATGTTTCAGGATCCGTTAACATGATTTACCTTAGGTCTGTTGACCTTTCGTGTGCATTTTTGCAGCAATTTGTGCGTGCTTTATACAAGGCAGAGCTTGCGTTGTGTAGTTATTCTACATAAGCAGGCGATAACGTAGTAGAAAGTGCGCAAAAATGCTGCCCTTCGGGTTCACCTAAAAGTGTCCTGCGCTGTGTTATGCGTCGTTTACATAGAATAACTATGTGAACGAAGCATGCCTTGCTCAGAACACTTTTAGATTGAACAAAATTTGTACTATAAAGGTCAAAAGACCCTGATATTATGAATACTTCAAGTAGAGAGCCCTAAGCTCGGTACTCGGTGCTATTTTTTACTGGATCACTTGATTAAATGATTCAATGGCAATTTTGGGGGAGGCGGCATGGGTTATTGCGCTAACCACCGCGATACTGCCAACCCCGGTTTTCCAAACGGCAGGAGCCCGTTCAAGGTTAATACCGCCAATCGCCACCGTCGGAATATTCGATAATAACTGAGCATATTGTCCTAGACGGGTTAGACCCTGCGGATCCGAAGGCATATCTTTAGTTTGTGTTTCAAAAATATGCCCCAGTGCGATATAACTTGGTTTCAGCTGTCTGGCGCGCAGAATTTCATAATAACCATGGGTACTCAGTCCTAAACGTAATCCTGCATCGGCAATTAAGGGTAAGTCTGCTATATCCATATCTTCCTGACCAAGATGCACACCATAGGCCTGATGTTTGATGGCCAGTTGCCAGTAGTCATTGATAAATAAGCGCGCATTATATTTTCGGCCAAGGGCAATCGCATCAATAATCTGCTGTTCAACCTGTTCGGGTTGTTTATCTTTAATACGCAGTTGCAGGGTTTTCACACCCAATTTTAAAACTTTTTCTAACCATTCGACTGAATCTAAAACAGGATATAAACCCAGTTTAGTGGTATCACAAGGCTCAAAACCAGGACCGGCTTCTAATCTCCCCGGCAGATCTAACTCATAACCGATTTTTGACTCCGGCAAAACCACTTCCGGGAAATCAGCACGATCTTTTGGCCAACCGCAATGGGCAAAGGAACTTTTTCCCGAACCCGTAACGGTAGCGTCTTTTAGTCCTTGGTTAAGGTAAGCTTTTGCCAGTACCAAAGCATCTTCAATAAAATAATCAAGCGCCATAGTGGCTGCAATAGCGCTCGCTAAAGTCGATCCGCTAGCATAAGTATTTACATTAGTTAAGCGCGGACTGGTTAGCGCAATTTCACGCTGCCCGTCGCTCCAGTAATCTAACGCGGCGTCATCCACCAGCTCAAAATGTCCACCTTTGATCAGCACACTGCCACAGCCCATACTGATCAATTTTTCAACTGCAGGTTTAAATGATTCACCGGAGATCAAAGCATGCCCGGATAAGGTTAATACCTCATTGGCATTAGGCGTTAATAAATCGACTTGAGGTAATAACTTACTTTTAATGACTTCATTAATCCCCTGATCGATCATCTTTTCATCCGTTGATAAAATCGCCACGGGATCGTAGATAACAAAGGGCTTTTGTAACCAAGTTTGTTTATATAACGCTAACTGCTGAGCGAGTATTTTAATGTGTTCAACACTCGCAATTAAGCCAATTTTAATAATTTTAGCGGGCATGTCCTCTGCCAAACTAGCCAATTGTTGAGTGAACATCTTATCGGAAACACTTTCAACTAAACTGACGGATTGAGCATTTTGCGCAGTGACTGCGCTGATCACGCAGCACCCTTCAGCGCCTAAATCATGAAAGGTGCAAAGGTCCCTTTGAATACCCGCTCTGCCACTGCAATCAGAAGCACCAATACTCCAAACAATATTACTCATATTTATCCTTAACAAGAGCAGCTAATAGCTGCGAGTGACGAGCTAAAAACTAAGAGCTGCGGGCTAAGAGCTTCGAGTCGCGAGCTGACAGCTGCGAACTGATAGCTGCGAGTTACGAGATCGAAACTCAAAATTCGCAACTCGCAACTCGTAGATCAAAGCTCAAAGCTCAAAGCTCAAAGCTAGAAACTCGAAACTCGAAGCTCGTTTATAAAACTGGCTGATAAATTTCAGCACCAGAGTCGTTAAATTCTTTTGATTTAAGTGCCATGCCTTGTTCTGCAGTCATGCTAATAGTTTCATCTAAGATCTTAATGCTGATCTCACCTGAATCTAATTTCGCAGTGAAATCACGTACATCCTGGGTGATTTTCATTGAGCAGAATTTTGGCCCACACATGGAGCAGAAATGCGCCACTTTTCCTGATTCCTGCGGTAATGTTTCATCGTGGTATTCACGTGCAGTGACCGGATCTAAACCGAGGTTAAACTGATCTTCCCAACGGAATTCAAAACGTGATTTTGACAAGGCATTATCCCGAATTTGTGCACCGGGATGACCTTTCGCTAAATCCGCGGCATGTGCGGCAATTTTGTAAGTGATTAAACCGACTTTTACATCATCTTTATTGGGCAGACCCAAATGCTCTTTAGGGGTGACATAACATAACATAGCACAACCGTACCAACCGATTTGGGCGGCTCCTATGCCCGAGGTAATATGATCATATCCCGGCGCGATATCAGTGGTTAACGGACCTAAAGTATAAAATGGCGCTTCAAAACAGTCTTCCAGCTGTTTATCCATATTTTCTTTAATCATCTGCATCGGCACATGACCCGGGCCTTCGATAATAACCTGCACGTCGTATTCCCAGGCAACTTTAGTCAGTTCACCTAAGATTTCCAATTCTGCAAATTGTGCCTGGTCATTGGCATCCGCAACTGAACCTGGCCGCAGACCATCACCTAACGATAATGACACATCGTATTGCTGACAGATTTCGCAAATTTCACGGAAGTACTCGTAAGCAAAGTTTTCTTTATGGTAAGTCAAACACCATTTTGCCATGATTGAACCACCACGCGAAACAATACCCGTCACTCGTTTAGCCGTCATCGGTACAAAACGTAATAATACCCCCGCATGAATAGTAAAGTAATCCACCCCCTGCTCAGCTTGTTCAATTAAGGTATCGCGGAAGACTTCCCATGTAAGATCTTCAACCACACCCTTAACTTTTTCTAATGCCTGGTAGATAGGCACTGTACCTATTGGCACGGGTGAATTACGCAGGATCCATTCACGTGTTTCATGAATGTTACGACCTGTAGATAAGTCCATTACAGTATCGCCACCCCATAGCGTTGACCAGACCAGTTTTTCCACTTCTTCTTCAATCGATGAGCTAACCGAAGAGTTACCTATATTAGAATTAACTTTGACTAAAAAGTTACGGCCAATGATCATTGGCTCTAATTCAGGGTGGTTAATGTTTGAGGGGATAATAGCACGTCCGCGAGCAACTTCCTGACGCACAAACTCCGGGGTTATTTTTTCCTGCAGATTGGCACCAAAACTATGACCTGCATGTTGAAAATGCAGTTCTTCACATTTTACGCGGTCACGGCCCATATTTTCACGAATTGCAATATATTCCATTTCAGGAGTGATAATACCCTGACGGGCGTAATGCATTTGAGTAACACATTGTCCTTTTTTAGCACGCAGTGGTTTTGGTAAGTTAGCAAAACGTAATTCGTCTAAGGTGTCATCGGCTAACCGCTGTTGTGCAAAATTCGACGTGACACTCTGCAGTGTTTCAACATCATCACGAGCGGCTACCCACGCTTCACGTAAACGCGGTAAACCGGCATGCACATCAATTTTAGTCTTTGGATCTGTGTATGAACCCGATGTGTCATAAACAGGGATAGGTTCATTCTTTTCAAAAACGGGATTTTTTTCATTATCTCCTAGCGGAGTATCTGTTTGATGAATTTGACGCATAGCGACTTTAATTGGGTGGATTTTACCCTTAATAAAAATCTTTTCTGAATTGGGATAGGATTCGTTATTGAGATTTTGAATGTAGTCCTGCGCTGCTAGGCGGGAGGCTTTACGGGATAAACCTTTACGGCTGCTGGTTTTTAAATTCGAGTTTACTTGATTAGACATAGCATTCTTTACCTTAATTAAATTGGGTAGTGAGAGTGCTTGTCGAAATTCAGTGGAAAGAGTAAAGAAAAGAGATCCCTTTTCTTTATGCTTGTTTCCTACGCAGGTATTAACCCAATCAGGTTCCACGGATCCCACTTTTCCTTGCAAAAAACACCTGTTATGGGGTGATAATATTGCAGAATTAGCGGTCTCAGCCCGAAGGCGCTCCGACAAGAACCCGCAGTATAGAAGAAAAATCGGACAAGTTAAACAGAATAACTGAATCAAATCAGTCAGGATCACTCTTTCGGTTTCTGGAAGCGGATCGTCATTGCATCTGTTTTTGCAGTGTTCAAGGGCTGAGCAGGATAATTTTGCTTAAGTGACAGGCATAAAAAAACCCCGCTATCATAGATAGCGAGGTTTATTAATCTTAAAAGTTATTTAAAAGAAACTATTTCTTTTTAGCCGCTTTATCTGCTTTAACTTTTTCGATTACGCCTTCAGCAACGTTGTTTGGACAAGGCATGTAGTTCTTGAACAGCATAGAGAACTGACCACGGCCCGATGTCATTGTACGTAGAGAACCGATGTAACCAAACATTTCTGAAAGAGGTACGTCAGCTTTAATACGAACACCAGTATTACCGGCTTCTTGACCAGCGATCATACCACGGCGACGGTTAAGGTCACCGATAACATCACCAACGTGATCATCAGGCGTAAATACATCTACAGCCATGATAGGTTCAAGAAGTTGTGCACCTGCTTTTGGAATCGACTGACGGAATGCACCACGTGCTGCTAATTCAAATGCAACTGCAGATGAATCGACGGCGTGGAAACCACCATCATAAACTTCGATTTCAACATCTAATACTGGGAAGCCAGCTAGTACACCCGTATCCATCATGCTCTTGAAGCCTTTCTCAATCGCAGGGAAGAATTCTTTTGGTACGTTACCGCCAACAACTTTAGAGCTGAAAACAAAACCACTACCTGGTTCACCAGGCTTGATACGGTAATCAATTTTACCGAACTGACCAGAACCACCAGACTGTTTCTTATGCGTGTAGCTATCTTCAATTTCTTCTGTGATAGTTTCACGGTAAGCAACTTGAGGTTCACCAACAGCAAGATCAACACCGTAGGTACGCTTAAGGATATCAACTTTGATATCTAAGTGAAGCTCACCCATACCAGACAGGATAGTTTCACCGGAATCAACATCAGTTTCAACTTTAAAGGTTGGATCTTCTGCAACCATTTTACCGATAGCAATACCCATTTTCTCAGTTGAACTTTTATCTTTAGGTGTAACAGAGATAGAGATTACCGGATTAGGGAAAACCATTGCTTCTAGGATAATCGGGTCTTTAGGATCACATAATGTGTGGCCCGTTTGCACGTTGTTCTTCATACCAACGATAGCCATGATATCACCCGCTTGTGCTGATGATAGCTCTTTACGATCATCTGCCTGCATCTCAACCATACGGCCAACACGCTCAGTTTTACCCGTAAAGGAGTTAAGGATAGTATCGCCTTTCTTAAGCGTACCTGAGTAGATACGTATAAAGGTTAACGCGCCGTAACGGTCATCCATAATTTTAAATGCTAAGGCTTTAAATGTTTCTTCTGTAGAGACAGTTGCAAACTTACCAGTTGGTTCACCTTCTTCATCCGTAAGCGGTTGTGGATCAACTTCAGCTGGGGCCGGTAGGTAATCAACAACAGCGTCAAGAATATTTTGAACACCTTTGTTTTTAAAGGCAGAACCACAGTAAGTCGGGAAGAAATCCATTGTACGCGTACCTTTACGGATACAACGTTTAAGTTCTTCCATAGAAGGCTCAATACCCTCTTCAAGGTATGCTTCCATCAGGTCATCGTCTTGCTCAACGGCAGTTTCGATTAATTGTTCACGGTATTCTTCAGTCAATTCAAGCATATCAGCTGGAACATCAGTGATTTCGTAGTTTTCTGGAAGACCAGTCGCATCCCAGATATATGCTTTACGCGTCAATAGGTCAACAACACCACTGAATTCATCTTCAATACCGATAGGTAAAACCATGACTAACGGGTTAGCATCAAGTATTTTTTTAGTTTGCTCAACCACGCGGTAGAAATCAGCACCCATACGGTCTAATTTGTTTACGAAGATAATACGAGCAACTTTTGAGTCATTCGCATAACGCCAGTTAGTTTCTGATTGTGGTTCAACACCACCAGAACCACAGAATACGCCGATGCCGCCATCCAATACTTTAAGAGAACGGTAAACTTCTACTGTGAAGTCAACGTGTCCAGGAGTATCAATAACGTTTAAACGGTGGTCTTTCCAGAAACAAGTTACAGCTGCAGACTGGATAGTAATACCGCGCTCAGCTTCCTGTTCCATAAAGTCAGTTGTAGATTCGCCATCATGTACTTCACCGGTTTTGTGGATTGTACCGGTCAGTTTTAGGATACGCTCTGTGGTTGTTGTTTTACCCGCATCAACATGGGCAAAAATACCAATATTTCTGTATTTACTTAAATCTTTCATTTTTTATATACTCTTTAGTAAAAAATTGAATCTATATTCCGGCAGCATTATACAAGTATTAGCATTAAACAGAACACGGAATTAAAAATAAAATAAAATATGTTGCTTTTTTAGACATGTTTTTAGTGGTTTTTATAAAAATCGCCTGCTTTTGATGGAAATCTGAGTACAAAAAGCGCTTATCCTATTTCTTAAAATGCTAAGAAACTAAAAATGGTTTTAGGGTCTGTTGACCTTTCGTGTGCATTTTTGCAGTAATTTGTGCGTGCTTTATACAAGGCAGAGCTTGCGCGGTGTAGTTATTCTACATAAGCAGGCGATAACGTTGTAAGAAAGTGCGCACAAATGCTGCCCTTCGGGTTCATCTAAAAGCGTCCTGCGCTGCGTTATGCATCGTTTACATAGAATAACTATGTGAACGAAGCATGCCTTGCTCAGAACACTTTTAGATTGAACAAAATTTGTACTCAAAAGGTCAACAGCCCCTAATTCATCGCAATTAATACCACGGCAAATAAAAGACTAAAAACAAAGGTTGATAAGGCCGTATTTTTAAGCTCATCATTAAATACTTGACCGTCACGAATATCTTTGAAGATCGCCTCTTTTAATGCCAGACAACTTTTGATTAGCGGACTAAAGCTGAGCAAAAAAATAAATTGCCAGGCTTGTACGTTTTCAAGCAAACTGAAATAGGAAATAGAACAGATACCGGCAGCAACGATAAGAGACAAATGATAGATAAAAGCATTTCTCCGCCCCCATAAAACCACCAAAGTTGTTTTATTAGCCTCCTTGTCCGTATACATATCACGCATATTATTAATATTTAAAACCGCTGCGGATAAAAGCCCGACACTGGTTGCCGGTAAAAGTAAGGACCAGCTAAAAGTTAAACCGTAAAGGTAATAACTGCCGACCACGCCTACCAAGCCAAAAAATAGAAAAACAGCAAGATCGCCCATCGCTCTGTAGCCATAATGTAATTTTCCCATGGTATAGGTTATCGCAGCTACGATAGCTAATAAACCCAGCACTAAAAAAACTACCCAACTCGTTGAATTTGAACCTAATGCAACAACCAATAAAGTCATGCCCGAAACGGACACTAAAAAAGTCGTTAAAAGAATCGCAATTTTCAAACTTTTTCGGCTAATAGCACCGCTCTGCATTGCGCGTAACGGACCAACACGCTTGCCATTGTCTACGCCGGAAATAGCATCACCATAATCATTGGCAAGATTTGATAAAATCTGCAGTAACAAAGCGGTAATGAGCGATAAACTAAAAATCAGCAGGTCAAATATTTGAGCGTGAATGGCGAGTCCAGCCCCTAAAATAATTGAAGCTGCTGCAAGCGGTAATGTACGTAAGCGTAATTCGCTTAGCCAAACTGAAACCTTACTCATCTAAATATCCTAAATAATTGTGGTTATACGCGGTACCGCTAGGAATCGGCCGTTAATCGCGCTACATTAACAAACCTTAATCCGTCAATATATCATGAGCCCATGTTAACTGCTGAGCATAATTTCAATTTAATGGTCATTTTTATTCGTGAACAATTACAACAGTTTGCAATAAAACAGGGCGATAAGCCAAGCTGTAATCTGGTTATCCCGCTTACCCGGTTTGATTTACTTGGTTTATTAAAAGGACAATCATCGGGCAGCGATCCACTTTATCCACGAATTTACTGGGAGGATATAGATCATCTGCAAAGCATTGCCTGCTTTGGTGCAATTGATGAATGCACCTACATTCCCGAACCCATTGGCGAGGCTTGTTACTTTGGTGGCTTGGCTTTTCAGCAGCAGGGGGTGCAATGGGCAGATTTCCCGGAAATATTTTTTATCCGTCCGGCCTTAGAGTTTATATTAGAACAGCAAAAATTAAGTTTAACCTGTCATTTTAACGGCTCTAATAGTATTGAGAAGAGTTTATTATTAATAAATTGCCTGCAAAAACCTGTTTCTCTTCAAGCGGTCAACAATATCGTTGTTTCTCGAAAGGATCTGCCAAATCAGCAACAATGGGCAAAGCTGGTTGAATCGGCCATTGAGTATAAGGCATTAATCCCAAAAGTTGTTTTATCTCGGCAGACTGAGCTTGTCTGTGAGCAAAAAGTTAATCAATGGGATTTAATGAATCAATGGCAGGAAGCAAACCCCAATAGTTTCCATTTTGCCTTTCAGTTTTCTAAAAACCATACTTTTATCGGTTGCTCTCCGGAACGGCTTTTTTCTCGTGAAAAAAACCAACTTAAAACTGAAGCCTTAGCCGGGACAGTCAATCGGGGAAGGGAGCCGCGCGAAGATGCTATTCTGCGGCAAAGCTTGTTAAGCGATAAAAAAATTGACCGGGAAAACTATTTAGTACAAGAATTTATTGTCTCTAATCTTAAACGTTTAAAGGCGGAGGTTAGCTGTTCTGAGCCGCATGTCATGCAACTGCTTAATGTTCAGCATTTACGAGTGGAGATTAACGCTAAATTAAATGCGCAAACCAACGATGCACAGCTTTTACATAATTTACATCCAACCCCGGCCGTAGGGGGCTCTCCAAAATTGCCCGCGCTGCAGTTTATTAATGATAAAGAACATTATAATCGTGGTTGGTATGCGGGTACTGTAGGTTATCTGCGCGTCGATAAAAGTGACTTTAGTGTTGCCATCCGCAGCGCCCTGCTGTCTGATAACAGGATCAAATTATTTGCTGGCGCCGGCATTGTAATAGGGTCAATTGCAGATCAGGAATGGCAGGAATTGGAAAATAAAATTCACACTATTTTAGATATTCTATCGGTGTAATTTAAGGTGAAAAATGATCACTACATTATATAAAGAGCCGACTTCATTTGCTCATGAGTTTTCTAATATCAACCTGTTGTGGGCATCTCTGTTTATTGAAGAGCTGGTGCGCAACGGTATTTCAGATTTTTGTATTGCCCCCGGATCCCGTTCAACCCCTTTAACATTAGCGGCTGACCAGCATAAAGAGGCACATACCCATGTACATTTTGATGAACGGGGTTTAGGTTTTTTCGCCCTTGGCCTGAGTCTTCTTAGCCGTAAACCCGTGGTTATTATTACCACCTCCGGCACCGCGGTCGCAAACCTTTATCCTGCCGTTATTGAAGCCAAACTAAGCGCTATCCCTTTAATTGTATTATCGGCCGACAGACCGGTTGAATTGATCGATTGCGGCGCGAATCAAGCCATTGACCAATATCGAATTTTTTCCCATTACCCGGTTTTTTTTGCACAAATACCCAGTGCGACGACACATATCAAACCTAATTACCTGCTAACCACGATTAATCAAGGGTTACAGCTGCAGCGGCAGACCCCCGCACCGATTCATTTTAATATCGCGTTTTCAGAGCCCTTGTATCCGCAAACAACCACGGTTAATTATCAAGGCTATTTACAATCATTAAAACAGTGGCTAACAGATAAACAACCCTTTAGCCGATATTTTCATAATACAGACGCTTTTCAAATGGCAGCCCATACTCAGCTAAGGGATAAAAAGGTGCTGGTTATTGCCGGCCGTATCAACGATACCAATCAAGCTCAAGCCATTGCTGAATTTGCTGCATTAAATAATTACCCGCTTTTAGCCGATCTGCAATCCGCATTAACAGGCAATGCAAATAACCTCCACTATTATGACCTGTTATTGGTCAATAAACAGTTTACTGAAAACCTGCAGCAGGCCGATATTATTGTACAGTTTGGGGGTAAGCTTATTTCCAAACGCCTTAATCAATTTATTGAAGAATTTGCAGGCGAATATTTATTAGTCGATTCAAGTAATACTAGAATCGACCCCACCCACAGACTAAGAAAAAGATTTGTATGCTCGGCCACGCAATGGATAAAAAGCATACAGAATAAAATACCTGCGATTGATAAACACTGGTCACAGGCACTGCAACAGCAAAACAATTATATAACGAAGCACATAATAAGCCCTTTTTTGAACAATAATCTGATCAGCGAAATATCCGTCACTGCCGCATTAGATAAGTTACTGCCTGCTGACACCCCGGTATTTATCGGCAATAGTATGCCGATTCGTTTAAGCGATATGTTTTTTAGACAAAACGCGGCATTGCCCTTTAGCAATAGAGGGGCAAGCGGCATTGATGGTTTGCTGGCAACGGCAAGCGGTGTTGCAAAGTCTTGCTCAGATATCACTACATTATTAATTGGCGACACCTCTTTTCTCTACGATTTAAATTCTCTGGCTTTATTAAAACAACTGCACGGCCCGTTTGTTATTATTGTGTTTAACAATGATGGCGGCGCGATATTTAATCTCCTACCGGTGCCTGCTCAGCAAAAACAAGATTATTACCAATTACCCCATGGTTTAACCTTTGCCGACAGCTGCAGGCAATTTTCAATCGATTATTACCAACCCGAAGGTCTGGATCAATTTGTCAGTGATTATCAAAAATCATTACAAAATCGTCTTTCTTTAATTGAGATTTGCGTCAAAAACGACCAAACTTACAACCACCTTGAGCACATCAAAGAGCAGATAAAGTATGCCACTTTTTAGCCAAACGCAGGGATCACCTCAATCCCCAGCTTTAGTCTTTTTGCACGGTTTTTTAGGTAATCATCAGGATTGGTGTGAAACCATCAAGCAGCTCAAAGAATCTTTTTATTGTATCTCTATCGACCTGCCCGGGCATGGAGATTCAGCCTCAGTAACAATACCCATAGATAAAGGCTTTGAGACAACACACAGGTTGATTAAAAATGCTCTAGACGACTTACAAATCAAAGAATATATTCTCATTGGTTATTCCCTTGGTGGCCGTATTGCACTTGATTACGCGCGCACCCAACGGGATGAAAATTTAAAAGCCTTAATATTAGAATCTTGCCATACCGGTTATCAAACTCAGGATGAAAAAGACCAACGTTTTGCAGATGACCTTAATTGGGCGAAACGCTTTGCCACGCAAAGTATTATCCAAAGTTTAAATCAATGGTATGAACAGGATATTTTCAGCGATCTTTCCTGCGAACAAAAAAACAACCTGATTAATAAACGCAGTCGTAATTATGGTGTGTGTTTAGCCAATATGCTGCTGGCAACCAGTGTCGCTCAGCAAAGCGATGCAACCCCTTTTTTACAAAATAATGCGACACAAGCAAACCCCTTAGCGATTCATTACTGCTTTGGCGAAAAAGATAATAAATTTAAAACCTTAGGCCGCGCATTGACCAAGCTTAAAAATATCCACCTAACTGAATTTTCCGAAGCTGGTCATAATATTCACCGGCAGAGTCCGGTGCAATATGCGCGCTTTATTCAGCAGCATTTTAGTCAATAACTTTTAACTCGATTGCGCAGTTTTTAACTTTAAAGACGGCATTAAATTTTTCACCCTTTAAGATCAAAAAGATAAATTTATAGGATGCAACGATAGAGAAGATATTCGCATAAGAATCATGCCAGCATTTGAATCTTAGTTAACCCGATCTCAGCTTAAAAGATCAGATCGGGTTAACAGGCATGTAGCTCCACTTATGTTAATGCTTATCCCAAATTATGCTTAAGTAAGTAAAATTTCATGCCTAACCCACAGTAAAAAAACGGCTAAATCGAGTTTAACCAATAACCTTTAGATAATAATTAAGAGAAAAATATGCCTGAAAAAGAGGGTTATGCACCCATTGCATGGAAAAAAAGCACCTTAGACTTCACTGACATTCTTTATCACAAAGCCGATGGAATCGCCAAAATAACGATTAACCGTCCGCATATCCGTAACGCTTTTCGTCCGAAAACAGTGAATGAAATGATGCAGGCACTTCAGGATGCGCGTTATGATGGTGACATTGGCGTCATTATTCTCACCGGCCAAGGTCCCTTATCTTTTTGTTCCGGAGGGGATCAAAGCGTCCGCGGGGACTCGGGTTATAAGGATGAAAGCGGCGGTCATCATCTTAACGTTCTGGATTTTCAGCGCCAGATTCGTACTTGCCCAAAACCTGTGATTGCGATGGTAGCAGGTTATGCAGTGGGCGGCGGTCATGTCCTGCATATGATGTGTGATTTAACCATCGCTGCTGACAACGCACAATTCGGGCAAACCGGCCCTAAAGTGGGCTCCTTTGATGGCGGCTGGGGAGCCAGTTATATGGCGCGCATCGTTGGTCAGAAAAAAGCACGCGAAATTTGGTTTTTATGCCGCATGTATGATGCTCAGGAAGCGCTGGAGATGGGGATGGTCAACACCGTTGTACCTCTTGTTTCTTTAGAAAAGGAAACCGTAAAATGGTGCAGAGAGATCCTGCAAAACAGCCCCATGGCGTTGCGCTGTTTAAAAGCTGCATTAAATGCGGATTGTGACGGGCAGGCCGGATTGCAAGAGCTGGCGGGTAATGCCACCATGCTTTTTTATATGAGCGAAGAGGGTCAGGAGGGACGTAATGCTTTTAATGAAAAGCGTAAACCTGATTTTTCAAAATTTGGTCGTAATCCATAATGATCACAGCAATCTTCTCTTCTCTTCTCTTTTTATTGCCCTTTGAACGGGCAAGCCTTTGGTCATAACAGAAAATTCGATCTAAACGCCTAACAGCACTCAGAGCGGATTATATATGCTCATTGTTTTTTATAATAAGCAATCAGTTTGATAGTCTTTTCCTATCAAACTGATTGATAAAAACAATTCGAATCTTTTTGTCATTTGACGCATGATATTGCGTTAGCAATGTGTGAAAGCACTTTTTTTATTTTTAAAAGGAATAACTCATGGTATTAGTAGGCCAACAAGCTCCTGATTTTACAGCGGCAGCTGTTCTCGGTAATGGCGAAATCGTTGATAATTTTAACCTGAAAGATTTTTCTGCTGGTAAAGAAACAGTCATCTTTTTCTACCCTCTTGATTTTACTTTTGTATGTCCTTCTGAGTTAATCGCATTCGACAAACGTTTTAGTGAATTCCAAGCACGTGGTGTTGAAGTAATCGGTGTTTCAATCGATTCACAATTCACTCATAACGCATGGCGCAACACGGCAATCAACGATGGTGGTATCGGTCAGGTACAATACCCACTGGTTGCCGATGTTAAACATGAAATTTGTAAAGCATACGATGTTGAATTAGAAGCTGCCGGTGTTGCACTACGTGGATCTTTCTTAATCGACAAAAATGGCGTAGTTCGTCATCAAGTAGTTAACGATTTACCGCTTGGCCGTAATGTTGATGAAATGTTACGTATGGTTGATGCGCTTCAGTTCCATGAAGAGCACGGCGAAGTATGTCCAGCACAATGGGTTAAAGATAAAGCCGGTATGGAAGCATCTCCAGAAGGTGTTGCTAAATACTTATCTGAGCATAACGACGACCTATAAATTTAAATGAAAAAATGGCACTTTTGTATTGCAGCATAAGCATACAAAAACAGCCAAATTTCTCGATGATCATTTAAATAAAAACGGCTTCTTTATTGAAGCCGTTTTTGTCTCCGGCATAAAATCCCCAATCCCAACAAGCTGTCTTTTTTGACGGCATGTAAAAAGTCACTGCAACCGCTTTGAGCATAGATAACCACATTTTGCAGTGGACTCACCCAGCCATTAACAATAGTTGAGGAAATAACTTTTATTTGCTATAAAGGCACACTCTCAAATTTTACTAATTGCTTGTTTTGATTTTTTATTATTAAAACAAAAAACGATAAGTATTCACTAAATTCAGGAATATACTAATGAATGGTGCCCACTCTGTCGTCCAGGCATTAAAGCAGCAAAACGTAACACAAGTTTTTGGTTATCCTGGCGGGGCAATTATGCCCTTGTATGATGCTCTCTATGATGGCGGTGTTGAACACCTTCTTTGCCGTCATGAACAAGGTGCAGCAATGGCCGCTATCGGTTATTCACGCGCAACCGGAAAAACCGGTGTCTGTATCGCCACTTCAGGCCCCGGCGCAACCAACCTGATAACAGGACTTGCAGATGCATTATTAGATTCAATTCCCATTATCGCTATCACCGGTCAAGTGGCCAGCGATTTAATTGGTACCGATGCTTTTCAGGAAGTTGATGTACTGGGCCTTTCCTTAGCCTGTACCAAACATAGTTTTATGGTGCAAAGCCCTGAACAGTTAGGGCCGATTATTGAGCAGGCATTTCAAATTGCTCAGTCGGGTCGACCCGGTCCTGTCCTGATCGATATCCCTAAGGATATTCAACTTGCAGATGCCGTTATCCATCATTTAACACAACCCGCCAGCGACTCAAAACCCTTGGATAATTCATTACTAAGACAGGCAAGGTCAATGATTCAGTCGTCCACTAAACCGCTTATCTATGCCGGGGGTGGTGTCGGTATGGCCGGTGCAGTAACAGAGTTGCGCAGTTTCATCAAAACATCAAAAATCCCCAGTGTGTGTACATTAAAAGGCATCGGATCCATCCCCTATGACTCCGATTATTTTCTCGGCATGGTGGGAATGCACGGCAGTAAGGCGGCTAATATGGCCATTCAAGAGTGCGATCTGCTGATTGCTATTGGCGCGCGATTTGACGATCGGGTTACTGGAAAACTAGAAGAATTTGCTCCCTATGCAAAAGTTATCCACCTGGATGTTGATGCCGCCGAAATAGATAAGTTACGCGTGGTTGAGCTGGCCATGAATGATGATTTGAAATTAATTTTACCGGCAATAGAAATCGCCACCAGCATACTCAACTGGCGAAGCTACGTCGCCAAAATGAAGATGGATTTTGCCAATCGTTATGACCATCCCGGTGGCGCTATTTTTGCTCCCGCCCTGCTTAGAAAACTCGCAAAAATGATGCCGGCAGACACGGTCATCTGCAGTGACGTAGGACAGCATCAAATGTGGGTTGCACAGCACATGTTTGTCGATCGTCCTGAAAACCATATTTCCAGTTCGGGTTTGGGAACCATGGGGTTTGGGATTCCAGCCGCTGTTGGCGCACAAATGGCAAGACCTGATAATACCGTGATTGCGGTTTCAGGCGATGGTTCATTTATGATGAATGTACAGGAACTTGGGACCATCAAACGCGGTAAATTACCGATTAAAATCCTTCTGATTGACAATCAGCGCTTAGGCATGGTTCGTCAATGGCAGCAGCTATTTTTTGAAGGTCGCTATAGTGAAACGATTTTAAGCGATAATCCGGATTTTGTGACTCTGGCAAGTGCCTTTGATATTCCCGGCGAAACCATTGTGGCAAAATCGCAGATTCCGGATGCATTGACTAGACTGCTTAACAGTGAGGGTGCCTATTTGTTACATGTGTCTATTTCAGAAGCGGAGAATGTCTGGCCATTGGTGCCACCGGGCGCTGCAAATAACAAAATGATGGAGAATTTAGAATGAATTACTTAATGATAATTCAAGGTGAGAACAGCCCTGAATTATTGGAAAGACTGTTACGCGTTATTCGCCACCGCGGTTTTTTTATACAAAAAATAAACGCCGAATGCACCGGAAATTGTAAATTATTACATGTAACCGTGACGGTCAGCAGTGATCGCCCGGTGAGTTTATTAAGTAAGCAAATTGAAAAAATATTCGGCATTACGCAGGTTGCAGTACTCGGGCAGACACAACCGGTAAAAGAAAGTGCCTAGGGTCTCTTGACTCTGTCATACAAGTTACCTTTTCTGTCAAAAGAAGTTAATTTGTGACTCCCTAACAGACAGTTTGCAAACGCTATTAAACAGTTTACTCCTCTTTGAAGAAGTGATTATTTATCAACCAGTAAGGAATTAAAATGCCACAGTATCGTTCAAAAACATCAACCCATGGCCGTAATATGGCGGGTGCTCGTGCACTATGGCGTGCAACTGGCGTGAAAGATGATGATTTCGGAAAACCAATCATTGCCATTGCTAACTCATTTACCCAATTTGTTCCCGGCCATGTACATTTAAAGGACATGGGGCAACTTGTTGCAGGAGCCGTTGAAGCTGCCGGCGGGATCGCCAAAGAGTTTAATACTATTGCCATTGATGATGGTATTGCTATGGGTCACTCGGGTATGCTCTATAGCCTGCCCTCTCGTGATTTGATTGCTGATTCGATTGAATATATGGTCAATGCACACTGCGCCGATGCCATTGTTTGTATCTCCAACTGTGACAAAATCACGCCGGGAATGTTAATGGCGGCATTACGTTTAAATATTCCGGTTATTTTTGTGTCCGGTGGTCCGATGGAAGCGGGTAAAACCAAACTTTCCGATCAAATTATCAAGCTCGACTTAGTTGATGCGATGGTCATGGGACCGGATAAAAATGTTTCCGATGAAGATCTGGCTAAAGTTGAACGCAGTGCCTGCCCGACTTGCGGGTCATGCTCTGGTATGTTTACCGCCAATTCAATGAACTGTTTAACCGAAGCACTGGGGCTTTCATTGCCGGGTAACGGCTCAATGCTTGCGACCCATGCCGACCGTGAACAGCTGTTTTTAGAGGCGGGTGAACGTATTGTTGATATTACTAAACGTCATTACGAACAGGATGATTATTCAGTATTGCCGCGAGCAATTGCCTGTCGGGAAGCTTTTGAAAATGCAATGGCACTTGATATCGCCATGGGCGGCTCAACCAATACAATTTTACATCTGTTAGCCTGCGCTCAGGAAGCTGAGCTGGACTACACCGTGGCCGACATGGATGAAATGTCCCGCCGTATTCCTCAGCTTTGTAAAGTTGCGCCTTCCACTCCTTTGTACCATATGGAAGATGTGCACCGTGCGGGTGGTGTGATGGCTATTTTAGGCGAATTGGATCGCGCGGGTTTATTAAACAGTAATATTCCAACTATCCTTAGCCCGACCATGAAAGAGCAGTTGGCAAAATACGATATTATGCAAACCACTGATTCGAAAATTATTGATTTTTATCGTGCGGGACCAGCCGGTATTCGTACGGTAAAACCCTTCAGTCAGTCTTGTCGCTGGGATACCGTTGATAATGATCGCGCAGCAGGTTGCGTCCGTTCACTGGAGCATGCCTTTAGCACTGAAGGCGGTCTTGCCGTATTATTTGGGAACATGGCCGTTGACGGTGCTGTGGTTAAAACAGCTGGCGTTGATGATGATAATCTTACCTTTACCGGCCCGGCTAAAATATACGAAAGCCAGGATGATGCAGTAGCCGCTATTTTAGGGGGTAAAGTGGTCGAAGGTGATGTGGTTGTTATCCGTTATGAAGGCCCTCAGGGCGGCCCGGGCATGCAGGAAATGCTTTATCCGACCAGTTACCTGAAATCCATGGGCTTAGGTAAAAAATGTGCATTAATTACCGATGGCCGTTTCTCAGGAGGTACCTCTGGACTTTCAATCGGTCACGCTTCACCGGAAGCCGCCGCCGGTGGTGTTATTGGTCTGATTGAAAATGGGGATATTATTGATATCAACATTCCAACACGGTCAATGGACTTAAAGGTATCTGAACAAATCTTAGCTGAACGTCGCACTGCAATGGATATTCATGGCTGGAAACCCGTTAGCCGTGAACGCCACATTTCAACGGCACTCAAGGTTTATGCTTTAATGGCAACCTCTGCCGATAAAGGCGCAATACGCGACATAAGCAAGCTGAAATAGAAACTGACGGCTGTCGGCTGATGGCTGACGGCTGACGGCTGATGGCTGACGGCTGACGGCTGACGGCTGAATTTAACCTATCTGCTTAACACTGTCCCGCTCAACTAATGTGGGTTCTAACTTTATTTCTAAATCATTTTCTCTTTTGCTTTGAATTTTATCTAACAGGGTATCAAAGGCTTTGCGCCCTAAATTAAATTTAGGTTGATGAATAGTGGTCAATGAGGGGGTGAAAAACCGGGCTATTTTAATATCGTCATAGCCAATAATAGATAAATCATCGGGAATTGATATACCATGTTTGCTGGCGCTGTTAATAACACCCAAGGCCATCATATCGTTGCAAACAAACAGTGCGCTGGGCAAGGTGCCTCTGCTTAATATTTTATCGAAGGCTTGTTGACCCCCTTCACATTCAAAATTGCCGTCCGCCAGCCAATCAGGATTGATGAAAATCCCGGCATCCAGCATCGCCTGTTGATAACCCGCCCAACGTTTCTCAGCCATCGGTTTATTGAGAGGCCCGGTAATACAACCAATTTTTCGGTGACCTTTTTTTATCAGATACTCGGTTGCTAGATAACCACCAAGATAAGAATTATCCTGTATTTTATCTGCCGGAAAATGCGTTTTACCACAATCCATGACCACGGTCGGCACGGCTTTATGGCGGGCAAAAATATCCAGATTTTGACTGACAATCTCATCGCTCATCAATAATAATCCATCCACCCTTTTTTGCAGCAGCATGTCGATATTAAAACGTAAACGCTCCAAATCTCCTTCCGTATTACAGAGCAGTAAATTATAACCTTGCTCATAACAGCGGCGCTCAACCCCCTTTACCACTTCCGCAAAAAAGGGATTCGTTGAGGTTGTCACTAACATACCAAAGGTATGTGTATATTTAAGCTTAAGGCTTCTCGCTAAGGCTGACGGCGCATATTGCAGTTGATCGACCGCCTTTTTTACGCGGGCCGTGATATCTTCGCTGACATAACGTGTTTGATTTAAAACATGACTGACCGTTGAAGTCGATACGCCGGCATGTTTTGCTACATCTTTTATGGTTGCCATTCGCGTTCTTACATCCTTATATTATTATTTTTATCCATTTGTTGTAAAAATTGCTCAACCGCCTGGCGATTCGGAATTGATGTTTGTGCCCCTTTACCGGTTACCGTGATCGCGGCTGCGGCATGGGCAAAACGAATCGCTTCTTCCACACTTGCCTTTTCCAGCAACCGGGTCAATAGCGCACCATTGAAAGTGTCTCCTGCAGCTGTTGTATCCACGGCTTTTACTGCGAAACCTTTTATCTGCTTACCCGTGCCAGCCCGGCTTAACCAGACCCCCTCACGACCCAAAGTTATCATCACCGTTTCGATTCCCTTGTGATGCAACTTTTCAGCGGCTTGTTGTGCGGAGGGCATATCCTTGACTTTAATACCGGTAAGCTGCTCAGCTTCCGTTTCATTCGGCGTAATAATATCAACCAATTTTAATAAATCATCGCTTAATGATTGTGCAGGAGCCGGATTTAAGACTACCACAGTGGCTGATAATTTAGCCGTTTCAGCAGCAGCCTGAATAGTTTCAATAGGCGTTTCCAATTGCATCAGCAGCATTTCAGCTGCGCTGATAAGAGAGGAAAAAGGGCTTATTCGCTCCGGCGTGAGGTGATTATTGGCTTCGGCAGATATGCAAATACTGTTCTCTCCGCTGGCCGACACTTGAATCATGGCGATCCCTGTTGGCGTCTTTTTTTCAATCATAACACCATCAACATTGATTCCATCACTTTTAAAAGCGTCACGAATATTAACCCCGAAACTATCATCTCCAACGCAGGCAATAAACGCGACATCGGCGCCCAAACGCGCAGCCGCGACGGCCTGATTAGCGCCCTTTCCCCCGGGGATAACAGCATACCCCTTGCCGTACAGGGTTTCTCCGGGACGCGGGAAAGAGGGGACTTGTAAAACATGATCGGCGTTAACGCTGCCTAGAACGACTAATTTATTCATAAATAAACCATTTTAATTAAAGTTAAAATACATTGTTTAAGCTGGGCCTATTTATCTTTCGGGATTGTTTTTGCAGCAGTTTGTAGATTCTTTATACAAGGCAGAGCTTATGCCGTGTAGTTATTCTACATAAATAAGCGATAACGCCGTAGAAAGGAGCTACAAATGCTACCCGAAGGGTTCGGCTAAAAGCGTTTTACTCTTTGTTGCGAGGTATTTACTTAGAATGACTAAGCTACACAGCTCGCGCCGCTTTTATCACGAACAAAAATTAACCACGAAAGATAAACAGGCCCTAGTTTTAAACAAGCTTAAACAATGTATTTAAGATGTTAAGAGTAAAAATACAGCCCGAGAATGAAATCCTCAGGCTGTTGTAAGTGCACATTTAAAATTATTTAACAATCATCATTAACGACACTGGAATGTATTTTTCGACAGCTTCACCTTCAAGTACTTTTGCTGCAGATTCAACACCGAGAGAACCAATCAGACGCGGTTGTTGAGCAATAGTAGCCCCAAGCATCCCACGTTTTACAGCCGCAATACCACCTTCTGTTCCATCAAAACCGACTACTAATATTTTCTTACCCGATGCCTGTACGGCACGAATAGCCCCTAATGCCATTTCATCATTTTGGGCAAATACAGCTTGAGTGTCAGGCTTAGAGGCAAGCAGATTTTCCATTACATTCAGACCTTTGGTACGGTCAAAATCAGCAGGTTGGCTGGCTAACAAGTCCATCTTGTAGGTGCTAACAGCTTTCATGAATCCTTCACCACGCTCACGTGCAGCCGACGTACCGGCAATACCTTCGAGCTGTACAACTTTGGCATTTTTACCGATTTTATCATTAATAAATTTACCGGCCATTTCGCCACCGGCTATGTTATCAGATGCAATATGAGTAACAACATCACCACCTGCAGCACCACGGTCGAGTGTTAACACCGGAATATCAGCTTGATTAGCAATGCGAATCGCATTAGTCACCGCATCGGAATCAGTCGGATTGATTAGAATAGCTTTTACGCCTCGAACAACAAGATCTTCAACATTTGATAACTCTTTGCTGGGATCATTTTGTGAATCAAGCACAATCAGCTCATAGCCTAATTCCTTTGCCTTATCCTCGGCTCCCTCTTTCATGCTCACAAAAAAGGGATTATTTAAGGTTGAAACAACCATAGCGATAGTATCTTGAGCCATCGCACCGGCACTGAAAGAAGCTGAAATAACAGCTGCGGAAATCAGTTTAGTAAATTTTTTCATGTTATGTTCCTTTGCTTTTGTTAATAATATTACGGCGTTTTTCAACATCCGCGGGGGGTAAAATAAAATTTTATTTGTGTTTATTATCGACCAGTACAGCCAGCAGAATGACCAGCGCTTTAACAATCATCTGAAAGTAGGATGATACGTCCATTAGGTTTAATGCATTGTTTAAAACGCCAATAATCAGAGCGCCGATCAGAGTGCCCATAATCCGTCCTTTACCACCCGCTAAACTTGTCCCGCCGACCACCACCGCAGCAATAGCATCTAACTCATAGCCCATGCCGGCTGTGGGTTGTGCCGAGGATAAACGCGACGTAATAATGATCCCGGCAAGCGCCGATAATAATCCGCAAATGGCATAAACACCGATCTTAACGCGATCGACATTTATTCCGGATAAGAGTGTTGCTGACTCATTGCCGCCCAAGGCATAAACATAACGGCCAAAACGGGTGTGATTGAGCAGATACCAGATGGCGGCAAAAACCGCAATCATGATCCAAACCGGTACCGGAATACCAAACACATAACCCGTTCCAAACCAGGCAAAATTATCCGCAACATCGGTGTACCCGGCCGAAATCGGGCGGCCATCGGTGTATACCATAGTCACCCCACGGAGTAAGGTCATGGTTACCAGAGTTGCAATAAAGGCTTGTACTTTTCCTTTGGCAATTATCCCCCCCGTTGCACAGCCGAGCAGCGCCCCGCCTAATAATGAAATGGGGACGGCAATGAAAATAGGTATTTCCAGGCTGATCATACTGGCGGCAAAGGCACCACATAAAGCAAGAATAGAACCCACACTTAAATCGATACCGGCAGTTAATATTACTAATGTCATGCCTGCCGCAATAATAGCGATTACCGAGGTTTGACGGAGAATATTAAGCAGATTATTAACCGTAAAAAAATATTCATTCATAAATGCCACAACGGTGATCAGCAAAATTAATGCAATCAGGGATTTCTGCTCAATAAGCCATTCTTTATTGAACAGCTTGCTCTTGTGTTGTGTCTCTATCACTTTGTTGTTCATGCTGTTACCTCGTTGCTAATTTTACCAACAGCACAAGCCATTAGTTTTTCCTGATCAGCGTCTGCGTGGTTAAATTCACCGCTGATTCGACCTTGATGCATTACAATAATACGATCGCTCATACCCAGTACCTCGGGCATTTCAGAAGACACGAGAATAATACTCATGCCTTCCGCTTTAAATTGGTTAATAAGTTGGTAGATCTCTTTTTTAGCACCGACATCCACACCGCGAGTCGGTTCATCAAGGATCAACACTTTTGGTCTGGTCATCAACCCTTTAGCGATCGCGACTTTTTGCTGATTACCGCCGGATAAATTGCCGATAATTTGATCTTTTGACGGGGTTTTAATATTAAATAAACCGATGAAGTCTTCAACGACCATCGTTTCAGCATGATGGTCCAGCTGTATTCCTTTGGAGAATTGTTTTAATGCACAAAGAGACATATTTTCTTTAACGGATAATCCAAGAATCAGTCCGTCACCTTTACGGTCTTCGGAGATATAAGCAATACCATTAGCAAGCCCCTGCTGAGGATTGCGAGGGTGAATAGGAGTGCCTTCTAAAAGCAGTTCACCAGAGTCGCGTTTTAATGCGCCATAAATCACCTTCATCAATTCAGTGCGCCCCGCCCCCATTAAACCTGAAACACCCAATATTTCACCGTGATTAAGGGTGAAACTCACATTATGAACATCAGCAGCCGATAAGTTTTTCACCTCCAAGCAGGTTGTACCATGGCTGCTGTCTATACGCGGATACTGCTCATCCAATCGGCGTCCAACCATTAATTCGATTAGAGTGTCTTCATCTATCTCAGCCACTTTGCGCTCTGTAATAAATTTTCCGTCCCGTAACACGGTGATATCATCACAAATCTCAAAGATCTCTTTTAAACGATGGGAGATATACACAATGCCGTAACCCGCATCGCGTAGTTCGTTAATCACTTTAAACAGAGACGCCGTTTCCGTATCGGTTAATGCATCCGTCGGCTCATCCATAATAATAACGTTGGATTTAAACGACAGTGCTTTTGCTATTTCAACCATCTGCTGCTCACCGAGACTAAGATCCCCGAGTAGCTGCGAGGATTTATGTTTTACATTTAAACGCTGCAGCAAAGCATCCGCTGCATCAAACATAACAGACCACTTAATACCGCCAAATGCATTGGTTATTTCGCGGCCAAGAAAAATATTTTCGGCAATGGTTAATTCCGGAATCAGGTTCAACTCCTGATGAATAATACCAATGCCCGCCTCCTGTGACTCACGCGGTCCGGCAAAATTAACCTTCCGGTCTTGATAACGCACTTCACCTTGATCAAGCGCGTAAATACCGGTTAATACTTTCATTAACGTTGATTTACCCGCACCATTTTCCCCTAATAAAGCCATGACTTTACCGGGATAAACATTTAAACACGCATTATCAAGGGCTTTTACGCCAGGGAATGATTTATGAATGCCTTTTAGTGCTAAAATTGGCTGATCCATCTCAGCTCCTTAATCATTATTTGTAACTAAAAAACCACACCAGATTGGAAGATAACATTGGCATAAGCTGTACATTCACCCGTGCGAACCACAGCGATGCTGTTATGTGTTCTTTTCTTAAAGTCTTCATGACTGATATAGGTAAGATCGATCTCACCGCCAGCAAGCTTTTCCTGTTCGACAAGTTCAATTAATGCCCGGTGTAAATCAGGACTGACTTGTTTGAATTCACGAGCTAACAGAACGCCCGTAATTTGCATTTCACTTAATATCACGCGAACCGTATCAATAAATGCAGGTACGCCATGGGTTAAGGCAAGATCAATTCGCTGTGTATCGTGTGCAATGGGCAGCCCCGCATCACAGATAGTTATTTCATCAAAGTGTCCTAGTGAAGCTATAAGGTAAGATAATTCGGCGTTAAGGAGTGCGGTTTTTTTCATGGACTTCGCCTTGATAATGCATTGTCTATTTAAGATTATTAATATATTCAATATTATTGTTTTGTGACTTCCGTAAGCGAAACGATTGCGCAAACGTTTCGATGGCGTCAATTTAAAACAGAATGGGATACTTTGCACTTTAATTAAAGTAAATATGTGACTGGGATCTGACAGAAAGGCTGAATATTTCCTGTGGCAGGCATTCAATTTGTGATTTAGAAAAGGGGTCTATTATTGAGCTGGTAAACGCTTAAAACAAAAAAACCGCGATAAACGCGGTTTTTATTTTTCTAATCAGTCAGGTTGATTAGAAAGCCTTATAAAGTTTTAGCTGTATCCACTACATTCTCTACAGTGAAACCAAACATTTTAAATAACTGTTCAGCGGGTGCTGACTCACCAAAGGTGGTCATACCGATAACTTTGCCGTTTAAGCCGACATATTTGTACCAGTAATCAGCAATCCCTGCTTCTATCGCCAGACGCTTAGTAACTGCAGCTGGTAGAACAGACTCTTTGTACTCGGCGCTTTGTATTTCAAAAATATCAGTACAAGGAAGAGATACAACACGGACCGCTTTACCCTGTGCAGTTAATTCGTTGTAGGCTTCAACAGCAAGTTGTACTTCAGAACCCGTTGCAATCAGCATAATCGACGCTGGATTTGCAGCGTCAAACTCTTTACTTTCAAGTAACACGTAACCACCTTTAGCGACATCACTAAGTTGCTGTGCATCACGAGGCTGAGGTTGTAGATTTTGACGACTGAAGACCAGTGATGTCGGACCATCTAAACGCTCAATGGCTGATTTCCAGGAAACTGCAGATTCTACGCTGTCACAAGGGCGCCAAGTATTCATATTAGGGGTTAAACGCAAGCTGGCAATCTGCTCAACGGGCTGATGGGTTGGTCCATCTTCGCCCAGACCGATTGAGTCATGGGTAAATACCTGAATCGCACGCTGCTTCATTAATGCCGACATACGTAAACCGTTACGTGCATATTCCATAAACATTAAGAAGGTTGCACCATAAGGTACAAAACCTTTATGCAGAGCAATACCATTAACAATGGCAGACATTGCAAACTCACGTACACCGTAGTGTAGGTAGTTGCCCGATGCGTCATCGGCGGTAATAGCTTTAGTACCAGACCACATAGTCAGGTTAGAAGGTGCTAAATCGGCAGAGCCACCTAATAATTCAGGTAACATTGCGCCAAATGCTTCGATGCAATTTTGTGATGCTTTACGAGTTGCGATATTCGCCTGACTCGCTTGTAATTCCTCGATATACTGGGTAGATTTAACTTCCCACTCGCTTGGCATATCACCGTTGATACGACGCTTATATTCAGCCGCTAATTCCGGGAATGCAGTTGCGTATGCGGCAAATTTATCATCCCATGAATTTTCAAGGGCTTGTCCCTGTTCTTTATTATCCCAACCGGCATAAATATCTTCAGGAATTTCAAAATCGCCGTAGTTCCAGCCTAATGCTTTACGTGTAGCGATGATTTCGTCTTTTCCAAGTGGCGCACCGTGACAGTCATGTGTACCCTGTTTAGCCGGAGAGCCAAAACCAATAACAGTTTTACAACAAATCATAGTGGGTTTTGCGGTTTCAGCTTGAGCCGCTTCAATCGCCGCTTTAATCTCGGCGCTGTTATGACCATCAACAGAAATCACATGCCAACCGTATGCTTTAAAGCGTGCCGGTGTATCATCCGTAAACCAGCCCTCAACGTTACCGTCGATTGAAATACCGTTGTCATCCCAGAATGCAATCAGTTTTCCGAGTCCTAAGGTGCCCGCTAATGAGGATGCTTCATGTGAGATCCCTTCCATTAAACAACCATCACCTAGGAAAGTATAAGTAAAATGATCGACGATATCGTGCGCTGGACGGTTAAATTGCGCCGCTAATGATTTCTCAGCAATCGCCATACCCACAGCATTAGTCAGACCTTGGCCTAACGGACCCGTTGTTGTTTCGATACCCGGTGCGTAACCATATTCCGGATGTCCAGGTGTTTTAGAATGCAGTTGACGGAAAGATTTAAGATCCTCAATTGACAGTGCATAACCGGTTAAATGCAGTAGCGAGTAGATCAGCATTGATCCATGGCCATTAGACAGAATAAAACGGTCACGATCGGCCCATTGCGGGTTAGTTGGGTTATGTTTTAAGAAATCACGCCAAAGGACTTCGGCTATATCAGCCATCCCCATTGGAGCTCCAGGGTGACCTGAATTGGCTTTTTGTACGGCATCCATACTGAGTGCACGAATCGCGTTAGCTAGCTCTTTACGAGGTGGCATGTCTTTCTCCTGATAGGTTGTAATTGAGTTCAATTGCTGAAAATTTAGTGATCTGGTGTAGAGCGCCGCGATTATCCCAAATATTGGGGGGTACTGGCAATGAAAAAGATGACAATTGCGTGCATATTTTTAAAAAATATTTATCATTTTTTGCCGGAGGCGTAAAATCACAGTGGACGCTCCATAACCTGCTATGCAGCAGGCCATCATTTTTAAAAAAAAGCGACTTAGGTCGCTTTTTTAATATTTTTTATAATAAAGTCAAAAAAAATATTAACTTTGCTGTTCCACATAACCGCTATTCCGATTCGGTCCAAAAACAAAAATAATACCTTTATCGAGCAATATTTGCGTGGTTTTATCAAAAAAGGTAACGGCTTGATCGCTGGGCATATGTTTTAAAATGAGCTCAATGGCAATATCAAAACCTTTGCCGTCGGGTAATGCTTTATCTAATTCGCCCGATTCAATAAAATGCAGGTAAGTATTGATTTTTTCCTGAAGCGTATAAAGGTGTACATTTTCAGCATCCCACACCAGAGCATCTATAATACTTAAAAAAACCCGCTGCGCTTCTTTCTCCAGCCCAATTGCATCAATAACATCGGTATCAACTACACTCATCTTTTTGCCTTTCTCTAAAATAACAGTTAAATAATTTAGAACGATTTTGAACCGCCAGCATTGACTTTAAGCCGCGTAACCTAATATAAAATAAGAAGATTTTCTATTAGGTTATTCCTGCTACTCAATAAGCTGCCAACCCTCAAATCCACCATTAACACTATACACATCTAAATAACCCTGATCACAAAGGTATTGTGCAACACCTTTACTGCTATTGCCATGGTAACAGATGACAAATATTGTCCTATTAATCTCGACATCTTTTATAAAGTCAGCGATGGTATCGTTAGTGAGGTGAAAAGAGCCTTCTGCATGCGCTGTATCAAAGGAGTTGGAATCTCGAATATCAACGAGTTGAATATTTTCTTTTAGTGAGCGTTGTTTCGCATCAAGAGCATTAATTAACTGATAGCCTGACATAATTTTTTCCTATTAAAAGTAACTTGTACAGACTTAATCTAACAAATAGTCTTAAATAGTTGCAACATTTCATTTACATGCCGGATAAATAGTTATCCGTTAGCCGTTTATTTTTGACCGTCATCTCTTAGTTACTTTTATGAATGATTTAAAATATATGATGATTTTTGATAGTTAACTTAAGCATTAACACTGAAAGTGTCTTCTAAAAGAGGAAAACCGAGATTGATAATATTTATAGGGAACCCTTTGATATTATCAAGCTACACGGCTTAATTCGCCCACGTTGAGATGCCACTTTAAATAATTGCATGGTATAATCTGTACTATTTTTTTGATTGATTTTTTAATATTCCCATTAAGAGGTAAAAAGATGTTTATAGTCACAGGTGGTGCAGGTTTTATCGGCAGCAATATCGTCAAATCCCTTAATCAACGTGGTATCACCGATATCCTGGTTGTTGATGACTTAACTGACGGTACAAAATTCGTTAACCTGGTTGATTTGCAAATCATGGATTATATGGATAAAGATGAATTCATTACCCAAATTGTCTCCGGCCAGGATTTTGGTGATATTGAAGCTATCTTCCATGAAGGCGCCTGCTCAGCGACCACTGAGTGGAACGGTAAATTCATGATGGACAATAATTATGAATATTCTAAAGATCTGCTGCATTATTGTATTGAGCGTGATATTCCGTTTTTATACGCTTCATCTGCCGCAACCTATGGTGGTAATGATACTTTTAAAGAAGAATTAAAATATGAAAAACCGTTAAACGTTTACGGTTACTCTAAATTCCAGTTTGATCAATATGTGCGTCGTATTTGGGAAGATGCCAAAGCGCATGATGAAACACTGCCGCAAATTGTTGGTTTTCGTTATTTTAATGTCTACGGTCCGCGCGAGCAGCATAAAGGCAGTATGGCAAGCGTTGCATTCCACCTCAATAACCAGCTAAATGCCGGTGAAAATGCCAAACTTTTTGAAGGCGAGCATAAACGTGATTTCGTTTATGTCGGTGATGTCTGCAAAGTAAACCTGTGGTTCTTTGATAACAATGTTTCAGGTCTTTATAATCTGGGCACAGGGCAAGCAGAATCTTTCCTTGAAGTAGGTAAAGCCGTTGTTGCTTATCACCAGAAAGGCGAAGTGCAACGTATCCCCTTCCCTGAACATTTAAAAGGCCACTACCAAAGTTTCACAGAAGCTGATTTAACCAACCTGCGGGCAGCGGGATATGATAGTGAGTTTAAGTCAGTAGCGGAAGGTGTTGCACTTTATTTATCTGAAATAAATAATAGCAATAAATAACCATGGTAACTAACAACGAAAAATAACAGCGTGCTGCTGAAAACACAAATTTATCAGTTAATAACAGATCAATTATTGAGAAAACAAATGCTCCATAGAAAACTTCCTTTGATTAGTAACGCGCTAATTTTTCTGTTCTCTGCAACATTATTATTATCAGGGAAAAGTTATTCATATATTGCCATCACACTCTGCTTAGTGTCGTTATTAGCTTTACCTATAACGCTTAAGCACAAACTACCTTCAGACGTTTATAAAATAGGGTTGGCATTAAGTGGTTATTTTTTTGTAACCGCTTTATCTGTCTATTGGTATGGAGGAAAAACCAGTAATATGGATATGCCCAGCCGCACTATTCTTATTCTCCCGGCATTAATTTTTTTATTAAGCTCCCCCCCCAAAAAAGAGTGGGTATTTAGGGGGATACTAGTCGGCTCATTCCTTAGCGGGTTAATTGCTTTATACCACACTCAAATATTACATATCCGTGCATTTATGGCTTTTGAATATATGGTGATTCAAGCGGGTGATATGGCCATGTCTTTAGGTGTTTTTTCTTTGCTGATAGCCGTACATTACCTCAAAGAAAAAAACAAACACTTAGCTTTACTTGCCTTAGTTTGCGCGATCCTCGGCATACTGGCCAGTCTGCTATCAGGCGTCAGAGGGGGCTGGCTGCTGAGCCCCTTTGTGATGCTTGGATTCTTAATTATCAATCGTCATTTAATATCGAAAAAGATTGCCATCAGCATGATCTTTTTTAGCATAGTTATTGGAGTGATTTCCTATCAAACGGTAGCACCCCGCGTAAATCTCGCGCTTGACAATTTCAACCAGTTTAGCGAAGAAAATAACGCCAACACCTCAACGGGCGCGCGCATCGAAATGTGGAAAAGTGGTCTATATGCTTTTACGGCTAAGCCCATTTTTGGTATTGGTTACCAGAATAGGCAAAGCTTTAATCAAGCATTAGTTGATAATAATTTGGTTGATCCGATTGTTCTGCGCTTCAATCGCTTACATAATAGTTTTATTGAAGAATTGTCTATTAAAGGTATTATCGGTTTAACCGCTTTAATGGCTTTCTTTCTTGTGCCTATGTATTTTTTCCTACGCAGAGGTAATATTAAACATGATATTTTTACTCAGTTAGGAGTAGCACATATAATCCTGGTTATGGGCTACTGTCTTACCCAGAACTATATTAATCATCATTCAGGCATGCTGCAATATTTAATGTTTACCATCATTTTCTACGCCATGCTGTATAACGAAAATGACAATTCACTATCAACCCCCACCGACTTAAAGTAGAGCAGGTCGAATTTATAGACTAAAGTCCGGTCAAAAACCCGTAGTTTTAGTTCACGGCTTTAAAATCATGATCGGCTTCGGGCTAAAAATATTTCTCAGCCCAAAAACGTACCAATAGCCTTTTTAAATTAGGGAAACTTTCAAAAAATTGCGATCTTTCAGTCTTCTAAATTTAATAACTTTTCTTTAAATGCTAAAAATTGTTTTTCCTTTTCAAAGCACTGTAATGCTTTTTGCTGCTCCTTAAATGCCAATTTTTCTTTTAATTCTTTAGATAAATTCAATAATTGAATCTGTTTAGAAAAGTGTTGAGGACTAAATACATTGAACAATAATCCATTTTCAAGATGGTCAATAATTTCAGGTACCCGCTTGAATAAGTATCGGAATATCATTGCGATGGCCACATATTTTCACTTTAAGCTGATCCAGCTCTAAACCACCTAATAAATCTGTTCAACAATATTAAGATCTAATCCACTAATAATTAAGGTAAATATATACACCCAAACTATTTGGATACACATCTTCAAACAGTTTGGGTGTATATGAACTTACAGGTCTAAGTTGAGATGCCACTTTAAATAATTGCATGGTATAATCATAACAATTTTTATCATTAATTTTTCATATTAATTAGACTCCATGCAGAGGTGAAAACATGTTTATAGTTACAGGTGGCGCAGGTTTTATCGGCAGCAATATTGTCAAATCCCTTAATCAACGTGGTATTACGGATATTCTCGTTATTGATGATTTAACTGACGGTACCAAATTCGTTAATCTGGTTGATTTGCAAATCATGGATTATATGGATAAAGATGAATTCATTACCCAAATTGTCTCCGGCCAAGATTTTGGTGATATTGAAGCGATTTTCCATGAAGGTGCCTGCTCAGCAACTACCGAGTGGAACGGTAAATTCATGATGGACAATAATTATGAATATTCTAAAGATCTGCTGCATTACTGTATTGAGCGTGATATTCCGTTTTTATACGCTTCATCTGCCGCAACCTATGGTGGTAATGATACTTTTAAAGAAGAATTAAAATATGAGAAACCGTTAAACGTTTACGGTTACTCTAAATTCCAGTTTGATCAATATGTGCGGCGTATTTGGGAAGATGCCAAAGCCCATAATGAAACACTGCCGCAACTTGTTGGTTTTCGTTACTTTAATGTCTACGGCCCGCGCGAGCAGCATAAAGGCAGTATGGCAAGCGTTGCATTCCATCTGAATAACCAGCTTAATGCCGGTGAAAATGCCAAATTATTTGAAGGAGAGCATAAACGTGATTTCGTTTATGTCGGCGATGTCTGCAAAGTAAACCTATGGTTCTTTGATAATAATGTTTCAGGCATTTATAACCTCGGCACAGGTAAAGCAGAATCATTTTTAGAGGTTGGTAAAGCCGTTGTCGCTTATCACCAGAAGGGTGAAGTTGAACGCATTCCCTTTCCTGAACATTTAAAAGGTCGCTACCAAAGTTTCACTGAAGCTGATTTAACCAACTTGCGGGCAGCGGGTTATAAAGGTGCTTTCAAGTCTGTTGCACAAGGTACTGCTGAATATATGGCTTGGTTGAATAAATAAGATGAAAATATTAATTATCGGCCCTTCTTGGGTCGGTGATATGGTGATGTCACAAAGTCTCTATATTACATTAAAAAATAAACATCCAAAGGCTACTATTGATGTTATGGCACCAGCATGGTGCAAGCCTATTCTTGATCGCATGCCAGAGGTTAATAACGCTATTGAAATGCCCTTAACACATGGACAGTTCTCTTTTTTTGAGCGCAGAAAACTTGGTCAAGCATTGTCTGGGGAGCAGTATGATCAAGCTTATATTTTACCCAATTCGGCAAAATCTGCACTGATCCCTTTTTTTGCTAAGATACCCAAACGTATAGGCTGGAAAGGAGAAATGCGTTACGGGCTATTAAACGATCTACGGCCAAATAAAAAATCATTTCAGTATATGGTTGAACGTTATGTTGCATTAGCCTTTCCTAAAAAACAGATGCAAGATTCAGCCAGCTTGGGAGGACTCGATAACCTTGCAAAACCCTCTTTATTTATTGATGCGGATAAACAATTACAAGCACTTAAAAAGTTTAACTTAAATCAAAATAAGCCTATTTTAGGTTTGTGCCCCGGCGCTGAATTTGGTCCGTCTAAGCGCTGGCCGGAAGAGCATTATGCCAAAGTTGCCAATGAGATGATCAATCAGGGTTATCAAGTTTTTTTATTTGGCTCGGCAAAAGATGCCTTAGTCACCGATAAAATAAAAAGCCTAGTTGCAGTTTCAAACCAGCAAGCCGTTTACAATTTAGCCGGTACAACCAACCTTATTGAAGCCGTTGATTTGCTAGCGGCCTGCCAAACTGTCGTTAGTAACGACTCAGGTTTAATGCATATAGCAGCAGCCGTTGGCTGTCGCGTAGTGGCTGTTTATGGCTCGACATCACCAAGATATACACCTCCTTTGGCAAAGGCAGTGGAAATAGCCCATACCGATATCGGCTGTCGCCCCTGTTTTAAACGTACTTGTAGATTTGGCCACCTAAAATGCCTTACTGAATTACAGCCGAAACAGGTATTACTCAGTATTCAAAAGCTCAACGCAATTAAAGTCGCAACATGTTAATACGATTTATTTATTCTGCTCTGTTAATACTTATTGCCCCCTTCTTTCTTTATAAACTATATAAAAGAAAAGAGGGGAAACCCAGTGTTGGTAAACGCTGGAAAGAGCACTTTGGTCAGACTCCAAAACTGAACAATCAAAGCGTACAACCAATATGGATCCATGCAGTCTCTGTCGGAGAAGTTATCGCGGTTACAGCGCTGATCCGAGCACTAAAAAAACAAATGCCAGAGCTACTTATCGTACTTACCACAACGACCAGTACCGGGGCTGAGCAAGCAAAAAAATTAATTCCTCTTGTGGAGCATAGATATATGCCCCTTGATTTTAATTTTGCAGTCAAAGGATTTCTCAAAAAAATCAAACCAAGGCAACTATTAATTATGGAAACCGAGCTTTGGCCAAATACCCTGCATAATGTTGCTAAAAAACTGATTCCAATTGTTATTATCAATGCCCGCCTCTCTCAGCGTTCAGCAGATCGATACGCAAAGTTCCCCGCTATTTTTAATCTATTAGCTGGAAATATTAGTAAAATACTTTGCCAACATCAAGATGATGCAAAGCGTTTTACAGAGCTTGGAATTAATGCGGATAAAGTGCATGTCACAGGCTCAATAAAATTTGATATAGAGATAACGCCACAAGTAAAAAATGCTGCCAGGGCACTTCGATCCGAGCTCGGTACTCAGCACCCTATTTGGATAGCGGCAAGTACCCATCAGGGAGAAGATGAACAAGTACTAGCGGCTCATAAGAAAGTATTACAAACCTTTCCGAACGCATTGCTGATACTTGTACCCCGCCACCCTGAACGGTTTAATGAAGTATTATTACTGTGTCAGCGCAATTATTTTAGTGTTATTAAACGCAGTATGAAAAATAAAATTACTGCGAATACACAAGTCTATTTAGCAGATACCATGGGCGAAATGTTAATTTTACTTGGCGCTGCAGATATCTGCTTTATGGGTGGCAGTTTAATAGGGGATAAAGTGGGGGGACATAACTTACTCGAACCAGCTGCTTTGGGTATACCTAGCCTGACAGGCCCAAGTTATTTTAATTTTACAGAGATCACCAAACAATTAAATAACGCGGACGCTACTACTATTATCCATAATGCTAATGAGTTAGCCGAACAACTTATCAGCTTATTTAGCAATAGCGAAAAACTGCAACAACAAGGTCAATCTGCCCTCAAGATTGTCCAACAAAATCAAGGGGCGATTTTAAAAACATTGCAGCAATTGCAGTTAACGTAATTGCTGCAGTTTCGAACAGAGCTATTATAACTGCCCAGTTTTGTAAAAATACTTATTGGCAACCAATAAAGAGATTAACTGCTCTCGCTTTTCATTCTTAAACTGGCTCACATAATGATTGGCATTTTTAATTATTAATAATGCTTCTTGCTCATGAGCCAAATAATATTCCATTTTATCTACCAAATCAGAGTAATCATCTTTTAGCTCAACATAATGCACACCTGCTTGTAGCTTCCCTTCCATAAACCAGGTTTCAAATTTCGGCTTAGACATTAAACACAACGAATTTGAAGACATAGACCACTTTAAGTTAGTTGCAACATCATTGCCTTCAATGCAAAGTGAAAATTTATATTGAAGCTGCTCTTCTATACTCATATAACCCTTTTCCCATGGATTCCCTCGGTAAGGTTTGGTTTGTCCAATATTGCACATAGGATGATTATAAAATTGTTTCAACACCACTAAACGATGTGGCTGATAACCTACCCCTCGCCATACGACTTTATCTTTTTTCTTCTGATAAGGAGTGTTATCTTCTATAAAGTTAAAATGGCGAATTTTATTAAGTTTAAGCAGCACTGCATTTTCATTATTATCTGCGATGGGACGACTTTTTAAAAAGCTCGGTATTTCGGGCACTTTGGTAACATCTCCAAGCACCGCTGAAAATTTAAAATGTGCAGGGAAATACTTCAGTACATTTCTTAAGTCAAAAAAATAAGTAGTACCTTCTTTTTTTTTAAATTTTCCTATCGTCATATCTGCTGTATTGATAGAAGCATGCGTTGGCAATTTATTGTAGTAATTAACTCGCTTTAATATCTTCTCTTGCTCAACTAGACTGATTTTTTTTAACTTTAAATCACGATTAATTCGGTAAAAAAAATTAGGAATTAACAAGGTAAGGGTATTAAAAAGATAATAATTAAAACGTTTACGTTGGTTTCTATGACTCATCATCCAGCCTATTTATAAAAATTATTATGCGTACTAAGCTCAAGCTTAATTAATACCGTTATCACAACGAATAAGTTTTTTTCTTATCGTATTATCCAGAATACGATCTCGTTCAGTGAGCGAGTCCCTAGAATTTTCGATATGGAACAAATGATAGCCCACAGCCAAAAACTTAAGGTATAAACGTCTACGACCTAAATTAAGCATTCGATGTGTAAATTCTGAATCTTCTCGTCCCCACCCCACAAAATCTTCATTAAAACCATTTATAGCAATAACATCATCTCGCCAGAATGCCATATTACATCCTCGGGTAGCTTTATCATTATTACGTTCATAGGAAAAAATTCGACTCAGAAATTGATTGTGGATGCAGTTTTTTCTATTACGGAGTCCTTTTGAGAAAATATTAGGAACCAAGTTTAAATTCATAATTTTTTTTGTACAAATTTCATTAGTCAGCACTCGTCCACCTTGAACAAACCAGTTGGCTCTTGCCGTTTTAATATGTGATTCAATAAATCTAAGTGATAAGACAATATCACCATCAATCATTACAATATAATCACACGAAGTTTTAGCAATCGCTAAATTTCGACTATGTGCCAGCCTAAAGCCCTTATCTTCAATCCAACTATGGATTAAAGGCACTGGAAACGTTTTTTTATGTTTTTTTATTAATTCAGCCGTATCTTCGCGTGAACCATCATCAGCAACAATAACCTCATCGGGTAATACAGTTTGTCGTTTAACGCTTTCAAGAACAGCATTCAGGGCTTCTTTCCAGTTGTAAGTCGTAATAATTAATGCTGTTTTCATCTATTTTTCTCCTGCTCTCGAAGCCACAAATCAATATATTTAACAAAAGTGGAATGCATACCTAACCAAGCAAGAATAAAACCGTGCTTGCCATCTAAGAAGCCTAATTTAATAAAATACATTTTGAAGAAACAGGTAAAAGCATGAATAATTGCAGTTGTTAATCCGCTGTTCTTTTTACCCTCTCTCTGATCAGTCCAGGCTTTAATATAACCCGTTGTTTTATTAATATAATGATGCAAATTATCATAAGTGTCATGCAGTAAATACCCATTAATTTTTTTTACAATTAGACCTTCACTTTCCACTTTTTCATGTACCAATGCATAGTTATATCCGGCTTCATTATGACGATACAAACGCAATATCCAATCAGGTGACCAGCCTGAATGTTTGATACATTTCCCAAAAGCGCTACTTAATCGGTTTATCAGATAACCCGTATTTTTTTCATTCTTCCGGACAACGCTCTGAATTTCCAATTTTAATTCTTCAGTCACTCGCTCATCCGCATCTAGGGGTAATACCCAGGTTGAACTCATATAGGATTGGGCCAGTTGACGCTGTTTACCAAATCCTGGCCACTCTTTATTAACGTAGAACTTATCTGTATATCGCTTAGCAATTTCGGCGGTATTATCTGTACTGCCTGAATCAACAATAACAATCTCATCAACCCAGTCCTTAACCGTATCCAAACAAGCAGCTAAATGCTTTTCCTCATTTTTAACAATCATTAGGACACCGATAGTAGGCTTATGATCCATATTTAATTCCTTTATTTTCTGAACTATTAATGGCGAGATCTAATGATATTTTATCAACCATCTTAATTACCGCACTTGCTTCGATACGCCCCATCGCAAGTTTATCTTTAACCCGAGCTCGCCATGATAAATCAGATAATGCTTTACCCGTTTCAGCTTCAATTGCCTGTTGATAAGCACTGACCACATAATCACGATATAAATAAGGACCAGTACGCAAAGGGTTATGATGCGCATACAAGCCTATTACGGGCGTATTTACAGCAACCGCCATATGTGCGGGACCGGTATCAGGCGCAATAACAAGCTTACTTTCTTTTAATAACGCTAACATCTGTTTCAAAGAACTTTTACCAACAAGATTGATAATATTAACTTGGCAAAGAGCAACAACATCTGCAGCGACTTCAATTTCAACCTGCGCAGGGCTTCCTGCTAATATGACTTGAAAGCCTTTTTTCACAAGGTGCTCTATGACCTTTGCATAGCCTTCCGCAGTCCAGTTTTTATAGGTTTTACTCGCAGCTGGTACTACCACTACAGTCGCTTGGTTATTAATCTGTGTAACAGCCCATTGTTTATCTTGAAAACTAATAGGGATATTCCAATTTAACGCTAGTTCTGTAATTCCTAGCTCTTTTGCAAACTGTGAAAAACCGTCTAGAACATGTGCTGATTTTGGTGAAGGGACTTTATGGTTGATAAAAAAAGACTGCATATCACTGCTGCGCTGCTTATCAAAGCCTAATTTATATTTAGCTTTTATACCTAAGCTCACCATGCTGGCCCGTAATGCTGTTTGCATATGTAGTAACGCATCAAATTTGCGACCTTTTAATAAAGACCAAATTTCCAAATAGCCTTTAAAACCCTTTTTTTTATCAAAAGAAAGTACTTCTACATTATCTAAATCACCTAATAACTGAGCTTCTAATTTCCCCATAACCCAAACTATTTTAGTAGTTGGCCACTGACGTTGAATAGCTTGCACGACAGCACTGGCATTACAAACATCCCCTATAGCAGATAAGCGCAATATACAGATAGATTTGGGTGCGGATATAAACAATGGCATAATAATTATGAGCATATAAATAAGAACAATATAACTAATAATTATGCAGCTTAATCTCCATAATGTATAGACAAAATGCTCCCATATAGCTTCAATGGTGAGCAGTGAGTAAAATATATAAAAGAGTAGCTCAAAGCCCAAAAACCATCTTAGTATCTACTGAGGCTAGCCCCACACTGTCACTATCGCATTAGAGCATAAAATAGCTCATACTGCTTATATAGATATGAGTTACAAACTGACTATAAAGTGGAATTACTAGCAATATAGAAAGTTTAAACAAGATAAGTTTTGCTCGTAAAAAAAGACGACAAGACAATTGTGCCCATTAAGCCTTGAAATTAAAATGCACCACACATCAACTTATAACCGGCTGAGTTATAAGTTGATTAGATAAAAAAAAGACCGCATACTAATCTGGATGCGTTTCCCCCTAAAATAGAGTATTGATAGGCGCCCAAATGAATGAAACAAGAGAACTGCAGCTACATCAACTCAAAATTTTAGAGCAAGTCATTGCTCTTTTTGAAGAGGAGGGTTTAACCTATTTTGCAATTGGAGGAACAGCTTTAGGAGCTTTCCGGCATCAAGGATTTATTCCATGGGATGACGATATTGATATCGGTATGCCAAGAGCTGATTATGATAAATTTTTAACACTTCAAACCAGATTACCTGAAAATCTTTTTATTCAACATTATTCAACTGATCCCGACTATCCACTCTATATAGCAAAGGTTCGTGATTCAACGACTCGCTTTGTAGAAAAACGATATCAGAAGCTTGATATAAATCATGGCATTTTTATAGATATTTTCCCCTGGGATAATATTCAAAATTTAACGAGCCAAAAAAAATCTTGTGATAGTGCATTTGCTCGCTTTAGACGCTGCAATATGAACAAGTACAAAAAGAAGAGTCCATTAAAGTTTCTTAAAACTCTTATTTATAAAGCAATATATGGATTTAAAACCTCTCAAAAACAATTTAATGAATTGGATCAAGAACATAAGTTTTTCAATAACATCAGTACCAACGCTCTAGGTAATGCATCATTTAAAGATACTATTACTCATAATGCTCTATATCCATTAAAGAAAATACAATTTGAATCTATTCAGATTAACTGTCCAAATAATATGACAAAGTATCTAACCGATAAATATGGTGATTACATGCGGATCCCAGAAGAAAAAGATCGTATAACCCACAATCCAATTGAAATCTGTTTTAATATCAATAAGTAAGGTTAAAAATGAACAAGCGAGTTATTACTTTTGGAACCTTTGATGTATTCCACGTTGGCCATATTAATATTCTTGAACGATGCGCTTCTCTTGGAGATACATTAATTGTCGGGGTATCCAGCGATGCATTAAACTTTTCAAAAAAAAATAGAGATCCTATCTACGACCAAGAAAGTCGTTTAAAAATAATCCAATCATTACGCTTTGTCGATGAAGTTTTTATTGAAAAATCTTTAGAAAAAAAACGTGAGTATATAGAGTTTTTCAAGGCAGATATACTCGCAATGGGAGATGACTGGGAAGGGAGGTTTGATCAGTTTAATGATATTTGTGAAGTTGTATATTTCCCTCGTACACCATCAATTTCGACAACCGAAATCATAGAAATTGTTAAACAAATTTAGCTATTATCCTATTAAAAAAGATAGAAATGAAAACCTTGCTTACTCCAAAAAAATTTATTTATTATGATCCAGTGTTACTGTCAGAACCTGTTCAGCATATTTTTGATGATAATTATTGGAAACAAAAAAATGCTATCACTGGTTCAGCCCAAGGCAGAGGCACCACATGGTTTGTGCAAACAAAGGTCATCGAAGCCGCTTTACGGCATTATCGACGAGGCGGTTTACTGGGTAAAATAATCAAAGATGGTTATCTCTTTTTCAGTTGGGAAAAAACCCGCAGTCTGCAAGAATTTAAATTATTAGAAGAACTCATTCGCGATGGGGTCCATGTTCCTCGGCCTATTGCCGCTCGCGCGATAAAAAAAGGATTTTACTATCAGGCTGATCTGCTCTCAGAAAAAATACCTAATGCTGAAGATCTGGTTTCTATTCTGCAATCACAATCATTAAGTTGTTCATTATATAGCTATATTGGTCACGAGATTCGTAAAATGCATAATGCTCAAGTTGATCATACGGATCTCAATATCCACAATATTCTGATCGATAAGAGCAATAAAGTCTGGATAATCGATTTTGATAAATGCACTAAACGAGTAGGAGACAGTTGGAAGGGGAATAACTTAACACGTTTAAGACGTTCATTTCTTAAGGAAGTCAAAAAACGCAATATTCACTGGTCAGAAAGCGATTGGACGACACTCATTCAATCTTACCATAAATAAAAACCGCTTTAGCTAAAGCGGTTTTTGTTCTCTCCATAAACTCAGAATTGAAAAACTATTTCCAAGCTTTCCATGCATTGATCAGACCATTGGTTGAACCATCATGGGTTGTTACCGCTTGCTCATCCGACAGTTCAGGTAAGATTTGACCCGCAAGCTGCTTGCCTAATTCTACGCCCCACTGATCAAAGCTGAAGATGTTCCAAATAACGCCCTGCACAAAGACTTTTTGTTCGTACATTGCAATCAGCTGACCTAATGTTTGCGGCGTTATTTTATTTACTAAAATGGAGTTAGTGGGTTTATTACCCGCGAACACTTTAGAAGGCACTAAATGCGCCACCTCTTCAGGCGTTTTACCCGCAGCAGCAAACTCAGCTTCTACCATCTCTTTACTCTTGCCAAAGGCTAAGGCCTCTGTTTGTGCGAAGAAGTTAGAAAGTAATTTAGGATGGTGATCACCCGCCGGATTATGACTGACGGCAGGGGCAATAAAGTCACAGGGGATCAATTTTGTACCCTGGTGAATTAACTGGTAAAAGGCATGTTGCCCATTAGTACCGGGCTCACCCCAAATGATGGGACCGGTTTGGTAATCCACAGCTTCACCGTTACGATCCACACATTTACCATTAGATTCCATATTCCCCTGTTGGAAATAAGCAGGGAAACGGTGCATATATTGATCATAAGGCAGAATAGTTTCTGACTCTGCGCCATGGAAGTTATTATACCAAACACCAATAACCGCTAAAATCACCGGAATATTATTCTCAAAATCAGTTTCTGCGAAATGCTTATCCATTTCATGCGCACCGCCAAGCAGGTCTTCATAATTATCATAACCGATAGTGAGGGCAATGGATAAACCAATAGCAGACCAAATTGAATAACGACCGCCCACCCAGTCCCAGAATTCAAACATATTATCAACATCAATACCAAACTCGGCAACGGCGCTTGCATTGGTTGATAATGCGGCAAAATGTTTAGCCACAAAGGCCTCATCTTCGGCAAAGTTTAAGAACCACTCGCGTGCGCTATGCGCATTGGTCATTGTTTCCTGGGTGGTAAATGTTTTTGAAGCCACTAAAAACAAGGTCGTTTCCGGATCAACTTTAGCTAAAGTTTCAACAATATGCGTACCATCAACGTTAGAGACAAAGTGCGCATCAATGCCTTCAACTTTATAAGGACGCAGCGCCTCTGTCACCATAAAAGGACCTAAATCCGAACCGCCTATGCCGATATTAACGATATCGGTAATAGCTTTACCGGTGTAACCTTTCCACTCACCGGAATGTACTTTTGCACAGAAACCTTTCATTTTTTCCAGTACAGCATTAATTTTTGGCATGACGTTTTCGCCATCAACAAACACCGGTGTATTGCTGCGGTTACGCAATGCGCTATGCAATACAGCACGATTTTCCGTCACATTGATCTTTTCACCCGAAAATTGCGCTTTAATCGCCCCTTTGAGGTCGACCTCTTCCGCGAGTGTCAAAAGTTTTGTAAAAATTTCTTCAGTGATTAAATTTTTTGAAAAATCCACTAAGAGATGATCATCAAACCGACGGGAAAAGGCCTTAAAACGCTCCGAATCATTGGCAAACAGAGTCGATATTTTCATATCAGCATTGTCATCAAATAATGCTTGTAATTCAGACCATGCGACTGTTTTTGTTGGGTTGATATTTTTTAACATAGGTAATTCCCACAAAGTTAATGTTTAAAAGAAAGAAAAGAGTTATTTAACTACAAAAAAACACTTTAGATACTGATTTGAATCTATTTTAGTGATGCCATTTCAATTGGTACAACGTTATTTTTCTTTGTTTAAAATAAAACAGAGAAAATAGCGAATAAGAAAAAAGTAACACTCATTACGGCGTGATTGGAAAAAGTTCTTGATAGTGAACAAAATAGTGGATTATTTCGCTTCCAGAAAGTAACGACTATCTTAGTCACGGCAATGGCCGGTTAATTTTTCACTACAGGTTAGCACTATCCTATTAAGTTTTTCCTATTACCGAGTACAACCTAAGCAATTAACAATAAAGATCCAATTTTAGACAAAATCAGGTATTATCCTTGATCTTATTTTAGATCTGCCCTAAGCCCGTTAGGGTTAGAATCTGTCACAGCATAAAGGGAAAAGTATGAGCAACCAATCAGAAAACACCACCCATTTTGGCTTTAAAACCGTGCAGGAAGATACAAAAGCAGACTTAGTTGCTGACGTTTTTCATTCGGTAGCCGCTAAATACGATGTTATGAATGATGTTTTATCAATGGGGGTTCATCGCGTTTGGAAACGTTTTACTATTGATTGTTCAGGCATACGCAAAGGTCAAAAAGTATTAGATCTGGCGGGTGGTACGGGTGATTTAACGGCTAAATTCTCTCGTATAGTGGGTCAAACGGGACAAGTCACTCTCGCTGATATTAATGACTCTATGCTCAAAGTGGGTCGCAGCAAACTGCGCGATCTGGGGATTGTCGGCAATGTCAGTTATGTACAAGCGAATGCCGAAGAGTTACCTTTTCCTGACAACCATTTTGATTTAATTACGATTGCCTTTGGCTTACGTAATGTCACCGATAAGGACAAAGCATTAGCTTCTATGTACCGGGTCTTAAAACCGGGTGGACGTTTGTTAGTGCTTGAATTTTCTAAACCTCTGTATAAACCGCTCAGTAAATTTTACGATTTTTACTCCTTTAACGTTCTCCCTAAACTTGGGAAATTGATTGCAAACGACAGTGAAAGTTACCAGTATCTTGCGGAAAGTATTCGCATGCACCCCTGTCAAGAAACCCTAAAAGAAATGATGAATAGTGCTAATTTTGAAGGTTCGGAATATTTTAACCTCAGTGGTGGTATTGTTGCCCTGCACCGTGGTTACAAATATTAACCAATATAAGGTTGGGTATTAGATTATCCCAGCCACTACTTGCTAACATCAACGCTAAAATAGAGGATATTATGCCATTAGATAAGCTGGTTTGCGGTTTTCTTGAAACCACTGTGAATAAATTACAGCAACTTGATTCAAGCGCATTACAAAGACGTAAACAACTTAATGGCACTATTATTGGCGTCGCTCTCAAAGAGATTAATAAACCACTCTATTTTGTGATCAGTACACAACAGATTGATATTCTGTCTGAGTATGAAGGGCAGGCAGACTGCTTTATTCGCTTAAATATTTCGGCATTAAAAGAATTACAGAATAATCATCAACTCACGCATTTAATTAAAACCGAACAACTCGAGGTAGAGGGTGATATTCAAATAGTACAGCGCTTCGCACGTTTACTCACCGAGATGGATATTGACTGGGAGGAACACCTGTCAGTTATCATTGGCGATATCCTCGCCCATAAACTTTATTATGAATTCAAACAATGCCGGAAAAACGCCTCGTTACAAATAAAAAAAATTGAAAAACAGAGTGGCGAATACATTACTGAAGAGCTAAAAATCGCCCCGGGGCCGCTAGAAGTTGTGTATTTTTGTGAGCAGGTAAATGACATCAAAAAGCAGGTCGATGCCTTAGAAAAACGTCTCCAGCAAGGTTTTGCCAGCAGTAACAAGTTAACCCGGAATATCCGATGATAAAAATAAAAGAACTCACCCGCCTTTACCAAATCAATAAAACGGTTATTGAATATGGTTTAATAGAACTGCTTCCTAAAGAGCATGTACCATTAGCCTATCGTTTTATGTGCGCTTGTCTGTTTTGGATTAACAATAAGCATCAAGGTAAAAGTTTACCCGAAAGATTACGTTTAAGTTTACAGTCGCTGGGGCCTATTTATATTAAACTTGGGCAAATGTTATCCACCCGCCGGGATTTATTACCCCCCATTTATGCCGACCAACTGGCCTATCTTCAGGATAATGTCCCTCCTTTTTGTGGTGAACAGGCGATTGAGCAGATAGAAAAATCCTTTAATCAGCCGATTGACAGCATCTTCGAGGACTTTGATAAAGTCGCCCTTGCCTCTGCCTCTATTGCCCAGGTGCACACGGCAACATTAAAAGAAGATGGCCGAGCCGTGGTGGTTAAGGTCACCCGCCCGGGCATTGAAAAAAAAATTCAGGCCGATTTACAGCTGATGAAGTGGCTAGCTTCTTTGATGCAGCGCTTTTTAAAAGAAGCGGAACGTCTGCGTCCGGTTGAAGTGATACATGAATATGAAAAAACCATTATTGATGAAATAGACCTGATGCGCGAAGGTGCTAATACCATCCAATTACGGCGCAATTTTTTAAATTCCAAGCTACTTTATGTTCCGGAAATATACCCTAATTACTGCACTAAAAATGCCTTAGTCATGGAAAGAATTTATGGTATTCCAGTTTCTGATATGAACGCGTTAAAGGCACAAAAAACAGATCTTAAGTTACTGGCTGAACGCGGAGTAGAGACCTTCTTCACTCAGGTTTTCCGGGACAGCTTTTTCCATGCGGATATGCACCCCGGTAATGTCTTTGTCTCCTATCAACACCCGGAAGATCCCCTCTGGATAGGGATCGATTGTGGGATTATGGGCACGCTAAATAAAGAAGATAAACGTTACCTTGCAGAAAACTTTCTGGCCTTTTTCAATCGAGATTATCGCCAGGTTGCACAACTGCATGTCGATTCCGGTTGGGTTCCGGCGGATACACCCGTTGAAGAATTTGAGTTTGCTATTCGCGCGGTATGTGAGCCTATTTTTGAAAAACCCCTTGCAGAAATATCATTTGCACAGGTTTTAATTAACTTATTTAATACCGCCCGCCGCTATAATATGAAAGTGCAACCGCAACTGGTTTTATTACAAAAAACATTGTTTTATGTCGAAGGATTAGGACGGCAATTATACCCGCAACTGGATTTATGGGATACCGCAAAACCGTTTTTAGAAAATTGGATGAAAGAGCAAGTTAGTCCAAAAACCTTATTTAAATCAATCAGCCAAAAAGCGCCTTTTTGGCTCGAGAAGTTACCGGAATTGCCTGAGCTTATTTATTACAATTTGTCGCAGGCTAAATCACAGAATAAGCAACTGATTTTATTATCGGAATCTTTTAATAAACAACAACAAAATAATCGCAAAGGTTATTTTTATATTGCTGCGGCTATCGTACTGAGCTTAATTTCGGCACTGGCTTATCTGCAAGCAGATAAAAACCTTACTTTAGTCGCGGGTATCCCCGGTATTTTTGCCTGGTTACTTGCGTGGCACCATAGCAATAAGGTATAAAGTTTACTATAAATCAATACAAACAATTATATAAAGTTTACTCTAAATCAATATAAACAATTATATAAAGTTTACTATAAATCAATACAAACAATTAACTAAATAATAAAGAAGGAAATAAATTATGGGCGGCATTGGTATTTGGCAGTTAGCTATTGTCACGGTAATAGTGATATTACTTTTCGGGACAAAAAAATTACGCGGCATTGGCGGTGATTTAGGCGGTGCTATCAAAGGATTTAAAAAAGCACTCAAGGAAGATAATGACAAAGACTCTACGCAGGTAGACGATAAAAATTCTACCCAAGTAGATGATAAAGCAGAGCAATCCTCAAATAAAAAAGTAGAGGAAAATAGTAAAGAGCAGAGTAAAGAAAAAGATCAGGCATAATCATTAATTCAAGGTATATTTTAGATGTTTGATATAGGTTTTTGGGAAATTGTGGTCATTTCTGTGATCGGCTTAGTTGTTCTTGGCCCCGAGCGTCTACCCCATGCGATACGCAGTGTGATGCATTGGGTCACAACGGCAAAAAACATGGCCAACTCGGTTAAAACAGAAGTAACGCAAGAGTTAAAACTGCACGAAATAAATGAGAATATGATCAAAGCGAGTAAACAAGGATTAAAAGATCTGGATCCTGAATTACAAAAATCTATCGATGAAATGAAAGAAACAGCAGAGCAATTATCTCGCCCCTATAAAAAAGACATAGATGATATTAAAACATCTTTAAATAAAGAGCCCAACGGCACTGCGCAGCAAGAAAACAGTATTCTTGATAGCAGCAAAAACACTGCCCCCACACAGGACAAAAACGAATGAGTTCAGATCAGGATAATGGAACAAGCAGCCAGCACAGCTTGCCATTATTTAGCCACTTAATTGAACTTCGCGACCGTATATTGCGTATTGTTGCTATCGTTATGGTTATTTTTTTAAGCTTGGTATATTTCGCTAATGATATCTATCATTACTTAGCAATTCCGCTAACCAGCCAGCTGCCTGAAGGCGCCAGTATGATAGCGACCGGCGTGGCGACACCCTTTTTCACGCCGATTAAACTCACCCTGGTTTTATCTATTTTTATTGCCATTCCAGCTATTCTATATCAAGTATGGGGTTTTATTGCGCCGGGTTTATACAAACACGAACGCAAATTAGTCGCCCCTCTGGTGATTAGCAGCGCCCTGCTCTTTTATTTAGGTATGGCATTTTCTTATTATGTGGTCTTTCCGCTGGCATTTTCATTCTTCACTAATACCGCACCGGAAGGTGTTTTAATCGCCACCGACATCAGCAGTTATTTGGATTTTGCCTTAAAACTGTTTTTTGCCTTTGGACTCGCCTTTGAGATCCCCATCGCCACCTTAGTATTATGCTGGACGGGGGCAACCACACCGCAAAAACTCAAAGAAAAACGTCCTTATATTGTGGTCGCCGCATTTGTCTTTGCCATGCTGTTAACGCCGCCCGATGTAATTTCACAAACCTTACTGGCGGTGCCCATGCTAATTTTATTTGAGATTGGTTTACTGTTTTCCCGTTTTTATGTGCAACCGGCAGAAGAGAATGAAAATAGTGAACAGGAGAACTGAGATTAGATGATTGATATTGGCGCCAACCTGACGAATAAACGTTTTCAAAAAGATATTAATGACATTATTGCTAACGCAAAGCAGGTCGGCGTTAGCAGTATGATTATCACGGGAACAAATTTAACCGAAAGTGAAGCTGCCCTGCAACTGGCACAAAATTTTCCCGATTATTTGTTTTCGACAGCAGGTATTCACCCGCATGATGCGGCATCCTTTGATAAAAACAGCCTGAATCAACTTCGATCACTTGCCCAGAACCGATCGGTCAAAGCCATCGGAGAATGTGGTTTAGACTTTAACCGTAATTATTCAACACCCGCTGAGCAGGAATTCGCTTTTATAGCTCAGCTCGAGTTAGCCGTTGAGTTACAGTTACCTGTCTTTATGCATGAGCGTGATGCTAACCCCCGTTTTATCGAACTGTTAAAGCCTTATATCAAACAACTGCCCAATGCTGTATTACACTGTTTCACCGGCGATCAGTTCGATTTACAACGCAGCCTGGAAATTGATTTACACATTGGTATTACCGGTTGGATTTGCGATGAACGCCGTGGTGCCCACCTGCTGGAATTAGTTAAATTAATTCCAGATAACCGCTTAATGATCGAAACAGACTCCCCCTATTTATTACCTCGTTCAATGCGGCCGAAACCCAAATCAAGCCGTAATGAACCAAAATATTTACCCTATATAGCACAAACAATTGCCCACGCCCGCGATCAAAATGTAGAGCAATTTATAGAACAAACAACACAAACCAGCCGAGCCTTTTTTAATATTGGCGGAGTCTCAACCGTTTAATAGGATTTCTTCATGACCATTTCTCAGCATTTCCCTGCGCGGCGCTTGCGTCGTTTGCGTAAGCATGATTTTTCTCGTCGTTTAGTTGCAGAAAACCAACTTTCTGCAAGCGATCTTATCTATCCAATGTTTGTTGTTGAGGGGCAGAACCAACGCGAAAAGATAAAGTCTATGCCCGGTATCGAGCGTCTTTCAATTGATTTACTGGTGGCAGAAGCAAAGCAGTTAGTGACATTAGGTATTCCTGCTATTGCCCTGTTTCCGGTGACGCCAGAGAGCATAAAAACCGAGATGGCAGAAGAAGCTTATAACGCCGAGGGGCTTGCTCAACGCGCGGTAATAGCTGTTAAAGAGGCTTGTCCCGAATTAGGGGTGATCACCGATGTCGCACTGGATCCTTTCACTACCCATGGGCAGGACGGTATTATTGATAAAGACGGTTATGTATTAAATGACATTACGACCGAGATACTGGTTAAGCAAGCCCTTTCCCATGCGCAAGCGGGTGCCGATATTGTCGCACCGTCGGATATGATGGATGGTCGTATTGGTGCTATTCGTCAGGCATTGGAAAATGCCGGATTTATTAATACCCAAATAATGGCTTACAGTGCTAAATATGCGTCAAACTACTACGGCCCTTTTCGGGATGCAGTCGGCAGCGCCGGTAATTTAAAAGGGGGCAATAAATCAACCTACCAAATGGATCCCGCCAACAGTGATGAAGCAATTCATGAAGTTGCACTGGATATTCAAGAGGGCGCTGACATGGTAATGGTTAAACCCGGCATGCCCTATTTAGATATAGTCCGCCGCGTTAAAACTGAACTGCAGGTCCCGACCTTTGCGTATCAAGTAAGCGGCGAATATGCGATGCATAAAGCGGCCATAGACAACGGCTGGTTAAAAGAGCGCGAAACGGTTTTAGAATCGTTACTTTGTTTTAAACGTGCAGGCGCCAATGGCATTCTGACCTACTTTGCCAAGCAGGTTGCTATCTGGTTACAAGAAAATAAATAACAGCCAGTCTGAGCAAGATAAGCTTGCTCCTCACTCCCTGCCCCCATAACACGCTATTTGTAAAGTACAAAAAAATTAGCGGGTATGAAGGAAAGAGTAACGACAGGTTAATTTCACTCTTTTTTAGTCATAAAATAATGTACTAAGGCAATAAATATTGACAGCATTCCCGCGAATAAGGTCGCTAAAATAACGATCAGTGCACGTTTGGGGGCCGCCCTATTTAAAGGAGGCTCGACAACGTCTAAATAACGATAAGGAGTGAAGGAACGATCATTACTGAACTCTAATTTATTTAACGCATCGAGCGTGATTGTCATTGTTGCCAGCGAAGGCTCTAACACGCTTAAATCTTGGATCGATTTTAAAACATCAATTTTAGCTTTTAAGGCTTTTTCGCCGAGGTTAATGTGAAATAATTCCCCTTCTTTATTAAGGTTTGCCTGGTATTCAACTAAACCTGAATGGGAAGCAATCTGATAAGCATATTCGGTCTTTTGTAATAAAATAGCTAGCTCCCGAAGCGCTTTTTGCTCGGTCATCTGCAATGAAACCTGTAACTCATTTTTGGAGGAATCAACAAATAATAAAAGTTTCTCAAATTGATGTTGTTTGACATTTTCACCAATAAAGAGAATGTATTCATTTAACAATTCAGCGGAAGACTCTTTTGTTACTGAGCGAAACGATAAAGCCAGCTCAGACGTTTTACTATTAAGAGAGGCATTAATCTCATTCATCCAGGCATTTAATACCATAAAGTATTGCTGCCGACTTTGTTGTGCGGATGCACCAGTATTTTTACCTGGAACAGCTATCTGCTTTGCCTGTAAATAGGCTAAAAACGTACTGCTTTTTTCTAAAAAGTGCTTTTTATTGATTGATGAATTAAATGCATTGATAAAATTTTCGAATAAAGTACCGGGATCAATAAGCTCATTAGATACTTGCTTTGTATCTTGAGCGTTACTATTCGATAAGTCATTGCTATGGAGTATCGCACTGATTTTATTACTTTGAACATAAAGTGCAGCAACATCATTGACCTGAGGAACAATCACTTTACCTTTAGCTACCCACCATTCCTGCGCCGTTAATGCATAATAAACAGATCCTGCAATGGCAACCGCGCACATTACAACGGTTAACCACTTGTAATCCCAAATAACCTTAATAAGCTCACGTAAATCAATCTCATCATCTTGATAGGCATCAAGATGAACAGGCATTGCATTATTGTCTTTATTATTTTTATTATTGTTATTATTTTTATTATTTTTATTATTTTTATTATTTTTATTATTTTTATTATTTTTATTATTTTTTCCGGCCATAGTGTTGGATTCTTTTTTTTAAATTAAAATAAAAGTTTCCTCATATTATACTGAATCAATAAACATTTAAAATTAAAGTGAAATTCTCCTCACATTATTCTGAATCAACAAAGATTTAAATGATTGTTCTCTCAGATTTTGCTGCGCACACTAAGCAGTTGATCAAGAGGCCATCTTGGTTTCGCCTGAATCCCCAAGCCTTCAAAATGCCCTGCTTTTAAGCGCTGCATACCGGCATAAGCTATCATCGCACCGTTATCCGTACAAAACTCATTACGGGGATAAAAAACCTCCCCACCAAGCGATTTCATTAAAACGGCCAATTGACTGCGCAATGACTCATTGGCGCTAACGCCGCCCGCTACCACTAAGCGCTTTAATCCGGTTTGTTTTAAAGCACGCTTACATTTGATAGCAACCGTATCAATGACCGCATCCTGAAAGGCTAAAGCAATATCTGCCTGAGTTTGCGGATCTTTGCCTTCCTTAGCGATGGTGTTGGCCGCAAAGGTTTTTAATCCGCTAAAACTAAAATCAAGTCCGGGCTTAGTCGTCATTGGCCTTGGAAATATAAAGCGCTTTGGCACACCCTTTTCGGCTAATTTTGCCAAACGCGGTCCACCCGGATAATCTAATCCAAGTAATTTGGCGGTCTTATCAAAGGCCTCTCCCGCAGCATCATCAATACTTTCACCTAATACCTGATATTCACCAATATTTTCAACCTCGACCATTAGCGTATGGCCGCCTGATACCAGCAACGCCAAAAATGGAAATTCCGGACGATTTTCTTCGAGCATAGGGGCCAGTAGATGCCCTTCCATATGGTGTACTGCAATAGCCGGTATATTCCATGCGTATGCCAGGCTACGCCCGATACATGAACCGACTAATAACGCCCCAACAAGTCCCGGCCCGGCAGTATAAGCAATACCATCAAGGCTCTCTTTGGTGCAGTTTGCTGCCGCTAATGCTTCTTTGATTAACGGAATGGTTTTACGCACATGATCTCGTGATGCAAGCTCAGGCACCACACCACCGTAGTCAGCATGTAATTCAACTTGGCTATATAACTGGTGCGATAACAAACCAAGTTGATCATCATAAATGGCGATACCAGTTTCATCACATGAAGTTTCAATACCTAAAATACGCATATGACAAATGTTCCTTTGATTAAATTGACGATAGATAAAAAATGCTAGTTTAACGTAAAAAGACTATCCCGAATGCTTTTTTCATGCACTTATAAAGAAAACATTATGAATCTGGGTTAGAATGGAGGATCTAGAAGATCTTTTGTTCTTTTACAGTAAGTTTTTCGTACTAATTCTTTACTTTAGTCCCCAAATAGGTTTAAAATCTCGCACCATTTTAAATGAACTGGTCAGTATACGACCGTAACCATAAAGGTAATAGGCACATGCCAGTAATTAAACTTCGTGAAAACGAACCATTTGACGTAGCACTTCGTCGTTTTAAACGCTCTTGCGAAAAAGCAGGTATCTTAGCAGAAACACGTAAACGTGAATTCTTTGAGAAACCAACAACAGTTCGTAAACGCGCTAAAGCAGCAGCGGTTAAACGTCACCTGAAAAAACTTTCTCGTGAAAACGCCCGTCGCGTTCGCCTTTACTAATTAAGTTATTCCTAAATTAGATAAAGGATTGTTATGTCTTTAAAAGCAAAGTTAAAAGAGCAGCAAATACTCGCTATGCGAGCGAAGGATAAGGTCCGTTTGGGCACTATTCGTATGTTGCTTGCAGCTATCAAACAGATTGAGATCGATAATAAAGTTGAGCTCATTGATGATGAAGTTATGGCTGTTGTTATTAAATCAGTAAAACAGCGTAAAGATTCGATTGCTCAATTTGAAAAAGCGAATCGCATTGATCTGGCTGATATTGAAAAGGCAGAACTTGAAATATTACAAGAGTTTCTTCCACAAGCGCTGACCTCTGATGAAGTGCAAACTTTAATCGAGCAAGCCATTGCAGCTTCGGGTGCAAGCGGTATGCAGGATATGGGGAAAGTAATGGGGTTACTCAAAAAAGATATTCAAGGACGAGCTGACATGGGAGAAGTAAGTGCGCTTGTAAGAGCCAGCTTAGCTTAATCCATTACTCGTCAAGATATCAAAAGCCCCATGCTTACCCGTAAGCTTGGGGCTTTTTCGTTTGCAGACGAAATTAATTTCCCTCTCACAAGTCCAGTAAGATTTGGGCTCTCGGCAGAGCGATTTAGAATGTCTATTCCCTTATGAAAGTGCTATAAAGGAATAGCCAAAACGGCTTTCTTCAATTAATACACTAAATGGTTTAAAGACATGGCAGGACGTATTCCAAGAAATTTTATTGACGATCTTATTGCTCGTACCGATATTGTTGATTTTATTGATAGCCGTGTAAAACTAAAAAAACAGGGCAAAGATTACCGCGCTTGTTGCCCTTTTCATAATGGTAATAATAACTCGTCATTTTCAGTCAGTTCAGACAAACAGTTCTATCATTGTTTTAACTGTGGTGCGAGCGGAAATGTACTCTCTTTTATCATGGAATATGACGGCATTGAATTTGTTGATGCCATCGAAACGCTGGCCGAACAGCTATCGATAGAAGTCCCTCGCGAAGAAAGCGGCTTCGGAAAGTCACAACAAAGCAGCTATGTAGACCGCAAAGATTTGTATCAGTTAATGGCTGATATTGCTGTTTTTTATCAGCAGCAACTGCGTACACACAAAAACAGTCAACAGGTTATTAATTACCTCAAGGGTCGCGGATTATCCGGGCAGACGGTCAAACATTTTAAGATAGGTTATGCGCCCGATGGTTGGAATGAAGTACGCAAACGATTTGCAGTTTCGATCGAGTTAGAAAAACAGTTGATTGAAGCTGGCATGTTAATAAGCAAAGAAAAAAGTGGCAGTTACGACCGTTTTCGCGATCGAGTGATGTTCCCTATTCATGACAGGCGCGGCCGAGTTATTGGTTTTGGAGGTCGTGTTTTAGGTGAAGATGAGCCTAAGTACCTGAATTCTCCCGAGACGCCCCTCTTTCACAAGGGCAAAGAGCTCTACGGTTTATATCAGGTTAAGCAAGCCCATAAAGAAATTAAACGCGTATTAGTGGTTGAAGGTTATATGGATGTTGTGGCACTCGGTCAATTTGGTATTGATTATGCCGTAGCATCTCTTGGTACCAGTACAACGCCTGAGCACATCCAGCAGCTCTTCCGCCACACCAGTGAAGTTATCTGTTGTTTTGATGGTGATAAAGCGGGTAAAGCCGCTGCATGGCGAGCATTAGAAAATGCCCTGCCGTTTATACAAGATGGCCGCACGTTACGTTTTATGTTTCTTGCTGATGGCGAAGATCCGGATAGTTACGTACAAAAAGAGGGTAAAGAAGCCTTTGAAAATCTGATTGAACTGGCATTACCTTTATCTGATTTTCTTTTTCAGCATTTATTAAATCAAGTTGATATGCGCATTGCTGACAGCAAAGCTAAACTGGCACAATTAGCCATTCCATTAATGAGTAAACTGCCCGACACGGTATTCCGGCAGATGATGGAAGGGAGGCTTATTGCGTTATTAGGGATTGAAAAAGAGGGACTTGATAAATTATTACCCGCCGCGGCATCGAACAATAAAACAGCCAAAAAACAAAAAGTAACACCCATGCGTTTAGCTATTTCGGTGCTTTTACAGCATCCCGGCATTGCCTATGGTTTACCTGAATTTCCTGAATTTAAGGAAATGACCTTACCTGGCTTAAGTTTATTAAATTCGTTACTTGAAATTTGCCGTACTACCCCCAGTATAACAACAGGGCAATTACTGGAGCATTGGCGGGAAAAGCCAGAAAGTAAACAACTCAATAAATTAGCAGTATGGCAAAACGATATAAAAGAAGATTATTATGAAGCCTTTTTCCTAGACACTTTAGAAAACTTTCTTAATTTTCATCTTACAAATAAAATAGAATTTTTAAAACAAAAATCGCGTTCAGGCCAAGCGCTAACAAGTGCAGAAACACAGCAACTTGCATTACTGCTTGCTGAACAAAAACAGCATTAATGAACTAGAAAACTTCAGAAAATTAGCGTATACTAGATCGCTTGTACTTTTTTTATATAACCCCTATTTGCAATTGATTTTTGATTTGCAATCAATTTTTGGACGGTATCTATGGCTCAAACACCTCAATCACAGCTCAAAGAGCTTATTATCAAAGGTAAAGAAAAAGGGTTTTTGACCTACGCAGAAGTTAATGACCACCTGCCGCAAGATATCGTTGAATCTGAAACGATTGAAGATATTATTCAAATGATCGGCGACATGGGTATCCGTGTAGTAGAAACGGCTCCCGATGCTGATGATATGCTAATAGGTAGCGATGATAGCGAAACCCCTGATGAGGATGCGGTAGAAGCTGCTGCTCAGGTGTTAGCAACGGTTGAATCTGAGATTGGTAGGACAACGGATCCCGTGCGTATGTATATGCGCGAAATGGGAACAGTTGAACTATTAACTCGTGAAGGCGAAATTGTCATCGCCAAACGTATCGAAGAAGGTATCAAAGAAGTCCAAACTGCTGTTTCTGAATATCCTGCAACAATCTCAGGACTATTAGATAACTGGGACAGCTACGAAGCTGAAGAAATGAAATTAACTGATTTAATCAGTGGCTTTGTGGATCCTAATGATGACATGACACAAGCGGTCAGTGCCACACACATCGGATCTGAGTTAAGTAAAAAGCAATTAGAAGATGAAGATAAAGACGATAAAGATGATTCCGATGAAGATGATGAAGAAGAAGGACCTAAAGGCCCCGATCCTGAAGAAGCAGCTGAAAAATTTGCCGAACTTCGTAAATTAAATCAAGTTGTTGAAGATTCAATTATCAAAAATGGCCGTGCACATGCTGAGACACGCGCAGCCATTAATGAACAGGCTGAGTTTTTCCAACAGTTCAAATTAATTCCTAAACAGTTTGACCGTATGGTAAAAGCAATTCGCTTTGCAATGAACGCTGTTCGTGTACAGGAACGTTTAGTATTAAAGATTTGTGTTGAACAATGTAAAATGCCTAAAAAAGAGTTTATTAAACTGTTTAAAGGCAACGAAACAAATCCTGCATGGTTAGAAGTGATTCTTTCAAGTGGTACTGATTATGCAACCCGAATCAGTGAATTTGAAGAAGACTTAAGACGCTGTTTAAGAAAAATGTTAGCCGTGGAAGTACAAAGTGTATTAACCATTACCAATATGAAGGGCATCTCTCGCAACATGAGCATTGGCGAAGCCAAAGCACGTCGAGCAAAAAAAGAGATGGTAGAAGCTAACTTACGTCTGGTTATCTCTATCGCCAAAAAATATACCAACCGTGGTTTACAGTTCTTAGATTTAATTCAGGAAGGTAATATCGGGTTAATGAAAGCGGTAGATAAATTTGAATATCGCCGAGGTTACAAATTTTCAACCTATGCAACTTGGTGGATCCGTCAGGCAATTACTCGCTCTATTGCAGATCAGGCACGTACTATCCGTATTCCGGTACATATGATTGAGACCATTAATAAACTTAACCGTGTCTCTCGTCAAATGTTACAGGAAATGGGACGTGAACCGCAGCCGGAAGAGCTCGCAGAACGCATGATGATGCCGGAAGATAAAGTCCGTAAGGTATTAAAAATTGCGAAAGAGCCAATCTCAATGGAAACGCCTATTGGTGATGATGAAGACTCTCATCTAGGTGATTTTATTGAAGATACAACGATTGCGCTGCCTGCTAACTGTGCCACAAGTGAAAGCCTTAAAAATGCAACTAACGATGTATTGGAAGGTTTAACTGCACGCGAAGCGAAAGTATTACGTATGCGTTTTGGTATCGACATGAATACCGATCATACTCTTGAAGAAGTCGGTAAACAGTTTGATGTAACACGTGAGCGTATCCGTCAAATTGAAGCGAAAGCATTGCGTAAACTTCGTCACCCAAGCCGCAGCGAACAACTGCGCAGTTTCCTGGATGAATAACCCAGATTAAAATCACAAAATCCTGCTTCGGCAGGATTTTTTTTCTCTAAAGAGTGACAAATAGCGAATATTATCAAGTGATATCAACAAGAGCGTAGAATAAATAAGCAAACGCATGACATATACTAGACAGACAAAAATTTACCTTATATACTCGCCTTTCAAATTTAGCCCTTCCATTCACTTGGCATAGCGGTTAGAGAAAAAATTAGACACTTAGCCTTAACTTGGCATAGTGGTTAGAGCGCAAGCTCTACATATAAAAAATTTGGCCCCTTAGCTCAGCTGGTTAGAGCATACGACTCATAATCGTCAGGTCCTCTGTTCAAATCAGAGAGGGGCCACCACATTCTAAAAGCCGTAATAGATTAAATTCTTTTACGGCTTTTTTTATGCCTGTAAGAAATGGGTGTAGTTGTGGGTGCAGTTAGAGATTATTAAGCCTGCAAACTATGATTTCACCAACGACCAATATTTCCTTTCTGATTGATACAGCTCACTTTTACCTTTGAACATAAACAATCGTGGACATCCATTAATTACAATGGCCATAATTTAATATAAAGACTCATAAATATCAGCCCTGATAAGCCGTATTTAAGTGATTTATTAAGGTAGCTAGAAAAATCTTATTGAAGAGCAGGTTAAATGGTTAGATTGGCTGCATTTAACGCATGTTGAAGTACCTTAACGAGCAGAGATGTATAAGACGACATTAAAATATTTTAAATCAGAGAATTAATGCAAAACTCGATGCAAGACATTCTTCTTGGCAATCCAACATTTACCTGTATGTTCAGCGTAAGAAGCTAATTCTTCTAACGACCCTACTGCACCATGATAATTTTTGCCAAAACTACTCGCTAATTCACTCCAGGTTTCATCATCTACTCCTAATTCATTAAGTAATTGTGGCCGAGTGCCTAATACCGCACCCCGCTTATCATCTCGTAATACTCTGCTCGTCCAATCCAGTAATTCAAGATAATCAATCAGCGAAAAAGGAATGCCTTGCGGTGTATGCTAAGACTCATCGCCCACAAAACCATACAAAGGTTTAATGGGGCCACTTTCGGGTGCCGCGGTAATGTTTTGACTGATGGCCCCGTGAATGCGTTCATGAGCAGAGGTGTATTCTGAGCGCTCTATGCTATCGGCCATTTTCGCGCGTATTGGGTTTAAATCAACGTAAGCCATGCAGGTAATTAACGCATTTTCATCTAATAGTGCCTGCGATTTAAAACGCCCCCCCCCACCAATGTTTCGGGAAAATATTGGAACAGCTTTAGCTGGCCCGAAGGGTGAACGCCAGGGATGGCAGTGAATAAAATCGACCGGCGCAATTATCTTCTTTATTCGCTTTACGGGCGATAAATTCATTAATACTGCGCATACTAATTTATCGGGAATCAATTAGAACAGCTTTAGCTGGCCCGAAGGGTGAGCGCCAGGGATGGCAGCGAATAGAATCGACCGGCGCAATTATCTTCTTTATTCGCTTTACGGGCGATAAATTCATTAATACTGCGCATACTAATTTATCGGGAATCAATTAGAACAGCTTTAGCTGGCCCGAAGGGTGAGCGCCATGGATGGCAGCGAATCAACCAAGAGATATCCATTAATCTTTCTCGCCACCTATTGATAACCATTTTTACCATCAATAACTCTTCCTCGGATAATCCTGCCCCCGCTTGCCATCGACTGACCAATGTTGGCATTGAATAAAGACGGTTCCAACGCAGACAAACTTCTTCATCGGTTAACTCACTGTTTTCTAATTCATTAACATGCAAAACCAGATGCCTTTTATTTTAACTACGGGGATTAGACATAATGGCATAAGCGCAGGTATCAATAGTAAAGATGGAGGTTAAAAACTGGAGCCGTTCGACCATCCATTGTCTGCGATGCTCAAAGCTTTGCCCGCTGAATTTATCCTTGCCGCATAAAAAAGGACGCCGTACACAACGGGAAATACAATGACAAATTTTTAGGGAATAAATTTGAACAGCTTCAGCTGGCTTCGAAGAAGTGAATAACAGGGATGTTATTCATAAAGTAGGCGTATCAACCAGAGAAATCTGTGTTGCACGAGATTGCGTCATAATGAACTCCTAATTATTCAAAACAGTGTCTGAATAAAATATAGAAGCAGATTAATATGTAGTCAATTAGATGCCTGTCCAGCTATTTGTTACGGCTAACTGATAAAGATATCTGAATGATTTTCTTTCTATGATAAGCAATTTTACCGGTATCACTGTTATCAAAAGGGAAACTTATTCTACGAGCTATTGACAATGCAAATGATAATCATTACCATTTACATGGTGTTTTTAATAATAACTGAATAGGCTTTAGTATGAAAAAGACAATGACTTTTGCAGTATTACATTTCACAGTCGCTTTTACAGTTACTTACTTATTAACTGGCAGCATAGTGATTGGCGGGACCGTTGCCTTAGTTGAGCCTGCGGTGAATACTTTTGTTTTCTACTTTCATGAAAAAGTGTGGAAAAAAATTGAAGCCGGAAAGGTAGAAAAAAAAATGAGCGGCATCCATTCTGTCTGTTAATTATTTACGGATAGGAAACGATACTCTCCATTGTAAGAAAAAGAGTGGCTGTCCAACTTTTGAGCGATTTAGAGCCTGAATATATCTCTGTTAGTTGAGGTAAGTAAAATAGCCTAAAAGATCACAGAACAAAGACCAGCAGTGGAATTTTATTCTTGGCTTATAGAGACGAAAATAAACAGCCATAAAAGCTTAATCTATTACGGCTGTTAGAAGGTCTCCTATTTTAATCCTATAAATGGCGATAATTGAAGACAGCCAAACCTTTTTGACGGATAGAAATATGGGCAACACACCGGTTTTTGCAAAGGAGAATAGTAAATTTCAATAAGGTTTTGCTGAGATCGAAGCGTCATAAGAGAAAAAAACCTGCTCGAATCAATCTTGACTGCACTTTTATTCTTCCTATACTCAAACGGGTGCAGAAGGCTTTAAATGCATCTCTTACTCAAATCGGATGCGTCTCACCTAGCGGTATAAAATGGATGCTATTATGCACTTACTATTTAAATCCAAGTTACTTTTAACAATCTACCTTCCTCTATTATTGTCTCTTCTTTCCTGTAATAGCGATGCTGAGCCTGCAGCTAAAAGGATTGAAGGTAATGCAGGCTCAATACTTCTGGCTGAGAGTTTTGCAGCCTTCAATGAACCCTGGGCGATGACTTTTCTACCCAGCGGTGATCTCCTGATAACTGAAAAAAAAGGTACTTTACTTGTGGTTGACCTGGGTGACAGTTCCAAGGTAGTTGCTAAAACAGTTGTTAAGGGCGTACCTAAGGTAGCTTATGGTGGTCAAGGTGGTTTGGGTGATGTAATTCTCCATCCTCAGTACAAAGAAAACCACCGAATATACTTATCCTATGCCGAAAAGGATAGCTCAGGAAACAACGGAGCCGTCGTTGCCCGGGCTCAATTTATTCCTACATCGGCCAAGCCTCAACTGCAAAACCTTGAAATCATCTGGCGGCAAATACCTAAAGTATCGGGCAGCGGACATTATTCTCACCGCTTGGCATTTAGCCCGAATGGAAAGCTGTTTATCACTTCCGGCGAACGGCAAAAACAGGCACCAGCACAGAGCTGGACGCAAAATTTAGGCAAGGTCATCAGGCTAAACGCAGACGGCTCAGTGCCATTCGACAATCCGTTTCAGGATAAAGGAGAACTTGCAAAAACCTTCTGGTCTCTTGGACACCGCAATTTACTGGGTATTGCCTTTGATAAAAAGGGGCAACTGTGGACACACGAAATGGGCCCGAGGCACGGTGACGAATTCAACCTGACCCTTGGTGGAGATAATTATGGTTGGCCCATTGTGTCCTGGGGTGATCAATATTCTGGTATTCCTATTCCCGATCATGATTCGCGTCCGGAGTTCAATCCACCTGAAGTATACTGGGTGCCAACGGTTGCACCATCAGGCCTGATTATATATTCCGGTGTTATGTTTCCAAAGTGGGAGAGTAATGCCTTTATCGGTGGGCTCAAGTCAAAATCACTGCTGCGGATAAAAATTGAAGGAGAGCAAGCCGAGGAGGTAGAACGTTTCACCATGGAAAAACGAATACGAGAGGTTGAGCAGGGACCAAAGGGTGCAATATGGGTTCTTGAGGATGAAAATGGTGGTCGCCTGCTGCGCCTCAGTGCATTCGAGTGAGTCATGAAATTGCTAATATTGGCTAATCAGATGAAAATGAATTTGAGATAATGAAAATACATGCCGAAACAGGTTTCAACTTACTTAACCACTGCACACTGTCTGATCTTAAAGCCGCTTCGTTGGCCGCCTATCATCACCTTAAAAATGCCCTGTTGCTGGTAAATAATCAACAACAGGGCTAGCTAACAATACCTACTCTGCCACTAACCAAAGTACCTGATAAGCGCCTAACTCAAGTGCAGTTGCTTTGTTAACCTTAGTAGCACTGAGTAAATCCAGCATTTTATTCGAAGCCAAAATGTCGGTAATTGAAGATTCAACTGATTGGCTTTCTTCACTGAAATTACAGATAGCCAACATTTTCTGACCACTTTCATGAATTCGGCAATAAGCAAACAGATGTGCATTATAAGTTTCAAGAATCTCCGTCGCCGCGATACCAAATACTTGATGCTGCTGGCGAATCTTTATCATAGCCTGCAAAGATTGCTTAACGAAAAATTGTGCTGAGCCCGCTTGTTCCGCTAATTTAATATCCTGATCGGTGATTGCCGGGCGATTAACCCAACGCGAATCCTCTTTTTTACTGTGATCGTCAAGGTAACTGTAATCATTCAACATGCCTAGCTCATCCCCTTGATAAATGAGAGGAATACCGCCAATACTCAGGTTAATACTGTTAAGCAGGTTGATTCGCTTTAACGCAAAGTCAATATCGCGCTGATTATTTTGTTCAAGCCCTTTTTCCAACCCGGTTAATGAAGCCAATGATCCACAGACGCGGCAATCTCCCGTGGCGGGGTTTTCTTGAAATGGCACACCCTGCGCAAAAGATCCTTCAAAACGGCCGGTATAAAAATTATTAAGAAAACGGCGGTGGTCAAAGCCATTAATGCCCAATTGCTGCGCAAGAGCATCATCAAAGGTCCAGCCAATATCATCATGACAACGAATATAATTAACCCAGCTGCATTGCGGCGAGATGGCAAAACTTTTTTTCAATGACGCGGTCAGTAACTTAGTTTCTCGGGTTGCCAGACTTTCCCACATTAAGGCCATCATTAATGGATTATAGGATAACTGGCACTCATCTTTACCAATATACTTTGCCACTTCATCGGGATGAACTATCGCTTCAGATTTAAAAACAACCGCAGGGGCAACAATTTGTAAACATAAATTAAAAGCTTGAATAAGCGTATGTGCTTTAGGTAAATTCTCACATTGTGTCCATTTTTCTTTCCATATAAAAGCCAATGCATCCAAACGCAGTCCTTCACAACCGAGGTTTGCTAGAAACAACATCTCATCGGTAATCGCATTAAAAACCGCAGGATTGGAGTAGTTAAGATCCCATTGAAAACTATTAAAAGTGGTCCAGACCCATTTTTTTTGTGCTTCTAAATAGGTAAAACTACCGCGACGTACCGTAGGAAATATTTCCCGGCACGTTTGGTTATAGTCATCAACCTCTTGTTTCTTTTCAAAAAAGTAATAAAAATCGGTAAAATCTTCATCGCCGGCCTTAGCCCATGGGTGTTCATCGGAAGTATGATTAAACACAAAATCCAATACTAAACTTATCCCCTCGGCTGATAATGCATCGCTAAGGGCAAGCAGATCTTTTTCTGTGCCGAGTTTTGGATCAACTTCACGATAGTCTGAAACAGCATAACCGCCATCACTATCCCCTTCGGGAGATTTATATAACGGCATCAAATGTAAATAATTAATGCCTAAAGATTTAAGGTAGGGAATTTTCGCTTTTAATTTCTTTAAATCACCGGCAAACAGATCCACGTAAACTGCCATGCCAAGCATTTTCTGATCACGGTACCAACCTGGCTTATCAAGACGCAGTTTATCTTGTTTCTTAAGCTTCCTCGAGCGTGCGACAATCCCCGCTGCCAGATGAGCCACCAGTTGTTGCAAATAATAAAAGAAATCATATTGTTCACCGTATAAGTGATGCAGCTTGGAAAATAACGCGGGGAAGTTTTTGTCTAATCGTGCTAAAAAAAGTGCCAAATCATTTTTTGTGAGTTTAGATAAATCAATAAGTTCTAGAATGCGTTTTAAAGTACGCTGGCTTTCAAAGGTTAAATCCATATTTATTCTGCTTATATTGATAATTACAATTTACCGCAACTGGCTTCGATAGCCCATTAAAGTCATTCAACATAGTGTAAAACCGAACAATTTAAAATATGAATTGGCAATAACTCTGCCTTTAGCCATGCTGTTGATCCTGATTGTGATCTGGACAACATTGTCATTCCCTGCAATACAAAAAAAAGCCAACAAGATGACTGCACAGCATAAAACCGTGCAACCCAAAGCGGACCACCTCGGCGGTATAACACAAGCTAAGATATCAGGTTGTATTTTGCGGCAAGAGATAAAAACAGATTATTTACATGAGGGGCGAAAGGCGTGTTAAGGAAACAGAGGAAATTCGACAAAAATAAAAGCTAAAAAAAAGCATACACCAGTATGCTTTATGCGATTATAATCAGGCGATTTTGATAGCGCCTATTACTTATTCACTATGAAAACTGACTCATAGTATTGTTCTCTCCAGAAGCTTTCAGCGCCTGCTCTCCAGAGAAATATTCTTTGTGATCATCGCCCATATTAGAGCCGGACATATCCTGATGTTTTACACATGCAAGACCCTGACGAATTTCTTCTCTCTGTACGTTTTTAACATAAGCCAGCATACCCATTTCACCAAAGTAATCTTTAGCAAGATTATCAGTCGACAATGCCGCAGTATGGTAAGTAGGTAAAGTAATCAAGTGATGGAAAATACCTGCTTCTCTTGCCGCATCTTTCTGGAAGTTCTGTATTTGTTGGTCAGCTTCAAGGGCTAATTCAGTATCATCATAAACTGGGCTCATCAAATCAGCGCGTTTATAAGCTGAAACATCATTACCTTCTTTATTCCAAGCATCGAAAATCTGCTGTCTGAAGCTTAATGTCCAGTTAAATGATGGACTGTTATTATAAACAAGCTTGGCATTTGGAACCGCTTCGCGAATACGGTTAACCATACCAGCAATTTGCCCAACGTTAGGTTGTTCCGTTTCAATCCACAATAAATCGGCACCGTTCTGCAGAGAAGTAATACAATCAAGTACTACCCGATCTTCGCCAGTCTCAGGTTTAAAACGTACCAGGCCATTGGCTAAGCGGTTTGGTTTAATCAATTCTCCACCACGACTTAATACCATATCACCCGAGTTTAACTGCTCTAAAGAATTAAGTACTTCCCCGTCGATAAAGTTATTATACTGCTCAGCAAGATCGCCAGGTGCTTGGGATACTGGAATTTTTTGAGTTAAGCCTGCACCTAAAGAATCCGTTCGCGCAACAATAACACCATCTTCCACACCCAACTCCATAAATGCATAACGTACCGCATTAATCTTAGCCAAAAAGTCTTCATGCGGGACGGTTACTTTGCCATCCTGATGACCACACTGTTTGGCATCGGATACCTGGTTTTCAATCTGAATACAGCAGGCACCCGCTTCAATCATTTTTTTAGCTAACAGGTAAGTTGCTTCTTCATTACCAAAACCCGCATCAATATCGGCGATAATAGGCACAACATGCGTTTCAAATTCATTGATTTTCTTTAGCGCCGCCTGAGCTGCTACTTGATCACCTTTATCATTAGCCGCATCTAACTCTTGAAAGATATGACCAAGCTCACGAGCATCCGCTTGTTTTAAGAAAGTGTAAAGCTCTTCTATTAACATCGGAACACTGGTTTTTTCATGCATTGACTGGTCAGGAAGCGGACCAAATTCAGAACGCATTGCCGCAACCATCCAACCGGAAAGATATAAATAGGTACCTTTAGTCGTCGTAAAATGCTTTTTAATAGAGATCATTTTTTGCTGACCGACAAATCCATGCCAGCAACCTAGAGACTGGGTATAGTTTTTACTGTCGGTATCATATGCATCCATATCTTCGCGCATAATTGCCGCGGTGTATTTAGCAATATCAATACCTGTTTTAAAACGGTTTTGCGAGCGCAAACGGGCAACGTACTCAGGATTAATCGCTTTCCAAGCATCACCCTGTTGTGAAATAACATTACTAGCATTATTTTTTTCAGTATTATAATTCATGATAAACTCTCTCTCTCAGTAGTTGAATCCATTAGTGGTTAGATTAATATTCCTAGAATCGGTTATTTCTAGGAAATTTTTGCAAACATTCTGTACTCATGTAATAACGGTTCTGTATATCCATTGGGTTGATCGTAGCCTTCAAAAATTAACGCTTCTGCGGCCTGAAATGCGTAATTTGTTTCATAATTAGGAGACATGTTCTGATAACCAGGCACCCCTGCATTTTGTTTATCTACAATTTTTGCCATATTGCACATAATGCGGCTTACTTGCTCGGTGTTGCATATATCGTGTTTTAACCAGTTGGCGATATGCTGACTTGAAATACGCAGGGTGGCACGATCCTCCATTAATCCAACATTGTTAATATCGGGCACTTTTGAACAGCCTATGCCCATTTCAATCCAGCGCACCACGTAACCTAAAATGCCCTGAATATTGTTTTCTAACTCTTTTTCAATCTCTTTCGACGACAAGGGATAATCACTCGGCATAATCGGAAGGGTTAACAAATCCGTCAGCTTGGCAGCCGGGCGCTGCGCTATTTTCAGCTGCTCTTTAAAAACATCTACCTTATGATAATGTAGAGCATGTAATGTCGCAGCGGTAGGCGACGGCACCCATGCAGTATTTGCACCGGATAAAGGATGTTGAATTTTCTCCTTCATCATTTTTTTCATTTCATCGGGCATTGCCCACATACCTTTACCAATCTGCGCTTTTCCGGCGAATCCGCAGGCGAGTCCAACATCTACGTTGTTATTTTCGTAGGCATCAAACCAGGGCATCGTTTTGATCAGCGCTTTAGGATAAACAGCACCCGCTTCTTTACTGGTATGGATTTCATCACCGGTTCTGTCTAAGAAACCGGTATTAATAAAGACCACCCGGGATTTTGCTGCCCGAATACACTCTTTCAGATTTACCGATGTACGGCGTTCTTCATCCATAATTCCGAGCTTAATGGTATTAGGCTGCAGTTTAAGCATCTTCTCCACGCGGCTGAACAAGTCACAAGTAAAAGCGACTTCGTCCGGGCCATGCATTTTAGGCTTAACAATATAGATGCTGCCGCTGCGGCTATTGCGGATCTTATTACCGGTCTTTTCCTGTAAATCGATACTGCCGATTAACGCGGTAATAGCCGCATCAATAATACCTTCGGGGGCATTATTGCCCTCACTGTCCTGGATTAAATCGCTACCCATTAAATGACCAACATTACGCACCATCAGCAAAGCTCGCCCGTGAACAACATATTTCTCACCGTCTTTGTCGATGAAGGCTTTGTCCTGATTAAGCTGGCGTTTCACCTGTTTACCGTCTTTGCTGAAATTTGCGCTTAAATCACCTTTAATTAAACCCAGCCAGTTTTTGTAGGCTTCAACTTTATCCTGCGCATCCACAGCCGAAATCGAGTCTTCAAAATCCATGATAGTGGTCAGAGCAGATTCTATTTGAATATCATCAATGCCGGCAAGATCTGAACAGCCAATTTTTCCGTGACGATCAATCATAATACCAATATGCAAGCCATTGTTTTTCAAAAGAAGATAACTCGGATCGCTTTTCGAACCATCTAATGCAATAAACTGAGCAGGGGTTTTTAAGCCGGTTTTACTGCCGTCCGGGAAAAAAGCCAGAAGATGCTGGTAATAAACCAAATAGCTTAAAACATCATGGTGCGAGCCGCTGTCAAGCGGGCACACTTCATCAAGAAAGTCTTTAGCTAAGGTAATCACACGTTGGCCGCGGGCTATATTAAATTCAGAACCGGGTTTTAACGCACCGGTTTTCTGGATAACATCAGTGCCGTAATAGGCATCGTATAAACTACCCCATCTGGCATTGGCAGCATTTAATGCAAAGCGTGCATTTTGTACCGGCACAACTAGCTGCGGCCCGGCTAATGTGGATATTTCACTGTCCACATTCTGCGTTTCGATGTTAAAGGATTCGCCCTGCTCGACTAAATAACCGATTTCTTTCAAAAATTTCAGGTAGTCCGGTTGCTCAAAGTTCTGATGCGACCGATGCCACTCATCGATCTGCTTCTGCATTGTTTTACGCGTGGCTAATAACTGCGAATTAAGGGGTGAAAAATCGTTGACCAATTTCATCAAGTCAAACCAGAAATCATCAGCATTCAAATTTGTATGTGGCAGTACTTCTTGATTGATGAAATTGTAAAAACCTGACTCAATTTCACTCTGTTTTTGTTGTGGTAAATTCATGGCTGCATTCCTTCTATTGATTTGACCGCTTAATCCTATGCCTGATCACTTATTGAAATTAATTGAAAAAGTGATCAGGGTTACATTTTAAACAACTTATGTTCGTTTTTCATTCTACGACTAGAAGTCTACACTTAATTTCCTTATAATTTCACAAAGGAAATTACACAGTGTAAATTTTACAAAATGAAAAATTCAAAAACATTAATCAGACAATCGCATTTTCTTGGCACTAAAATCCGTAACTTACGGAAAAGAAATAATTTAACACTCGATGATTTATCTGCCCGTTGTGTGAAATTAGAGCCAGAATGTGCACCCTCGGTGTCTTACCTTTCGATGATAGAAAGAGGGAAACGCGTGCCCGGTGAAGACATGCTGGAAGTCATTGCACAGGTTTTTCAAAAAAATATGCAATGGTTTCTAGATGACGCCTCGGAGCAGGCTGAAATCACCCCCGAGAAAGGTAGCCGTGGCGGCATAAAGGGGATGGCACTTGAGCCAAGTTTTCTTTTTTCAAATGAAATTCTACAGATAGCCATTCCGGAAATGCTCTCACAAACAGGTACCAGCGGCAGGCAGTTTGCGCACTTACTGATTCGTGCTCATCAGGAACATCATCAGAATCACTTTCCTGATTTAGAACGTGCGGCTGAAGAGGTGGGTAAAAAACGCATGCCGTTATATGTTGAAGACTTAATGGAAATTGCAGAGCAGAAAGGCCTGAAAATACGCTGGTTCAGCAAATTACCCGGTGATCGCCAAAGCCCTGCAAATGAAAAGTCGAAGCACATGATTACTTCCTACTTTCAGCCCCCCGGCACCGTTTACCTGAACTCTATTCTGAAAAAAAACACTCCCCGTCTCAAATATGAGCTTGCCGTCCATATAGGTCACCGTGTTTTACACAATAGTGATGGTGAAAAAAGCATTATGGTGGCGGGAGATAAAACCCAGTATGACGTGCAGAATTCAACGCAGAACCAGTCCTATTCCACCAGCCTGGATGCGCAGGATATATTGTATGCATGGCACGATTTTGAATGCAGTTTTTTTGCCGCGGCGCTGCTCTGCCCTAAGGTAGCTTTTCGGCAGTTGCTGGATCGTCATGGTTATGAAGTCAATGTCTGCAAACAAATAGACGTATCAGAATCTGTTGTTATGCGTCGTATGACGGCTGTTTCAGCCTATCCAAACTGGCATTATTTTGATGCTTACAGCCCGGGTCAGCTAAAGGCAGTTTACCGGGGTAACGGTATCCCGTTACCCTGGGGAAATATGCGCGTCGTAAAAGATCCCTGCCAGCACTGGTCTGTATTTCGCATGCTCGGAATGAACGCTAAGGGTACTGCCGCACAAATATCGATACTCAATGAAAATGGCACGCCCAAAATATACTGCTGTGAATCGATTAAAGTGCAGGACTCGGCAGATGTGAACCATGTTTTGTGTGCCGGCATTGATTTGAATCCCGCGATTGACGCACAGGGTCATGATGCACTGGCGCTGGTTCGAGAATTAAAACAAATTTGTATTGCTAACGGTGGTTCGGCGAAAATACCCGCGCATATCAAAAAAGTGTTAATCAGTGTGGCGCGGATTTTAAATATTAATTGGATTGAGCGCGGAATTGCAGGTGAGGCAAGGTTAATTTGTTCTCGGGGAGCAGTATGTCCGCGCCAGCCGAGTTGTTATATAGACAAGACAATTGAGTCTATTTTTTAAAAAAACAGATTCAGTAAGACCTTAGATTATCAGGCTTTTTATACCCTTTCGCCTCAGGCCCTGTTGATCTCTCAGATAATTTAAAAAATAGGCTCCTATCAGCAAGTGATCTGTAAAGAGGGGTTTAAAGGTTTAATCCTCTTTTATAAGCGCATAGGTTCCCGTTGCATAGGCGATAAGTTCCCCTTGATCATGAAGCTCTATGGTCACAAAAGAGGTCGTACGACCCTGCCGCTTTACAACAGCGGAGGCTAGCAGATACTTTCCTAAAGCAGGTTTTAGGTAGTTTATCTTTATCTCCATGGTGACCGCCGTAAATCCGTCTTCAAGATTAGATACTGCGGCATACCAGCCGGTGTTATCCATAAGAGTGGAGATCACACCACCGTGTACAAAACCTATATGTTGGAGATGATATGGCTGTACATGTAATTCAACTTCCGCCTTACCTTTGGAAAAGTTCTTTAATGAAGCACCGGTGTGCTCAAGAAATGGTACAACAATATTTTTCATGTATTTCTCCCTAGTTTTAAATTGGAATTATTATAGCAACCACAAGGGCGCGATTTATCTTAACTTTACTTTGTTTTGATGTAATATAGACAGCCTCCCAGCAAAAAAAAAAAGTTTTGAACAGCATCTTTTTTCCGTTATGCAAGACTGCAACAAAACCTGATCGTAATTTTTCATTTTTCTTCGTAAATAGCCGTATTTCAGGTCTGTTTTCAGGCGATTGGCAGGGTCAATCCAGAATTGATTCTACCGTGATTTAGTTAATTTTAGTGGTGATAAATTAAGGGCTTTGGCAGCACTTAATAACTCTTTTTTATTTTAAATATTTATTTTAATTTCACTAAAGATTGTTCGAACAATCTACTATATACTCGCCGAATCTTTCTATCCTAATACTTAAGTATTTAGCTTCCTGGGGGTTGCGTATGTTGTTTGATGGTAACTTAGTCACCGAGTCTACTATTCGCCAAAAAATTCGAGATTTTCACCGTATCGATGAAAATTTGGCTGTTGATCATATTTTGCCCGAGGCAGAAGTTAATATGCGCGCACGTAGCCGTGCCTGGGAGCGTGCGCGCAAAATGGTGCTGCAAATACGCCGTCAGCAGGAAGGTACTGGCGTTGTTGAAGCATTACTCAATGAATATTCTCTTTCTTCGGCTGAAGGTGTGGTGCTAATGTGCCTGGCGGAAGCATTATTACGGGTACCTGACAAAAAAACGCAGGATGAGCTGATCCGCGATAAGCTTTCAAAGGGCCACTGGAGTACACATTTAGGTACCAGTAATTCACTCTTTGTGAATGCATCATCCTGGGGCCTGTTGTTAACCGGCAGTATGGTTAATTTCAGTGATAGCCGCAAAAGCAATCAGTTTGGCTTATTAAAGAAAACCCTTGGAAGAATGGGTGAACCCGTCATTCGTAAAGCGATGAATATTGCGATGAAGGTCATGGGAGAGCAGTTTGTAATAGGTGAAACTATTGTTGCTGCGGTCAAGCGTGCGGAAGAAAAAGAACGTAGTGGTTATGTCTATTCTTACGATGTGCTGGGTGAAGGCGCAAGAACTGAACAAGATGCGGAACGTTATTTTCAATCCTATGCCAAGGCAATCGTTGTTATTGGTGAAGCAGCTAAAGGCAGAGGCCCTCGAAAAAGCCCCGGGATCTCTGTTAAATTATCAGCTATTCATCCCCGCTACGAGTTTAGTCACAGAGACCGAGTGATTAAGGAACTTCCGCAAAAACTAAAATCTTTATGCTTACTGGCAAAAAAATATGATATTGGTTTAACGGTCGATGCTGAAGAGTCTGAGCGTCTGGACATCTCCCTTGATATTATTGAAATAGTCTTTAGCGACCCTGAATTAAATGACTGGGATGGTTTCGGTTTGGCGGTTCAGGCTTATCAGAAACGGGCTATTTTTGTGATCGACTGGTTGCGCGAGCTAACCGAGAAAGTGGGTCGCAAGCTGATGGTCCGACTGGTCAAAGGCGCTTATTGGGATACTGAAATAAAAAATGCACAAAAAGACGGGCTTGAACATTATCCGGTCTTTACCCGTAAGTCTTCCACGGATGTGTCTTATCATGCCTGTGCTAATCGCCTGTTGGACTATCGCGATACTATTTATCCTCAATTTGCAACGCACAATGCTTATACCGCATCGGTCATTATTGAGCTTGCCGGTGATGATAAAGAAGGCTTTGAATTCCAATGTCTACATGGCATGGGTGACAGTTTGTATGATCAAATTGTAACCACTGATAATATTCAATGTCGAATTTACGCACCCGTTGGTCAGCATGAAGATCTGCTCGCTTATCTGGTACGTCGTCTGCTGGAAAATGGGGCTAATTCTTCTTTTGTTAATGCTATCGTTGATGAAAGTCGTCCGGTTGAATCTTTGCTTGAAGATCCTGTCGAAAAAACCCAGCGACTTAAAGTCACTTACAATGAGCAGATTCTTAAACCGATCAAGTTATTTGGTCAGGAGAGAGATAACTCCAAAGGGCTTGACCTTAATGATATTAATCAGATTACGCCATTAAGAGAATCGCTCGATCGTTGGTTCAATGATCACTTAATCACAGCAGAGCAAGTGCCTGATGATTGTTTTGCGGTAAAAAATCCGGCTGACCATAATGAAATCATTGGCTTTCATCGCCATGACAGCCGTGAGCAAATGGTCGCGAAACTTGCCAAAGCCCACGACAGTTTTGAGACTTGGTCAGAAACTCCCATTGAGGAGAGAGCTAATTTACTCAGACGAACCGCTGATATTTTAGAACGTCACATGGACGAACTCATTGCGATTTGTATTAAAGAAGCAGGCAAAATTGCGCAAGACGGTATTGATGAAGTACGTGAGGCAGTTGATTTTTGTCGTTATTACGCAGCTCGAGCCGAAGAACTTGCTGAAGATAACCGACTAGAACCGCGTGGTGTGGTTTTATGTATCAGCCCATGGAACTTTCCGCTGGCGATCTTTATGGGTCAGGTTGCTGCGGCAATTGTAACGGGTAATACAGTAATAGCTAAACCCGCTGAACAAACCAGCTTGATAGCTTTACGCGCTATCCAATTAATGGAGTCCGTGGGCATGCCCGAGGGCACAGTGACAGCCGTTATTGCTAGAGGTCCTGCGGTGGGTGAAGCGCTGCTTGAAGATGAGCGGATTAAGGCGGTAGTATTTACCGGCTCAACCACCACCGGCACACTTATTTCCCGTATTCTGGCAAACCGAGCCGGAGATCAAATACCGCTGATCGCAGAAACAGGCGGCCAGAACTGTATGGTCGTCGACTCAACTGCCCTGCCTGAGCAAGTCGTTGATGATGTCATTTCATCGGGCTTCCAAAGTGCAGGACAACGCTGTTCAGCCCTGCGCGTTTTATTTTTACAGGAAGAAATTGCCGACGGTATGACCAAGATGTTGATTGGTGCGCTAAAAGAACTTCATATTGGTGACCCTGCTCAACTATCAACGGACGTTGGACCGGTGATTGACAGCAAAGCATTAACTAGCCTAGAAGCGCATGTTAAAGATATGGAGCATAAGGCCGACCTACTTTACGAATGTCCAGTACCGGAAAACAACGGCACATTTTTTGCCCCGCGTCTTTACCAGATAGCAGATATCTCGGTATTAGAACGCGAAGTTTTTGGTCCTTGCGTGCATATCGTCCGGTTTAAGGGCGACCAACTTGCAAATACTATCGAAAAAATCAATGCCACTGGATTTGGATTAACCATGGGTATTCATACTCGCATTGAAGAACGGGCCATTGAACTTGCTAAGTTGTCACGCGCAGGTAATGTCTATATCAATCGTAATATGATAGGTGCGGTGGTTGGAGTACAACCCTTTGGCGGAACAGGTTTATCCGGTACAGGTCCAAAAGCAGGCGGGCCTAATTATCTGTCTCGCTTTATGAATGAAAAGGCAACACCAGCACCACTGCAGGATGATAGTGTGTTGGGTGACGACAAAGCGCTGATCAGTAATAAGGTATCAAATCTGGAAACGCTTGCGTTCATGAAGAATGCTATCAAAGTAGAGCCTGAATGGCGGGTAACCAATTTAAATGATCGTATTTCTGCAGTGCGTCAGCTTCTTGCCCAAATTGCGAAGGTGACCATTGTTGAAGAATTAGCAGATGATTTTAATTCAACACTCGCGGCAGCAAGATCACAGCTGATAAGCATTGAAAAAAAGATGAGAAGACCAAAGGCACTGCCTGGGCCTACCGGTGAATCTAACGTATTGTACTTAGAGCCTCGCGGTATTCTAGTGTGTTTTGCGGATAAGAATGTAACCTTCGAATATTGGACGTTAGCGATAGTGACTGCATTAGCCACCGGTAATACTGTTATTTCGGTGGTTTCTGACTTGTTTTATGAGGAAGCATTGGCATTCAGAGATAAATTTAACGCGACGGGTGCTCCTAAAGGAGTGCTTCAAGTAGCTAAATTATGTCATTTAGAAGCCTTACTAGAGCAGGATAAGTTGGCGGGTGTGGTAATCGACAGTCACAGTCCACGTCGTACCTTTATGGTGCGTAAATTGGCCGAACGTGAAGGTGCAATACTGCCGGTAATCACCTCGGAATACACTGATCACTTGATTCAACGCTTACTCACTGAAAAAAGCATCAGTATAGATATCACCGCCTCAGGTGGTAATACCTCTCTGATGACTTTGGTTGAAGAAGAAGACTAATTATTTTTTTGTGACAACAAACGTGGTTTTTTTAGCTAAAAACCACGTTTTTTCATTACCTTCCGAAGTTTAATAACGCAGAATTTTCAGATGATCTGTCAAAGACTCCAGATAAATTTTCCAACTTCTATTTCAACAGCAAGCAGTTACCTCCATTTTCTATTTTAAAAATAGGCACTGCCATTTTATTGTTTTTTAATCAAATCCATTAATGTCCCGCATCTTCTATCCGGCTAAAGCAGAGCACCGCCCCGCAAATTATCGAAACCAGAACATCATGGCAAGCTGCAGTAAAATGGCCATGGGCGCTTTTTAATTCATCTCGATCCTGTCAATAATTCTGTGCCGCGACTATTCTTAATAGCACCTTTTAAGAAAGTACTCATTAAAGCGTAATCGCATCATAAAAAATATTCTCTATTTATTTTACATACAAGCTAGATGGGGTTAGCAAATTCTGACCCGCTACTATTCTTAATAGCACTCTTTAAGAAAGTATTTATTAAAGCGAGATCTAACTATGAGTACTATCTATTAATGGTTCTCAATTATTTGACATACAAGGTAGATGGGGTTAGAAAATTCTGAGCCGCGACTATTCTTAACAGGACTCTTTAAAAAAGTACTCATTAAAGCGTGATCACACTATCAGTACTCTCTATTAATGGTTCTCTGTTTATTTTACATACGAAGTAGAAGGGGTTAGGAATGCAGCACAACAATCACAATGGTCTTAGTCATCTTGCTCAGAATACTTACGCGGTTATTTTAGCGGGCGGTCGTGGCAGTCGACTGTTTGAGTTAACCAATTGGCGTGCTAAACCTGCCGTTTATTTTGGTGGTCACTTTCGAATTATTGATTTTCCATTATCAAACTGCCTCAACTCGGGGATTAGCCGTGTCGGTGTTGCAACTCAATATAAGTCGCACTCCCTGATCCGTCATATTAACCGCGGCTGGGGGCACTTTAAAAGCAGAACATCCGAGTTTGTGGAGATATTACCCGCATCGCAACGCCATAATGATAATTGGTATCAAGGTACAGCCGATGCGGTATACCAAAACGTGGATATTATTCGCAGTCAACAACCTGAACATATTTTAATTTTATCGGGCGATCATGTCTATCGCATGGATTATCGCACCCTATTAGCTCAACATGTTAAAAGTAAAGCGGAGATGACTGTCTGCTGTATTGAAACATCCGTCGAAGAGGCGGCAGGTAATTTTGGTGTTATGACGATAAATGCGGATAATAGGGTTATCGCATTTAATGAAAAACCGGCTGTTCCTAACGAAATACCGGGTAAACCAGGTCGATGCTTAGCTTCAATGGGTAATTATGTTTTTAATACTAAATTTTTATTCGAACAACTAAAAAAAGACCATAAGAATGAAAATTCCTGCCATGATTTTGGCCATGATCTTATCCCGTCAATTATTCATGAGTGTGATGTTTTTGCTTTTTCTTTCAAAGATCCAAATACTGACCTTCAGCCTTACTGGCGAGATGTTGGTACATTAGATTCGTTTTGGGAAGCAAATATGGAACTTGTGGAGCCGACTCCTCAATTGGATTTATATGATAAATCCAGCCCGATTTATACCTATCAGGAACAACTACCACCCGCTAAATTTGTTTTTGATAATGAACTACGACGAGGCACTGCACTTGATTCAACGGTTGCCAGCGGCTGTATAATTTCCGGCGCAAAAATTCGTAAGTCATTATTATACTCAAGTGTTCATGCGCACTCCTACAGTCTCATTGAGCACTCCGTATTAATGCGTGAAAGTGATGTCGGTGAGCACTGTCAATTACGCCGGGTTATTGTCGATACTAAGTGTTTTATCCCGGCCGGTTTATGTATTGGTTATGATAGAGAACAAGATATAGCCAATGGTTTTCGTGTGACAGAAAAAGGAATTACCCTTGTAACGAAAGATATGCTGGCGGCATTAGCTGACAAAAAGTCAGGTTAAGATTCTCTTTTACAGGGATCTACGAAACTTAAATCAGCCCATAATTAAACCGCAACCCATCTCTAATTTATACTATTAACTCTTTTTTAAATGATAAATGCCCAAACTACCTGAAGATGCAGAGTTATTGATCTTCCGTCGTTTGAGCATAGCTTAGTATAAATGTTAAGACTCAGCGGATAGTACAGATAAACGTTAATGTTAGGCCAAGTTGACTAAAAAGGGATCCCGTGAAAGCGGCTGATTATTATCAGGGTGATACCATGCAAGCTTATCGGCCAAATTGACGACCTCGCCAATGATCATAAGGGTTGGACCTTGCAAACCACCACCGAGTTGTTCCAATTCAGATAATTGACCAATCACCACATGCTGATCCGAAGTCGTTCCCTTATTAACTAATGCAACGGCTGTTTCAGGAGCTCGTCCGTGGTTAATCAATTGAGTTTTAATTTCCTGTGACTGCAGCAAACCCATATAAACAACCAAAGTTTGGTTAGGCGCTGCTAATGCCTGCCAATTAAGCTCCTCACCGTCGGTTTTGCGGTGTCCGGTCACAAAGGTCACTGACTGCGCAAAATCGCGGTGGGTTAAGGGAATACCCGCATAAGCACTGCAACCCGAAGCTGCGGTAATACCGGGAACAACCTGAAAAGCAATGCCAGCTTCAACCAACTCTTCAAGCTCTTCACCTCCCCGCCCAAAAATAAATGAATCTCCCCCTTTAAGGCGCACTACTTTTTTACCCTCCCGAGCAAATTCCACCAACATCTGATTAGTTCGAGACTGCTCTACTTCATGATTACCGGCAGCTTTACCCACCGAAATTAAATCTGCATCACGACGTATTAAGTCCAAAATGTCTGAAGAAACCAAACGATCATATAAAACGACATCCGCCTGCTGCATCAATTGTAATGCTTTTAAGGTTAAAAGAGAGGGGTCGCCAGGCCCGGCCCCCACTAAAGCCACATCACCCTGAGTAATATCTTCCGTTAGACTGGTCTCCATTAAAGCAATAGCGCTCTCTGTTTGCCCTTTTTGTAATAGGTTGGCAAGCAACCCATTACCAAAGAGTTTTTCCCAATAGCGTCTGCGCAAGGGGGCAATTTTAATAACCTCTTTAACACGGTGACGAAATTGTGCAGAAATAGCCGCTAATCGACCTAAATGCATAGGTAATAACGTTTCTAAACGTTCACGAATTAAACGTGCCAGAACGGGGGCTTTGCCGCCACTTGAAATAGCCACAACTATCGGTGAGCGATCTACAATTGAGGGCAGAATAAAGCTCGAAATATCAGCTTGACCAACCACATTAACTAATAGTTGTTTTGCGTGTGCGGCCGTCGCTATATACTCATTAACCTGCTTATTATTGGTGGCAGCAATGACCAACCATTTATTTTCCAGAAGCGCTTCAGCAAATGCCTGCTCAATTATTTTCAACTCTTTATTAGCAGCTTGTTTTAATAAAGTGGGATGAAATTCCAGTGCACAGACAGTCACATCGGCTCCCGCTTTCAGTAATAAGTGCACTTTTCGACAAGCAATGCTTCCTCCGCCAACAACAAGGCAGGGGCGCTTTTCAAGTTTGGTAAAAATTGGTAGGTAATCCATAGTCGCACTCTATTAATGTAATTTTTCGATCGATATCTACACTATAGAGAATTAATTGATACAGATAAAACACTAAAATAGGATTTGTTATTTCAAAATATAATAATGGTTAAGCAGAGACGGCTTGGCTTGCGGCGGTGATCGGCAGGAAAGCCCCCTAATTATAGGGAATAAGCTGAGGATAAATAAATTGCGGTAAAAAAATGCCATCGACTTTGGAGCGATAGCATTAGATCAAAATAGACGACTTAGATATTACTTAGCTCGCTTCGGTTACCAGCGTTTTGCTAACAAAATCAATACCCATTTCAATATCTGCATGTAATACAGATAACATTTCTTGTTTTTTGCTCTCTTCGAAAGAACTCAATTCACCATAAGGTAATACCTTATCAATGCCATTTTTACCCAGTAACAGTGGCTGAGTAAAGAAAGGCGAAGCTGGATTGCCACCATCCACATAGGCATTTTGAATAATACCCTGTTTTCCTGACAAAGCATCTACAAGCTGAACAGCAAAGCGAGCAGCTGCACAGGCCATTGAAAGCGTTGCAGAACCACCACCCGCTTTTGCTTCAACCACTTCTGTACCGGCATTTTGGATACGAGAAGTTAAGTCGATCACTTCCTGATCCGTAAATGAAATGCCCTGAATCTGTGATAAAACTGGTAGAATAGTTGTGCCGCTGTGACCACCAATGACATTGACTCGAACATCTTCTGAAGGTAGACCTTTTAACTCAGCGACAAACTCTTCGGCGCGAATAACATCTAAGGTTGTAATACCAAATAATTTGTTTTTATTATAAACACCTGCAGCTTTTAACACTTCAGCGGCAATTGCGACTGTTGTATTAACAGGGTTGGTAATAATTCCGATACAAGCTTCAGGTGCGACTTCTGCAACTTTAGCAACTAAGTTTTTGATAATACCGGCATTAATATTAAATAAATCAGAGCGATCCATACCAGGTTTGCGGGCAACCCCAGCTGAAATCAAAATAACATCCGCACCTTCAATAGCTGCAGTAGGATCCGTACCGGCAAAACCTTCAACTTTAACGCTAGTTGGAATATGGCTTAAATCTTTTGCAACTCCGGGTGTAACGGGAGCAAGATCATAAAGTGATAAAACTGAATTTGCAGGTAAATCAAGTTTTAACAATAAAGCAAGTGCTTGCCCAATACCACCGGCGGCTCCAAGAACAGCAATTTTCATAACGATCTCCAATATGTATCTAATTAATGATATAAATGTGAATGGTCATTTTAATGAAAAATGAGCAAGCATGTAATAAATATTAATGAATTGTGAGCGATACATGAATAATCATATTAAAAAATAAGATTAAGTGAGGTCACGCTATTTTTAAACAATAATAGTTTGAAAAGCAGCAAGAGTTGCTTAATACCTGAAACAGCAGATAACTCTGAATGGTGGTTAATTTGTGATGCAAGGTCGCAGGGCTTAAAAATAGCGTTTATATATTTTTTGATAAGTACCATTTTCAGTAATAATTTTAAGACCCAAATTCAACCGCTTTTGCAGTTTGATATTTCCTTTTTGAATCGCGATACCATAGCCTTGCGAAAATAATTTTTGCTGCGCATTATTAATCTTATGAAGGTCAAAATGAGTGCGATTATCTTTTTGTTTTAAAAATGTCGATGCGACCGCTTGATCGACAAATGCCGCATCAATTTTTTCAGCACTTAAATCCGAAAGAATTTCGGAATAGGTGACGTAAGAGATGATAAAACTATTCTCTTTTTCATATTTAATTAAATATTCCTGGTTGGATGAGTTAGAACGCACTCCTATAAATTTCCCTGCCGTTGAGAAGCTTTCCTGAGCCGATTTTTTACTGATAAAGACGGGCGAATTCTCATAATAACTATTAGTAAAATCCACTGTTTTTAAACGTTCGCTGGTAATATCTAAAGCGGAAATAACCGCATCAAAACGCGCGAAGGATAATGACAGCAGCAGGCTCTCAAAACGTTGATGATGAAAACTGCAGGTTAAATTAACAGCTTTACAAATCGCTTTAACCATATCAATGTCAAAACCCTGAATCTGTTGCTGTTCATCTAAGTATTCAAAAGGGTAATAATTTGCATCGGTCGCAAAACGAACTTTTATATTATCGTGAGGAACTGCCGTCGAAGATAGGACAGAAAAGGCGGAAAAAAATAGAAATATTGAAAGAAAAATGCGTGGAATAAGCATGATGTTTAATATCCAATTCATTCATTAATAACAAAAAAAATTCACGTTGTAGACGTTTAAAATACTTATTGAGAATGACCTATATTACACTAATCTTAACATTTAATGACTATCTATTTTAAACACAAGTCTGAAATTGAATAGTTATGCATTTTAATTGTAGATTAATGGGTTGATAAATGCTTAATATTCATTATTATTGCGCCCTTGAAGCACTAAAAAGAATAAATAATGAAGCAATCAACAGAATTAATGACATTTTTCAAAGCATTATTGGAAAAAGAACATTTTAGCTCTCAAGGCGAGATAGTAGAAGCCTTGGTTAATGCTGGTTTTAATAATATTAATCAGTCAAAAGTTTCCCGCATGTTAAGCAAATCCGGCGCAGTACGCACACGTAATGCAAAACAAGAAATGTTATATTGTTTACCGGCTGACTTAAGTATCCCTATAATTACAAGCCCATTAAAAAACCTTGTATTAGATATAGATCGCAATGACAGTATCATTGTTATCCGTACCAGTCCCGGTGCCGCTCAGTTAATCGCTCGCTTATTAGATTCGATCGGTAAAACCGAGGGCATATTAGGTAACATCGCCGGCGATGATACTATCTTCACAACCCCGACGAACTCTAAAAAAATACAGGAAACGATGAATATCATCAAAAAATTATTTCATTGATTTTCCCTGTCGCGAACGCCGTTTTTTATAGCGACGATTGAAAACCCGCTGAGAATATTATTCTCAGCGATTCCCCATTTTTAATTTGAGCATCCACGACTGCTATATTAACTTCTGTTTTAAGGTCTATCGTAACACTTCACATATTAGCTATTAAGCTTGAAGACCTCCTGTCGCTTTGTTAATAGCATCCTACACTTACCTGCACATGACATTATATCGGGAAGTGATTTTATGAAAAAGACTCAAGGATTTACATCGTATTAAATATAGAAGGTACTTTAATGAAAAAGATTCAGAGCGTTACATCGCATTAAATAGAGGAGATGATTTTATGAAAAAGGCTCAAGGATTTACATTAATTGAACTCTTAGTTGTAATAGTGATTATCGGGATATTAGCAAGCATCGCTTACCCCAACTATAAATCTTATATGCTTAGCGTAAATCGCAGTGATGCCATAAATGAATTGCAAAAAGCACAGTTAGTACAGAGCAGTCTGCATATTTTAAATCCAACATATTCAACTGTCGCAGGCGACGTCGGACTACCGGATAATCATAGTTATTATACTTTTACTATCATCTCAGCAGGAAGATCTACTTATGTAATGAAAGCGGTCGCTAAAGCAGGGACAATGCAGGCGAATGATAAGTCTCAATGTACAACCTTAGTGATCAATCAGGACAACCTGCATTCTGACGATCAGGGTGACCCCAATGATGAATGCTGGTCATAAAAAAATCCCCAATTTTTTACAAAATCAGGGATTATGATCGACCGGCAAGATTGTTAAAGAGTTATTAACGGATAAGCATAGTAGACAATATTAAACCTTTCTTTTCTTATGAACTAATAACGCGTATTGAGCTCTTTTTTATTAAAAAATTCTCGCGATTTATCTAAAATGTGCTGGTAGATAACATTATAAGCTAATACATTTTTCACATAGTTACGCGTTTCTTTATAGGGAATGGTTTCAATCCAACTATCCATCTCCAAGCTTTGCCCAGCTTTACCTTTCCAGCTATCAACGCGATGAGGACCCGCATTATAAGCCGCTGTAGCAAGGATTCGATTACCGCTATAACGTTTTAATAACATCTCAAAATAAGCTGTGCCTAACTGCACATTAATAGCCCCTTCAGTTAACTGCGCCTGATCGTTATAATCTTTCATCCCGATCATTTGCGCCGTTTCTTTTGCTGTCGCCGGCATCAGCTGCATATAACCACTGGCACCCACTCGAGATTTCGCGTACTCGTCAAAAGCACTCTCCTGACGAGCCAGAGCATAAATATAGGTTGGCTCCAGCTGGTATTGATTCGCCGTATTTGCAAATAAGCTCGGTTTTACTTCGGGAAAACGTATATTCAACGCATCCCAACTCTTACTGTTAATACTGGCCATCACCGACAGATGTGCCCAATCCTTTTGATATGCGTACAAGCCTAGCTGCAGCTGAGTGTTTGTATCGTTGTTATTTAATAATGCATGCCATTCTCGCTTTAAAAGTGCATTACGTTTTTGGAAGACTAATTCTCCAATATGAGCAAGATCCGCTTTCATCATCTTTAAGCTGTTACTCTTTTCACTGACTAATTTAGCATTTAGCTGATAATCAAGCCCCAACTTTTGAGCCGCCAGAAAACTATAATAACGTCTTTGCCCGGCAATCTTAAGATAGAGTTTATCGGCTTGTGTCTGCTGTTGTTTGTTTTCTAATACACGCGCTTGCCAATATATCCATTTGTCTTTTTTTTGTAATCTTTGTGGCAAAGCGTTTAACCAATATTCAATATCTTTCCAGTTATCCAATTTTATTGCATAACGAAGTCGCAGCTCAAACAATCCGTCATCATTCAAAGAGGCAAGCGCTTTATCTAACCATGGCAGCTGCCCCTCCTCATCATACAATAGGACCCGTAATGCAAAATATTTTTTTAATGCCTGACTTTCGAAAGCCGTAAAAGGAATTTTTTTCTCATAAATGTTAAACAGATCCATAGCGGCATCCAGATCGACTCGCGCTAAGCGTTTAATACTCGTTTGTAAAAATACAAAGCTGTCCTGTTCTCTGCTTTTAAATAATTCGCTGCTCAGCAAGCCCTTTGGATTTTTATATAACCCATATAACTGAGTTGCGAGGCTCCTGTTATCCCCTTCCATCCAGGTAATTAAATAACGCATTAAAGCAGGGGAATGACGCTGATAAGCTAAGCTAAAACGCTGCCAAACCAACGTTTCTGAAAGGGAGTTATTATCACGGTAAACCGCGATAACACTGTCACAGGCCGGCGCTAAAGAGCTTCCCGTTAACCAGGTTTTTTTAAATTCAGGCCAAATTTCTTTCGTCTTACCCTGACTTATTTTTGCCTGGAAGTAATTACATTTAAGATCACTACTATTAGGTAATTGCGGATAAAAATTCAAAAATTCCTTCCAGGCATGATTTTTTGCTAAAAAGCGTAAATAATCTCTTTCTAAATCTAAGGAAAGGCTACGTTTCGGGTTATTGTTAATAAAGGACTGCACCACTGCTGCGTTATTAACAGCAAAATGTGCCTTAATACTCTGAAATTCAAGCAGGTAAGTTAATGGATACTCGGGGATTAATGCCACCTTTTTTTGTGCTCGCTCCCACTCGCCTTGTTCTTGTAAAACAATAACCTGTGAGTAGAGTTCTCTTTGCTCCTCGAGATTATAGGCAGAGACAAAACTTGTCATAGAGAAAAAACCGCAACACAGTAGTAATAATTTATTCACCAAGGCTCTCCCAAAAGGTTAATTAGTCTCTCATATCATCACAAAACCGAGGATAATAATAGTATTTTTGTGTACTCATGGTTTGGCTGTGAAAATATTTTTTTGCAGCTTCCCTGTTCAATAATTTCGCCATTGTGCATCACCAATACACGGTGGCTAATAGCGCGAACCACGGACAAATCATGGCTGATAAAAAGATAGCTCAAGCCGAGTTCTTTCTGCAGTGATATTAACAATGCTAATATCTGTTTCTGAATACTGCGATCTAACGCTGACGTTGGCTCGTCTAATACAATTAACTGCGGTTTTAGGATTAAGGCCCGCGCAATTGAAATTCGCTGACGCTGCCCCCCGGAAAACTCATGGGGGTAACGCAACCCGCTGTCTTTTTCCAGACCAACCCGTTGTAAAACCTGCTCAACTTGAAGATCAATTTCTTTAGCGGATAATGGTTTTGTTTGTTGATGAACCTGCAGTCCTTCGGCAATAATATCGCGAACAGACATACGCGGACTTAAGCTGGCAAAGGGATCCTGAAAAACTATCTGTAATTTTTTCCTTAATCTTTGTAACTCGTTATGTTTAATAGCATTTATTTTTTTCCCCAAATAAACAACATCTCCGGTACTTTTATTGAGCTGCAATATCGCCTGCGCTAAGGTACTTTTCCCTGAGCCGCTTTCCCCCACAATAGCCACAGTTTCACCCTGATGAATCTGTAAACTGACATTTTTAACGGCTTGCAGACTGCGGGTGGTTTTTCCCCAAAAATTTTTCTTTAACGGGTAGCTCACATTGATATTATTCGCGCTTAAAATAAGTTCGGGAGAAATTAATTCCGTCATTTCGCCACTAGGTTCCGCATTCAATAAAAGTTTGGTATAGGCGTGCTTGGGGTTTGAAAAAAGATCATTTTTACTGCTGTATTCTATGCTTTTACCATCGTGCATCACTAACACTGAATCGGCAATATGCTTAACTACATGGAGATCATGGGTAATAATTAAGACCGCCATATTAAGACGTTTTTGTAATGATTTTAACAGATCCAAAATTTGCCTTTGAATAGTCACATCAAGGGCAGTAGTCGGCTCATCGGCAATCAGCAGTTCCGGATCGTTAGCGAGCGCCATGGCGATCATCACACGTTGACGTTGCCCACCGGATAATTCATGCGGATAAGAAGCTAAGCGTGTTTCCGGTGCTTCAATGCCCACCAAATCTAATAACTCAATAATACGCGCAGTGGATGCCTTACCTGTTAATCCTTTATGGATCAGCAGGGTTTCAGCAATCTGCTTTTGCACCGTATGCAAAGGGTTGAGTGAGGTCATCGGCTCCTGGAAAATCATGCCTACTTTATTACCGCGAATCGTTTCTAATACTGCCGTCTCTTTTCCCACTAACTGCAAACCATCTATGTAGATTTGACCTGCAGGGTGGTGTGCATGGGGATAGGGTAATAACTGCAGAATAGATAAGGCAAGCAGAGATTTACCCGCACCACTTTCACCCACTATGGCGAGTGTTTGCCCTTTATCAAGGCTAAAACTTACTCCGCTGACAACCTTTTTATCGCCAAAACTGACCGCCAGATTTTCTATTTTTAATAATTCATTTTTGCTACTCACAAGGATCTCCTTGGATCAAATGCATCACGCGTCGCTTCTCCGATAAAAACCAATAATACCAAAATAGTGGATAATGAAATAAACGCAGTAATAGCAAGCCAGGGGGCATGCAGGTTGTCTTTACCCTGTGCGACCATCTCGCCTAAGGATGCAGAACCAAGGGGTAAACCAAAACCGAGAAAATCCAAGGAGGTTAACGTGGTTAAAGCTCCGGTAAACAGATAGGGCATAAAAGTTAAGGTTGCAATCATGGCATTGGGCAAAATATGTTTAAACATAATTTTTTTATCGCCAACCCCCAAAGCACGGGCGGCTTTTACATATTCTAAATGGCGTCCGCGTAAAAACTCCGCACGCACCACCCCCACTAAACTTGGCCAGCTAAAAAGAATCATTAAGCCTAATAACCACAGAAAAGTGGGCTCCACAAAACTGGCTAAAATAATCAGCATAAATAACATCGGCAGGCCTTCCCAAATTTCTAAAAAACGCTGCCCGAAAAGATCTATTCGCCCGCCGTAATAGCCTTGAACAGCACCCACAATAATACCAATCACTGAACTGACTAAGGTTAACGCCAACGCAAATACAACAGAGATTCGAAATCCATAAACCAAACGCGCTAACACATCCCGGCCCTGATCATCGGTTCCCAGATAGTTAATATCGCTGGGTGGCGAGGGTGCAGGCTCGGTTAACTCAAAATTAATACTGTCAAAATAAAATGGGATAAGCGGCCAGATGATCCAGCCTGCTTTGCGAATTTGCGTCACCATATAAGGGTCACTAAAATCCGTGGTAATATCAAAATCCCCCCCGAGTTGATTCTCAGGAATATCCTCAACAAGGGGGAAATACCAATGCTGCTGATAGGAAACCATAATAGGTTTGTCATTTATCCACAGTTCACCCAGTAAACTGGCTGAAAATAAGATTAAAAAGATCCACAGCGACCAGTAACCACGTTTATTATTTTTAAACTGTAACCAGCGGTCCGCATTAACCGGATTGCGGCGCATCTCTTGCCATGTGTTTAATAATGACATATTAACGCCCCTCAAAAGTGATGCGCGGATCAATCAGAGTATAAGTGATATCACTGATCAGTTTTAACACCAGCCCCACTATAGTAAACATGTAGAGCGAGGCAAAAATTACCGGATAATCACGGTTGATAACGGATTCAAAGCTTAATAGACCTAAGCCATCTAAAGAAAAAATAACTTCAATTAACATCGAGCCTGTAAAAAAAATACCAATCAGTGCCGCGGGTAAACCTGCCAAGACTAATAACATGGCATTTCTAAACACGTGACCGTACAAAATTCGCTTATCCGAGCAGCCCTTAGCGCGCGCAGTAACCACATATTGTTTATGAATTTCATCAAGGAAAGAGTTCTTGGTGAGCATAGTCAGGGTTGCAAAACTGCCTAATACAGAGGCAAAAACAGGCAGAGTCAGGTGCCAGAAATAATCTTTAATTTGCGCCATCAAGCTCAACTCCGAAAAATTATCCGAGGTTAATCCGCGCAACGGAAACCAGTCATAATAGGACCCCCCCGCAAAGAGAACAATCAGCATAATAGCAACAATAAAGCTCGGCAGCGCATAGGCGACGGTCACAATAGTACTGGTCCAGATATCAAAAGAATGGCCATGCGAGGTAGCTTTTTTAATCCCTAGAGGGATAGAAATTAAATACACGAGCAGCGTTGTCCAAAGCCCCAATGAAATTGAAACGGGCATTTTTGAAATAATTAAATCGGTGACTTTTTCATTGCGATAAAAGCTTTCGCCGAAATCAAATTTTATATAACGCCATAACATTGAAAAGTAACGATCGATAATAGGTTTATCAAAACCATAGAGTTTTTCAAGTGCTTTAATATATTCAGGATCCACCCCTCGGGAACCGCGGTATTTACTTTCACCGCCCTGTTTTATTTCACTGTTAGTGCCCGATGCGACGCGCGTTGTATTCGCATCGCCTATGCCCTGATATTGTGCAATTGCCTGTTCAACCGGACCGCCGGGGGCAATCTGTACAATAAAAAAATTAATGGTCATAATGCCGAGCAGGGTCGGAATAATAAGTAATAAACGCCTTAAAATATAATAATTCATTCTTGTATTTCCTCCTTAGTGTTTTCTGCCTGAGTTGACCACCAGGTGGATAAACCCAAATCATATAGTGGCGCAATATTTGGATGAGAAAATTTATTCCAATAGGCAATTCGATAGGCGGGCAGATACCACTGGGGAATAACAAAATGCTGGCTGAGCAAAACACGGTCTAAGGCTTTGGTTGTCTGCACCAGATCTTTGCGTGTATCGGCCATAATTAATTTACTGACCAACTGATCAATGACCGGATGACAAACCCCGGACCAATTGGCGGTTCCGGGCTCCATCATACTATCGCAGCCCCAATGACCCGATTGCTCATTACCCGGCGAGATTGATTGCCCTTTGCGCAATGATACTAAGTCAAAATCAAAATTATTTAAGCGGTTAATGTACTGGGAAACATCAACCAGTCGTAGCGAGGTTTTTATACCTATACGCTGTAAATTACGGCGAAATGGATGAACCACACGTTCAAAATCCTTGCTGTAAAGTAAAAACTCAAAGCTTAATTGCCGGCCATTCTTATCCTGCATTTTACTGTCTTTTAACTGGTATCCGGCAAGTTTAAGTAACTCAACGGATTTTCTCAGCCGCGCTCGAATATTGCCGTCGGCACTGCTTTCCGGGAATTTGATAGGGGCAAAAACAGCCTTTGAGAGCTGATCTTTATAGGGCAGTAAAACCGCACGTTCAGCGGCAGAAATATTTTCTTGGGTGGATAATTCAGAGCCGGAATAAAAGCTGTTAATACGCGAGTAAGCGCCGTAAAAAAGGGTTTTATTGGCCCACTCAAAATCAAATAACAAAGCGATCGCCTGACGCACATTAACATCTTTAAATTTTTCTTTGCGCAAATTAAACCAGAAACCCTGCATCCCCTGCGGATTTTTATCGGCAATTTTACGGCTGATAATTGCGCCTGTTTCAAAGTTATCACCGACATAACCCGTTGCCCAACGCTTTGCTGAACTTTCCAGACGGTAATCAAAATTACCCGATTTAAATGCTTCAAAGGCAACACTATCATCGCGATAATAATCAATGATCATACTGTCAAAATTATGCTGGCCTTTATTAACGGCCAAATCTTTTGCCCAATAATCTTTAACTCTTTTGTAAGTGATTCTTTTTGAAGCATCAAAACTATCCACTTGATAGGGACCTGAACCGAGCGGAATGGTTAAGCTGCTTGTGGCAAAATCCTTATCCGCCCAAAAATGTTCAGGTAAAATGGGCAGCTGACCGATGATTAAAGACAATTCGCGATTACCAATTTCTTTAAAGTAAAAAGTGACCTGCTGATCATTATCGACCACCACCTCCTTCACTCCGGAATAATAGGAGCGATAATGCGGCGCCCCTTTTTCAACTAACAATTCAAAACTGAACTTAACATCACTGGCTAGAATACTTTTACCATCGTGAAATCGGGCATTTTTATTGAGCATAAAACTGACCGAAGTAAAGTCGCTCGCCACTTTGACTTTTTCCGCAATCAATCCATAACTGCTAAAGGGTTCATCTTTTGATTGCGCCAGTAAAGTATCATAAATCATACTGATTCCACTGGCTGCATTGCCTTTAACAATAAACGGATTTAGGGAGTCAAAACTACCAATAGCGGCTTGTCTGAAAACGCCTCCCTTAGGTGAATTTGGATTTACATATTGAAAATGGGTAAAATTTGGCGCATATTTAAAGTCTCCATACATGCTCAGCCCATGCTGCCAGGCACCGGCAAATAACAAAGAACTACTGCTTAAATAGCAAAAGAGCAAAATACGTGTAAGCTTAAAGAGTGAGAGTGGAAACATATAATAGATTCAGCTGTTAAATAAGAGGAGTAATGGAAACAAAGATAGCAAAAGAAAAAATTAAAAAAACATTTAAATTAAAAAAGAAAAAGAAAAGTAAGAAGTAAAAGTAATGAGGTTATCTGTTCAAGGATGCCCTAAGTTTTTCAGCACAACAAGCAATGATTATTTTTATTTTAAGAAAACAAACCTAGGTCAAATAATAATTTCATTACCAGTACAAGCCAGAAAATTGTGACAGAGATCGCTTTTAAAATTGGTAAAAAAGAATAATCTATTTACAAATGCAATAAACGTACAACCAAGAGGTGTCTTATATGAGAATTGAAATCACAAGTAAACAAATTACTATCACTGATACAATGCGCACCAAAGTAGAGGAAAGATTCGAAAAATTAGAAAAGCTACAAATTCCCCTTATCACTCCCCACGTCATTATCACCAAAGAGCCTAAAGGCGTAAAAATAGAAGCTACAATTAACGTTCCTAATGATAAAATTTTTGCACATGCACAGAATGATGATCTGTATGTCGCAATCGGACAATTATTTCAAAAATTAGAACGTCAGTTAACTAAATATCTCCATAAATCTGAAGCGAGTCGCGCCAAAAATAACGGTAAAGATATGTGCCGAACAGGAGAGATTTCAGGCGAAGCGATTGAAGAGCCTGAGATTGAAATTGAATCAGATGCTGAAATAAAATTAAATAAAGAATTCGCAGCATAAAACTGATACAAAACAAATAAGTAAATAAAAAAGGAGGTTAAAAACCTCCTTTTTTATTGCCTGAAAAAAGTGCTTAATTGTTCTTTATTTATCTTCGTAATGGCGATTATCATGAGCCTGCTGCAGCAGCGAGCGACTTTCATCAAGGAATAAAGAAGAATAATCCCCCATCCATTCAGTTACCGATTGAAAACGTTTAATAAACTGCTCTCGATCCGCATTTTCAAGTAACTCAATCGCCTCGGCAAAATGCTGATGATAACGTTTGATCATCACCAGATTATTTTTTTGTGAAAGAATAATATCGGCATATAAAGCGGGATCCTGCGCAAACAGGCGTCCGACCATTGCCAGCTCCAAACGATAAATTGGGGAGCTTAAATCTAACAACTGTTTTAAATCAGCATCCACTTCTTTTAAATGGCTTCCGTAGACAAAACTCGTAAAGTGTCGTAATGCTTGAATCAGGGTCATCGACTCATCGTGAACTGTCGAGTCAACATTATAAAGATGCGCGCCCCAGATTTTCATCTGTTCGATTAACCACTGGTACTTCTCTTCACCCCGACCATCACAGTAAACAACAACCTGCTTGGCGAAACTGGTAATATCAGGACCAAACATAGGATGTAAACCAACAACAGGGCCTTTATGCACCTTCAGCATTGCCTGCAGCGGCTCATCTTTTACGCTGGTAATATCCGCTAGAATACAATCATCGGGAAGATAACTAAGTTGCTCGATAACTGAGACAGTGACATCAATTGGCGAACCGACAATAACCAGACCTGCATGACTGCATATCTCTTCGGCCTTGTCCCAGTTAGCACGTCCTAGAATATCAACCTCATAGCCCGATAACTTAAACATTTCCACAAAACGCTGACCTAATAAGCCGTTCCCGCCAATGATAACAATTCTTTTCATCTTTGGATTAACAGTTTTAAAGCCAGTATCATTTTCACTGGCATAGGATTCGCGCATCGTACGGCGCAGGATATCTTCGATTAGATTGGCCGGCACGCCTTTAGATGATGCTTCCTCGCGGCGTTTAGCCAGCATAGCCGCTTCACGCTCAGGAACATAAATAGGTAAACCATGCTTGGCTTTAACTTCACCAACTTCACCCACCAGACGAAGACGTTCAGCAAGCAGGTCAATTATCTGCTGATCAACTGCATCAATTTGATCTCGTAATTTACTTAAAGGCATAAATCCTTCTTATCTTGTTTTTAAAGTATCTTTTAATATATTGACAGCTTCAGAAAGAAGTTGACTCGTTGTTTCCCAATCAATACAGGCATCAGTGACTGACACACCATATTTAAGAGACGCTTTAGGTAATTTTACCGCCTGATTGCCTTCATTAATATTACTTTCCAGCATAATACCTACGATGGATTTATTGCCTTCTGTCACCTGATGGAATACATCTTTTGCCACTAAAGGCTGCAGGGCATGATTTTTATTTGAATTTTCATGACTGCAGTCGACAATCAATACTTCTTCTACATTGGCTTTTTTAAGTGCCTGCTCTGCCAATGTAACATTGACGGAGTCATAGTTCGGCTTACCACCACCGCCACGTAAAATAACATGGCCATCTCTATTACCCGAGGTCTGCAGTAATGCACTTTGGCCTAACTGGTTAATACCCATAAAACGATGTGGAGAAGACGCAGATTTCATCGCGTTGACAGCGGTAGATAAACTGCCGTCGGTGCCATTTTTGAAACCAACCGGCATTGATAAACCACTGGCCATTTCGCGGTGAGTTTGTGACTCAGTAGTACGCGCGCCAATCGCAGACCAACTAAACAGATCGCCTAAATATTGCGGGCTGATAGGATCAAGCGCTTCCGTTGCAATAGGTAAACCTAATTCAGAAATCCATAGCAGTAGTTCGCGAGCTTGCTTTAATCCGGTTTCAATTTCGAATGAATCATCCATATAAGGGTCATTAATTAACCCTTTCCAACCTACTGTGGTACGGGGTTTTTCAAAATAAACTCTCATGACAATATAAAGCGTATCCTTATATTCCTCATGTAAGGATTTTAGGCGTGTCGCATAATCTTTAGCGGCATCAATATCATGGATAGAACAAGGTCCGCAAATCACCAAAAAACGCGGATCTTTCTTATGCACAATATTCGACACTGTTTGTCGAGCTTCTGCGATAAATTGATAAACATCTTCCGAAGCCGGCACTAAATTTTTTAATTCTGCAGGAGTGATTAACACTGTTTCTGATTCTATATAAATATTTTCATTTTGAGGCATAGTGATTCTCTTGTTGCTGACATTTTATGAATAAAAGTATCATAGCATAGCGGTAAAATAGATCATGCGATTAACCCGCTGAAATGATTAAAAGCTGAAAGCGACGAGCTGCGAGCTGCGGGCTGCGGGCTGCGAGCTGCGGGCTGCGAGCTGCGGGCTGCGGGCTGCGAGCTGCGGGCTGCGGGCTGCGAGCTGCGAGCTGCGAGCTGCGAGCTGCGGGCTGCGAGCTGCGGGCTACGAGCCGAAAGCCGAAAGCCCAAAGCCGCTTATTTTTTGTTAACGGTTAACCATTCTTTGACCTCTTGGAATGTACCGCTAAATTGTATTCTGTCGGCCTTTTTCCCAAGCTGATATTGGTACATAGGATCGTAATAATCCCTCAGTATTGGCGCAATCCAATTGAGGTGCCCTTCTACGCTTCCGGTGTTTTGCTGCTGCTTGAGTGCGGCATCTAAAACGTCATTGATCACCTTAAATTTTTCTGTTCCCAAGCGTTTTCTAATGCCGTACAAGCCATTGTGCAGATATTTTTCATAAGCCAGCCACCCTTGTTCGGCACCTAATGCCTGGCTAAACTTTTCAGTCATTGAGGTGCAATATTCATAACACAGTCTCTGCAGGCGGATATCAAGAGGATCATCAACGACCACCATCGGTGCCCGCGTCATACCGGCAAACAGAAGTTCGGGAACATATAATGCCCCGATCGCTTTACTTTCATCCTCAATAACCAAGGAATTGGCATGTTGTGAAATATGCAGAATATCAATAGCGAGTTGATTTTCATAACTAATTTGCCGTGGCTGCGGTGTTACCTGCTTACCAAAACTGGAACCGCGATGATTGGCCCGACCTTCTATATCCAGTCCGTTATCAAGTGCTTGAATTAATTGTGTTTTACCACAGCCGGTATTACCACCGACAATCATTAACTTTTGCTCAGCCGCCTGATCGATAACGTCAATAAGATAACGGCGCAAGGCTTTATAACCACCCGGCACAATATTAATGTCTACGCCGTGATCGATCAGGAATTGTGCCGATAATCGTGAGCGCAGCCCCCCTCGAAAACAGTACAGCCAGGCCGTTGAGTTTGCCTCTTTAAACTGGGCCCATTTTCTAATGCGATTTTGTATATCGGATGCCACTAACTGATGCCCGAGTGTAATGGCAGCGGCTTGGCCCTCTTTTTTATAACAAGTACCGACCTGCTCGCGCTCGTTATCTGTCATTAAAGGTAAGTTACAGCTTTCAGGAAAAGCGCCCTGAACAAATTCAACGGGCGCCCTAAGGTCAATCAACGGGGTCTTTGACAAAAACAACGAGCGATATAATTGTTGCTCTTGAAGGTCGCTTTGTGGCATTTTTAATTCACTCATTTTATAACACTGAAATAACGGTTTGCTGAGCGCTTGCTGACTCTATTTTGCCAATCTGGAATAACTTAACACCGCTGTTTTTTGCGGTTTCCATCAATATTTCAGCACTTGACGGTGAAACAGAGATAAGCAGGCCGCCCGATGTTTGCGGATCGCATAAAATAGTTTTTTGCAGTTCACTAATGGGTGACACTTTATGGCCGTAACTGTCAAAATTACGCATTGAACCACCGGGCACACAACCTTTTTCCACATAATATTCAATAGCATCTAAGGTGGGAATAGCGGAAAAATCAAGTGATGCGGACAAGCCGCTGCCTTCGCAAATTTCCGATAAATGCCCCAACAAACCAAAACCGGTCACGTCGGTCATCGCATTGACGCCGTCTATATTAGCAAACTCTGCGCCAATCTGATTAAGCTCACACATAGTATCGCGTGCCAGATTTTTGTGGGCGGCCTTCAGCAAGCCCTTTTTTTCTGCGGTGGTTAAAATGCCGATACCAATAGGTTTAGATAAAAACAGCAAATCGCCCTCTTTAGCCTGGCTATTCTGTTTAATTTTGTCGGTTGGTACTATGCCGGTAACTGCCAATCCGAAGATAGGCTCGGGCGCATCAATACTATGCCCGCCCGCTAATGCAATTCCGGCTGCATGGCAAACCGAACGACCACCGTCAATGACCCGGGCCGCTATGCTGGGATCCAATTTATTGACAGGCCAGCCGAGAATAGCAATGGCCATAATGGGTTTACCGCCCATAGCGTAAATATCGCTGATCGCATTAGTCGCTGCAATACGGCCAAAATCAAAAGGATCATCCACAATAGGCATAAAAAAGTCCGTGGTACTGATAATAGAACTACCGTTGCCAAGATCATAAACAGCGGCATCATCTTTATTTTCATTGCCCACTAATAGATTGGGATCCTGGAAGGCTGGAAGTGCTGATAACAGAATGCTATCTAATACTTTCGGCGAAATTTTACACCCGCAACCGGCACCATGACTGTATTGGGTTAGACGTACATTGGTATGTTCATAATCTGCTGACATTTTATTATCTCTCACTGATTTTTGAAGAAGATTAAACTTAAGCACGTGGCAGGGAAAACTAGTGTTTTTTATGCTTTTATATCAAATTTAAAGGATAACATTTGTCATACTTATCCGTAAAAGCATTGCGGTATACAAGATCGCATGGGCTTAAGCACTTCTGTTTTTGAATTTTTTCGGCTCAGTATATCAGGCGAGTCTTCAGGCTGCAGCTTTACTTGGATGACAACAAGCTGTTTATTAATTAAACTGTAGGCGCATCCACTATCACGACTCTTTTAAGTAAGGCGGGCACAGCTCATGAAAATGGCTTCTATCTTGACTCTGGCAGTCTGTTTACTGTTGCCTTTGGCGGCAACAACAGCCTCTGCCGCTAATGACGGCAGGGCCGCCGATCAATCATCAAAAATCAAGGTTAGCAGTACAGCTCAGGCGGTGCAGTTAGTTAAGCATCAATATCAGGGTAAAGTGCTCAGAGCGCAAGTAAGTAACAGCGATGGTTACTCTGGTTATAAGGTTAAGATGATCTCCAAAGAGGGACGGGTATTTTATCTCTTTGTCGATGCCCAAACCGGCAGTATTAGCGGAAAATAATCCCTGCAGTCAAGCAACGAAAGATAGTCAAAGGATCCTGTCAATGAGAATACTTTTAGTCGAAGACGATCTCAGTCTTCGGAGCAATCTACAACAACACTTAGTCGCTTCTAATTATCGGGTCGATACCGCATCCGATGGTGAAGAGGGGCTTTTTCAGGGGATTGAATATAATTATGATGCGGCCATTATCGATCTGGGTTTGCCTAAAATAGACGGTATCACTGTGATTACTCGCCTTCGGGAAAAACACAGAAATTTTCCTATTTTAATTTTAACGGCGCGCGACAGCTGGCAAGCTAAAGTAGAAGGACTGGATGCCGGTGCCGATGACTATTTGTGCAAACCCTTTTATCCGGAAGAACTGGTGGCGCGACTCAATGCCTTGATTCGCCGTTCAGCGGGTAAAGCGAGTCCGGTTATTAATAATGGCCCGTTCAGTATTAATATCAGCAGCCTTGAAGTCAAAAAAGAACATCAATTCATTAATTTAAGCGCGTCCGAGTACAAGATTTTTGAATACTTTATGCTCCATCCCGGTGAAGTTAAATCGAAAACAGTGCTCACCGAACATATTTACGATCAGGATTTTGATCTTGATTCCAATGTGATTGAAGTTTTTATCAGGCGCTTAAGAAAAAAGCTCGATCCTGATAATGAATATGGACTTATCGAGACATTAAGAGGGCAAGGTTACCGCCTTACTCCGTTACCAAAAAGTCAGGGTGATGGCTAATGAGCCAAAAGACGATTAAGCCCAAAAGAGTGGCAAACTTAAATTCCCTTAAAGCACGCCTAATCGTCAGCGCCCTGTTATTAATATTAGTGCTTATGCCTTTGATTGGATTGACCCTCAACAATGCATTTAAAGAGCAGGTAAAAAGTGCCAGCAAAAATGAACTCAGCGCCTATGTTTATTCCGTACTTGCGGTGACTGAGTTTGATCACGGCCAGTTACTTATGCCGGATTTATTATTAGAAAATCAATTTAATGTTATTCAGTCCGGTTTATATGCCTTGATAACGATGCCTAAGGTTAACGCAGGGCAGAGCAGAATAGCCTGGCAGTCTAATTCCTTTCTGGGGTTTAAAGCACCCGTTAACTTAGCGCATCCGGCGACGGGTCAAAGTGAATTTTCTGAGATTAAACTTGAGGGAAAACCTTATCTAATCTACAGCTTCACCGCCAGTTTCGAGCAACCTAATAGTGCTGCAGCGCTGCCAATCACTCTCCATATCATTAAGGATCAGCTAGATTTTCAGCGCCAGGTTGACCGCTTTACTAAACAACTCTGGAGCTGGCTGCTTATTCTAATGGCGCTATTGGTTATTGTGCAGATGGCTTGGTTGTTATGGACCTTAAAGCCTCTGGCCAAATTCAGCAAGGAACTCAACGATATTGAACAGGGCCGAACACAACAGCTTACTGAAATTTACCCGACTGAATTGCAAGCTGTTGCACGACAACTCAATGCCCTGCTTAATACCGAACAAAGTCAGCGTAAGCGCTACCGTAATGCCCTGTCTGATCTGGCGCACAGCCTGAAGACACCGCTTGCCGTTATTCAAAGCCAGAAAGAGCTGAATAGCGCTGCAATCGAGCAGGTATCGATCATTAACAGTATCATTGGTCATCAATTAAAACGGGCTCAAACTGCGGCGGGCGCCTCCTGGCATTTAGGCATTAAGGTCAAATCCGTGGCGGATAAATTAATCAGAACCCTGCATAAAATCTATCGCGAGCCGCAAATATCAATAGACCAGAATAGCGATCCGCAAGCTATCTTTAAAGGTGATGAAGCAGATCTGACAGAAATACTGGGTAATGTCTTAGATAACGCCTGCAAAGCCGCAAAATCGCAGGTGGCATTAACCGTCACCGCCAATGAAGATGAGTTAATCATCACGGTTGAAGATGATGGCAAGGGGATTAGCCCGGAGCAACACAGCCAAATCTTCGAGCGTGGTATACGGGCGGAATCCTACCAGCGTGGACACGGGATAGGTCTGGCTATCGTGCGGGATCTTACGGACAGCTATAATGGTCAACTCTTCGTTTCAACGTCAAAAAACCTCGGAGGAGCCAAATTTGAGTTTCGCTTTAGCTTCTAAAATTGTCCATCGACAAAATTCAGCGCTAAATGTTATTTTTCGCACTTAGGTTTAAATCTTCAGCTGGTGTTCATCTTTGACTCTTTATGATGTCCTAATACCAAAAGAACCAAAAAGGTGATCATCCTTGCTGGTTAAAATTAACCCTAACTGCGTTGTGAGTTTTATTCAGAAGGTCTTTTTCTTCACCACTTCGTGGTCAGCTAAAGCTGTTCAAAATCGTTCCAGACGATTTTGTGAAGGAGGATAACAACCGAATGCAACTATAAGTTGCTAATTTTTCCTTCGCAATCATTGATCACTTCATTAATTCTTTTGGGATAACGTCATCAACTGTTTGATAACAAAACCAGTCAGCCGGACAATCGCCATCGATTAATGAATAACAGGGTTAAAATCAGCAGCAGTTAAGACCGCCCACTCATAGGATCGATCTCAAGATGCAGGGGCCAGCAGAAAGATAAAGATTCCTGTAAAGGATCTAAATATTAAGATCCTAATAACCAACGGCTGCAATTGAAATAATAACCTATATTTCTTATGAATATGGAGTATTATTAAAACGATCTCAAAGCCCTATCATTAAATATTTTATTATTAAAGTTCTACGCATCATTCAAAAAACAGGAAGCAAATAATGAACAAAAAATCAGTTATCGCGTTAATGGTTGTTACTCTTTTAAGCGGTTGTGTAAATCGCCAAAATGCAACAACAGGTGAACAAGAAATGAATACCGCGACAAAATCTGCTTTCGGTGGCGCGATTGCTGGAGCGCTTGCGGGTGCTGCGACAGGCAAAAAAAATGGCGCGTTATTTGGCGCACTTGGTGGTGCTGCTATTGGTGGCGGAATCGGTTATTACTTTGACCAGCAGGAAGCGGCATTACGCGAAGAGTTATTAAATTCCGGAGTGCAGGTCAAACGTGTTGGCGAAAATGAACTGCAGCTTATAATGGCAGATGGTATTGGTTTTAATACCGGAAATTATCAGTTAAGCGGCAGTATTTTTTCAACTTTAAATGGCGTTGCAAGCGTTCTTAATGAGTACCCTAAATCATCACTGCGCATCATTGGTCATACGGACAGTGTTGGCAGCTCAGAATCAAATGTAACTCTTTCTGAGCGTCGTGCTGAATCCGTGTCTAATTACCTTATGCAGCGCAATGTAAAATCAGGTCGCCTAAGTACATTAGGCTATGGCGAACGCCGCCCGATAGCAACTAACGATACTCCTTCAGGTCGTTCGGCTAACCGTCGTGTTGAAATTAATATTATAGCTAACTAGGTGTTTTGGAATCTTTTAGCTATTCTCTAAAAGATCAAAAAGACAATTTAAAAAAATAACCTGCCAAGCTAACACGTTGTAACGCAGCCTCCCGCTATCCCATCGGAGTCTGCGTTCACTTTAATTCGGGCACCCTGCCTAATCGCAAATAAGATCCGGCAATCCTTTTTCAGCCCCAGCAAATATATTTTTGGTGACTATTTCACGCGGCTCAACATGTTCAATTTTCCCTCGCAGAGATTCTGAGTTTTCAATTAACAATTCAGCTGCTCTGCAGCCAGCAAACAGGATGTCAGAGAACGAGTCAAATCCCTGTGGCAATAGAAAATAGGCAAGATATAGCGTATTGAGGCTGAAGCGATTTTACTTGAATAGCACGGCAATAATCGTAAATTGGCAGGGCTAAGGTCATTAATTTTTGGCTATAAACACAACGCTATCATTGTTCATTTACCCTATCCAGTACTACGCTGAAGTTATGACCCCCCCCCTTTCACAGAGTATTATCAATCGCCCCGTTCTTGGTCTGTGCCGAGCGGCACTCTTTCATTACTACCTTACCACGCCAAGCGGTCTTTCCGATGAGGAGGCCAGTCAACGGTTACAGAATTTTGGTAAAAACCAGATTGAGTTTCACAGACGCCGTTCGCCATTGCTGATGCTACTGGCAGAATTCACCGCGCTATTTCCGCTGTTACTGATGGCCGCAGCACTGCTCTCCTTTTTTGCCCAGTCAATTAGCCCTGATCAGGGATACAAGCTGATTGGATTTGCGCTATTACTGGTTGTGCTGCTTAATGCCCTGGTCTCCTTTTCCCAGAACTACAGAGTAGAGCAATTAATGCTCTCCTTTCTTGATTACATCCCCAAAGAGGTTGCATTGCTGCGCGAGGGTGAGAAAATTTTGCGGGATGCAAAAGAGGTCGTACCAGGTGATATTCTTTTCCTTCAGGAGGGAGATAAGATTTCGGCCGATGGTGTTATTATCAGTGCCTCACAGCTATTGCTGGATGAATCTATCCTGACCGGTGAATCAGAGCCTGTGATCAAGTTTGCAGTGCAGGATAAGGTTGAGAAAACCAACCTTGCCCGCTCCGGAGCGACAGTATTAAAGGGCAGTGCACAGATGCTGGTAACCCGTACCGGTCGCGCCACCAGCCTAGGCAGTATCTCGGAGTTATCACAGTCGGTAACAAGCAACCTGACACCAATGCAGCTCGAACTGCAGGATTTTGTAGGTAAGATCACCTGGCTGGCATTAGGGATTGGGCTGATCTTTTTTATGATCGGCTTTATTATCGGTAATTCCTTCTGGATCAACCTGATCTTTGCAATCGGGATCATCGTTGCCAACGTGCCCGAGGGGCTCCTGCCGACGGTCACTCTGGCACTGACCCAAGCCTCGGTGCGAATGAGCAAGCATAACGCGATCATCAAACATATTCTTTCGGTAGAAACCCTCGGCAGCACCACTGTTATCTGTACCGACAAGACAGGCACTCTGACTCATAACAAGCTGCATGTAGAGAAGCTATATCTCAATTTGCAGGAGATCTCTGTCAATCATCAAAATGGACTAGAGAATAATCCAGCTGCATGCACTGCATTTGAAATTATGGCGTTATGCAACGAGGTAATCACACTTAAAGAGCATAAAAGCAGTGAGCGCTTTCACGGCGATCCTACTGAAGTTGCAATGGCGCTATTTACCGACAGGCACGGTGGTTTTGAGGCAATACGTGAGCGTTTTAAAATAATGCAAACTCGCCCTTTTGATGCCGTCAGCAAGTATATGTCCAGCACTTACCAAACCGGTGATAATAGCTTTTACCTGACCGTTAAGGGCGCGCCGGATGTGATCCTTGAGCGTTGCTCACAACTCCACTGCGATCGGATAGTACGTGAAATACAGGATCAGGATAGGCTGCATATTGCAAAACAGGCTCACTACTATGCGAATCAGGGGTTACGGGTGCTAGCGCTGGCCTACCGTAAAACAGCACAGCTCGAGAGCAACGCGCAGCAGCTAGTTTTTGCTGGGCTGGTTGCGATGGTCGACCCACCTCGCCGGGAGGTGCCTGCAGCGGTCTCGGCCTGTAAGAGTGCAGGGATTCGTATTATAGTAATCAGCGGCGACAAGGGGGAGACAGTGAGCTACATCGCCCGTAAACTCGGTATTGTTACCACACCGAAAGTGATTGACGGTGAGCAGTTATCGGCAATGGATATGGAGGAGCTGATGGAGGAGCTGCGCGGTGGTGAGGTGGTTTTTGCACGCATTGCCCCCGAGCAGAAGCTATCAATAGTTAACGCGCTCAAGGAGATGAATGAGGTGGTGGCTGTTACCGGTGACGGGGTTAATGACGCCCCGGCGCTTAAGCGGGCTGATATCGGGATCGCCATGGGCAAGCGTGGAACCGATGTTGCCAAAGAAGCTTCGGACATCATCCTACTTGACGATAATTTCGCAACTATTGTTAAAGCGATCGAAGAAGGCCGGGCGATTTATGACAATATCAAGAAGTTCATTACCTACATACTCACCAGCAACATCCCCGAGATTCTGCCTTTTATTGCCTATGTGCTGTTTCCAATCCCCTTGCCGATCACCGTGATACAGATCCTTGCGATCGACCTTATTACCGACATTTTGCCGGCAATCGGTCTGGGTAACGAACCCCCTGAGGCCGATACCATGTTGCGCCCTCCGCGGCGACGAGATGAGCGCTTGGTCAGTATTAATACTTTTATACGCAGTTATGCAATCATCGGCCCGGTGGAGGCCGCATTCTCATTTATGGCATTCTTTATGGTGCTCTACGGTGCCGGCTGGGAATGGGGACAGACGCTGACAAGCAGTGATCCGCTTTACGGTCAGGCGGCAGGTGCTTTTCTCACGACTATTATATTCTCACAGATAGGTAATGTGATGGCATGTCGCAGCAACCGTCAAAGTGCATGGCCGCATCTGACTCAGTTTAATCAATGGATAACTCTGGGGGTGGTCGCAGAACTGCTGTTTATTGTCACTATTTTGTACACGCCCGCACTGCACAACATTTTCTCCACGGCACCTATAGATATATCTATCTGGTGGATTTTTATTATTGCTCCTATTACGCTATTTTCCATCGAAGAATTCAGGAAGTGGCTGGTACGCAGGGGAGTAAAATGGCTAGCGGTATAAGCTATCGCATTATTTTTTCCTCTCGTAAAAGAGGGGAGATAATGGATATAATTGAAGATGCCGTTTACAAATTCTGGCGAAGAATAACATTGAAGATAACGATAACGGTTATAGTCTGAAGTCTGATAATAATAGCAGCATTAAATTTATCGATTTTAATGTGTTTATTTTTTAACCTCCTCTTGACTTTCAAATTAGATTCTATAAAGTACACGCCAGCAGGAAAGAAAGCCTTTTGTTTACATTCTCCATTTCGTTGTTTTATTAATAATACCTCGCTCTGTAGTTTTTAAGTTCCAGTCTGTTTTTACGCTATTCATGTCTTTTAAAGACACTTTTATTAAAATTACAGGGTATTATTATGTCTAAAGTTCAAGGTACAGTTAAATGGTTCAACGAGTCTAAAGGTTTTGGTTTTATCGAGCAAGCTTCTGGTCCAGATGTATTCGCTCACTTTAGCGCTATCTCAAGCGAAGGTTTCAAAACTCTTGCTGAAGGCCAAAAAGTAGAATTTACTATTACTCAAGGTCAAAAAGGCCCGAACGCTGAAAACATCGTAGCTATCTAGTTTGCTATGATATTTTAGCTTCTATATTGAGCTGAGTAATATTTAAAAATGGTAAACCTTCACGGGTTTGCCATTTTTTTTGTCCATTCTAAAATAAAATGCTTCCATAATTAAAGAGATTTAGTCCCTTCAGTCCACCCACACTGCTTTGTCTGATCCCAATCCGCATAAATATCTGATCTATATTGCTCTGCTAATACCTTTTTTATTCTCGATAGCCGCCTATGACTCAATAAAAAATCTTGCCAGCGTTTATTTTCCCTGTCCAGTATTAGAGAATTTCTGATACAAACGGATAGATACCAAACGTATCAAATAAGTGATTAACCTTGCGGGTTAAAATCAATCCTATCTACGTGATGCAAGATCACATCCTTATTATATCTGCTACGAGTTTATCGAAAAGTGGGTTTTACTATAGGTAAAATAATGATCACAAGAGCTGTCAATGCGATAAAAAAAAGGAAAGGAATACTTAATAGCAATAAGCTCGCAATATGGAGCATAAAAAAAGCCCGTCACAACAAAAAAGTAAACGGGCTATTGTCTTCTAGATTTTAATCATTTTTATGACTCTAAGAGTCGAAACCCGCCCTCTTAAGGGCAGATTTTACATAAAATAGCGCACTAAGCAGATACAAGCTAGTCTTCTGCTTGAGACAGTAAAGCAAACTTTTTCTTGGCGGTTCTTAGCAGTTCATATTTTCAGGATAAATACGACTGCGCAAATTATTATCACCGCAGAGAGCTACAGCTTCAAAGTAACTAGCTATTAGATAAAAGAGAGAAGGTACTCGCCTATCATTAAACATTGGCTGGTATCTTTTAAAACTACTAGTTATAACCGCGAATAAAGTGATCCGTTACGATATCAGTTAATGGCGTTTCATATGATCGATTGACGGTTTTATGTTGCGTTTCATTTTCCCTACGGCACTGCTTAAGTTGAAGGGATAAATGGTTGGTACAATCATTCAGCAGTTGATTTTTAAACGTGCTGTTGATTATCTTTTTACTCATGTTCTTGTGCTCCGTTGCTAATAAAATATGGTAGCCGGTAAAAATATCGGTCATTCTTTATCACCCACTACTGTGGTTGATTTATATTTTAATTATTGCATTAGTGTCACATTATCACTGCATTATTTATTAATTATTGATTAGTTATTGATAATTAAGTGTTATAAAAACAAAATTATTGATATTTTTCTTTTTAGTCTTATGGCGATTCGCCTGTTTTTCGCCAGCAGACATTTTAGTCACTACTGTGCAGACAATTATTTTAGCGTTAATTGACCAAGGGCCCCGTTTCAAAAATTGGCGCAATCAGTCAGACTCCAAAATTTATTTCTTAAAGATTAAATTTCTACATCCAGGTATGACAGCACCTCACAGACGTGTCTTAAGTTGTTTTTTACCCAATCTTTGTTCACTGCCCCCCAATCGGTTATCCGATACTCACCTCGTACAGATTGCTCTATTTTAATTTCAATTTCATGCAGGGCTTTGATGGTGTCTTGTGCGGTTCTTCTGGGCATTCCCGTCGCATCGATGATTTTGGGCACTGTATTAAAATCATTGTCAATCAAGTAGGCGACAAGCAATCTGCGCAGAAATGAAGTTTGGGTTTTACTTGGTTTACTAGTCATATTTTCCCTTTAAAAGACTCAGGCAAGAAATGCCTCAATGATAGCTGTAAAGCTAGAAGGTCTATTTTTATCAAGCAGTTGAAAACAATCAGAGCAGAATAAAGCGCCGCTCGTCATCAACTCAATCTGAAGGTTTATTATATACCCATGTTACTTCAAGATGCTTTGTCAGGCGCAAGGTCGTAGACCAGAGCAGACGCAACATGAGGTAATGGTTATTCCCTTTTCGATGGGTGCAACGCAGCGCTGGTTTTCGACCTTGCGCCCCGTAGGGCAAGGTAAATTGTGCCAATCTGCGTTGTTATAAAATCTCTCTGTAGAATAACTAACCTTCAATTTTATGCCTAGCATCTCAGCACAATGTTCCTTGCTGACTTTGCATCTTGAAGTATCATGGGTATAGGTTAGCAGCACTAAAGGACAACAGCCCTTTTAGTTTAGAATATTTTCAATAAAATAATCAAAAATAAAGAGTAAAAAGGCTAAAAGGCAATAAGGCTAAAAGGCAATAAGGCAATAAGGCAATAAGGCAATAAGGCTAAAAGGCAAGAAGGCAAGAAAGCAAGAAGGCAAGAAAGCAAGAAGGCAAGAAGGCAAGAAGGCAAGAAAGCAAGAAGGCTGGACAGCCATGCCTTTATCATCTTTTAAAATCAGGTGCAGAATGTGGAATATATAAAGGCTTCCGAATTTATTCACAAGCCTTTTATTTTACAATTAAAAACCCGGTGCTAATTTAGTAAACATCCTCCAGATAACGTCCCTGCGCTTTCAAATCTTCCAATGTGATCTGCAGCGGTGAGATCACCTCGGTAATAGCCGCGCTGACACATTTACTCATTGGCCGGCCTCCACAGACCAGTATTTGTGCTCCTTCACTAATTAATGCCTGAATTTTCGGCGCATCGGCAAGCAGTTTATCCTGAATATAACAACGCTCTTCAGTGCGCGAAAACGCGGTGACTAACTCGGTTAAACGCTTATCCTGCAAATATTGTTCAAGCTCGGCCCGATAGAGAAAATCAGAGTTCGGATCCCGTCCTCCCCAATACAAGCGCATCGGCTGACGGGTGTGATTATTCCTTATAAATCCAATCAGCGGTGCTATCCCCGTACCCGCCCCAATTAAAAGAATAGAGCTTTGCTCCCGCTGCGGACGGAAAGTGGGGTTCTCCCGAATAAATCCTTTAATACAGTCGCCTAGCTGCAGGTTATAAAGATAGTTGGAACAGATTCCCTGCGGATGTTGATGCACACAAATTTCCAGCTGACGATTTTTCGATGCGCTGGCCAGTGAATAAAAGCGCGCATTGTCTGACTCTGTCGGTAAAATACCAACCAAGTCTCCAGCAGAAAATTGCGGTAATCGGGGTTTACGGCGCAGTTTGTTAAAAAATCTACCTGATTTTTGCTCCGCCGGGATAAAACGCAGGACAGCGGTTGGCGCATTAACCTCAGCACCGTAATCAACACGGTCCACCAGCTGCAATAATTGCGTACTAATACGAGGAGGACGATAAATAAGGTCAAGATCTAAGCCCATTAAGGATCCCACTACTGTCCCCCAACGATTAAAGGCCTGCGTTGACTGTGTATCAATAATGTCGACACTGGAGAGTGGATTCCAGCCCTTATCAAGCAAAACATTATTAACATCAAGCGCAAATTGGCCATAACTATCAAACTTGCGATCGCCGAACCCCAATACGCAAAACTGGAAATTAGAATGATTGGTAAACCGCTTTATTTTATTCATAAACAGCTTCGCGGATGCGGGCGCGTCACCATCACCATAAGTAGAAGTTAAAATAAACATCTTCTTAGCTTTAGGGTAAGTACTGGCAATGTTATTCATGCTGTTACTATGAACGCGATAACCCGACAAACTCAGCGCATCATGCAGTGTTTTCGCAAATCCCCAGGTACTGTTAGTTTCACTGCCCACTAAAATCACTATCTCGGCACTGTTGGCCGTGGCATTATTCTTAATACGTATCATGCTGCGTCGGCGTTTCATAAATATTTGCAGGCCGGTGAACGCCAGCAAAGGCACACTTAATGAAGCGAGCCCGACTAATAAAGCCAGCCACCACAGCCCTTCCCCGGTGTGTAACATATAAATAAATTCATAGATCTTCTGCGCAGTGCCAACCATCTGGTAAGAGAGCAGCTCTCCGCTTGCCTGATCAATAAAGCCCACCCCCTGATCGGTGCGCAGTGAATAAACATCTAGGCTGTCTCCCGGATAGGGATAAACTAACTCTCGCAGATCCGTTAATGCGATAGTTTGTAATGCAGGTAACCCATCAACAGCGGCGGGTTTACCGCCATTAACTGTTTCCGGAAAGGCAGGATCAACCTGCTGATAGACAGGTATCAGCTCGAATCGGCTCGCTGACATATAACCGCCGGTACAGGCCGAAAGAATTAACCCCAGCACCGCAAAACGCGAGAAGTGACCGTGCAGATCCTGCTTAATAGACCCCGGCATCGGACGGAAAATTTTCCGCCAGCCGCCCTGCCGTGTACGCAGCATAAACAGGCCGGAAATACTCAAAATAACCATCAGCAGCGCACCGATACCACCCGCGGCGCGTCCGGGAGTATCAAGCAGAAACGATCGGTGAAAATTTTGCACCCAGCGCTTAAAAGGTGAAAGAGAGTAAGGCGCAATTTTTTCTCCCGTAAAGGGATCAACAAGATCCGCACCCGCCTGATCAGCATTACTGTAATAAACGATAAGACTGCCCGAAGCCTTACGCTGCAGCTGTTCTACATTGGGGTAAAGATGGGCAATATTAGCGGCCACATCCGCCACGCTAATTTGGTCAGTGCCGGATACCTTAGCTTGAGCACGATCCAGAGCGGGATTTATCGCCAGAACGGCGCCGCTGATAGCCAGCAGAACGACCAGTATGCTGGCCGCCAAACCTAAATAAGAATGCAGTTTACGTAGCAAAATCAGATACCTAACCTATTAATTAAAAGTATAAGTGAAGGTTTTTACATAACCGCGACCGGATACTGCTTTACCCGCCCCTTCACTGCTAAGAGGCACGACCACATCATTACGATTTTCACGCATGTCTTCAACGGCGGTATCCATTCGGAGCTGGTACCCGGAGTCGATCAAACTATCCGCAACGTCAACTGTTATCGTAAATGTCTCCCCTTGTCCCCTGCTCGCCCCGGTTAAGCCGTCATATGAAAAAACCTGAGTACCGGCGCTGCGTGTCCATCCTCTTAAATGTTTGTAGTATTTTGACTTCCTCCCCGCTACCCATAGCGTATCCTGATACTGACCGTTAGCATCCGTAAGATATAACACCAGATAGGCACCGCTCCCGCCATAATTTGTCAGTTCAGTGTTAAAGTTAACCGTGCGCGCCTGAGACGAGGCCGCAAAAATAAGCGATGAAACAAAAAATATTAACATTATCAATCTGTTCATTTAATAATCTCCTTATTGCTTTTATCTTTGATGGCTGGCTAATACCAAATCCATTAATTTTCTGTTCATTTATGCTGATTAAAACACATGCTAGCTTCGTTATTGATTTTGTAATTAGAACAACTAGTTACTGCAATCAATGCCTTGCTTTCATGCGTTTTTCCGGCGCCTAAACAGATCACTTAATTAGTGGAATTGGTATAAGGTTGCGCCTCGCCGTGATCTTCCAGAAACTTCTCAATTTTCTCCGTACCGACAACCTCAACCTCAAGTTCTAAAATATCCAGCTCAGCAGGCCCGAATCGTGCCTCTATTTTATTCCCGTGATGGTCTAATGCTTTTACTTCATAACAGTTATCATCCACTCTGATGCGTTTAACCTGCCAGCCTTTTTGCTCCAATTTATGACGAAGTTGCTGCCGCGGTTGCCACTTGCCGACAGGATCGTGGCACTCCACCTCGGCTTGAGCCACGGCAGTGCACAGAGATAATACGGTAAAGATTTTTAACCCTTTTTTATTCATATTGAATTGCCCTCAGCTAACTTGCTTGGTTAATTTAAAATATGGTTTTGTTATCCACTCAAACACCTGCTTACTATTTGCCATCTCATTTTTTACCTATTCAAGTTATGCACTTATTATTTGAACCTAAGCCATCTAAAATCTGCACTGCTGCAGAGAAAAAAATTGAAACGGATGATTAGCAATAAAGACATTATATTTGACCTTACTTAACGTAAGCTTAGTAGAAATCAATTAGCTGGAAAAAAACTGGAGGGGCAGAAATAGGCGGTAGCGCTGAATAAGCAACCGTTCCGATCATTATATTCTCTCCATGCGCAGCCCGTTAACCATTAATAACAGTGTATTATTGAAGATTAACCGAACTTCTCAACAATCTGCGGCAAAGCGCGATGATGATAAAATTAATACAGATAATGAGTGGAATAATTTGCTTTCACTTGGACCGCCGTCAACAAGGTAATTTCCTTCCATAAGGTCGGGGTCTGCATTCCTTACAATTTTAAATTGATAGGATTTTGATGGTAAAACTATTAGAAGTGTTATTGTTCGAGTGTGTTCACCCTATTGACGATACTAAGCCGTCGCTTTGTTAATTCATAAAATCAGGGTTGCTGCGGTATGACCTCAATCGATGAATAAAATCACCCTATTCTCTTGAATAACATTTTGAAGCAAGAAGAAATTCAAGGGATAAATAGAGCCCAATAAATGAACAACTCAATAAAGAGGAAGTGATTATGCTGATAACTTTTTCATGTCCGGCCTATGCGGACGTAACTATGTTCGGTGACGTGGCGGTCAAACTGCTTAAAATAATGGGCCACAGTGGCACAGTACCCGGTGCTATCGGTGCAGAAGATGTGCAAGCCGCTCTGGTTCGTCTGGAGGCGGCCATCAAGCAGTCGACTGAGCCAAAAGCATCGATAAAACAGCTGGAAGATGAAGACGACGAACCGGCCATCAGCCTCTCGCATCGCGCCTTGCCTTTGATCGAATTACTCAGGGCTGCGGTCAGGGATAAATGCAATGTGATGTGGGATAGCAATCGATAATCCTTTTTACACCCACATTCAGATGGACATGCAGTCGTTAGTTGAAGACCAAAAAATAATAGGATCATCCATTATTTTATTGTAAAAGCACAAGCCGCCTAGCCAGATCAATTTAAAGCGCTCAAAAAACAAAAAGCCCGGCAAGTAATACTTGCCGGGCTTTTTCGTTAGTTTTTATTTAAAGATTAAGTGCTTGATAAACTAACGTAAGTCATCAACCACTGCTAACATAGCAACCAATGATGCTTCACCTAACTTAAGCGAACGTTGCGGTGACCACCCCATGGTTGGATCGGGTAAATTATCGTTGTCTTTAAACGGCATCTCTAGGGTATTAGCAAGACAATCAAATCGTTCTGCAACCCAATTTGTTGCCACGGTCATATTAGCTTTACCCGGCGCATCAACGTCATAACCAAATTCAGACTGAAAGTCAGCACTCGCTAACATAAACACTTCAGAAAAACGCTTACGTAAAACCGCAAGTCTGTTGTTATAACTCGGAGACCCTTCTGAGCCCGCCAGGAAAACAAAGGGTAATGCCTCATCACCGTGCACATCATAAAATAAATCAACCCCCGTCTCTTCCATTTTATTGATCACATGAAAGACTTCAGGACTTTTTTCTAAACTTGGGTTCAACCATTCACGGTTTAAATTAATGCCTGCCGCATTAGTGCGAAGGTGTCCACGCGCACTGCCATCGGGATTCATATTAGGCACAATATAAAAGTTGGCTTTATCCAATAATAATTTGCCGGTAGGATTATTACTATCAAGTAAACTATTCATTAACCCGTCGACTAACCATTCAGCCATCGTTTCACCGGGATGCTGACGCGCCGTGATCCAGATATTACGTTTATTAGTATCACCATCGCCAATTTTAACTAAGGTTAAATCACGTTGATCAAGGGTTTCACCTAAGTGCTCTAAACTCACCAGCGGATGTGTTTGTACAGCCGCCAGTAAGTCCTGATGGCGCTCGTAACTATAAGGCGCAAAGTAGGCAATTTGAATTGTTTCACAATCCAGCTCTGCCACAATAGTTAATTTTCCCTCTTTATAAAATGTTGGCAGCCGGAACCAATGTTTTCGATCATAAGAAGCCACCGCTTGATAATTTTCCCAGCCTTCAAGATAGGAAGCTTCACCCGCATTAAGGATATTAAGGATATATTGCTGACCAACCTCCCCTTCCAGTCGAAAGTTAAACCACTGGAAAAACTCGCCCCCAAAGTCCGGACGAATAGCCAGTTGGATATCTTTTTTATCCTTCAAATTAATAACGTCGATATTACCTGAATCAAAATTAGCGGTGATGCGCATAACACTTCCTTTCTTAATTAGTTATTTTACAAAGTAAGTCGAGCATAAAGGATTGTAAACAAACAGGATAGGAAAACTAACTTAATCGAGTAAAGCAGGTTACTCGTTGCTTTTTGCTTCCTAGCATTGTCATTATCGCTTAGTGAGCAACTGCACCAGAGTGATATTATCCAAGCCACCCATCTTATTTAATTGCGCTAACAATAATTCAGCGCAAGCTAATGCATCGGTTAATGCATTATGTGCATTATAAATAGGCAAATTATAACGCTCTCTGCAGGCGTTCAAACGTAAACTTCCCGTTTTTAAAACCGGATGCTTACGCTGTTCTCGCTCCTTCTCAATGATTAAGGTATCAATACCCAACAAGGCAAAAGAGTGTGCTCCAGAGCTTGATAATGATTGTCGCAAAAATTGTAAATCCAATTGAGCATGATGGGCGACTAATACTTTATCTTTACATTGCTCAAACAACCACTGCAGAACTTCTTCCAGTGGTAATGCATTAGCCAAATCTTTATCTAAAATACCGTGTATAACGGCGCTTTGTCCGACACTACCCTCTATTTTCATTAATTTATACTGTGCAAACTGAGGTTGGATTTCGGCATTGATAATAGGGATAACACCAATACTGACCATCTGATCTTTTTTATGATTTAAGCCTGTCATTTCAATATCTAATGCTAATAACTTAATGTCAGAAATGGGCTGATGAAGATGGGTTAACAGGTACTGGTAATGTGCTTTTAGCGCGGCAAGTTTGCTGTTTTTAATCAGCCGTTTTAATTTGTACTGTAACCACCATTGCTTAAACATCAAAATTGCCTTAAAAATTTTAGCCTAACGGTGCCCTGCGCTTCATGGATAACTTTAAATGCATCCTTTAGCTGATGACGCACCAATGAAGAGAGGCTGTCGGGTAAAATATAGTTAGATACGGGTTCATTATTGTTAAATTGCTGGCCTTGATTGATCAGGCGTTTATGGGCGATAAACTCCCATGCATCTAACAAACTCATTGCAATATCTTTATCTATCTTAGATTTGGCCATTAAACTTTCAAGACGTTTGGTGGTGTTTACTTCATTTATACCTGCAGCTAAAGCATAGATTCTGACAATATCATTGATTAATGCATTACCTTTATGTTTTAAGTCTATTCCTTTAACTTCACTGCCGTCGCGTTCAATAACAAAGCTGCGAAAAAAACCCAATGGGGGTGTTGATTGCAGAGCGTTCTTACTAAGCGCAGCAATAAATATATCGTTACCTTTGGTATTTTTTAATACGCTAGATTGCAGAGTGTTCAATAATGTTAAATCACCAAATATTCCGCGCATATCAAAAAAAATAGTGGCATTTAATAATGCGCTCGGTTGTGGCGTTTTAACCCAGCTTGAAAACTGTTGCTGCCATTGTTGTAATGTTAATTGCCATTGCGGGTTTTGGGCCATGATATTACCCGGGCAAAATGGAAAGCCACACTCATTTAAAGCACTGCATACGGACTCCGATAGTTGTTTAAAGTAGTCTTTTTCTGCCGCTGTGGTATCCCTTTCTAAGATCAAGGCGTTATCTTGATCAGAGCCTGCCATTTGATCCTGGCGGCCTTGTGATCCAAAAGCTAACCAGCAAAATCCCATTGGTGCCGGACCTAACTGTTCCTGTTTTAATACGATTAAACGCCGTGTTAATGAGTCGGTTACCGAGGTGAGAATACGGCCGATCTCAATGGCTTTAGCATCGCTGCTGATTAAATTGTGCAATAAATCAGGTATCTTCTGGCTGACTTTAATAAGCGCTTCTAAACTATTTTGACGCTCTATTTGACCAATTAACAACAGGGGTTGAGAGCTTTGGCTGCGGATCAAGTCAGTGCTGGTAATGATCCCTACTGGTCGACCTACATGCACGACGGGTAAATGATGGATATTATTTTCACTCATTTTTAACATGGCTTCAAACATCAATACATTAGGTTCAATGATAACCGGATCCTTAGTCATTATTTGCCCGACTAATAGATCGCCATTAAGTCCTTTTGCTAACACGCGATTGCGCAAATCACGATCGGTTAGAATACCGCACAATTTTTCTTGATCAACCACTACCAGAGAGGAGAGACGTTTTTTAGACATTAAAAGTGCGGCTTGATGAATGCTGGCATCGGCTGTGATCGTGGTGAGATCTCTGGACATGATGTGGGTAATACGCGCTGTGCTGATATTATCATGTTGGAGTGTACCTTGATTACGTAAGCGTTTGGCAAAGGCTTGATTAAAGAAACGATCAAATGATTGGCTGTTGGCACGTAATTCGTCGAACATTTTAGCAGGTAAGTGATAAACCAAACCATCCTCTAAAATATGTATTTGGTTAACGACTTTTTCTCCCGATAGCAAACCGCTAAATCCGAAGTATTGGCCTTCACCCACTCGGTCAATGAGATCTCCCTGTTCGGTAGTTACTTCAAAAGCACCACTGCGAACAATATAGAGCTGCGGAGCGTTACTGTCTACGGGTACTAATTTCTGTTGTTTACTGTAATAGGCAATAGTTAATGCCTGACAGCATTGCTTGATACCCTGTTCAGGCAATGAATCAAAAGGGGCTAATTTACGCATGAAATCAATAATTGGCTGTAATTCACTATTATCCATATGCACCTGACTATAAGTTGAGGATTGCGAGTGTTGTGGTTTTTGCGGGTATAGATAGGTGGCTAAAAAAAGCATTAAAAAAAAGCGCCGAAGCGCTTTTTTAATTACATCATTATATTAATGATCTGATGCTTCACCTGATCCTTTAGGGAAACGAATGGCTTCAACCATCTCTTGTACATCTTGAGGTACTGGTGCTGTCATGCGACAAACCAGAATAGCGACAACGAAGTTAAGACACATACCCAATAAACCGATACCTTCTGGTGAAATACCAAATAACCAGTGTTCAGCAGTGTTTATAGCTGGATTTAAAAATTTAAAGTAAACAATATAACCTATTGAAAACAGTAAACCTGCAGCCATACCTGAAATAGCGCCTTCTTTATTCATCTTCTTAGAGAATATACCCATTGTTATTGCAGGGAATAAAGAGGAGGCGGCGAGTCCGAACGCGATCGCAACCACTGCGGCTACAAAGCCCGGGGGATTAATACCAAAGTAACCTGCAATAAGGACACCTACACCGGCTGCCATTCGTGCATACATTAACTCCCTCTTATCGGAGATATCCGGCATCATATTTTTCTTCAGTAAATCATGTGAAACAGAAGTTGATATAACCAGTAATAATCCGGCAGAGGTTGACAGTGCAGCAGCTAGACCACCAGCAGCGATTAATGCAATAACCCAAGCTGGTAAGTTAGCTATTTCAGGTGTTGCTAATACAATGATATCGCGATCGATCGTCATCTCATTAGTTTCGCCTTTAGCATAGAACATCTTACCATCGCCGTTTTTATCATCCCATGCGATCAAACCGGTTCTTTCCCAGCTATTGATCCAACTTGGCGCTTCTGCGTGAGAAACACCTTGCCCATCGGCACCATTGATTGTTTCAATCATATTTACACGAGAGAAAGCGGCTAATGCAGGAATAGTAGTGTACAGAATGGCAATAAATACTAATGTCCAACCTGCAGAAGTACGTGCATCTTTAACCCGAGGAACGGTAAAGAAACGGACGATAACATGCGGTAAACCGGCAGTACCAAACATTAATGCACCACAGATGAAGAACACATCAATCGTATCTTTTGTGCCGACTGTATATTCGGCAAAACCGAGTTGGGTAGACAATCCATCTAATTTATCAAGCAGATATACGCCTGAATTATTACCAGAGGCATCCAGTAATTCAGATCCAAAACCAATCTGTGGAAAGAAATGGCCGGTCATCATAATTGATAAGAAAATAGCGGGCACCATGAATGCAAAAATCATTACACAGTATTGAGCAACTTGTGTATAAGTGATGCCTTTCATGCCACCTAATACCGAGTAGAAGAAAACAACGGCCATACCGATATAAACACCAGTATCAATGTCGACTTCTAAGAAGCGTGAAAATACAACACCTGTACCACGCATTTGGCCTGCGATATAAGTGAAACTGACCACCAGTGCACATATAACAGCAACAGTACGCGCAGTTTGAGAGTAGTAGCGATCACCAACAAAATCAGGCACAGTAAATTTACCAAATTTACGTAAATAAGGCGCCATTAGCAGTGCAAGTAATACATAACCACCCGTCCAGCCCATTATATATACCGAACCATCATAACCAACAAATGAAACGATACCTGCTAATGAGATAAATGATGCTGCAGACATCCAATCTGCTGCTGTCGCCATGCCGTTGACAATGGGGTGTACACCGCCGCCTGCTACGTAAAATTCTTTAGTAGAGCCTGCTCGGCTCCATATTGCAATAACAATGTAAAGGGCAAACGTCATGCCCACAATTGTATAAGTTAAAGTTTGAACATCCATTATGCTAATCCTTAGTCTTCTTGAACACCGTATTTTTCATCGAGTTTGTTTGCTTTTGCCCTGTAATAGAAAATCAGTACAAGAAACACATATATCGCGCCCTGTTGTGCAAACCAGAAACCCAGTTTGAATCCCATAAAGGTGATTGCATTTAGTACATCTACCAGCAAGATACCAAAGCCAAAGGATACCGTTGCCCAAATAACTAACAGTTTGATGACTAAATTAATATTCTCCTGCCAGTATTGATCTGCTTTACTTTTATCTTCAAAACTCACGAGCATTCTCCTTAATGGTCTTAATGAGGAAGAGAGTTAAAGTAAACACTTACTTTTTGCATGCATTAAACAAAGAATAAGCATTCATTTTAGTCGCTTCTCTTATCACTTAAAAAATAATTTTCTTATCAAATAAGCATGCCGCTATAGTATGTTAAATACACTATTTTAATAGCCCAAGACAAAGAGCTGGATCATGTTTTGCTGAATAAAAAATGAGCAGTCCATCACAGAAAAGTGCTCTTGCGTTATTTTTGTGATTGAAGTTCACTTAATTAACACTTTTGCTTGACGCTATTTGCAACTAGATAAGTTATTAAAATGAGTCGAAAAAATGAAAATTAGTAAATTTTGATGAAATAATTAAAGAGTGAAATATAGGGGGAATCAGGAGTAAATTAGAGGATCAGACCTGAATAGCAGTACATTAAACCTAAAATCTATAGATAATAGGGTATTCAGCGTTATTTCACATTTATTGACAATTCAATCTTGCTCATTAAGTTGATATTTTTAATGTCATTAATGGTACTCCAAGACACCTAAATCTGGACTCAATCCCTTATAACTTAATGCGATTCCATCCCCCTGCTGCCAGCTTAATGGTCAATTTAATATAATGGCTTGCCTGGCATAGTCTATTTTGACAATCCTGGCCGTCTCCTTATGTCCTTCAATTTTCACTCAATCACCCACTTCTCCGGGGATAGCAAAACCATCATAGAAGTATTTAACATCCGCTAATTGTAATTGATTACTTCGAGCGAACAGTCAAATCCAAGCTAATCGATTTATGACTTCGAGCGAACAGTGAAAAAACAGAAAAGCAAATACCCGCCATTATAGCCATCATCAAGTGTGAGGAGATCCAGGTACGGACATCTGCTTTTTGCCTGAAATCATGAAATTAGCAGTTGGGGCTAATACCAATACTTAGGAAAGGAACTAACATTAAATAGAAGTGGAATACACAAAAGTGATTCTCAGCTGATCCGGCAACAATCTTCATAGTGCAGGTTATTTCAAAATAATTTCTAAATTTAATCATAGGGTTACTGATTAAATGATAGGAGAAAGATAACCCTCTCCAGATCGGATCATTACGGCCCCCTATAAAAGGACGAAGGAGAAATTTGTATGATAGTGATTTTTATTCATGGTTGGAGTGTTGTCGATACCAGTACCTATGGTTTGTTGCCCGAGGCATTGGCAGAACAGGCGAATCAGTACAAGCTTAAAATTGAGATCAAGCATATCTGGCTAGGCCGTTATATTAGTTTTAATGATGAAGTCAACGTAGCTGATATTGCACGGGCATTTCACGACTCATTGCATGATCAGATATCCGATGGCATTGGTGGAATCGCGGATTTTTCGTGCATTACCCACTCCACCGGTGGACCCGTAGTGCGCGAATGGCTGGATCGTTTCTATCGGGGTTCTCTACTTTCACAATCACCGTTGCGTCATCTGGTCATGCTTGCGCCTGCGAATCATGGCTCCCCGCTAGCAGCCCTCGGCAAGCAACGGGTTGGGCGGATTAAAGCATGGTTTTCCGGAGTAGAGCCCGGGCAACGGATTCTTGATTGGCTGTCACTGGGCAGTCAGCAGCAGATTGATTTGGCACAGTCTTACCTCAAATATAAACCTGCTGAACATAAGTTCTTTCCTTTTGTTCTCACCGGGCAGACGATTGACAAAAAGTTATATGACTTTGTTAACAGTTATTTGGCAGAGGCTGGGTCCGATGGGGTTGTTCGTGTTGCCTGTGCCAATATCAACTACAGCATGATAAAACTAGTGGAAACAAAGAAGTTCGAGACGGTTACTCACGGGGCTGATGAAATAAAGGTTCAACTTCTTAAAGTAGAAGGAAAATTACAACGTCCTTCATTAGCTCCTTTGGGTGTGATTCCGGGTGCCAGCCATTCCGGTAAGGACAAAGGGATTATGCGTAGCGTGCTGTCTGCAAAAGCAAAGAACAAGCCTCAGGTTAGCGAAATTTTAAAATGCCTGACCGTCGATAGCAAAGCCGATTATACTGACCGCGCCAACGCTCTGGAAGTATTGACTAAAGAAACGCAGAAGGGAACGCATCGTTACGTCATGCTAGTATTCATCATAAAAGATGATCAGGGCGACCCGGTTAACGATTACGACCTATTCCTTTTGGGGGGAGACAGTCACAATCCAAACAATTTGACCAAAGGATTTTTTGTTGATCGACAAAAAAATGTAGCGCACCCCAATCATCTTGTTTATTACATTGATTACGATCTAGTGACCAAAAACAAACTCACAGGATTCCGCATCATCGCACGTCCCGACGATGGATTCGTGTTCTATCATGTTGTTGAATACCATGCCAATGGTATTGATATCAATGATTTCATGAAACCTAATGAGACCTTTTATGTGGAAATTCAACTGCATCGTTGCGTCGACAAGAACGTTTTCAGAGTGGACAATGCCAGTGATCCAAAGCTCAGGAAGGAAGGTTTTATCATCAAATCAGAAACCCGTCATTCCTTTAAAAACGAGAAACCTATGAAGAAGGAGGTCGAGAAGTCTTAGTCTGTCTCTATCGCCTTTGCTGCTCGGCAAAGGCGACTTAACAATGGGCGACATTATAGTTAATTCATCTAGTTAACGTTTTTTAAATAATATCGCTTCTCTCATCATCCATTGAGATAACCTCTTATGACAATAATCTTGGGTGGTCATGTTAATTCTAGTTACTTAGAATCAGCCGGGCAGCATAAAGGTAAGATCTATCACCTTAAGGGAATCGAAATTCCGACACCTGAAAATGAGACCGGTAAAGGAATTACTTTTGTTACATCACCAGATCTTTCCCTGTTATCTCTATTTGATGATCCAAATCTTGATAGTGAGCACCCTTGCTGGTTAAAACCATCCCTAACTGCGTTGTGAGTTTTATTCAGAACATCCTGTTCTTCACCACTTCGTGGTCAGCTAAAGGTGTTCAAAATCGTTCCAGACGATTTTTGTGAAGTGAGAATAACTATCTCCTGCAACTCACACCTATTAGTGCTGATTTTTCCTTCGCAATCATTGATCACTTCATTAATTCTTTTGGTATAAATAGACCTATAAACATGCGCTTAATAAGTTAGATTAAATTGTCGCCGAATGTAAAATCACACTGCCCCCCCATTATCCATACATTTTAGGCTTAATGCAGTGCCATTCAGACCTGACCCCATCCTCCAGTGGTTTGATTACGATATAGATTTGTCCAATGATTCTGTGAATGACAAGGAATCTTCGGGGTTATCTCTCTTGTTAGGGTAGATGTCAGAAAACTTTACAGATCGAAAAAAACCTCTTTTACGTATATAAGTAATTAAAAAATATATAGTTTTTTGTTTTCCTTATTCGTTTACGCTTTAAATTGTCGATATTCTTTACATAAAACCAAAAACCATTTGCTCAATAAAACATAAGCTTTTGAAATCAAACAGTAATTGTTTTTGGCATGACCTTTGCAAATTTATTTAGTGTAGAAATAATTATTACGATCTCTGGCCTCTAAGGCAGTGACTTTCAAACAACCAAATAGTTAAGGGAATCAATCATGAAAACAATCTTGAAATGTATGCTAGGGATTAGTGCCTTGGTTACAATGAACGCTAATGCCTCCCTAATCAATGTGACCGGGCCCGTAAGCTCTAATGGAAATTTTGCGTCAATTATCGCTGCACCATCAGCCGCGGAGGATGCTTCGGTGACCAATTTGGCACAACAAGGCTTCGATGAACAGCAAGGTGTTTTATTGGGGAATGGAGTTTCCACAGATCAAGGTGTAGTTGGTGGAGGAATGGTGGTGGATAGCCATATGATCTTTCTCAATAATCCTAATAACATAGGGGTGACAACAATCCATAACGCAGTGAAATGGGCCTTCGATGGCACGATCCTCGGTGTTATGTCCGATAAACTTGGCGCATACGAGGCATCAAGCACGCCGATTCTCGGTGCATTGGCAACAACTTACCCGGGTGGTTTTAACGCTCGTGGTATGGAAGGTGCAGACAAGTACTCTGGTGTAGGGAGCCGTTTTCTCATGGTGAACATGATAGTTAGTCAGCCCGGTGACTGGATACGAGTAGTCACCGCCGTACCGGAACCGTCATCACTTGCATTAATGTTTTTAGGGCTTTTTGGTCTGATGCTTGGTCGACGCGCTAAATCATAGTCAATTAATTTTTTTATTGTGTAAAAACGCCTCCTGATGGAGGCGTTTTTTGTTCCCAGCGTGTTGAATTACACTTGTTATTGAGTATGTAGACAAGGTGGAGCCTAGGGTCAGTTTTTTTGCTTTTTTAATAATTCACATCCGTTCTGAGGCATATATTCGCCCCAATATAGGATGTCAGATATCATCGTGTCTTGATTACAGTCACATCAAATCCGAACTAATTAATTTATTACTACAGCGCCTTTGGTAATCAAATGGCGCTATATTTATGCTTGGAAATCCGGCAAAATTCGACCTGAAATTAAAGTTATTTTTGAGCAAGCAATAAATGAGACCGTTCAACTAGCACCCTTCATTTGTTTAATAATTGCTGCAATAATAGCCTCCATATCAACACGTTGCTCTTGCCTCGGTGTATGAAGCTTTTTAATCAACACTGCTTGTCGATAATCTAGTACATCACCATAACTATTTAATGTGGTTAATACGCCTTGATGCCCTAAATCTTAGCTCCATGCATTGAACTCCTCAGGGCTTTGTCATAGCTGCTAACCTAATCTACCAAGGTATCTCTAAAAATATGACCTGACGATTGTACAGTTCAATCGACAAGGCTTATTAGTCTATTTTGGCTGTTAAAATTGATAATAGAGAAGAAAAGCTAAGACTTTATGCCTCTTTTCACCCTAGAAAACTAACTCACAATCGTCCTAAAACCAACTTAGAAATAGATCTTTTAAATGTATATTCGCTATGCTTAATCGCGCCTTTAACTGATGAGAGTGAGTAAAATTGGCTAGGCTAGTCTCTCTAGAAATATTGATTCCCCCTCAAAAAAAACAAAAATTTAATATCTAACAAGTCAACTGACAACTTAGTCCCTTTATATAACCTTTTATGACAATAATCTTGGGTGGTCATGTTAATTCTTGTACACATATTATTATGTAAACACGGATACGACAACTCACTTGATGTATGTCAAATTATGTAAGCTTACATTTGTACAACGAGTTTATTTATGTAAATATAAAGATGTAATACGCGATAGATTTGGCAAGTAAATTTGTTAAGGACAATATATGAAAATAAATATTTCCGGTCACCATGTTGATGTTACTGATAGCATCAAAGAGCACGTAGAAGAAAAATTCGCTAAAATAGCGACTCATTTCCCCACACTTATCTCGCTAGATATCATCATTTCTAAAGAGCATGGTCAGTTTGATGTTGAAATTCGCACTAATTATGAAGGAACCAGCATTGCCGCTAAAGGTAACGATTCGGTTATGTACCCCGCTATTGCGAGTGCAGCTAAAAAATTAGATACAGTATTAAAGCACCGCAAAGGTCAATTAAAAGCAGATTTACATGAAAAGCCCGATTTGACTGAACCTGAAACTGCTGACGAAACAGAACAAGAAATGAACTTAAATTAACCCTACTCGTTCAGTTAATACCCCAAAAACGCAGCCCAAGCTGCGTTTTTTGTTTGTGCCATTCGAAACCTCAGCTAATCGATTTATTACTACAGCGCCTTGTGCAATCAAATGACGCTATATTTATGCCCCGATATTCGGCAACGTTCGACCGTTTATTAAATGAAACCTACCTGCCGGCAAACGATCAACGAGACCATTCAACTAGCCCCCTTCATTTGCTTAATAGTTGCAAAATTAACCAAACCACCCATTTTTATAAACAATAATAGAGCTTCTTTGATCATCCATTGAGATAACCTTTTATAAGAACAAAAGAAAAGGCTTATATCCCCCACCTGATGGAAGCGGCTTTATGCGCTAAGATGGTAATATTACTCTTTAATTTTTATAAAGCAGGATACGAGGATGCAAAGTAGTATTAGCGCCATTGGAACCGCAGTGCCACAGCACAAATTCAAGCAAAGTGAAGCCTCAGTGCTCATTTCAGAACGGTTGCAATTGAGTGCCGCAAAAAAAAGAATGCTTAGATCCATTTATAAAGCGACGGGTATTGAATCGCGGTATACAGTGCTAAACGATATGGGGCATCTCTCAAATTCCAGAAGTGACATATCATCCCCCGACTTAAGCACAGCAGGGCGTATGGCACTTTATAAGGAGCATGCGCTGCCGTTAGCGGTTGCTGCTATCAAGCAATGTATGGAGCAGTCCGATGCCACATTTTCCGATATCACACATGTTATTACAGTCAGTTGTACAGGCATGTATGCCCCCGGCTTAGATATTGAAATTGTGCAGCAATTAAAGCTGCGCACTAATGCTAAACGCACGGCAATCAATTTTATGGGATGTTATGGTGCCTTCAACGCATTGAAAGTGGCGGATGATATCTGTCGCGCGAATAAAGGGGCTGTTGTTTTAATTGTATGTGTTGAGCTTTGCAGTCTGCATTTCCAGAATGATGAAGATTTGGATCATTTACTTTCAAATGCGATTTTTGCAGATGGTGCCGCAGCGGCACTGGTTCAGCCTATGATAGAGAATCAAAAAAGCCTATCGATCGAGGCCTTCAATTGTGATTTATTACCACAGACCAGCGAAGATATGGCATGGGAGATAGGTGATTCAGGCTTTGATATTGTTTTAAAATCTTATATTCCAGAAGTGATTGAGTCAGGGATTGCGGCGTTTATGGATAAACTCTTGAGACAGGAAGCGATCAGCGAAGTTAATCACTATGCAATTCATCCAGGCGGTATGAAAATACTACAAGCCTGTGAAGCGGCCTTGAGTATTACAAAAGACAAAAACAAGCATGCTTATCATGTGATGCGTGAGTATGGAAATATGTCATCAGCCACCATTTTGTTTGTTTTGAAAGAATTGATGACCCATTTGACGGTTAATAATCATCAAGAAACTGTTTTTAGTTGCGCTTTTGGACCTGGATTAACTTTAGAATCAATGTTACTTAAGGTAAACCAACCGAATTAAACATAATCAAGCTTTTTGAGAACAAGGTTCATCAGCTTAGGTGATCGTTTTAGTACAGGAAGAGCCAATTGACCCACCTTAGGTTGCAGTAATACGGCGTTAAATAGACTGCCTAACCGTACTTTTGTTTTAATCGATTTCGAATAATTGATCCGATACAGCTTAGGTTGTTGTTTTAAGTAAGACTGCACAGCTTGAATAGCGCTATCAATACTATGTGCAAATCCAGAGCCAATAGCGGGGTAAAGCGATGCTAAGGTATCCCCTATCCAGTAGCTGTTAGGCCAGCTAGGCGGATTTTTTTGAGTAAATGCAGGAGCGCGACCCGACAGAATATCAATAGTACTAAGATCAAGCGGAGTGAATGTTTTTTTAAGCACCGGATGAGATTGTGTTAGATGCCTAAAGTATTCCTTCGGCGAAGTTGCAGCATCAACCGCTTCTCGTTTTGCCAAACAGGCACAGTTACTTAATGTCTCGGTGATCGGAACAATGCCCAAATAAGCTTTATCCAGACTGAACATCTTAAGACTATGATCATTTTCGGTATGGGAAAAATGTAATTTAAAACCAAAATAGGGTAGCGCAATTTTGTTATTGTCTTGGTTGTTACTGAGTTTACCCGTTGCAAAAAAAGCACTTTTAGCCTCAATAATCTCACCAGTGGATAATTTGAAGTAAAATGGCGTTCTCTCAGTGGCTGCTGTTGTGTACTCCAGATAAATGTTTTCCCGGATGCGTCCACCCAACCGGCGTGCTCGTGCAGCTAACTTTAGCTCAACGTCACTTCTTGAGATAGCAGCAGAGGGCTTGGTGAAGTGAATATCTAATTGCCTAATTCCAGCATAGAATGCGGCATGAGGAATGGGGATAAGAGGATCAATGTCCCAAAACTGTAGTTGCTGTGCCGCAATCGGTGCTAAGAATTCGCCACACATTTTAGGTGTACCGATGCTTGAGCCTTCGATTAAAAGCGCCGATATACCTTGATCAAGCAATGCATTTAGGCACGATAGTCCAGCAACGCCACCACCGATAATGACTACTTCTTCCAAATGATCACTCTCCAACGAAATGGGAAACACCATTTAACTTGGTAGTATTTCATACCAGCTTGTTCTAACAGTGTTATTAGTTCTTGACGGATAAAGCCGCGTTTGATCGAGATAAGACCATCATAGGTAATGAGCCTATTGCGAAATAAAATTGGACTAAAAAGGCGATAAAACCCATAGGCAATGATGTTACGGTGCAAATCATTAATGATGACTTTATTTTTTGTGGTGTGTAATGCTTGTTTGAAAAATTCAATAATTTCTTCGTTGCTCATGTGGTGGCAAACCATTGTTGCCAAAATGACATCAACACTATTTTCGCCAAATGTTAAGTTGGGCTCAGTCATTTTCTCAAATTTCACATTTGAGGTATCCGCTCTAAATACAGACTTCTCATGATTGGCCATATCAATCGCTTCAGATGAGATATCAATACCATGGAATGTCATCTTTGGAAAATGGCAACTGAGATTAAGAATAAATAATCCTGCGCCACAACCAACGTCCATCACATGCGACTTTTCCCCATCTTTCTTTAAAACATTAACGGTTCCGTGAAAGAATCCAAGAATTTGGTTGATGCGATATAGCATTTTTTGACAATGAGTAAACTCTTCCGCGCTGTAGTTGCCCGGACCTAAATCGAGAATTTCTTTTTCATTTGAGCGATTTGATAGCACAGTTTTTTTCCAGAAATTCATTTAATACCGCAAATAATAACACATTCACTCTAATACCAAGCGCATCAAATAAGTGATCAGCCTTGCTGGCTAAAATCCCCCCTATCTGCGTAATGAGTTTTGAAAGGAGAATAACGTTTATTATCTGTCATATTTAAACAGCCTTATAACTAACTACATTAACTCACTCAGTCACCCATTTTTATAAACAATAAAAGGTTATTTCATCATCCATTGAAATAACCTTTTATGACTATAATATTAGTTGGCCATTCAGTCTGCATGGAAAATTATCATCGGCAACGTGGATTTTATATTTGAAAAGGGGCAATTCTAACGCTTCAAATTGAGCTAAACGGGTTAGATCAATTTACCCTGAGAGTTGTGTTAAGGAATTAAGTTTCCCTGCTTGCAATTGGGCAATAGCTTGTTAAATTACTGTATTAAATGAATTGGTTTGTCGTTTCAAGTTAAAACCAATATTAGCCAAGCGTGATATGCAGGCAACAAAAAAACATGTCACAACCAGCTAACAAGGCCATTAAGTCGGACATAAAAAAGCTGGCTTTTGTGGCTGGCGTTAACTGTACAAGGAGTTCCATTGAGCATTATCAAACAAGCAAGCCTATTTACCGTGTTTCTGATTATTTTCGGTTTTATTCTTCGTTATTACTCTATTTATGACTTAGGTGTAAACATTAATTTTCTGAGTATTGCTATAAATGTATTAATTGCAGGTTTAATTGGCGGTGCTGGTTTTTATTTAGGGCAACTTATAGGTAAAGAGTCTTTAGCTATAAAGCACTTAGCGTTCTCAGCAGCCTTGGTATTCTTAATATCTCATACCCTAAGTTATTTATTAGGCTTATACCAGATATCTTGGTTTGCATATGTTGCCGTTGTATTTACTGCCGCATTTATTGCAGCACTTCGAATCCCTAAAATATTCAACAAAGCAAAACACAGCTAAGTCATTATTAGTACTTAATGAGGCAATTGAGATAAAGGTAGTTGATCGCGGACAATTGTCTGCTTGAACGATTTTGCTACCTTTAAAAAAGGCTGGATAAAAAGGCTGAACATCCATATCTTATATTCTTTTAAATCATCCATTAAAAAAATCAACTTCCCCACCAATTAACCAAGCCCTCCGTAGCCTTATAATATTAACTGATTTTGTAATATGGGTAGTCACTATAACCAAGTTCAGAGCCGCCATACATAGTGGCTGGATCGGCTTCGTTTAGCGGCCAATTATTAGCAATGCGCTCAGGTAAATCTGGGTTCGCTATAAAAGGACGACCAAAGGCAAATAAGTCACCATAGCCTTTAGCTAATATGTTAACTGCTTTTTCAACGGTATATTTACCCGCATAAATAATGCGCCCCGAAAACTCGAATCTTACTGCTTTATAAAATGACTCAGGTAAATCCGGGGCATTATCCCAATCCGCTTCAGCTATGGATAAGTAAGCAATGCCAGCTTGCTCAAGCGCTTTAACAGCCTCAACATAAGTGTTGTGTGGGTCTGATTCTACTAAACCTAAGTAAACACGCGTTTCGTTGGTACTTGCAAATAAAGGCGCAAAGCGAACACCTAAACGCTGTGCACCAACAACGTCACTTACTGCTGCAACTATTTCTTTTAAAAAACGCAGACGGTTGGTCAGCGAACCACCGTATTGGTCATCACGATTATTGCTATGTTCTGAAATAAACTGATTAACTAAATAACCATTAGCACAATGAAGTTCTACACCATCAAAGCCAGCCTCCAGTGCGTTACGTGCTGCTTGAGCATACATATTTACCAGTTCACCCACTTCCTCGGTAGTAAGTGCCCGCGGCTCACTTGGATCGGCTAACGCGCCTTCACTCGGGCCTGTTTCAACAAATACTTTTACATTGTCAGCCACAATAGCCGAAGGGCCTATCGGCTGAGCTTCGTTTGGTTGTAAGCTAGTGTGAGACACTCGACCAACATGCCATAACTGAGCAAAAATAATACCGTTTTTAGCATGCACTGCTTGGGTTACTTTTTTCCAACCTTCAATTTGGGCTTGCGAATGTATACCTGGAGTCCATGCGTAGCCTTGGCCTCGTGGTTCTATTTGGGTGCCTTCGGTAACCATAAAGCCTGCAGAGGCACGCTGAGCATAATAATTTGCCATTAATTGGTTAGGAATATTGTCTGGTTGGCTGCTGCGAGAACGTGTTAATGGTGGCATTACAACACGGTTTTTAAGCGTAAAAGGACCCAGCTTCACAGATGAAAATAACGTGCTGGTATTTGGAATAGACTGTTTCATAAAACTCTCTTTTAAAGCAAACTGATAGAAATCATTTAATTGTTTTGATGCTTAATGAGTTGCTTAAGCAATGTTGGTAAGCTTAGCGTTTTAAAGATACAATTTGAAACAACACTTTTTTGTTTGAGATACAATTATGAATGGTATTAGTAGGCTCGATATTAAACAGCTCAGGGTGCTCAATGCCTTGCTTGATTTAAAAAATCTTTCACAAGTTGCACGTAAAATGGGGTTAACCCAACAAGCAATTAGCGAGCAGCTGCGCAAGCTACGTGATTTATTTAATGACCGCTTATTTATTCGCCAGGGCAATAGCATGGTGCCAACACCCAAAGCGCTATCTATGCAACAACCTATTAGTCATATATTAAAGCAGCTGGAGACGTTACTTGAGCCCGATCTGTTTATACCTCAAACATATAAAGGCGTATTTACTATTAGCGCTACCGACTACGCAACACAAGCCTTGTTGCCGCAGCTTTTTAAAATAACCAGGCGAGAGGCGCCGGGCTTAAAACTGATAGTACGCGACTTCGCCTCCGACAATGTTAATCAGCTAATTACGGCGGGTGAGCTTGATTTATTAATTACTTTTCCAGAATTTATACCCGATAACTTAGCCTATGTAACGTTGCTTGAAGAGCAACATTTATGCATTACTGGTTGCGGCAACTATCTTATAAAAGCACCTTTAACACTTGCGCAAATTGCAGCGTACCCGCAGCTGGTGGTATCACCTTCGCGCGCAAATTTACGCGGCTCACATGATAAGTGGTTTGCAGCAAGAGATCTTAAACGAAATATTGTTATGTCAGTGCCTAGTTTTTCTGCCGTGCCCGACATTCTTCAGACGACCGATATGATTGCGTTCTATCCTTCGCGGTTATTACCAAATAGTAAGGTTAAACAATTAAAGATAGCAGCTTTGCCCCCGACATTTAAGGTCATAGCGGCATGGCATCCACGCACAAGTGATAGTGCAATCCACGGCTGGATAATAGAAAAGCTAAAAAACATTTGAAGTGAAATAGAGCCTA